>JAIXRW010000005.1 GCA_027484985.1 Rhodobacter sp. | reverse complement strand
CCTTCGCTCTGGACCTTTGCGCCCCGTTCGGCCATATGGAGGCAAGGGTTTTCGGAGGGCAGTATGGATTTCCTCAAGCGGCTTGTGACCTGGTGGAACGGCCAGACGCTGGGCACGCAGCTTTTCACGGCGCGGCGTGGCGTGAAGGTGGGCGAGGATGGCCAGGGCAACATCTATTACCAGACCCGCGACGCCAAGCGCCGCTGGGTGATCTACAATGGCGAATCCGAAGCCAGCCGCGTTTCGGCCGAATGGCATGGCTGGCTGCACCACACCTGGGACGAACCGCCGACCAAGGCGCCCTTGCCGCGCAAGGCGTGGGAATTGCCGCATCAGGAAAACCTGACCGGCACAATCGCCGCCTATGCCCCGCCCGGATCGATCCGTCGCCCCGATCCGGTGGCGCGGCGCGATTACGAGGCGTGGCAGCCCGAGTGAAACCGACCATGGCAGGTTCGACAGCAGAGGTGGCGGCGGGCGCTGCGGTTCTGGCCGCTGCCTTGGGCTTCCTGTTCTACGCCGGTCAGGTGACGGGCCTGTCAGACCGTGACACGGGGCGCTACGACCTGCGCGCCTCGTTCCGGTCGGTCGAGGGGGTGACGGTCGGCACCGATGTGCGCTTGGCCGGGGTCAAGGTCGGCACGGTGACAGCCCTTGACCTGAACCCGCAGACCTTTTTCGCCGATGCGGTCCTCAGTGTGGATGACAAGGTGCAACTGCCCGTCGATTCGGCGGCGCTTGTCTCGTCCGAAGGCCTGCTGGGCGGGAATTTCGTCGAACTCGTTCCGGGTGGTGCGCCCGACAATTACGCCGCGGGCGACGAGATCGAAGATACGCAGGGCGCGGTATCGGTGATTTCGCTGATGATGAAATTTGCGGGCGGCGGTGACAAGGCACCCGCCGCGCCAGCCGCAGGCGGGGCCACGCCGTGAACTGGTGGGCGGCCCTGCTGGTTGCCCTGCCGCTGCCCGCCATGGCGCAGGATTTTGCCGATGCCGATGCGGGCGTTTTGCGCTGGCTCGACAAGTTGACGGGCGAGACGGCGGATATCGAACTTGCGCTTGGTCAGGCAGCCGAAAGCGGGCGCCTGCGGATCAGGCTGGATGCCTGCCGCTATCCCGCCGACAATCCCGCCTCGGATGCCGAGGCCCATCTGACCATCACCGAACAGAATATCGCCATGCCGGTCTTTGACGGCTGGATGGTGGCGTCATCGCCCGCGCTGTCGGCGCTGGACCATCCGCGCTATGATGTCTGGGTGCTGCGCTGCGTTACGCCGGACCTGCCCCCTGCGCCTGCCCCTGATGCGGCCACCGATCCGGCCGGTCAGACCGCACCCGCCACGTCCGAGGGTGACGGACAGTAACCTTCGGGCGCGAAAACCGCCTGCCGCGCCAAGGCATCGGCCAGACGCTTGCGATAGGTCGCGCGCGGTATTTCCTGCCCGCCAAGGCTGGCCAGATGCGGCGTCAGGAACTGGGTGTCGAACAGGGTAAATCCGCCCGCCCGCAGCCGGTGGACCGTATAGGCCAGCGCCAGTTTCGACGCATCGGTCCGGCGCGAGAACATCGACTCGCCAAAGAAGGCCGCGCCCAGCGTGACACCATATACCCCGCCCACCAGTGCATCGCCCGCCCACACCTCGACCGAATGGGCATGGCCACGGGCATGCAGGGCGGCATAAAGCGCGAAGATCCGGTCATTGATCCAGGTTTCCGGCCGGTCGGCGCAGGCGGCAACGGTTTCGGCAAAGGCCGTGTCCACCGTCACCCGCCACGCCCCGCGCAGAATGGTGCGCCGCAGCGACCGCGAGATGTGAAAGCCCCCCAGCGGCAAGATGCCCCGCTGGCGCGGATCGATCCAGTGGATCGCGGGATCGTCGCGCCGTTCGGCCATGGGAAAGATGCCCGCGGCATAGCCATGCAACAGCATCTCGGGCGTGATGAAAGGATCGGGCATGGCGGGCCGGATGGTTCTGTCAGGCCGCAAGGGCCCGAAACGCAGGAAAGAGGAGGGGGGCCAGCCCCCCATCGGGCCTTGCCCGATTCCCCCCGGAGTATTTGGGCAAAGGTGAAAGGGAAAAGGGGCGGGGCCGCCCCCGTTCAGATCATTCGCCGAACTGGCGGGCGAGCCATTTTTCCAGCCAGTGGATGTTGTACTCGCCCGATTGCACCTCGGGTTCGGTCAGAAGCGCATGGAACAGCGGCACGGTGGTGTCGATGCCGTCCACGATCAGCTCGCCCAGCGCGCGTTTCAGGCGGGCCAGTGCTTCGGGCCGGTCGCGGCCATGGACGATCAGCTTGCCGATCAGGCTGTCGTAATAGGGCGGGATCGAATAGCCGCCATACAGCGCCGAATCCATCCGCACCCCCAGCCCGCCCGGGGCGTGGAACACCCGCACCTTGCCGGGGCAGGGGGCGAAGTTCGGCAGTTTTTCCGCGTTGATCCGCACCTCGATGGCATGGCCGTTGATTTCAAGGTCGGACTGTTCGAACGACATCGGCAGCCCCGCCGCAACGCGGATCTGTTCCCGCACCAGATCGACGCCGAAAATGGCTTCGGTCACCGGATGTTCGACCTGAAGGCGGGTGTTCATCTCGATGAAGTAGAACTTGCCGTCCTCATACAGGAATTCGATCGTGCCCGCGCCGATATAGTTGATTTTGGCCACGGCCTCGGCGCAGATCTTGCCGATTTCGGCGCGCATCTTGGGGGTGATCGCGGGGCCGGGGGCTTCTTCGAACACCTTCTGGTGGCGGCGCTGAAGCGAACAGTCGCGTTCGCCCAGATGAACCGCCTTGCCCTTGCCATCGCCAAAGACCTGAATCTCGATATGGCGGGGCTTTTGCAGGTATTTCTCGATATAGACTTCGTCATTGCCGAAGGCGTTCTTGGCTTCCGACCGCGCGGTGCGGAAGGCGATCTCAAGCTCTTCGGGGTTGTTGGCGACCTTCATCCCGCGTCCGCCACCGCCTGCGGTGGCCTTGATGATGACGGGAAAGCCGATCTCGGCCGCGGTGCCGATGGCGGTTTCAAAGTCGGCCACGCCGCCCGCCGATCCGGGCACTACGGGGATGCCGAGGGCGGCCGCGGTTTCCTTGGCGGTGATCTTGTCGCCCATGATGCGGATATGTTCCGCCGAGGGGCCGATAAAGGTGATGCCGTGATCTTCCAGCGCCTGCGCGAAGGCGGCGTTTTCCGACAGGAAGCCATAGCCCGGATGCACCGCCTGTGCGCCCGTAATCTCGCAGGCCGAGATGATCGCGGCCTTGTTGAGATAGGATTGCGTCGATGGGGCCGGCCCGATGCAGACGGATTCATCCGCCATGCGCACATGCATCGCATCGGCATCGGCGGTGGAATGGACGGCGACCGATTTGATCCCCATTTCCCGTGCGGCGCGGATCACGCGAAGCGCAATCTCGCCGCGGTTGGCGATCAGGATCTTCTCGAACATGCACCCGCCCCTTATTCGATGATGAGAAGCGGTGCGCCGTATTCGACGGGGCTGCCGTCTTCGACGAGGATGCGCTTGACGGTGCCTGCCTTGGGGGCGGGGATCTGGTTCATGGTCTTCATCGCCTCGATGATGAGGACAGTCTGCCCTTCGGCCACGGTCGCCCCCACGGTGACAAAGGGCGTGGCCCCGGGTTCCGAGGCCAGATAGCAGGTGCCCACCATGGGCGAGGTGACAGCGCCCGGATGCTGGGCGGGGTCTTCCACCACGGCGGGCGCAGCGGCGGCTGGGGCGTGGGCAGCGGCAGGCGCAGCGGCATAGGCCACGGGGGCGGGGGCCGCGACTTGCGTGGTCACGATATTGGCCTGCTTGACCACGCGCACCTCGAGGCTGTCATCCTCGCCATATTCGCGCTTCACCGAAAGCTCGGTCAGGTCGTTCTTGTTCAAAAGCTCGGCCAATGCCGAGATGAAGGCCACGTCCGCGTCGGGGGTATGTTTGCTCATGCCGTCCTCTGTTGGCGTTTTCGCCATTGATCTCTCGTCTCGTGCTGTCGGCCGCCCATCGGGGGCCGCGCGGGTTCGTGCGCTTATACGCCACGCGGTCGGGGGTGAAAAGCGCCGATCTTTGCCCGTTTTTGCGGCATCCAAACCGTATTGGGGAAAGAACCCGCGAAAAATCCGCGTTCCGGTTATTTTACCGTTTGATAAAAAACAAAGCCTGTGCCAGCTTTTCCCAAACGAGAAAAGCAAAACAGGGAGCCTTGCCTTGTCGAACAACCCGCTGACCCCCGGCGTCGTGCCTGCGCGTCTGCCCGGCCATGTTCTGGCCGAGAATTTCGGCGATTCAGCCCCGCCGCTTGACCGGCACGAGGCGCGGGTGGCCGCCGACCGCTGCTATTTCTGCCATGACGCGCCCTGCATGACGGCCTGCCCCACCAGCATCGACATTCCGCTGTTCATCCGCCAGATCGCCACCGGCACGCCCGAAGCGGCGGCGCGCACCATCCTTGCCCAGAACATCATGGGCGGCATGTGCGCCCGCGTCTGCCCGACTGAAACGCTGTGCGAAGAGGTCTGCGTGCGCGAGGTGGCCGAGGGCAAACCGGTCGAGATCGGGCGCCTGCAACGCTTTGCCACCGACACATTGATGGAAAAGGGCATCCATCCCTTTACCCGCGCCACCCCCACTGGGCGCCGCGTGGCGGTGGTGGGGGCGGGGCCTGCGGGCCTGTCCTGCGCGCACCGTCTGGCGATGAAGGGTCATGACGTGCATGTCTTTGATGCCCGTACCAAGGCGGGCGGGCTGAACGAATACGGCATTGCCAGCTACAAGTCCGTGAACGATTTCGCACAGGCCGAGGTGGACTGGCTGCTGATGATCGGCGGGATCACGGTCCATAACGGCAAGACCCTTGGCCGCGACATGCAGCTTTCGGACCTGCAGCGTGATTATGACGCCGTGTTTCTTGGCTTTGGCCTTGCGGGCGTGAACGCGCTGCGCGCAGCGGGTGAGGATAAGGCCAATGTCATGGACGCGGTCGATTTCATCGCGGGGCTGCGGCAGGCGGGCGACAAGGGCGCCGTGCCAGTCGGGCGCGATGTGGTGGTGATCGGCGGCGGTATGACGGCGGTCGATGCGGCGGTGCAGTCGAAACTGCTGGGCGCGGAGAATGTCACCATCGTCTATCGCCGCGGACAGGCCAAGATGTCGGCCAGCCGCCATGAACAGGATCACGCTACCGCCGCAGGCGTGCGGATCATCCACAACGCCGCCCCCGTGGCCGTGCATGGCAATGGCGCCGTGGCCGAGGTCGAATTTGCCTATACCGAAGAAACCGCCACCGGGCTGACTTTGCGCCCCGAAACCTTCCGCCTCAGGGCCGATCAGGTGTTCAAGGCCATCGGCCAGACCCTGCTTGGCGCGCCCGAAGGGGTGGTGGTGCAGGGCGGCAAGATCGCGACCACAGGCGCGGGCCGCACCAATGTGGCGGGCGTCTGGGCGGGGGGCGATTGCGCTACGGGCGGCGACGACCTGACCGTGACCGCCGTGACGCAGGGGCGCGACGCGGCCGAAGACATCCACGCGGCCTTGGCGGCAAAGGGCTGACCGTGGCACGGCCCCCTTCACAGCGGCGCGGTCCGTCCCCATCTTGGGGCGGAACGGGCCATGCGGGGTATGATGTCGGTCGAAGCGGTCATTGCCTTTCTCGAACGGCATCAGGAATGGTCTTTCTGGGTTGCGCTGGTCTTTGCCTGTGCCGAAACCTTGGCCCTGCTGTCGCTCGTCGTGCCCTCGACGGCCATTCTGGTGGCAGTAGGGGCCACGGTCGCCACGGGGGCGCTGTCCTTTCCGCCGATCTGGGCCGGGGCTGCGGCAGGGGCAATGATCGGCTCGACGGCAAGCTGGTGGCTGGGTTGGCATTACGGGCAGGCGATCCTTGGCCTTTGGCCGCTGAACCGCGACCCCGCCCTTTCGGCCCGCGCCACCGTGGCTTTCCGCCGCTGGGGCCTGCCGGCCGTGTTCATTGGCCATTTCTTCGGCCCGCTGCGGGCGATCGTCTTTTTGTTCGCGGGGCTGACGCGGGTGGGGTTCTGGCGGTTCCAGCTGGTCAACCTGCCGGGCTGCCTGCTCTGGGCCTATCTGGTGCCCAAATCGGGCGAGATCGGCGGCGATATCATCGCATGGCTGTGGCGGGCCTTCGGGTTCTGACCGCCGCGCCGCAATTCCAAAACAATGACCGGGCGGGATGCGCCGCGCCGGCCCTGCAACATGGAGGCTCTCATGGCTGACCTTTCCTCGAATTTCATCGGGATCAAATCGCCCAACCCATTCTGGCTGGCCTCGGCCCCGCCGACCGACAAGGAATACAACGTCCGCCGCGCTTTTGAGGCAGGCTGGGGCGGTGTGGTGTGGAAAACGTTGGGCAGCGAAGGCCCGCCCATCGTGAACGTCTCCGGCCCGCGCTACGGCGCGATCTGGGGCGCCGACCGCCGCCTGCTGGGGCTGAACAACATCGAGCTTATCACCGACCGCCCGTTGCAGGTGAACCTTGACGAAATCCGCCGCGTCAAGCGCGACTATCCCGACCGTGCGATGATCATCAGCCTGATGGTCCCCTGCGACGAGGAAAGCTGGAAAGACATCCTGCACCGGATCGAGGATACGGGTGCCGACGGGGTGGAACTGAACTTCGGCTGTCCGCACGGCATGGCCGAACGCGGCATGGGATCGGCCGTGGGGCAGGTGCCGGAATATATCGAAATGGTCACGGCATGGGTGAAACATTATTCCAAGATGCCCTGCATCGTGAAGCTGACGCCCAATGTCACCTCGATCCTGCCGCCCGCCATGGCAGCCAAACGCGGCGGCGCTGATGCTGTCAGCCTTATCAACACGATCAAATCCGTAACCAATGTGGACCTTGACCATTTCTCGCCCTTCCCGATGATCGACGGGCAGGGGTCGCATGGCGGCTATTGCGGCCCTGCCGTCAAACCCATCGCGCTGAACATGGTGGGCGAGATAGCCCGCCATGCCGAAACCCGAGGCCTGCCGATTTCGGGTATCGGCGGCGTGACCACCTGGCGCGATGCGGCCGAATTCCTTGCCATGGGGGCAGGCAATGTGCAGGTTTGCACGGCGGCCATGACCTATGGCTTCAAGATCGTGGAAGAGATGATCTCGGGCCTGTCACAATACCTTGACGACAAGGCGATGACCCTGAACCAACTGGTGGGCCGCGCCGTGCCGAATTTCGTGGAATGGCAGGATTTGAACCTGAACTATGTCACCAAGGCGGTGATCGATCAGGATTTGTGCATTTCCTGCGGGCGTTGCTATGCGGCTTGCGAAGATACCAGCCACCAGGCCATCGCCATGTCGCCCGATCGTGTGTTCACGGTAAAAGATGACGAATGCGTCGCCTGCAACCTGTGCGTCAATGTCTGCCCGGTGGACAATTGCATCACCATGACCGAACTGCCCCAAGGCGCCGTCGATCCGCGCACCGGCCGCAAGGTGACGGAATACGCGAACTGGACGACGCATCCCAATAACCCTTCGGCCCACGCGGCCGAATGAGCTTGGATCATCGTCCTTTGGGCGCACAACCCGCGAAGATTTTTCGTACGAAAAATCTTCGGTGCGAAAAATCTTCGTACGAAGATTTTTCTGGCGCGGGCTTAGCAAACGAGGCGCATGTGGCCGGTGTTGCAGATGACGATGTTTTGGTCACCGATTTCGAGCAGATGAAAATTGCGGCGGCGCACTTCGGCTTCAAACACGGCGCGGCCGATTTCGCGCTCGACGCTGCTGACGGAGCGGCGGACGATGCCGCCGCGCGCCACTGCCTTGGCCGAGAACAGCGCACGCACCCAAGGTGCGTTGGGCGAGGCGGGGGGGTGATGGGGCGGAGCCAAGATGTTCATAGGCCCGTTTTCATGCGAAAGGGTTAACACTCGGTAAAGACAGATCGCTTGCCCGCAGAAGACTGCGCCCCTCGACTGACAATATGCAAATTTTTTCCATCCTCGATCTTTGTCCCGTGGCCGAAGGCCAGACGGCTGCAGATGCTTTGGCCAATACGGCCGATCTCGCCCGCCATGCCGAAGGCTGGGGCTATCGCCGCTATTGGCTGGCCGAGCATCACAACATGCCGGGTATCGCCAGCGCCGCCACGGCGGTTGTGATCGGCCATGTCGCGGCTGCGACAAAGACTATCCGCGTCGGCGCGGGGGGCATCATGTTGCCGAACCATGCGCCGCTGGTGGTGGCTGAACAGTTCGGCACGCTGGCCACGCTTTTTCCCGGCCGCATCGACCTCGGGCTGGGCCGCGCGCCGGGCACCGATATGGCAACCGCCCGCGCCTTGCGGCGGCATATGGAGGCGGGCGAGGAATTTCCGCAGGATGTCGTCGAACTGCTGGGCTATCTTTCGGACGAATCCGTAGCGGCGCGGGTGCGGGCCTTTCCCGGAACGGGCACCAAGGTGCCAGTCTGGATTCTCGGCTCGTCGCTGTTCGGCGCACAACTGGCGGCCTATCTTGGCCTTCCCTATGCCTTTGCCAGCCATTTCGCCCCCGCCCTGCTGGCCGAGGCGCTTGCCACCTATCGCGCGACTTTCCGCCCCTCGGTCTGGCTCGATGCGCCCCATGCGATGATGGGCGTGGGCCTTTGCGCCGCTGAAACGGATGCCGAGGCGGAATTTCTGCGATCGTCGCAGATCCTTGCCTTTGCCCGTCTGCGGTCGGGCCGCCCGGGCAAGTTGCCACGCCCGAGTGACGACCTGTCCGAGGTCGCGCCGCAGGCCATGGCCGAGGTGGGCCATGCCCTGTCCTGTTCCGCTGTCGGCAGCCCTGCCACGGTACGGCGGCAGATGGCGGCGCTGCTCGATACCTTCAAGCCCGACGAGGTGATGCTGACCGGCATGATCCACGACCATGCGGCAAGGCTACGGTCTTTCCGCATCGGCGCCGAGATCATGGCGGGCCTCGCGGAACCGGCACGGGCAGCCTGAAGCGGAAGGCTTGCTGTGGAAGGGTCAAAACGGGGGGCCAGCCCCCCGTACCCCCAAGAGTATTTCCGCAAGGATGAAAAGACCGGGTCAGGGTGCAAGCAATTTGCGGAACAGCACTTCCAGATAGTCGCCCGCTTCGGCAAAGGGATCGTGGCCTTCGCCCAGCACGGCACGCACCTGAACGTCGAAATCGGCGTAATGCTGCGTCAGCGCCCAGATCGAAAAGATCAGATGAACGGGCGGCAGGCGGGCAATCCGGCCCTGATCCATCCAGCCTTGAAGGATCGCCGCCTTTTCATCGACCAGTTGCTTGAGATCGCCTTCGATCGCATCGCGCATGCGGGGCGCGCCTTGCAGGATTTCATTCGCGAACAGGCGGCTTTCGCGCGGATAGTCGCGGCTCAGTTCCACCTTGCGCCGCACATAGCCAAGAATTTCCGCCAGCGGGTCGCCTTCGGGGCGCATTTCGCGCAACGGGTCAAGCCAGGTTGCCAGCAACCGGCCCAGCAGGGCCTCATGCATCGCCTCTTTCGACGGGAAGTAATACAGCAGATTGGGCTTCGACAGGCCTGCCACCTCGGCGATCTGGTCCAGTGTCGCGCCGCGAAATCCGTAATGCGAAAACACCTCGAGCGCCGCTTCGAGGATGGTTTCCGAATTCTTCGCCTGAATGCGCGTGCGCGGTTTTGGCTTTGCGCCGGGGGTCATGGGGGGCCTTTGAACGGGGCGACAACGCGTCGAATCTGTCGCATATTGGCGCGGGATGCAAATGTCTTGGGGATGGGAATGGCCGATCCGGTGCGCGACGGGCAGGCGATGATCGCGGGGATGGCGCCGCTATTGCAGACAGGGCGCTATGCCTTTGTCACGGGGCGCGACGACCTGCGGCATGCGGCCCTTGGCATGTTTCAGGAAGACGAGGGGATGTCGCTGATCGTTCCGGCCCACCTTGCCCCAGATGCGATGGTGATGCGCTGCATCACCTTGCAGGTCCATTCCGCCCTTGATGGTGTGGGTCTGACGGCGGCAGTTTCCACGGCCTTGGCGGCGCGGGGCATTCCTTGCAACATGGTCGCGGCCTATCACCACGACCATGCCTTCGTGCCCGAAGCGCAGGCAGAGGCCGCTTTGGATGCCCTGCTTGCGCTTCAGGCGGGCGGCTAGATCACTCGATCAGCAGCATCATGCCAAAGGGCACCGCCGTCAGCATGGCGGTGATCAGGATCATGGCGGTGGTAAGGCCTTTGAACATTATTTCTGTCCCTGTCTGTCTGGTTTCGTTCCGGCCATAGATAGGAGCGATCCGCCACGATGGAAGGGTGCGGTGTCAGCTATTCCCCCGCACCCGCGCCAGCACCACATCAAGGGCCCTGTGCCATGCCTCCAGCGCGCCCTCTTTCGCCAGCACGCCGACAAGCGCCTCGGTGATGCCGCCCTTGGTGGCGATACCGGGGGTGATCTGGGCCAAGGTGGCGGTTTCGTTCAGCACGACCGTGGCATTGCCCAGCAGCGTTTCTGCCACCAGTCGCCGCGCCTGCGGCTCGGGCAGGCCGTTCTGCACGAACCATTGCACCATGCTGTCCATCAGAAAGAAACTTGCCCCCGACAGCGCGCCAAAGGCGGTGGCGGTGACAAATTCCGCTTCATCCGCAAAGGGGTGGACGGGGCCAAGGACCGACAGGAAACCGTGCCAGAACGGATCGGGGGGATAGAGCAGCGACGGACCCGCGCCATAGGCATTGGCATGGCCGGGCATCATGGTGCAATGGCCGGTGGCGGGCGCGATGGCGGCGGCAAGCGGGCCGTGCCGCGTGCCCGCCATTGCCGAAAGGACCGACTGCCCCGCGCGGAAGCGCAAGCCGCGCAGGATCGCCACGCCGTCACGGGCGGGCAGGCAGACCAGGATATGGTCGGCCCCGTCCACCACCGCCTGATTGTCGTCCGTCAGGATCACATCCGGCCCCGCCAGCCCCGCCGCGCCGCGCGATGGCGCGACCAGAAAGCGGTATCCCTTGCCCGACGCCCCCCGGATCAGGAACCCCGCCAGATGGCCGGTGCCAAGGATGCCGATGGTAACGGTCAAGGCATTTCGTCCAGCACCTCGGCCACGGCGCGGGCGGTGGCGGCGATATCGGCTTCGCTATGCACGATGGACGACAGCGAATGCAGCGTGGCCGAGGGGTTCATGTAAACCCCCTTGTCGAACAGCCGCAGCACGAAGTTGCGGAATTTCACGCGGTCCACATGGGTGCAGAAATCACGGAAATCGGTGATCTCGGGCTGGTCGGTGAAGAAGATCTGGAACATCGAATTGACGCCCTGCACGATCATGCCGTGGCGGTTGGTGCCCGATGCCACACGCTGCAATTCGGCCGTCATCTTCAGCCCAAGATCCTTGATGCGCCGGAACCCCGCCTGATCGTCGGCCAGCATGGTTTCCAGCATGGTCTTGGTCACATGCAGCGCCAGACGGCCCGCATTGTGGGTGCCGAAATGCAGCACCTTGCCCCATTCAAGCCCCGCCATCACATCGGCGCGCCCCCCGATAAAGGCCATGGGCAGCCCGCCGCCCACGGCCTTGCCATAGGTGGTGATATCGGGGGTCAGCCCGTAAAGCTCGGCGCAGCCGCCTGCGGCAAGGCGGAAGCCGGTGACAGTTTCATCCAGATAGAACAGCGCGCCATATTGGCGGCACAGCTCCTGCATGCGCAGCAGATAGCCGGGCTTCGGGGAAATGACGCCCATGTTGGACATGACCCCTTCGGTCACCACGCAGGCAGCCTCGGCCCCGTGCAGCTTCATCGCCGCTTCCAGCGCCTCGAAATCGTTCCATCGGACGACGATGGTATCCTTCCACGCCTCTTCGGGGATGCCCGAGCTGTCGGGAATGCGGATCGGGTCGTTGGGGTGGCCCAGCAGCGTGGGCGGATAGGGGTTGGTGTTGACCAGCACCGCATCCCACCAGCCGTGGTAATGCCCCTCGAACTTGATGATCTTGCGCCGCCCCGTATGGCCGCGGCACAGGCGAAAGGCGGCCATGGCGGCCTCGGTTCCGGTATTGGCGAAGCGCACCTTGTCGACATGGGGCAGCAGCGCCACCAGCATTTCAGCCACTTCCACCTCGACCTCGAGCGCGGTCGCGAAATGCGTGCCGCGCGCAACCTCGCGCGTCACGGTTTCCACGATGGCCGGATGGGCATGGCCAAGCGGCAGGGCGCCAAAAGCCATCATCCAGTCGATGTATTCCCGCCCGTCCACATCATAAAGCCGCGCGCCATTGCCGTGGCTCATATAGCGCGGCGCGCCGCCAAAGGTGGCCGGCCCGCGCGAGGCGGACGAGACGCCTTCCACCAGCACCTTCATGCCGCGGTCGAACAAGGATTGCGAGGTGTTGGTCATGGGCATGCTCCGTCTGTCTGGCAGCAGGGTGGCGCGGAAGGGGGCACGGGGTCAAACGGTTCACCGACAGGCCATGTCGGCTTTGCCGCATGGTTCGTGCCCGCCGATGGCGCAGGAAAGGGGGGGGGGCAGCCCCCCATCGGCCCTTGGCCGATTCCCCCCGGAGTATTTGGACAAGGATGAAAACATGCCTGTTTCACCCTTGTACAAATACTCATCTTGCAACCGCAGCGACGGGCGCATGCTTGGGCGCATGGCGGGTATATTCGCAGAAAACGTGCGGTTCAGTCGGGCAACAGCGTGGCAATCGCCCGCACCGCCAGCGCGTGATCTTCGGCCTGCGGCAGGCCTGAAACGGTCAGGCAGGCGACCATGCCCGCCCCCTGCACCACGATGGGAACGGCCCCGCCCTGCGGCGCGTAATCGGCGGGGTTCAGGCCGTGCTTGGCGATATCCTCGCCCTTGGCCTTCATCACGGCTTGGGCGTGGAAACTCGCCAGGCGAAAGGCAAAGGCCGTGTTCGATTTGCGCCGCGCCCAGGTGTCGTTCAGCGGCGCCGATCCGGGCAGGGCGCAATGGAACAGCGTGCGGTCGGGCGTGCGGATGTTCACCACGATGGGCATCTTTTCCTGCGTGGCCATGTTCACCACCGTAAGCCCCAGCCGCAGGGCGGTTTCCTCGGTGAATTCGGGCAGGATCAGGCGCGCGGCTTCGGCGTCGAAATCGGAAAGGTCCATGGCGGTTCCTATGGTCAGGCGGCACCGATGCCGCGCAGGATGATGGCTTTGACCGAAGCCTTTGCCTCGGCCCATTGGCGTTCCGTCAGCGGGGCGCCGTGGTTCAGGGTTTCGATCTGGTGGCCGAAATCGGCGTAATGCTGCGTCGTGGCCCAGAGCATGTAAAGCAGGTGGCGCGGATTCACCGGCGCCATGCGGCCCTGGTCGATCCAGCCCTGGATCACGCGGATACGCCCGTCAGTCCAGTCTTTCAGCGTGGTTTCAAGGTAATCCTGAATGACCGGCGCGCCCTGCATCACCTCGGCCGCCCAGACCTTGGACCCGTGCGGATGGCGGCGCGAGATTTCCATCTTGGCGTCGATATAGCCGCCGATCCCCGTGGCGGGGTCTTCCGCCCCGTCAAAGGTGGATGCCGCATCCAGCCAGATTTCAAAGATGTTTCGCACCACGCGGCGATAAAGCGCCTCTTTGGTTGGAAAGTAGTAATGCAGGTTCGCCTTGGGCAGCCCCGCCAGATCGGCGATCAGCTGCATCGTCGCCCCGCCAAAGCCCGCCTCGGCAAAGACACGTTCGGCGGCGTCGAGAATCAGCCGTTCATTCTCGCGCCTGATTTCCGTGCGGCGGGCCGATTTGTTGCGCGGGATTTGGGCAGATGCTGGCATGGACCCCGGGAATTTTCGTTGACCATGTGGTCAGGTTGTGGTGCGCTGTGACTTGACCATACGGTCAGAAAACGAGTCGTTCAACTTAGCCTTTGGCGGCGTGGTAAAGGTCCGGCAGAGACCCGACCACAGGGAGAGTTCCAGATGTCGGCACCCGGCGAAAACCTTCGCATCAATTCGGCACGGCTGTGGGACAGCCTGATGGAGATGGCGCTGGTCGGCCCCGGTATCGCGGGAGGCTGCAACCGCCAGACCCTGACCGATGCCGATAACGAAGGCCGCCACCTGTTCAAACGCTGGTGCGAGGCCGCGGGCATGACCATGGGCGTCGATACCATGGGCAACATGTTCTTCACCCGCGCGGGCACCGACCCTGCGGCGCTGCCCGTTTATATGGGCAGCCACCTTGATACCCAGCCCACGGGCGGGAAATATGACGGGGTTCTGGGCGTGCTGGGCGCGCTGGAAGTGGTGCGGTCGATGAACGATCTGGGCATCAGGACCAAGCACCCCATCGTGGTGACGAACTGGACGAATGAAGAGGGCGCCCGCTTCGCCCCCGCCATGCTGGCATCGGGCGTCTTTGCGGGCATCCATACCGAGGACTACGCCAAGGGCCGCACCGATATGGATGGCAAACGGTTCGGCGACGAACTCGCCCGCATCGGCTGGGTGGGCGACGAGGCGGTCGGCGCGCGCAAGATGCATGCGATGCTGGAGTTGCACATCGAACAGGGCCCGATCCTCGAGGCCGAGGGCAAGACCATCGGCGTCGTCACCCACGGGCAGGGCCTGTGGTGGCTGGAGATTACCCTGACAGGCAAGGATGCGCATACAGGCAGCACGCCGATGAATATGCGCGTCAATGCAGGCCTCGGCATGGCCCGCATCACCGAACGCGTCCACCAGATCGCCATGAGCCACCTGCCCAATGCCGTGGGCGCGGTGGGGCAGGTCAAGGTGTTTCCCAACAGCCGCAACGTCATTCCGGGCAAGGTGGTTTTCACCGTCGATATCCGCAGCCCCGAACAGGCCAAGCTTGACGCGATGAAGGCCGAGGTGATGCGCGCGGCCCATGCCGTGGCCGCCGAACTGGGGCTGGGATGCAGCATCGAGGATGTGGGACATTTCGATCCCGTCACCTTTGATGCGAACCTTGTGAAGATCGTTCGCCAATCGGCGGAAAAGCTGGGATATTCCCATATGGATATCGTGTCCGGCGCGGGGCATGACGCCTGCTGGATCAACCGCGTGGCCCCGACCGTCATGGTCATGTGTCCTTGCGTGGATGGCCTCAGCCATAACGAGGCGGAAGAGATTTCCCCTGAATGGGCGGCTGCGGGCACCGATGTGCTGCTTCATTCGGTGCTTGAAGTGGCAGAGGTGGTTTCCTGAGGCTGGCGGCGGGGGGCCGTCTGCCCCCCGCACCCCCCGAGGATATTTTTGGGCAGAAAATGAGGGCGGCGCGCCCTTGCAGGGAGAGACGAGATGGCTTCGAAGATCATCAAGAACGGCACGGTCGTGACCGCCGACCTGTCCTACAAGGCCGATGTGCGGATCGAGGACGGGGTGATTACCGAAATCGGCCCGAACCTGACCGGGGGCGAGGTGCTGGATGCCACGGGCTGCTATGTCATGCCCGGCGGGATCGACCCGCATACGCATCTTGAGATGCCCTTCATGGGCACCTATTCGGCGGATGATTTCGAATCTGGCACCCGCGCGGCGCTATCGGGCGGCACGACGATGGTGGTCGATTTCATCCTGCCGGGGCAGGGGCAGGGGCTGATGGATGCAGCCCAGATGTGGCACAACAAATCGGGTCGCGCCCATTGCGATTACAGCTACCACATGGCGGTGACATGGTGGGGCCAGAAGGTCTGGGACGATATGGAGGATGCGGTCAAATCCGGCATCACCAGTTTCAAGCACTTCATGGCCTATAAGGGCGCCCTGATGGTGAATGATGACGAGATGTTCCATTCCTTCCGCCGCGTGGGCGATCTGGGCGGGGTTGCGCTGGTCCATGCCGAAAACGGCGATGTGGTGGCCGAACTGACCGCCAAGCTGCTGGCCGAAGGCAATACCGGCCCCGAAGGCCATGCCTATAGCCGCCCGCCCGCCGTCGAGGGCGAGGCGACCAACCGTGCCATCATGATCGCCGATATGGCGGGCGTGCCGCTTTATGTCGTCCACACCTCGTGCGAGGAAGCGCATGAGGCGATCCGCCGCGCGCGGCAGGCCGGAAAGCGCGTCTGGGGCGAGCCCTTGATCCAGCACCTGACGCTGGACGAAAGCGAATATTTCCACCCCGACTGGGACCATGCCGCCCGCCGCGTCATGTCGCCCCCCTTCCGCAACAAAAACCATCAGGACAGCCTTTGGGCGGGCCTGCAATCGGGCAGCCTGTCCTGCGTGGCGACCGACCATTGCGCCTTTACCACCGAACAGAAGCGGTTCGGCGTGGGCAACTTTGCCAAGATCCCGAACGGGACGGGGGGGCTTGAGGACCGCATGCCCATGCTTTGGACGCATGGCGTGGCCACGGGCCGCCTGACGCCCGAGGAATATGTGGCCGTCACCTCGACCAATATCGCCAAAATCCTGAACATGTATCCCAAGAAGGGCGCGGTGCTGGTGGGGGCGGATGCCGATCTGGTGGTTTTGGACCCCAAGGCCGAAAAGGTCATTTCCGCCAAGACCCAGCAATCGGCCATCGATTACAACGTGTTCGAGGGGCAAAAAGTGACGGGCCTGCCGCGCTTTACCCTCACACGCGGCCATGTGGCCGTGACCGAAGGCAAGATCGACGGCCGCGAAGGCTGGGGCAAATTCGTCGCCCGCGAGCCGCGCCCCAGCGTGAACCGCGCGCTGGCCAAATGGAAAGACCTGACCGCCCCGCGCCCCGTGATCCGCACGGGCATTCCGGCGACGGGGGTCTAGGGCACCAGATGCTCCAGCTCGGGCAGAAGAACCACGCTTTCCTGTTCGTGCGGATCGGTCCGCGCGATGACGGCGCGTGCATGGCCCGGGCCGGGGTTGAACGGCAGATGCGGCATGTCGGCGGGGATATAGAGCATGTCGCCCGCCGCCACCTCCATCCGGTGTTCAAGCGCCTGGCCCCAATACATCACCGTGACACCGTCCAGCATGTAGATTGCGGTTTCGTGGGTTGCATGTTTGTGCGCCTTGGCGCGGCCGCCGGGCGGAATGGCCAGCAGATGCATGCAGATGCCCTGCGCGCCCGTGCTTTCGCGGGCGATGCCTTCGAAATAGGAGAACCCCTGTTTTCCGGCATAGCTTTGGTCGGAAGACGGGGTCAGCTTGCGGCAGACGGGCGGTGTGTCGGTCATGGCGGGACTTTCCGGCAGGGATGTCGCGTCAGGGTTGCACGATTCGGGGGCCGCAGGCAAAGGCCGGGCTTGCCCGCAAGAACAGGCAGCCATGGCACAGACCATGGGAAAGACGGGGACGCATGAAGGATATGACGACAAAGGCCGCACCGGTGATCGAGGCCAAGGGGCTGGATCTGGTGTTCCAGACGGCCGACGGCCCGGTCCATGCGCTGCGCGATGTGAACCTGACGGTGAACAAGGGCGATTTCGTCAGCTTCATCGGCCCCTCGGGCTGCGGCAAGACCACATTCCTGCGCTGTGTCGCGGCGCTGGAACACCCCACGGGCGGAAGCCTGACAGTGAACGGCATGACCCCCGATCAGGCGCGGCAGGCGCGGGCCTACGGCTATGTGTTTCAGGCGGCGGGGCTTTATCCATGGCGCACGATTGCGGGCAATATCCGCCTTCCGCTTGAAATCATGGGATTTTCCAAGGCCGAACAGGCCGAGCGGGTTGAACGCGTGCTCGATCTGGTCGAACTGGCGGGCTTTGGCAAGAAATTTCCGTGGCAATTGTCGGGCGGCATGCAGCAACGCGCCAGCATCGCCCGCGCCTTGGCCTTTGATGCCGACATATTGCTGATGGACGAACCCTTCGGCGCGCTCGACGAGATCGTGCGCGACCGTCTGAACGAGGAATTGCTCAAGCTGTGGGCGCGGACGGAAAAGACCATCGGCTTCGTCACCCATTCCATCCCCGAAGCGGTGTATCTGTCCACCAAGATCGTGGTGATGTCCCCGCGCCCCGGCCGGATCACCGACATCATCGACAGCCCCTTGCCGAAAGAACGCCCCCTCGACATCCGCGACAGCCGCGAATTCATCGAAATCGCCCATCGCGTGCGCGAAGGGCTGCGGGCAGGGCATGGCGATGAGGTGTGACATGGCACGCAGTCGCGACCTGCCAAAGCCGACCCGTTCCGTGGCGCGCAAAGCGTCTGCGCCCCGTTTTGCGCCCGTGCATGCGCGGGCCAGCGGCGTGACCGAGTATTTGGGCAAGGATGAAACGGGGGCGGGCGCATGAGCGGGGGCGGATTGATCTGGCTTGCTGCCGCGATGGCGGCCTTTGTCGCGGCAAATTCCGTGCTGCGCAGCTATTCCGCATCGGGGTTGTGGATGGCGTTGGCGGGCGCGCTGGGCCTGTTCCTGATCGGTAACCTCATCATGGTGCGCGTGATGCGCGAAGGGGGCCTTGCGCTGGCGGTGGCGATATCTTCGGTCGTGCAACTGGTGCTGCTGGCCTTGATCGGGGTCTTGTGGTTCGGGGAAAAGCTGTCGCCGGTGCAGATGGCGGGGGTGGTACTGGGCATCGTCTCGGTCGCGCTGATCGCATGGCCGCAGGGGGGGCGGGGATGAACCGTATTCTTCCCGTGCTGACCGTGATCGCCGCCATCGTGGCGCTGTGGTATGCCGCCGCCGTCTGGATGAACCGCGCCTGGGTCTATGACCAGGCCGCCCGCGACGGGGCCGAGGTGTCGTTCCTGCAAGCCCTGCCGCAGACCATGACGCTGGAACGCCCCGTCCTGCCCGCGCCGCATCAGGTGGTGGCGGAATTGGTGAAATCGACCTTCGGGATGAAGGTCACCTCGAAGAAATCGCTGGTCTATCACGGCTGGGTCACGCTTTCGGCCACGCTTCTGGGCTTTGCCATCGGCACGGGGGCGGGCATCCTACTGGCGGTGGGGATCATTCACAACCGCGCCATGGACCTGTCGGTCATGCCTTGGGCGATTGCCAGCCAGACCATTCCGATCCTTGCCATCGCGCCGATGATCATCGTGGTCTTGAATTCGGTCGGGGTGCAGGGACTGGTGCCAAAGGCGATCATCTCGGCCTACCTGTCCTTCTTTCCGGTCGTCGTGGGCATGGTGAAGGGCCTGCGCAGCCCTGATGCGATGCAGCTTGATCTGCTCAAAACCTATAACGCCACGGGGGCCGAGACCTTTGGCAAGCTGCGCCTGCCCTCGTCGATGCCCTATCTGTTCACCAGCCTGAAGGTTGGCATCGCGGCATCATTGGTGGGGGCCATCGTGGGCGAATTGCCCACGGGGGCCGTGGCGGGGCTGGGGGCGCGGCTGTTGTCGGGCAGTTATTATGGCCAGACCGTGCAAATTTGGGCAGCACTCTTTGCCGCGGCGCTGGTGGCGGCGGCGCTGGTCGCCATTGTCGGGCTGATCGAACGGCGGGTGCTGGTGCGGATGGGGATGGCGCGATGATCTGGGTTCTTGGCGCAATTGCCTTCTGGCTGGCCGCTTGGGCGGTGAATGTGCGCCTGTCGCATTCGCCACTTATGGCGCATCGGGCGGGGCGGCTGCTGGTGCCCGCCTTGTTCGGCATCGCTTTGCTGGTTTTGTGGGAAGGCGTGGTGCGCGGCCTTGGTGTGCCGGGGGTAATCCTGCCCCCGCCAAGCGCCATCGCCGCGCGCATCGCGACCGAAGGGCCGACCCTTTGGGCCGATTTCCGCCAGACCTTCGTGAAAGGCGCCTTGTCGGGCTATGCCATCGGCTGTTCGGCGGCCTTCCTGACCGCCATCGCCATCGACCGCTCGCCCTTTTTGCAACGCGGCCTGCTGCCGGTGGGCAATTTCGTCGCCGCCCTGCCCATCGTCGGCATCGCGCCGATTCTGGTGATGTGGTTCGGTTTCGACTGGCATTCGAAGGCGGCGGTCGTGGTGGTGATGGTGTTCTTCCCCGTTCTGGTGAACACCGTGGCGGGCTTGGCCGCATCCGAACGCATGCAGCGCGACCTGATGGCGACATGGGGTGCCAGCTACTGGCAATCGCTGCTGAAACTGCGCCTGCCCGCCGCCATGCCCTTTGTCTTCAACGGGCTGAAAATCGCTACCACCTTGGCCCTGATCGGGGCCATCGTTGCCGAATTTTTCGGCAGCCCCATCGTCGGCATGGGTTTTCGCATCACGGCCGAGGTCGGGCGCCTTGGCCTTGATATGGTTTGGGCCGAAATTGCCGTTGCGGCAGTGGCGGGATCGGCTTTTTATGGGCTGGTCGCGCTGATCGAGAAACGGGTGACCTTCTGGCACCCGTCACAAAGGGTTTGAAGCAAGGACGGCACCGGACGAACCGGGCCGCATCAACACGGAGGTTGAGGATGAAGAAATTGTTGCTCGGGGCCGCGATGGCCCTCGTTGGCGGGGCCGCGTGGGCCGAAGATGTGACGCTGCAACTGAAATGGGTCACGCAGGCCCAGTTCGCGGGCTATTACGTGGCCAAGGACAAGGGCTTTTATGAAGAAGAGGGCCTGAATGTCACCATCCTTCCGGGCGGGCCGGACGTTGCCCCCACGCAGGTGATAGCCGGTGGCGGTGCCGATGTGGTGGTGGACTGGATGCCTTCGGCCTTGGCCGCGCGCGAAAAGGGTCTGGCGCTGGTCAACATCGCCCAGCCGTTCAAATCCTCGGGCATGATGCTGACCTGCCTGAAAGAATCGGGCGTAACCACCCCTGCCGATTTCAAGGGCAAGACGCTGGGCGTCTGGTTCGGCGGCAACGAATACCCCTTCCTGAACTGGATGAACAAGCTGGGTCTCAAGACCGATGGCACCGATGTGACCGTGCTCAAGCAGGGCTTCAACGTCGATCCCCTGCTGCAAAAGCAGGCGGCCTGCATCTCGACCATGACCTATAACGAATACTGGCAGGTGATCGATGCGGGCGTAAAGCCCGAAGACCTGATCACCTTCAAGTATGAAGACGAAGGCGTCGCCACGCTGGAAGACGGCCTTTATGTCATGGAAGACAAGCTTGCCGATCCTGCCTTCAAGGAAAAGATGGTCAAGTTCGTCCGCGCCTCGATGAAGGGCTGGAAATACGCCGAGGCGAATTCGGATGAAGCCGCGATGATCGTGCTTGAAAACGATGAAACCGGCGCCCAGACCGAACAGCACCAGAAGCGCATGATGGGCGAAATCGCCAAGCTGACCGCCGGATCGAACGGCGCGCTGGACGAGGCCGATTACAAGCGCACCGTGGCGGCGCTGATGTCGGGCGGTTCTGACCCGGTCATCACCAAGGAACCCGAAGGCGCATGGACGCATGCGATCACCGACGAAGCTTTGAAGTAAGCGTTTCGCGGCAATAAGGGCGGGGGCGCGGCGCAGGTCGCGCCCCTTTCCCTTGCGGGGCGCTGTGCGGTGCGGGGCGCCGCCGGTTCAGCCCGAAAGGTTCAGCCCAGCCGCCCCATACGCCCGCCACGGCGCTTTTGCAGGCGCGGGGCGCGGGTGGGAAGCTCGGCCATGATCTCGGCCCGCGCTTCGGGGGTCATGCGCGACCACTGGCTGATTTCGTCGATGGTGCGATAACAGCCCACGCATAGCCGTTCGGCCGGATGGATGGTGCACAGCTTGACGCAGGGCGATTGCACCTCGTCCCTCTGCCAGACATCCCCTGTCACGACGGCTCTCCATTGCGGGCAAGATGGCCCATCCGGTCAAGGGCCCCTTGCAGGATATAGCCCGCCGCGACCTGATCGATCACCTCTTTGCGACGCTTGCGCGACGTATCCGCCTCGATCAGTGATCTTTCTGCCGCAACGGTGGACAGACGCTCATCCCAATAGGTGATGGGCAGTTCGGTCAGCCGCGTCAGATTGCGGGCAAAGGCACGGGTCGCCTGCACGCGGGGGCCTTCGCTGCCATCCATGTTCAAGGGCAGGCCCAGCACCAGCCCGCGAATGTCGCGCTGGCGGCAAATCTCAAGCAAGGCTGCCGCGTCGATCGTGAATTTCACGCGGCGGATCACCTCGGTCGGGGTGGCGACCGAACGGCGCAGATCGCTGATCGCCACGCCAATGGTCTTGTCCCCGAAATCCAGCCCCGCAATGGCGCGGTTGGGCGGCAGGATGGCGGCGAAATCGGGGATATTCTCGATGATCACGGGGTCAGCCCCGCATTCACCGCCGCCTCTTTCAGGAAACTCTGTTCACTGGCGCGGCCTTCGAATTTCGTCAGCGCCTCGGCATAAATCTTCTGCGCCTCGTCCTTGCGGCCCAAAACGCCCAGCGAGGTGACAAGTTTCGCCCAATCCTCGACCGGTCCGCCCTCGGTTGCCAGACGGTCGGACAGTTGCGCCACCATGCCCGTTATCATCTGCTGGCGTTCCTCGGGCGTCATGTCCTGCGCTGCCGCCATGGCGCCCGCATCGGGGCCCTTGGCATCGGGCAGGGTAAAGTCGATGCCCGCCCGCATCGCCACATCCTCGATCTGGGCGCGCACCGGTGCCATCCACGGCGCATCGGCAGGCCCGTCCAGCAGCGGTTGCCACAACGCAAAGGTGCGGTCAAACCGCCCCACCTGCGCGGCCATCAGGCCATAATAGTAGCGCGCCGTCGCATTGGCCGCATCCAGCTTCAACGCCTTGTCCAGTTCGGCCTCGGCCTCGGGCGATACCAGCCCCCCCGCCGCCATCACCATCAGTTCGGCAAGGGCGGCGTGGTCCTCGGCCTTTGCCGCCGCACCCTTCAGCGCGATCAGCCGCTCCATCGCCTCGCGTGCGGCGGTCAGGTTGCCCAGACGCGCCTCGTTCGACGCCAGCAATTCCAACCCGCGCTGGTCATCGGGGCGGGCTTTCATCGCAGCGCGCAATTCGTCCATCAGCTTGGCAAAGGCGGGATCAACGGGGCCTGCCTCGGGCTTGGGCGCCTTGGCTTCCATCTCGGCCTGCTTGGGGCGATTGGCATAAAGCTCTTGCGACATGGCCAGCCGCTCCGAAAGCGGCAGATCGGGATAGCCCGGCGCCCCGATCCGGTCATACAGCAGATAGGCCCCCCCGATCAGCGGCACCACCAGCGCCGCAGCGATCCAGCGGCCATGGCCCGCGGGCGCGCGCCCCGCCGCCGCCTGCGCCGCCCGATCCGCCTCAAGCAGCCGGCGCGAGATTTCGGCGCGCAGGCGCTGTGCCTCGTCCACGGCCAACGTGCCGCGGGCAAGATCACGGTCCACATCGCGCAACTGGTCGCGGTACACCTGCATGTCATAGGCGGCTGCGGGCACCAGATCGGCCCGCGCCCGCACCGCGGTCCGCATCATTGCCGCCACCACCGCAAGGCCCATCGCCGCCGCTGCAAGCCAGAACTGCCAGTTGTCCATCCGCGATCCGATCCCCCGGCCCGCATCCGGGGCCCTTGGCGCCCATCTAATCCTTTCGCGACGGCGGAAAAAGCCCGCCCGACGCGAAAGTGACGCAAAGCCCCGCCCCGCTGCGCTTTGTCGCGCATTCTGTCGCAAATTTCCCGATTGTGCCGCTTGCACGTCTGGCCGCAAACCGTCACTCGGGTCAAAAGCGACGCAAGAACACGGCGCCACGGGAGAGAGACCATGAAACGCTATTCCGTCTTTGCCATCGCCCGCGAAGCGATGCGCCACCATAGCGGCTGGGAACGCGCCTGGCGCAGCCCTGAACCGAAGAAGCACTATGATGCCATCATCATCGGCGCGGGCGGCCACGGGCTCGCCTCGGCCTATTACCTTGGCAAGAATTTCGGCATCACCAATGTCGCGGTGATCGAAAAGGGCTGGCTGGGCGGCGGCAACACCGGCCGCAACACCACGATCATCCGGTCGAACTATCTGCAAGACCCCTCGGCCGCGATCTATGAAAAAGCCCGCAGCCTTTATGAGACGCTGTCACAGGACCTGAACTACAACGTCATGTTCAGCCCCCGTGGCCTGCTGATGCTGGCCCAAACCCATCACGAAGTGCGGGGCTACCTGCGCACCGTGCACGCCAACGCGCTGCAAGGGGTCGAGACCGAATGGATCGAACCCGCCCGCGTCAAGGAACTGGTGCCGATCATCAATATCGACGGGCCGCGCTATCCGGTTCTGGGCGCGCTTTACCAGGCACGCGGCGGCACCGCACGCCATGACGCGGTCGCTTGGGGCTATGCCCGCGCCTGTTCCGACATGGGCATGGACATCATCCAGCAATGCGAGGTGAAGGGCGTCCGTTCCGAAAACGGCAATGTCACCGGCATCGACACGACCAAGGGCTTCATCGGCTGCAAGAAACTCGGCATCGTGGTGGCAGGCCATTCGGGGCAGGTGGCCGACATGGCAGGCTTCCGCCTGCCGGTCGAGGCTGTGGCGCTTCAGGCCCTCGTTTCGGAACCCATCAAACCCTGCATGGATGTGGTCGTCATGGCCAACACCGTGCACGGCTACATGTCGCAATCCGACAAGGGCGAGATGGTGATCGGCGGCGGCACCGACGGCTTCAACAACTTCACCCAGCGCGGGTCTTTCCACCATATCGAGGAAACCCTGCGCGCGCTGATCGAAACCTTCCCGATGATCAGCCGCCTGAAAATGCTGCGCCAATGGGGCGGGATCGTCGATATGACCGGCGACCGCTCGCCCATCATCTCGAAAACCCCGCTCGGCAACTGCTTCATGAACTGCGGCTGGGGCACCGGCGGGTTCAAAGCGATCCCCGGTTCAGGCTGGGCCATGGCCGAGTTGATGGCCAAGGGCGAACCCGGCCCGCTGGCCGCCGATTTCAGCATGTGGCGCTTCAAGGAAGGCCAGTTCATCGACGAATCGGTGGCGGCAGGGGTGGCCCATTGATGCAAGCCAACGGAATGGAGACGCAAATTCCTTCGAAGGAATTTGCAAAAGTTTTCGAAAACTTTTGCGGTGTGACCGCTGAAATGGAGCGCGACCATGCTCATTCTTGAATGTCCCTATTGCGGCGTAAAGGCCGAAGAGACCGAGCTTTCGCCCGGCTACGAAGCGCATCTCAAACGCTTCGGCCCCGGCTCGACCGATGAAGAGTTCGAAAGCTACATGTTCGCCCGCAAGAACCCCAAGGGCGTGCATTTCGAACGCTGGCGCCATGCCTATGGCTGCGGCAAGTGGTTCCTTGCTGCCCGCTGCACTGCAACGCTGGAAGTGTTCGGCACTTATCCCGCGCAATCATCCGAACCGCCCGCCGATCTGGTGGCGAAGATCAAGGCCAAGCGGCCCGACTGGAAGGGTTACAAATGAGCACCCGTCTCGCAAAGGGCGGCCGGTTGATCGACCGCTCCGCCTCGCAGGAATTCACCTTCAACGGCAAGCGGTTGAAGGGTTACAAGGGCGACACGCTGGCCGCGGCCCTGCTGGCCAATGACCAGATGCTGGTCGGCCGCTCGTTCAAATACCACCGCCCGCGCGGCATCGTCGCCGCAGGGCCGGAAGAACCCAATGCCCTTGTCAACCTCGGCCGTGGCGGCCGGTTCGAACCGAACCAGCGCACCACCACGACCGAGCTGTTTGACGGGCTGGAAGCCACCAGCCAGAACCACTGGCCCAGCCTCGAATACGATGTGGGTGTGGTGAACAACTATGTCGCCCGCTTCCTGCCCGCAGGCTTCTATTACAAGACCTTCATCCACCCGCGCCCGTTCTGGAAACATGTGTTCGAACCGGTGATCCGGCAGTCGGCCGGCCTTGGCAAGGCGCCCAAGGACCGCGACGCCGACCGCTACGAACAGGCCTATGCCTTTTGCGACCTGCTGGTCGTGGGCGGCGGCGTGGCCGGTTTGCACGCCGCCCTCGTGGCAGGCCGCTCGGGGGCCCGCGTGATCGTGCTGGAACAGACCGCCATCTGGGGTGGCCGTGCGCCGGTCGATGCCGAGGTGATCGACGGCAAGCCTGCCGGTGACTGGGTCGAGGCTGCGGTCGCCGAACTTGCCGCCATGCCCAACGTCACGCTGAAAATCCGCACCATGGGCGCGGGCGTCTATGACCACGGCTATGTTCTTGCCGACGAAAAGGTGGCCGACCACACCCCCGGCGATGGCCGCCCGAAACACCGCCTGTGGCGCATCCGCGCCGGCAAGATCCTGACCGCCACGGGGGCGATCGAACGCCCGCTGTCCTTTGCGGGCAACGATATTCCCGGTGTGATGCTGGCCGCTTCGGTCCGCGACTATGTGGTGAACTATGCCGTCTCGCCCGGTGACCGCACGGTTGTCGTGACGAATAACGACGATGCCTATCGCACCGCCATCGCGCTGGTCGAGGCAGGCCTGTCGGTTCCCGCCATCATCGACGCCCGCGCCAATGTGACGGGCGAATTGCCCGCCAAGGCCCGCGCCCTGGGCATCCGGATCGAGGCTGGCCGTGGTGTCGCCAAGGTTCTGGGCGGCAAGCGCGTCACCGGCGTCTCGATCTGCCTGCAAGCGGGCGAAGGGGCCGTGGTCGATGAAATCGCTTGCGACGCCATCGCCATGTCGGGCGGCTGGTCGCCTGTCGTCCACCTTTACAGCCATTGCGGCGGCAAGCTGGTCTGGGATACCGTCAGCGCCCATTTCCGCCCCGATGCGGCCAAGCCCCCGATCAACCATGATGGCGGCGCGATGGTCTATGCCGCAGGCATCGCCAATGGCGCGATGACCACCGCCGCTGCCTTGGCCGATGCCGACACGCAGGCCCGCGCCGCGTTGCAAGCCCTTGGCATCGCTGCAAAATCCGGCAACGTCCCGCAGGCCGACATCGTGACCGAGGCCGCGATGGAAGCGGTCTGGATCATGCCGCAGGGCGCTGGCCCCGCGCTGAAAGCCAAGATGTGGCTCGACTACCAGAACGACGTAAAGGTGTCGGACGTCCAGCTTGCCGCGCGCGAAGGGTATGAATCGGTCGAACATACCAAGCGCTACACCACGCTTGGCATGGCGACCGATCAGGGAAAACTGTCCAACATCAATGGCTTGGCGGTGCTTGCTCAGGCATTGAACGAAGATATCCCGCAGGTCGGCACCACCACCTTCCGCCCGCCCTACACGCCCGTCACCCTTGGCGCCTTGGCGGGCGAGGCACGGGGCGACATCTTTCAGCCCCTGCGCCGCACCCCGATCCACGGCTGGCACGAACAGCACGCCGCCTATTTCGAACCCGTGGGCCTGTGGCGCCGCCCCTATACCTTCCCGCGCAGTGGCGAAACCCATGCACAGGCCGTGCACCGCGAGGTGCTGAACACCCGTACGAATGTCGGGATGCTCGACGCCTCGACCCTTGGCAAGATCATCGTCAAGGGCCCCGATGCCGGCCGCTTCCTCGATATGCTCTACACCGGCGTGATGAGCACGCTTCCCGTGGGCAAATGCCGCTACGGCCTGATGTGCAACGAACAGGGCTTCCTGTCCGATGACGGCGTGGTCGCGCGGATCGACGAAGACACATGGCTGTGCCACACCACATCGGGCGGGGCAGACCGCATCCATGCGTGGATGGAAGACTGGCTGCAATGCGAATGGTGGGACTGGAAGGTCTATACCGCCAACGTGACCGAGCAATATGCCCAAGTGGCCATCGTCGGCCCCAAGGCGCGGCAACTGCTCGAAAAACTCGGCGGCATGGATGTCTCGCGCGAGGCGCTGCCCTTCATGCAATGGGCGGACGGCACGCTTGGCGGCTTCCCCGTCCGTGTCTATCGCATCTCGTTCTCGGGCGAGCTGTCCTATGAAATCGCCGTTCCCGCCTCGCATGGCCTCGCCTTCTGGGAGGCTTGCCAAAAGGCGGGGGCCGATCTGGGCGTCATGCCCTACGGCACCGAAGCCTTGCACATCATGCGGGCCGAAAAGGGCTTTATCATGATCGGCGACGAAACCGATGGCACGGTGATCCCGCAGGACCTGAACCTTGACTGGGCAATCTCGAAGAAGAAGGAAGACTTCCTCGGCAAGCGCGGCCAGCAAAGAAACCACCTCGCCAGCCCCGACCGCTGGAAACTGGTGGGCTTCGAGGCGCTGGACGGTTCGGTCATTCCCGACGGGGCCTACGTGGTCGATGCGGGCCTGAACGCCAATGGCCAGCGCAACGTGCAGGGGCGCATCACCTCGACCTACTTCTCGCCCACGCTGAAAAAGGGCATCGCCATGGGCCTGCTCAAACATGGGCCCAAGCGGATGGGCGAGGTGGTCGAATTCGGCACGGTAAAGAACGGCGTCAAGGGCACGCTCAAGGCGCGGGTCGTCGATCCGGTCTTCTATGACAAGGACGGGGAGAAGCAGAATGTCTGAACCGGTCAGCGCCCTTGGAGGCGCCTCCTTCACCGGCTTTGCGAATGTGCGCGAAATCGGCCCCCTGGGAATGGTCACGCTGCGGGCGAAAGATGTGGCAGGCCTTGCCGATGCGGTAAAAGCCGTCACCGGCACGGCGCTTCCCGCCACGCGGCGGATCGAGGTTGCAGGCGATTGCGCCTGCGCCTGGATGAGCCCCGATGAATACCTGCTCGTGGTGCCCTATGCACAGGCGGGGGCCGCCATCGCCACACTGAACGCGGCGCTGAAAGGCCAGCATTTCCTTGCCGCCGATGTGTCGGATGCCCGCGCCGTTTTCCGTGTCGAGGGCGACAAGGCCGCGCAGGCCCTTGCGAAACTCTCGCCCGTCGATTTTGCGGCGCTGCAACCGGGCGAGTTGCGCCGCACCCGCGCCGCACAGGTCGCGGCGGCCTTCTGGCAGCAGGGGAATGGCTATACGGTCGTCTGCTTCCGCTCGGTCGGGAAATATGTGTTCGACCTGCTTTCCTCCAGCGCCATGCCGGGGTCGGAACTGGCCTGACCGCACGCGGCCCTGGCCCGATACCCCCAAACCCGGCACCGCAGGGCGCCGGGTTTTCCGTTAGCAAAAGGGCAGGGCGGGGACCGCCGCCTTTGCCCATTCGATCTGAACCATCGCCCCATACGCTTCCCCCTTGCGACAGCGACGGAAACCCGCTGCACTGGCGTTAAGTGTCGGCAGGGGAAGCGACCCCGCATGTAACGAGAGGGTGGAAATGTCGGGTCAAACGAATATGGGTCGGCGCGCCCTTCTGGGGGCGGTGGGTCTGGGCGTACTGGGGGCAGGGGGTTGTTTCGGCTGGACATGGGCCTTTACCCGCAAACCCGATTTTGCCGACCTCGCCTATGGCACGGATGCGCGGCAGGTGCTCGACATCTACCTGCCCGAAGGAAGCGGCCCCTTTCCCTTCGTTCTCGAAATCCACGGCGGCGCGTTCAGGATCGGCTCGAAAACCATGAGCACCCCGTCGGAAGAGCTGCTTGCCGCGGGCATCGCCATCGTGCGGCCGAACTATCGCTATTCCAGCAGTGCGATCTGGCCCGCGCAGGGGCAAGATTGCCTTGCCGCCGCCCGCTTCGTGCTGGACGGCGCGGCGTCTTACCGGCTCGACCCTGCCGCCTTTGCCCTTTGGGGCCAATCGGCAGGCGGGTTTCTGGCCGTCTCGACTGCGCTCGACCTGATCGCGCAGGGCCCCGCCCCGCGGGCGGTGGTCGATTTCTTCGGTCCGATGGATTTTTCCACCATGGATGCCGATATGGCCGCCCTTGGCCGCACCGCCCAGATGGGCCAGACCGACCCCGCCGACAGCGCGGAATCCCAGCTTCTGGGCTATGCCGTGGGCAGCGCCCCCGCCGCAGCCAAGGCCGCAGGCCCGGTGGGCCGGCTGGATGCGATGGCACCGCAGCCGCTGCCGCCGCTGTTCGTGCGCCACGGCGATGCCGACCCGCTGATCGCCCATACCCAGTCCGAACGCCTTGTCGCCGCATGGTCGCGGGTCGATCCGAAGGCAGCGGTCGATTTCGCGCTGGTCAAAGGCGCGGGCCATGGCGGCGGCGATTTCGACACATCGGTGGTAATCGCCCCGCTGACCGCTTTCCTGCGCAAGGCCCTGTCCATCACGGGCTGAACATCCCCGGAACGGACCGCCGCTTGCCAAAAGGCGAAACCCGCCCCTTTCACACTTGTCCAAATATCCCGGGGGGTAAGGCCGCAGGCCAAGGGGGGCTGGCCCCCCTTTTCCACGGCCCGATGACGGGTGTCGGCCTTGGCAGGAAGGTGCGGGCGGGAACCCATGCCACGCGATCTTTTGCGAAAAAATCATGGCAGCCAAAAGCGGGCTTCGGGGTTGACCTTCACCCGTCTTGCACCCTTATTGCAATCCAACGCATCCAGCCCAACAGGAGATCTGCCATGGCCTTCACCCTTCCCGATCTGCCCTATTCGCATGACGCGCTTGCCCCCTTGGGCATGTCGCGCGAAACGCTCGAATTCCACCACGACCTGCACCACAAAGCCTATGTCGACAACGGCAACAAGCTGATCGCCGGGACCGAGTGGGAAGGAAAATCGCTCGACGATATCGTGCGCGGCACCTATCAGGCCGGCGCCGTGGCGCAGAACGGCATCTTCAACAATGCCAGCCAGCACTGGAACCACAACCTGTTCTGGGAAGTGATGGGTCCGGGCGAGAACAAGGCGATGCCCGGCGCGCTGGAAAAGGCGCTCACCGAATCCTTCGGTTCGGTCGCCAAGTTCAAGGAAGACTTCGCCGCCGCCGGTGCGGGCCAGTTCGGTTCGGGCTGGGCGTGGCTGGTGCGTGACAAGGACGGCGCGCTGAAAATCACCAAGACCGAAAACGGTGTGAACCCGCTGTGCTTCGGCCAGACCGCGCTTCTGGGGTGTGACGTCTGGGAACATTCCTACTACATCGACTTCCGCAACAAGCGCCCCGCCTATCTGACCAATTTCCTTGAAAAACTGGTCAACTGGGAAGCCGTCGCCGCCCGCATGTAAGGCGCGGGCGGGCTGTGGCCCGCATCCGACCGCCCATTGCAGCGCCCCTGCCAGAACGTTCTGGCAGGGGCGTTTTCATTATGGCGGGGGGCGCCGCCGCAGGCGCGCAACAGGGGACGATCTTTGCACCTTTCCCGCGCGCAAAGCTGTTTACAAATCTTGATAAAACCTTCAAAACCCTTCCGTGACCTTCGCGCGCCCTCGGGCGGTCTCGTGTATCGCGCGGCATTAGGTGGTGATGCGGCCGTTTTGTTTGGCCGGATGTCGTGCGTCGGGGCCATGTGTTGTGTTGACCCGTGGTATGTTCGGCCCCGCGCCGCTTCTGGCCTATTGTGTCAATGCCGTCAGGTCTGGGCAATCCGCACCGGCACAAGCAGCTGATAGCCGAAATTCCGCACCGATCCGATGCTGCGCCCGTCAAACCCGATGCCCGCCAGTTTCTTGCGCAAGCGGACGATCTTCAATTCTATGGCCACTTTCGACAGGTCGCGCCCGTCGGGCATGGCATCGTGAAAGGCGTCAAGGCTGATGCGCCCGTCCGGGTCGGCCGCGCAATGGGCCAGCACCGCCGCTTCGCCCGCCGTGACCGAAACGCTGCCCCCGGGTCCGGTAATTTCCAGCCTGCGCGGCGACAGCACAAGAACCGGCTGCCCCTCGTCGGGTTGCGGCGCCCCCGCAGGCGCCAACCGCCGCGACAGCGCGCCGATCGCCCCCAGAATTTCATCAACCGAACTTGGCTTTGACAGATAGATATCCGCCCCGCTGTCATAGCCACGGCGGCGCTGGTCCATCTCGTTGCGGGCGGTCAGCATCACGATCCCGGCTTGCGGCCGCGTCAGCCGCAGGCGGCGGGCAAAGCTCAACCCATCCTCGCCGGGCAAGTTCAGGTCCAAAAGATACAGATCGGGCTGTTCTTCGGCGGCTTCCAGGTCTTCGACGGTCAGATGACCCTCGGCCGCATATCCCGCCGCGCGCAGCGCATGGACAAGAATACCGTTCAGATCGGCATTGTCTTCGATCACGGCGATCAGGGGGCGGTTCTGGGTCATTCGGGAAGTCCGGCAAAAGAGGGCGAAAGGCGGTTATGTGCGGGCAGGGTCGGGTGCGGAAAGACCAGCATCAGGTCAAACCGCCCTGCGTCGCCCTCGGGCCGAAGGACATCAGCCCCCGCCGCATGCGCCAGACGCAAGGCAAGGTCAAGCTCGGGGCAGGGCGGGTGCCCGTCATCGGCAAAAGGCGCGGCATCGGCCGCATCGGGGGCGACGGCAATGCCCAAGGTCAGCGCGCCGCCCGCGCCCGCCTCGGTCAGCGTGACGGTGATCTTGCCCGCAGGCCCCGCACGGCTGGCGGCCGCTTGCAGCAGGCGGGTGAACAGCGCCTGAATCATGCGCCGGTCGGCGGTCAGCACCGCTTCGGCCGCATCGCCCGCCGCATCGACCCGTTCCGCCAGCCCAAGCGCGTCGATCGACTGGCCAAGCAGGTCAAGCACCGGCAGCGGTTCGGGATGCAGCGGCCATGTGCCCTGCACCAGCCACACCATTTCCTGCGCCTTGTCGAGACTGTCCGTCAGGTCATGGATCGTGCCCGTCAGCCTTGCGCGGCGGCGGCGGTCGATCAGATCGGGCAGGCTAAGTTTCAGCACCGACAAATGGTTTCGCACCTCGTGCATCAGCATCTGCAAGAAATTTTCCTGTATCTCGGCATTGCGGGCATGGGCCTCGCGCGCGGCGCGGGCGGTGGCAAAGTTGATCCGCACGCTTTTCTGCCGCTCGGCCTGTTCATCGCGGTCCAGCATGGTCAAAAGCAGTACAAGAAACAGGTTGGTCAGGCCAAACGCCTCGACCAGATGGCGCGACAGAAAGGGATCGCGGATCACCCCGATGCGCGACATCAGCCATGTGGCCGACAGCACGACATAGACCCCATAGGCCAGCACCAGCCCCCGTTTCACCCGCCGCACGGGCACATGGGCCGAAATCACCAGCGGCACCAACGCGCAAAGAAAGGCCATCGAACAGGCAACACTTGCCGCCGCCAGCAGTTGGATATGCCCCGTCAGCAGCGGCACGAACAGCACGACCTGCCCCCCGATGGCCAGATCGCACCACAAGAGCGCCCAGCCCGCATTGCTATGCGGCGCAAGGTAAAGGCGCTGGAACAGCATCGACAGCAAAAGCACCAGATAGGTGGACAGGAAATAGACCCGGTGATGAAAGGCAGGAACCGGCGCGTCAAACAGCAGCGCGCCATATCCCAGCGCCTCGACCGAATAGACGATGTAAACCGCCATGAACCCGACCAGTGCGACCGACAACCGTGCCGGCTGCTCGGCCAGCCGCAGCAGCGCCATCAGCAGCCCCGCGAAAAGCAGCGCGAAAAAGATCATATGCAGCGCGACCAGCCGGTCTTGCCGGTTCTGGGCCAACCGCTCGGGGCTGGCCGACAGGGTCAGCGCGGTTGACGTATCGGTCGCCACCCGCAGATAGACCGTTTTCGGCACGGTCAGCAGGCCCAAGCGAAAGGCCAACCCGGCCTGACGCAGGTCGCGCTGCGAATAGGGCACAAGGCTGCCTGTTCGCATCACCTCCCACTGTCCCGGCAGCGCAGCCGGAAGATAAAGGTCCAGCTGTTCCAGCACCGGCGGCGTCACGTCCAGCACAATCGGCGCGGGCGGCACCGACGGGTTGATCGTGATGCGGAACCAATGCACCGCTTGGTCATAGCCGCCCCGATAGGCAGGGCCTGATGGCGTGAACGGCCCCGCCGCTATGTCATCGACCGTCATCGCCCCGCCCCGGTCGGCCCTGTGGCCGATGTCGCCCAGCAGGCGCGCGTCAGGATCGGTCGCAAAGATCGCAGCCATATACAGCCCGACCAACGCCGCCAGCGCAGCGCCCGCGCCCAACCGTATCGCAAGGCGGGCCAGCGCCGTCATCGGTCGGGGATCCATATCTGCGTCATCACCACCGATCCGGCGCCCTCGGGTCGGCTTTGCAGCGTCACCTCGCCCGACAGGGCCGTCACCACCTCGCGCGTGATGTAAAGGCCAAGGCCCGTGCCGCCCCGCCCCGCCGATGACGCACCGCGATAGAATTTGTCAAAGACACGGTCGCTGTCAAAAGGCTCGGCCAGCGCCGACAGGTTCGTCAGCGTCACCAGCGCCCCCGATTCACCGCCGCGCATCATCTGTTGCAGCCGAACCTCGACCCGCCCTTCATCACAATAGCGCAGCGCGTTGGCCAGCACGTTGCGCAGCGCCAGATCCACCAGGCCCGGATCGGATTCGACCATGAACAGCCCAAGGTCCAGCTTCCAGCGCGCCGCCGGCGCCAGCCCCAGCGCAATCTCGCGCAACAGCCGCGCGGGTGAAAACACCGTCCGCGTCACGTTCCACGCGCCGGTTGCGGCCGTATGCGCGAACAGGCAGCGTTCGATCACCGCCCGCAGCGCCGATGCCGACCGCGCCGCTTTGGGCCCATCCAGCGCAAAGCTGTTGGCGGCGATGGCGGCTTCGGTCTCTTGCGCCAGTTGTTGCGACAGGGTGTCGATCTCGCGCATCAGGCCAAAGCGCAGGTCGCTATAGCTTTGCGCGATCTTCAGATCGGCCGACAGCCCCGCCAGCGCCACCTCGCGCCCCAAATCTTCTTCGGCCGCAGCGCGGTTCTGCAACCACATCAGCGCAAGGATCAAGGTCGAGCTGAGCAGCGCCACGATTTCAAAGCTGTTGCGGAACAGCAATTCAGACTCGACCAGACCGGTCCGCAAGGCGACGTTCAGCGCAAGCCCGCCCAGATAGCCCAGATAGACCAGCCGCACCTGCGCCCGCGGTATCGCTCCATCGGCACGCAGGCACAGCACCATGGCAAAAAGCACGACAAGACCCAAGGTATGGCTGCCCACCGCCACAATGGTTGCCACCCGTTTCGCATCGGCAGCATAGAGCAGCGCGGCGGCGATACTGGCGATGAAAAGCCCTTGCAGGATACGGACAAGAAACCGCGGTGGCCCGTAATCGCGCAGGAACAGCAGGTGAAAGCCAAGCAGGCTGATCATCGACGCCAGCCCGACATTGAAATGCACCGCCTCGGCCAGCTGCCCGTCAATGCCGATCGCGGGCACAAGATAGCCTTCGAAACCAAGCAGATACAGGGCATTGCTGATCAGAAGTGCCAGATAGCTGAAATGCGGCAAAGATGTCAGCGGGGTGAAGCGATGCGCCACCAGCACGATGGCAAAGACGGTGACAGACAGCGCCATCGCGCTGGCTGCCGCGTCGCGCAGATGAAATCGGGTTTCGTCCCCGACAGGCAGGGCATCGACCAGAACCGCGCCCGGCGTATTCTTTTCGATCTGCGCATAATAGGGCCGTCCGCCCGCCTTTGGGTCGATGACAAATCCGGTCCAGCCAAAGCGGCTATGCACATCGGCCGTGGCAATGGCGGTCGTGCCGGTCTGCGACACGCGCCATCCGCCGTCACCGATCGGGGAATACAGGATGATCCGCTTGGTCGTTCCGGGCAGGAACCGCAGCAACACCGGCGCAGGGTCGGTCGCGCCGAAGGTGACGCGAAGCCAAATGGCCGTATCTTCAAGCCCGCCGCCAAAGGTGGAATGGACCGGCCGAAAATCTTGCCGCGCCATGTCATTGGCCGAAAGGCTGCGGTCGGCATCCACCAAGAATGCAAAATCTGCATGATCATGGGCATGGATCAGGCGCGACCACAGCAGGGCCAAAAGCACCAGCAGCACCAGCAAAATCCCGCAGGCCTGACCCACAGGCCCGGTCGCGGTCTGCGGGACCACAGGATTTGCACGCATGCTCAACATAGCGGCGCAAGCTACAGCGGGTCGTCCGGTTTGGCACGGAAAAAAGCTTAACTAAAATTAATGCCCGCCCGCATCTTTAGGAGCAGCGCCATGCAAAAACGGATGACTGTCCTATCCCGATGCGCCCGCCCCCCCGCCGCCGGGCCCGTGGCGATGCGGGGTCAGCGGCGCGGGTCGAACCCGCGCGTTCCCACCGGCAGGATCGCGGCCAAGGGCAATGTCAGGCGGATGACAGCCCCGCTTGCGGGCCAGTCCTGTTCCAGCGTGCCCTCCATCTGCTCGCGCACCAGCGCCCCCAGCAGGCGCGCACCGAACCCCTGCCGCTGGGGGGGCGTCACGGCCGGTCCGCCGCTTTCCTGCCAGCGCAAATGCAGCGCGGCAGGCTTTTCCGCATCGGCCCCGGTCATGTGCCAGTCAATGCCAACCTCGCCCGTGGCTGCGGAAAGCGCGCCATATTTGGCCGAATTGGTCATCAGTTCATGCACCACCATCGCCAGCGCCTGCGCCGCCGCAGGCCGCAGCGTTACTTCGGGGCCTTTCCGCCAGATGCGGGGCGGCTGGTCCGACTGATAGGGCATCGTCTCGGTCCCGATCAGCCGGTCGATCCCCACGCCCTGCCAGCCCGCCTCGGACAGCAGCGAATGTACATGCCCCAGCGCCTTGATCCGGCCCTGCAACGTGGTCTTGAAGGTCGCCACATCCTCGGCGGGCATCAGGTTGACCAGCGATTGCACCACCGCCAGCAGGTTCTTTGACCGGTGGTCCACCTCGCCCATCAACATGCCGATCCGCCGCTCGGTCTCGCGCCGTTCGGAAATGTCCAGCAGCGTGCCGGTGGCGGTGACGGCATGGCCCGCGCCATCGCGTTCGACCACACAGCCCGAATCCAGCACCCAGACCCAATGCCCGTCCTTGTGGCGCAAACGGTGTTCGATATTCATCAGCGGCGTCCGGCCCGCCAGCATGTCGTCCAGCGCCGCCAGCACGGTTTCGCGTTCATCCGGATGCAACCGGCTGGCCCATTCCTCGGATGAATTGGGCACCTCGCCGGGTTCATGCCCGACGATCCGCGCCCAGCGTTCGTTCATGTCCGATGCGCCGCTGGCCACATCAAGATGCCACGTTCCCAGATGCGCTGCGTCAAGCACCACGCGCAGGCGGGCCGTGGTTTCCCCCAACGCACGGTTCTGCGCCGCCACTGACCGGATCAGCCGGAACGTCGCCACCATCATGGCAATCACCAGCGGCAGACCGATCCCCGACAGCACCAGCAACGGCCCGAACGCCTGCACCAGCGGAATCGAGGCCCGCGCCACCAACCCGTAACGCGGTTCGCTATCGGTCGCCTCGATGGCGGGGCGGTGGTCCACATCGCGCGCGCGCAGCACATGCAGCGCATCCTCGGCCCCGTCGCGCACCGAAAGCTTGGTGCCCAGCAGGCCGTCGGGAAAATCGCTGCGCGCAAGGATCGCGCCATCGGGTTTCATCAGGCTCAGCACCACGCCATCGGCATAGATCGGCAAGGCCTGATCCCCGATCAGCGCATCCGAAGGCAGGCCCAGATTGACCACCGCCTGCAACTGGCCACCGATCCGCACCGATTTGGTCAGGATGAACATCTTGCGCTGGGTCAGCCGCCCTAGCAGGGCCTCGCTCAGCAGGAAATCGGCGCCCGTCTTGCGCTGCGCGATGAACCATTCGCGGTCTGAAAGGTCGATGGGGCGGGCTGGAAATTCGGCATAGCTCGACACGACCTTGCCCTGCGCGTCCACCACCAGCAGCCCCGCCCCGTCGGGCAGGCGCGCCGACAGACCGGCCAGCAGATCATGCAGCGCCCGGTCATCGACCATGCCCGCCATTCCGCCACGGGTGCGGATCGCCTCGGCCACCGTTTCGGCGGCCAGCTCGCCCGTTGTCACCGTCCGCAAGGCATATTGCTGCAACGCCACCGCCATGCTGCGCGCATCCGATGCGCTGCGGTCATAAAGGGCGACACCCAGCGCCGTCAGGCTGCCGATAAAGGTGGCCGCCATGGCCAGACACACAGCAACGGCAAGCCGCGAACTGCGCTTGCCCGCATCGCGTATCCGGGCATATCTGGTGGGCATAAGCACTCCGCCGTTGCAACCTGGTAACAATGGTTACAGCACGCTACTCCAAAGGTGGGCAAGCAGAAGTTGCGCGCCGCTCAACCCGCGGCGCAGGCGCGGCGCCACCTGTCCGCCAACCGCGCCAAGGCCGCCTGCCTTACCGGATCGCCGGTTCCGCCTGCGGGTGCCGCCGCGTCCACCCTGCCAGAAGCCCCGAACAGCAGCGCCGCCCCGATCGCCGTGCCTGTCTGCGAGGCCGAGGTGGCAACCGCCCGCCCCGTTGCCGCCGCCAGCATCGCGGTGAACCAGCGGTTCTGACCGAACGGCCCTTCCACCAGCGTCGGCCCTTCGGCCCCGATCATGGCCAGACATTCGGCTGTCATCAGCGCAAGGTAATGGCCCAAGGCCACCTCGCGCAGGGCGGGGCTTTCGGGTTCGCCTGGATGCCAGCGCGCCCGCGCCTGCGGGAAAGGCCCGCTGCCTTGTTGCGTTGCGGGCAGCAGCATCAGCCCCTGTTCCAGCACGACGGCCAGATCGCCGTCATCCGGCGCGGCGGGCTGGCGCAGCATCTCGTATTCCCGCCCGCCCATGAACCGCGCCGATGGCACCGGCTGGCCAAAGGCATTCACATTCACCAGCGTATCGCGCGCCGGATCAAGCGGCACCTTGGCCCCGCCCACCGCCATCGAAATCACCCATGTCCCGGTCGAGACAACCGCAAACGGCGCCGGCCGGTCCACCAGATGCGGCAGAAGCGAGGCGTTGCTGTCATGGATCCCCGTGGCAACCGGCGTCCCCAAAGGCAGGCCCGTCGCAGCGGCAACCGCAGGCAGAACCGTGCCCAGCACCTCGCCCGAGGCGCGGGTGCGCGCCAGCTTGCCCGCAATTCCCAGCCGGTCCACCAGCGCCGAAAACCGCCCCTCATGCGGGTTCCACAGATCGGTGTGGCAGCCGATACTGGTCACGTCACTCGCCACCTGTCCGGTCAGGCGAAAGCCCCAGTATTGCGGATAGGTGACGATATGCGCCGTGCGCCCGCGCAAAGCGGGATCGGTGGCGAATTGCCAATGCAACTGCGCGCCAAGGTTCAACCCCATCGGCAGGCGCGGCGATCCGGTTTCGGCAAAGGGCGGGCGCAGCGCGTCATATTCGGCCGCCAGATCGTCGGGACCGGTATGTTCATAATCAAGCACCGGTGCCGCCAGCGACCCGTCCGCCGCCAGCAGCGCCGCCGCCGCGCCATGGGTGGTGACGGAAATCGCATCCACCCCGTGCTGCGCGTGGAAATCGCGCAATGCGGCGAGCAGGAATTGCCAATGCCCCTCGGTATCAAAATGGGGGTAGGGGGGGGCTGCCACCACCCTGTTGGGCCGCGTGGTCACCGCAATCTCGGCCCGCAAGGCCAGATCGACCAGCGCCAGCTTGGCATTGGTCTTGCCGATGTCGATGACGGCGATATGCCTCATGGCATGTGGAACACGGGTTGCAGCGGCGTGGCCAGGGGTTCGTTCCTGTCATTCGTCGCCATGATATCGGCCATATGCGCCCACCAGCGCTGCATCACCGGGCTTTGCGGCAGATCATCCATGCCATGGTCATCGCTGCGCCACAGCACGCCGAACAGGGTATTCGTTTCGGCATCCAGATGGATCGAATAATCGCTTACCCCCGCGCCCTTCAGCAGCGCCACCAGTTCGGGCCATATCTCGTCATGCCGCTTGCGATACTCGGCCTCGCAACCGGGGTTCAGGTGCATCTTGAAGGCGTGTTTCTGCATCATCTCCTCATCCGTGCAATCAGGCGGGGCACGGCAATCACGCCAATCAGCAGCAGGCCAAGAAAGATCGACATCACGATCCCCGGCACATTGAGCAGCCCGAACCCAAAGGTGACAAGCCCCATGATGACCGCCGCCAGCACCACGCCCGGAATGGTGCCCGACCCGCCCAGGATGTTTACCCCGCCAAGCACGACCATCGTGACCACCTCCAACTCCATCCCCGTCGCAATCGACGGGCGGGTGGACCCAAGGCGCGAGGTCAGGCACACCGCCGCAATCCCCGACATCAGCCCCGTCAGCAAGAACAGGATGAACCGCACCCGGTTCACGCGGATGCCCGAAAACAGCGCCGCCATGGGGTTGTTGCCGATGGCATAGACCGACCGGCCAAAATTCGTGCGGTGCAGCAGCACATAGAACCCCAAGGCCAGCGCGGCAAACAGCACCAGCTCAAAGCTGAACACCCACCAGACATAGCCCTGCCCGAAATAGGCGAAGCTGTCGGGATAGCCGGTAAAGGCCTGATCCCCCAGCACGATATAGCTGATGCCGCGAAACAGGCTCATCGTGCCGATGGTCACCACGATTGACGGCAGGCCAAGCCGCGCCACGAAAAACCCGTTCAGCGCCCCGCACAGCACGCCCACCCCGATGCCGGTCGCCACAATGGCGGGCGTGCCGAAACCCGCCGTCATCACGATCCCCATCGCGGTCGAGGCCAGCGCGATGATCGAGGCGACCGAAAGGTCGATCTCGCCCGCGATGATCAGCATCGCCATGGCAAAGGCGATCATCGCCTTTTCGGTAAAGTTAAAGGTCGCGTCCGACAGGTTCCACGCATCAAGGAAATAGGGCGAGGCGATGGAATTGGCGATGAACACCGCCACGGCAACCACGACCAGCAGCGCCTCCCATGACCGCAGGGCGCGGGTCAGCGGGCTTGTCAGCCGGTCGGGAATGATGCGGGGGGTATGGCTGGCGTCACTCATGCGCGGTGCTCGGCGGATTTAAGGATGATGCGGCCACGGGCGCGGCCCTGACGCGCGTTGAAGGCAACCGCGATGATGATGGCGCTGCCCGAAATCGCCAATTGCCAGAAGGGCGAAATGCCCACGACGGGAAGCGCGTTCTTGATCACGCCCAGAAACAGCGCGCCCAGCACCGCCCCCGCAACCGACCCCGCGCCCCCCGCGATGGCAACCCCGCCGATCACGCAGGCGGCCACCACATCCAGCTCGAACCCGCCCGCCACATCGACATAGGCCACCGCATAGCGCGCAACCCACAGATAGCCCGTCAGCCCCGCCAGCGCGCCTGACAGCACAAAGGCCACCGCCTGCATGCGCCCCACATCGATGCCGGTATAGACGGCGGCATGCGGGTTGCCACCCACGGCAAAGAAACTGCGCCCCAAAGCCGTGCGGTTCAAAAGGACATAAGCCCCCCCGATCACCGCCAGCGCGATCCACGACATGACATGCAGGCCCAGCACCTCGGTCCGCGGCAAATCCTTGAATCCGGCGGTCATCTGGTGGGCGTTGATCCATCTCCCGTCGGAAATCAGGAAGATGATCCCGCGATAGATCGTCATCGTGCCCAGCGTCACCACGATGGGCGGAATATCGACCTTCCACACCAAAAGCCCGTTCACCGCCCCAAGGGCCGCGCCCAGCACCAGCGCCGCAGGCAGGATCAGCGCCAGCGGAACCCCCGCGCCATCCAGCATCGCCGCCACCATCCCGCACAGGGCCAGCGTGGCCGCCACCGACAGATCGATGCATTTCGTCAAAATCACGATCATCTGCCCCAGCGCCAGAATGATCAGCGGTGCCGTGTCGTTGAACACATTGGTCAGGTTCCCCGGCGCGATAAAGGCCGGAAAGCGCGTGGCGATCACCGCCAGCAGCGCAAGGATGGCAAGGGCCAGCAGCACCTCGCGGGATTTGAGCAAACGGTTCATGCGGCCTCGGCAATGCCCGCAGCGGCGCGGACCAGTCGTTCGGGGGTCATGTCCGACCCGGTGAGTTCGGCGGCAATCCGGCCTTCGCGCATGACGATCACGCGGTCCGACATGCCAAGGATTTCGGGGATTTCGCTGGAAACCATGATCACGGCCAACCCTTCGGCGGCCAGTTCGGCCATGAAGTCATGCACCGCCGCCTTCGATCCGATGTCGATGCCCTTGGTCGGTTCGTCCAGAATGATGACGCGGGGCTTGGTCGCCAGCCATTTGGCGATCACCACCTTCTGCTGGTTGCCCCCCGACAAAAGCCCCACATCCTGATCAAGGCTCGCCGCCCGCAAATCCAGCCGCCGCGTGTAATCGCGCGCCAGCTTGAACTCTTCCGCCATCCGCAAGAACCCGCCGCGCGATGTGCGCGAAAGCGAGGGCAGGGTGACATTCTGGAAGATCGGCAATCCCTTGACCGCGCCCTGTTTGCCCCGATCCTCGGGCACATAGACAATGCCCTGCGCGATGGCCTCGGCGGTTGACCGGATCACGGCCACCCCGTCGCCAATGCGGCAGGCGCCCTTTGACGGTTTGGTGATGCCGAACAACGCCTGCATCACCTCGGACCGTCCGGCCCCGACAAGGCCGTAAAACCCAAGGATTTCGCCACGATGCAGGGTAAAGTTGATGTCCTCGAACTCGGTCGGGTGGCTGTATCCGGCCACGGTCAGCACGGGCGCCCCGATGTTATGGGCGCGTTTGGGGAAGATCTGGTCCACCGAACGGCCGACCATCATCTGCACCAACTGCCCCTCGGTCACATCGGCCATGGCCCCCGCGCCGATAAAGGCCCCATCGCGGAACACGGTATAGCGGTCCGCGATGCGGAAAATCTCGTCAAACTTGTGAGAGATGAACAGGATGGCCTTTCCCTCGGCCTTCAACCGTTCGACCAGTTCGTAAAGCTCGTGAATTTCCTTGTGGCTCAGCGCGGCGGTCGGTTCGTCCATGATGACAACCCGCGCATCGATCGAAAGCGCGCGCGCAATGGCGACAAGGTGTTTCGACGCGATGCCCAATTCGCGCAAGGTCAGCCTCGGGTCAAGATCGGCCCCGATCCGGTCCAGCAACGCCCGCGCCTGCGCCTCCATCGCTACCCAGTCGATCAGACCAAGGCGCGTGCGCGGCGCATGGCCCAGAAAGATGTTCTCGGCCACGGTCAATTCGTCAAACAGCACCGTTTCCTGATGGATCGCCGTCACACCCGCACGCGCCGCGGCATCGGCGGTGGGAAATTGCACCTGTGCCCCATCCACCTCGATCCGGCCCGCATCGGGCTGGTATATGCCGGTCAGCACCTTGACGATGGTGGATTTGCCCGCGCCATTTTCACCGATCAGCGCGGTCACCTGCCCTGCGTAAAGGTCAAGCTGAACGTCCGACAGGGCGCGCACGCCGGGAAAGGATTTCGATATGCCCGACAGGCGCAGCACGGGCTGCGGGGGCAGGGGGGCGGCGGTCATGGGCTGGTCCCGTCTTGCAAGGGGGCCTTGGGCCGCACGGGGGCGGCCCAAGGCAAGTGCGTCAGAAGATCGACTTGAACTGTTCGATGTTCGACTTGTCATAGGTGAAGGGGTCCGACATGGCCGCTTCGTTGTTGTCATCCAGCTTGGCGCTGCCCATCCGGCCCATCGGAATTTCGGCGCCCGGCTCGGCCTTGGCCCCGTTTGCGATGTTGTAGGCCAGCATGGTCGCGGCATAGCCCAGGTCAATCGGGTTCCAGATGGCGAAGGAAATGGTCGCCCCCGATTCCACCGCGCCCGCCATTTCCGACGGCAGGCCAAGGCCCGTCACGTTGATCGCCCCGATCTTGCCGGCATCGGTCACGGCTTGGCTTGCCGCCAGAATACCCACGGTCGTCGGCGCGATGATCGCCTTCAGGTTCGGATAGGTCTGGATCAGGCCCTGCGCCTCGCGATAGGATTTGTCGGCAAGGTCGTCACCATAGACGGTCGCCACAAGGTTCACGTTCGGATAGTTCGGCAGAACCTTCTTGGCCTCTTCGATCCAGGTGTTCTGGTTGGTCGAGGTCGAGGTGGCCGACAGGATCGCCACATCGCCGGGCGCGTCCATATGGTCGGCAGCCAGCTTGATGATGGTATTGCCGATCAGCGCCGAAGACGACGGGTTCAGGTGCATCATGCGGCCGTCCTTGGCCACGCCCGAATCCCACGAAATTACGGTGATGCCGCGGTCCATCGCCTTTTTCAGGGCCGGAACCAGCGCGTCGGGGTCGTTGGCGGAAACGGCGATGGCATCCACGCCCTGCGCGATCAGGCTGTTGATCACCTCGATCTGGCCTTCGGCAGTGGTGTCGGTCGGGCCGGTATAGATGATTTCCACATCCCCCAGTTCCTTGGCCGCTTCTTCCGCGCCCTTGTTGGCCGCTTCGAAGAAGCCGATGCCCAGCGCCTTGACGACCAGCGCGATGCGCTTGGTTTCGGCATGGGCCCCGGTGGCGATCAGCGCGGTGGCAAGTGCCGCCGTGGTCAGTGCCTTGCGAAGTATGCTCATGTGTTCCTCCCTGAGCGTTTCGGTCTTTATCTTTCGTCCGCGCCTATCCCTGCGCGGCCGTCTGTCTGTCCGTGGCGCCGACCTGCGCCACGATCAGCCGTACATCCGCCGCTTCCAGCATCGCTGCATCGCGGTCGGAAATTCCTTCGTCGGTGATCACGGTATGGATGCGCGAAAGCGCGCACAGCACCATGCTCGACCGCTTGGCAAATTTGGTGCTGTCGGCCAGCACCACCAATTCGTCCGCCTGACCGATCAGCTTCTGTTCGGCCTGTATCAGCAACGGGTCGCCCTCCATCAGCCCAAGCGGGCCAAGGCCACGGCACCCCATGAACATGCGCCGCGCCCAGAAATGCGATGACCCGTCATCGTTGAACGGCGACAGGATGATGTTCTGTTCGCGGTAAATCGCACCCGCAGGCAGCAGCACCGTATTCTTCGAATGTTTCAGCAGATGTTCCGCGATGGGAAAGCTGTTGGTGAACACCTGCAACCGCTTGGCCGTCAGCGGATGCACCATCTGGAAGGTCGTGGTCCCGCCATTGATGATGATGGGCGATCCATCCTCGCACAGATCGACCGCCGCCCGCGCGATGGCGCGTTTTTCCGCGATGCGGATGCCTTCGTCCATGCTGAAGGGGCGGGCATTGATGCCAACGAAATTCGGCGGCGCGATCGATTCCGCCCCGCCCCGCACGCGGCGCAGCTTTTTGGCGACATGCAGCGTGGCGATATCGCGGCGCACCGTCGCTTCCGACGCGCCGGTCAGCGTGACCAGATCGCCCACCGTGGCCACGGGGCGTTCCTGCACCGCCGACAGGATGATTCTGTGCCTTTCGCTTTCGTGCATGCTGTCCTCCCTACCGATCACGCTGCCGTTGTTTCCAATCACTGTCAATCATTTTCGATCACTTCAATCATTATGCAGGTGCAGCATGATTGGTTATGATCGTTTTTGATTGACATTGCCAAGCAGTGGTCACAAAGCTTGACCAAAGCGCAGGGTGGGCCCCGCGCAAACGGAGGGATGCCATGACCAACGCCGCCGCCGGTTCCCGGCTGATCAACCAGTGGGACGACACCCGCGCCAAAGGCATGACCGAGCCGGAAAAGCTGCTGTACCGGTCGAACCTGCTGGGGTCTGACATGCGCATCACCAATTACGGCGGCGGCAACACTTCCGCGAAGGTAACGGAAACCGATCCGCTGACAGGTGCCGCGGTCGAGGTGCTGTGGGTCAAGGGGTCGGGCGGCGATGTGGGCTCTATCAAGATGGACGGTTTCGCCACGCTCTACATGGACAAGCTGCGCGCCCTGAAAGGCATCTACAAGGGCGTGCATATGGAAGATGACATGGTCGGTCTGCTGCCCCATTGCACCTTCAACCTCAACGCCCGCGCCGCATCCATCGACACCCCGCTGCACGCCTATGTGCCGAAAAAACATGTCGATCACATGCATCCTGACGCGATCATCGCCATCGCCGCGTCAAAAAACTCCAAGGAACTGACGCAACAGATTTTCGGCGGCGAAATCGGCTGGCTGCCATGGAAGCGGCCCGGTTTCGAACTGGGCCTGTGGCTTGAAAAATTCTGTCTGGAAAACCCCGCCGCCAAGGGCGTGGTCTTGGAAAGCCATGGCCTGTTCACATGGGATGATGACGCGAAAGCCTGCTACGACCTGACGCTGGCAATCATCCAAAAGGCGATGGACTGGTTCGCATCCGAAACCGCGGGCAAACCCATCTTCGGCGGCGCCGTGGCGCACAGCCTGCCCCAAGCCGACCGCCGCGCCGTGGCCGCCCGCCTGATGCCCGCCATCCGCGGCATGATTTCCGCCGATCACCGCATGGTCGGCCATTTCGACGACCAGCCCGCCGTGCTGGAATTCGTCAATTCGGCCAAACTCAAACCCCTCGCAGCACTTGGCACATCCTGCCCCGACCATTTCCTGCGAACGAAAATCTGCCCGCTGGTGGTGGGCTTCAATCCCGCGAAACCGGATGTGGATGCCACCCTTGCCGCACTGGCAGGGCAGGTGGAAGATTACCGCAAAGGCTACGCCGCCTATTACGACCGCTGCAAACGCCCCGACAGCCCCCCCCTGCGCGACCCCAACGCGGTGGTTTACCTCGTCCCCGGTGTCGGCATGATCACTTTTGCCAAGGACAAGGCCACGGCCCGCATCTCGGGTGAATTCTACGTCAACGCCATCAACGTGATGCGCGGGGCCGATACGGTTTCGGAATATTGCGGCCTGCCCGAACAGGAAGCCTTCGATATCGAATACTGGCTGCTGGAAGAGGCAAAGCTGCAACGCATGCCCAAACCCAAATCGCTGGCCGGTCGCGTGGCCTTTGTCACCGGCGGGGCGGGCGGCATCGGGTCGGCCTGCGCCGAACGCTACCTGCGCGAAGGCGCCTGCGTCATGCTGGCCGATATCGACGAGGCCGCGCTGAAAGCCACCGCCGACAACCTGTCCAGCCGCCATGGCCGCGATGTGGTCCGCACGGTGCTGATGAACGTCACCGACGAAGCCGCCGTTCTGGCCGCCTATGCCCAGACGGCGGTTGAATTCGGCGGGCTCGACATCCTCGTGTCGAACGCCGGCATCGCCTCGTCGGCACCCATCGAGGAAACCAGCCTCGCCCTGTGGAACAAGAACATGGACATCCTGTCCACCGGCTATTTCCTTGTCAGCCGCGAAGCGTTCAAACTGTTCCGCGCCCAAGCCATCGGCGGCGCGGTGGTGTTCGTGGCATCAAAGAACGGCCTTGCCGCCAGCCCCAACGCTTCGGCCTATTGCACCGCCAAGGCGGCCGAGATTCACCTTGCCCGCTGCCTTGCACTCGAAGGCGCCGAGGCGGGCATCCGCGTCAACGTGGTCAACCCCGATGCGGTGCTCAAGGGGTCGAAAATCTGGTCGGGCGAATGGCTGGACCAGCGCGCCAGCACCTACAAGACCGACAAGGAAGGGCTTGAGGAAATGTATCGCCAACGCTCGATGCTCAAACGCTCGGTCCTGCCCGAGGATATCGCGGAAGCCGCCTATTTCCTTGCCTCGGACCTGTCGGCAAAATCCACGGGCAATATCCTGAACGTGGATGCAGGCAATGTTCAGGCCTTCACAAGGTAGGATGACATGATCGAACACAGCACCATCGAGGCGGAAAACGCCAAGCGCATCAAGGCGCTAGAGGCCGATTATAACGCATTGGGCGAACATCTCGACCGCCGCGGCATCCGCATTGACGCGATCCGCGACAAGGTCGCCGCCTATGGCGTGGCCGTGCCGAGTTGGGGTGTCGGCACCGGCGGCACCCGCTTTGCCCGCTTTCCGGGGGCGGGCGAACCGCGCCACATCTTCGACAAGCTCGAAGATTGCGGCGTCATCCAAAGCCTGACCCGCGCCACGCCCACCGTCAGCCTGCATATCCCGTGGGACAAGGCGCCCGCCGCCGACCTGCTGGCCGCAGGCGCGAAACAGGGCCTGCGCTTCGATGCGATGAACTCGAACACCTTTCAGGACCAGCCCGACCAGAAGCACAGCTACAAATTCGGCTCGCTGTCCCACGCCGACCGCGCCACGCGGCAACAGGCGGTCGATCACAATATCGAATGTATCGAAATCGGGCAGGCGCTGGGGTCAAAGGCACTGACCGTCTGGATCGGAGATGGCTCGAACTTTCCGGGCCAGACCGATTTCACCCGCCAGTTCGAACGCTATCTTGATGCGATGAAACAGGTTTACGCCGCCCTTCCCGATGATTGGCGCGTGTTCACCGAACATAAGATGTTCGAACCCGCCTTCTATTCCACCGTGGTGCAGGACTGGGGCACCAACTACCTGATCGCCAAGGAACTGGGCGACAAGGCGATGTGTCTGGTCGATCTTGGCCACCACGCGCCCAACGTGAATATCGAAATGATCGTCGCCCGCCTGATCCAGTTCGGCAAACTGGGCGGCTTCCATTTCAATGACAGCAAATACGGCGATGACGATCTTGATACAGGTTCCATCGACCCCTATCGCCTGTTTCTGGTGTTCAACGAACTTGTCGGCGCCGAAGGCAAGGCAGGCTTCAACCCGGCCCATATGCTCGACCAAAGCCACAATGTCACCGACCCCATCGAAAGCCTGATGGTCTCGGCGATGGAGGTGCAGCGCGCCTATGCCCAGGCCGCGCTGGTGGACCGTGCGGCGCTTGCGGGTTATCAGGACGGCCATGATGCCCTGATGGCCACGGCCACGCTGAAGGCGGGCTTCCGCACCGATGTGGAACCCATCCTCGCCATGGCGCGCCTGCGGGCGGGCGGGGCCATCGACCCCGTCGCCACCTACCGCGCCAGCGGCTACCGCGCCCGTGTGGCCGCAGTGCGCCCCAAGGTCACCGGATCGGGCGGCGGCATCGTCTGACCGCAGACACCACAACAAGCCGGACAGGGGATAGCCCGCGCCCCCCTGTCTGCCACCGCCTATAACTTGGCCAAAACCATCCGTTGACCCTGACACAGAATTGGGGGCGCGGGCATGGATCTGGCAACGACGATCGGGTTTTTCGGCGGCATCTGCGCCGTGGTCGGCACCATGCTGGCCGGCGGGCATATCGAGCCCTTCATCTCGATGCACGGTTTCACCATCGTGTTTGTCGGCGGTTTTTTCGCCGTGATGTACACCGCCCCGATGGAGGTGTTTCTGGGGTCGTTCAAGGCGATGGGAACGGCCTTCAAAAAGCACAATACCGATATCGCTGCCCTTGCGGTCACCATGTCCGACCTTGCCACCATCGCCCGCAAGGACGGTCTGATGGCGCTGGAAGGCAAGGAAATGCCGCACAAATTCCTTGAACGCGGCATGCAGATGCTGATCGACGGCGCCGACGAAGCAAAGCTGACCAAACAGCTCAACGCCGAAATCGCCGCCATGAAGGTGCGCCATTCCGCCAAGCAGGATGTTTGCAAGGCCTGGGTCGAACTCGGCCCCGCTTACGGGATGATCGGCACCCTGATCGGACTGGTCGAGATGATGGGCAACATGTCCGACCCGACAAGCGTGGGCAAGGGCATGGCCACCGCGCTGGTGGGCACGATGTATGGCGCCATTGCCGCCAACGTGTTCTTCGGCCCGATGGCGACCAAGCTGAAAAACAACACCGCCCGCGAAGTCGCCTATTGCGAAGCCGCGATCGAAGGCCTGCGCGGCATCGCCCGCGCCGAGGCGCCCCGTGTCATCATGGACGGTCTGGCCGCACGCCTGCCGCCCGCAGAACGTGCCAAACTGGCAGCGGCGGCCTGACCATGGCAAAGGCAGCGGCAAAGGGCGGGCACGATCACGACCACCACGACCATGACGCCGATCACGGCCATGGCGGCGGCGGCGGGCATGACGATCACGGCGGCGGCGGCCATTGCCCCCCGCCCTGGATCATCACATTCGCCGATATGGCCACGCTCCTCATGGCGTTCTTCGTCATCATGCTGATGTCGGCCAAGACCGACCAGCCCAAGTTCAACGCCTTTGCCGCCGTCATGCGCCAGACCTTCGGGCGCGTGCCGCTTGATCCCAACGATGCCGACAAGGGCGGCACCTCGATCATCGATCTGCATTTCGGCCCGCAATCGGGCGAACAGACCAACGACCCGCCCGCAACCACGCCGCAATCGGGCGACCCCGACAAGCCCGACAGCGGCAAGGCCGAAGGCACCGGCAATCCGGGCGGCGGCGCGGGGCAGGGGGCCGATGCCGCCGATCAGGCCGCCAAGGCGCTGGCCAAGGCGATGCAGGATGCCGTGGCCAAGGGGGGCCTGACCGTGGAAAGCGAGGCGGGTTCCGTCACGGTGCGCCTGCCCAAGGGCGCAAGCAAAGCCGATGCCGAAAAGATCGCGCAGGCGCTTCAAGCAGCCGGCAGCGCGGCAGCCGATCAGGCCGCCGCCCAGACCGCCGCCGCCCCCGCAGCCGAAACGGCCGCGCCGGATGCCGCCACCGCCATCGGTGATGCGGGCGGCGGTGCGCCCGCCAACGGGTCGGGCGTGGGGATGATCCGCGCCAAGATGGCAGCCGTAAAGCTTGGCATGGCGCTGGAAGAGGAAATGGCCGGCGGCGATGTCAAGGTCGAACAGCGCGACGGATCGGTCGTGGTGACGGTCGGCGCGGGCGGCGCCTTCGCCTCGGGCTCGGCCGACATGACCGCACAGGCACAGGCGATCATCGACAAGCTGGAACAGGTATCGGGCAAGGCCGCCAAGATCGTCGTCACCGGCCATACCGATAACGTGCCCCTGTCCGGTTCGACCTATCGCGACAACTGGGAACTCGCCTCGGCCCGCGCGGCCAGCGTGGTGCGGGCCATCACCGAAAGTGGCACGGTTCCTGCAGCTGAACTGGTGGCCGTCAGCAAGGGCGAAACCGAACCCGTGGCCGACAACTCCACCGAAGAGGGCCGCCAGAAAAACCGGCGGATCGAGATCGAGATCGAATTTGACAAGGAGTAAGCGATGGACCGCCTCGCCTGTGCCACCTGCCGCATGATCCGCCGCTTCGTGCTGGCCTTTGGCGCGGGGGTGTTCGTGATGTGGCAGGTAACCGGCTCGCTGCCCGCCGAAACGCCCGATAACGGCATGTGGCGCGGCTTCATGTTCGTGGCGATGTTCTTTCTGGTCGCAGGCGTGTTCTTCCGCATGCGCGAAATGCGCGCCCGCATGCGCCGCAGCCAGCGCGCAATGCGCGACGCGCTGTAACGCCTGCCCCGCCGCCCCTAGCGCATCACGAACGGGTCAGGGATCGGCGCGTCCGAAGTACGCAGCCATACCGCCTTGACCGTGGTGTAATCCAGCGCCGCGGCCAGCCCCCCCTCGCGCCCTTGGCCCGACAGGCCAGACCCGCCAAAGGGCGCGATGGGCGATACCGCGCGATAGGTGTTGACCCAGACCACCCCCGCCCGCAGCCCCCTTATCATCCGGTGCGCCCGCGTCAGCGATGCGGTGAACACCCCCGCCGCAAAGGCATAGGCGCTGTCATTGGCAATTGTCAGCGCCTCGTCCTCTGTCTCGAACGACACCACCGACAGAACAGGCCCGAACAGTTCCTGCCGGATGCAGGGCGCATCGGGGGCGGCGCTGCAATCAAGGATCGTGGGTGGGTAATAAAACCCCGCGCCGTCGATCCTGTGGCCCCCCGTCACCAGCCGCGCCCCCGCCGCCACGCTTTCCGCCACCAGCGCCTCGATCCGGTCGCGCTGCCGCCGCGTGCACAAGGGGCCCACCTCGGTTGCCATGTCATCGGGCGCCGCGATGCGGATCGCCTCGGCCTTGGCTTTCAGCTTGGCAAGGAAGGCATCCTTGACGGATGCCTGCACCAGAAGCCGCGACCCCGCCACGCAGCTTTGCCCCGTCGCGGCGAAAATCCCCGACACCTGCGCATTGGCGGCACTGTCCAGATCGGCATCGGAAAAGACGATAAAGGGCGACTTCCCCCCCAGTTCCAGCGAGGTCGAGGCAAGGTTCTCGGCCGACCCCCGCACCACCGCCCGCGCCGTTTCCGGCCCGCCGGTAAAGGCGATATGGTCCACCAGCGGGTGCCGCGCCAGCACCGCCCCGCAGGTGGGCCCAAAGCCCGTGACCACATTGAACACACCCGCCGGAAACCCCGCCTCATGCACCAGCCGTGCAAATTCCAGCATCGGCGCGGGGCCATCCTCGGATGCCTTCAGCACCACCGTGCACCCCGCCGCAAGGGCAGGTCCGACCTTGACCGCCGACAGGAACAACTGGCTGTTCCACGGCACGATGGCCGCCACCACCCCCACCGGTTCGCGCCGCAGCCACACTTCCATATCCGGCTTGTCGATGGGCAGATGCGCGCCTTCGATCTTGTCGGCCAGCCCTGCATAATAGCGGTAGTAATCCGCCACATAGGCAATCTGCGCCGATGTCTCGCGAATGATCTTGCCCGTATCGCGCGTCTCCAGCGCCGCCAGCCGAGGCGCCGCCGCCTGCACCAGATCGGCCAGCTTCATCAAGAGCTTGCCGCGCGCCGTTGCCGTCATCGCAGGCCACGGCCCCGACCGGAACGCCCGATGCGCCGCCCGCACGGCGGCATCCACCTCGGCCTCGCGCGCCTCGGGCATCTCGGCCCATGTGGCACCCGTGGCGGGGTCAAGGCTGGGAAACCACGCCGCCCCGTCCAAGAACTGCCCGTCGATGTAAAGCTGGAAGCGGTCCATATCTGTCCTGTCAGGCAAAGGCGGGCATCACATCTTCGATGAACCGGCGCAGGCTGTCACGCTTGCGCGCAAAGCTCATCCCGCTGTCGATCCACAGCGAAAACTCGTCATAGCCCAAGGCCTCGATCTTCCGCAGCCGTTCGATCACCTCGGGCGCTTCCCCGATCAACAGGTTCTCGCGCATCGCCTGCGGGCTGTAGAACGGATGGGCGGCCATCTCGTCCGCCGTCAGTTCGGCAATCATGCCCTGATGGATCGGCCGCTTGTTCAAAAACCACGCGCCGAAATAGTTGTAGAACGTGTTCAACTCGTCCGCCGCCAACGCGGCATCATCCGCACTTTCCGCCACATAGCCATGCTGCAGGATCATGATCTTCGGGCGCGGCACCTCGGGCGCCTTGGCGCAGGCATCGTTGAAACGCTGCATCAGGCTTTCCACCTCGGCAAAGGGCTGGTGCAGGGGGGTCACCTGCACGTTGCAACCATTGGCCACGGCGAATTCATGGCTGTTCGGGTCCCGCGCCGCGACCCAGATCGGCAAGTCCTTCTGCAACGGCTTCGGGGCGGATGTCGTGGCCGGAAACTGCCAGTACTGCCCGTCATGCGCGTAATCGCCCGCCCACAACCCCTTGATCGCGGGGATCAACTCGCGCATCCGCCCGCCCGCATTCCACGCATCCAGCCCCGGCATGACGCGCTCATATTCAAAACTGTAAGCCCCCCGCGCAATGCCCAGATCCAGCCGCCCGTCCATGATGATATCGGCCATCGCGGCCTCGCCCGCCAGCTTGATCGGGTGCCAGAACGGCGCGATCACCGTTCCCGTGCCAAGGCGCACGTTCTTCGTCCGCCGCGCCAGATCGACAAGGTTCAAAAGCGGGTTCGGCGCGATGGTAAACGACATGCCATGATGCTCGCCCGTCCAGATCGCATGCATCCCCCCCTCGTCGGCCATGCGGCACAGTTCCAGCATTTCCTGATACAGCCGCGGCTCGGGGTCGGCGGGGCTGATGCGTTCCATATGCACGAAAAGCGAGAATTTCATTCGGTTTTGCCTTTTGCGACACGGGCGACCTGACCGGAATTCTGGTCGCCGAAATAGATGCCGTAATTGCCCACGCGGGATTCCTCGGCCAACCGCTCCAGCAGCGTCCGCATCGCTGGATCGGTCACATCGCCCAAGGCCGCTGGCGCCAGATCGACAAAGCTGCCCATGGCGGGCGTCCCCCCCGTGGCGGGGCACAGGAACGAGATATGCTGATGCCCCCGCGCCACATCCTCATAGACCGAATAGATGAAGCCCGGCGTCGCCTGCACCCCGCTTTGCGCGATCAGACGGGCCAGCGTGGCCGAAACCCCCTCGCGCCCCACCTGCGCTGTGGGCAGGGTCAACCCGCCGGTGCCGTCGTCGGCCAGCAGCACCTGACGGTCGCGTTCGATCACCGCCGACACCACCACTTGCGGCCCCGTGGCAAGCTGGGTCGCGGTCTGGGCGGGTGTGAAATAGCTGCCACGGTAATAGCCCAGCCCCGGCGCATCGGTGGCCGCAAAATCCAGCACGCGGCCGATCAGGATGGCATGGTCGCCCGCCGCAACGCATTGATGCAACGCGCAGTCAAACCAGGCCGAGACCCCCGCCAGCAGGGGCGACCCGTTGGCGCTGTCCTTCCAGTAAACCGAACCGAACCTGTCCTCGACCGGCCGCGCAAAGGTGTTGGAAATGTCCTTCTGCCCTTCCGACAGGATGTTCACCGCAAACCCCTTGGCCGAGGTAAAGGCCCCATAATTGGCCGATGTCCGCGCAATCGACACCAGCAAAAGCGGCGGATCAAGCGAGACCGACGAAAACGAATTGGCCGTAAACCCCAGCGGCCTGCCGTCCGCATCGCGGCATGTCACCACCGTCACGCCGGTCATGAAACTGCCAAAGGCATCGCGCAGGGCGCGGCGGTCGAAATCGGGGCGGTCGGTCATGCGCGCATCCCCTCCCGTGCGGCCATCACGGGTGTGGCCAGCCAATCCTGCAAGGCCCGTGTCACCGCTTCGGGCGCGGTCAGGTTCACCATATGCCGGTGCCCGCCGATCACCACAGCACGGCCCTGCGGCGCAGATGCGGCCATGGTGCGCGTCATCTCGGGCGTGGAATTGGCGTCCCCGTCGCCCGTCAACACCAAAGCGGGGCAGGTGATGCGGGGCCAGTCGCCTGCATAGACATCATCGCCCCGCGCAAAGGCAGCATAGGCGGCGGCATAGCCTGCGGGGCTGACCTCGCGCAGCCAGCCTGCCACAGTGTCGCGCACCGCCCCGTCCCCCGCGCCGAACCAGCGCGCAAGCGGCGCCTCGATGTCATATCCGCCCCGCGCAATCTCGTCCGCCCGCGCCTCGACTGCCGCCCGCGCCTGCGGTGTGCGGCGATGCACCCCGTTCAGCACCGCAACCCGGCGCACCATCTGCGGATATTCGACCGCCAGCCCCGTGGCGATCAGCGCCCCCATCGAATGGCCCGCCACATTGACCGGCCCCAGCCCCAGCGCCCCGATCACCCGCGCGGCCCATGCCACATAATCCCGCAATCCCGCGCCATGGGGCAGGGGGTCCGACCCGCCATGCCCCGGCATATCGACCGCGATCACGCGATACCCCGCCGACAGCGCCGCCATCTGCGGCCCCCATGCCCGCGCATTCATCCCCACGCCATGGATCAGCACCAAAGGCTCGCCCATCCCCGCCCCAAGGGCGCGGGCGGTCCCGCCGTCAGACAGCGGCAGGGTTAGTGGCGTCATGGCCCAGATCCTTCAGGTCTTGGTAGCGGTCCCCGATCCGGTGATGCGGCCGCCCCCCGATCGATGCGCCCAGCGCCACCACGATCTCATCCGCAGCGGGCGCATCGGGAATGGCGAAATGCACCGTCAGGTAATGGCTGCGGCGCCCTTCGTCATTCTTGTCCATCAGCGGAATCATCACCGGCGTATTCGCCCCGCCGCGGATATTGGTAAAGGCCAGATAGGTCTTGGCCCCCACCGCCTGCCGGTAATGGTTGCCGAAGCGCAGCGTGTGGATCAGGGCGCTGGCATGTTCCACCTCGCCGTCCAGCCCCACGATCGACGCCTTGCCATAGCCCTCCACCTGCGCGCCGCCACCCGCCGCCTCAAGGATCATGCCCGTCAACAGCGCCCCCAGTTCCGGCGCGATGGCATGGATTTCGGGCTTCAGATCCTCGACAAACCCGCGCCCGGCCCAGGGGTTCTTGACCACCGCCGCCGCCCCGATCAGTTTCAGCGGCCGCGGCGCGGCACGCCCGCCCTCGATCAGCGTCGTTTCGACATGAAGCAGCGTCTTGCGGATCAGCGCGGGCATCGGGAACCTCGTGGAATGTCTGGGTCAAGTTTGGTATACCATAAGACCATATGTCAATCCTGATTGCGGCACCGCGACAAAACGGCTAGCCTTTGCCCATGGATGACGCGCCCGACCTTCGCATTCACGCCCCGCCCCAGCGCCTGCGCGAAATGGTGCTTGACCGGATGCGCGCGGCCATCATCGCGGGCCGGTTCAAAAGTGGCGAACGTCTGGTGGAACGGGCGCTCTGCGACCAACTCGGCGTGTCGCGTTCCGTAGTGCGCGAGGTGATCCGCATCCTCGAAGCCGAAGGTCTGGTCGAAAGCGCGGGCCACAAGGGGCCGGTCGTGGCGCGGCTCGACCTGAATCAGGCGCGCCAGATCTATGACATCCGGCTCTTGCTCGAATCCGGTGCGGCGGCAGGCTGCGCGCGGGTGGCCGATGCCGCCATGCGGGCCGATCTTCGGGCCGCCCTTTCCGCCTTGCAGGCGGCACCTCAGGCCGGCGAAACCGCGTTGTTCGACGCGACCACCCGCTTTTACGAGGTGATTTTCCGCGCCGCAGGCCACCATATCGCATGGGAAATCGTGCAACGCCTGAACGGCCGCATCAGCCGCCTGCGCGCACTGACCCTTGCCACTACCGACCGCCACGTCTCGGGCCCCGCCCGCATGGCCCGTATTGCCGAAGCCATCCTTGCGGGCGATGCCGATGCCGCCGCCGCCGCCGTGCGCGACCATCTGACCGAGGCCCGCGCCATCGCGGAACGCCTGCTTTCGGGGGAATGATGCCCGCCTACTGGATCGCCCATGTCACCGTCACCGACCCCGATGCCTATGCCGCCTATCAGGCGCTGGCCCCCGCCGCCTTTGCCGCCCATGGCGCAAGGTTCCTTGCCCGTGGCGGCACCGCCGACACGCCCGAAGGGCCATCCTTCGCCCGCCATGTGGTGATCGAATTTCCCAGCCTTGCCGCCGCCCGCGCCTGCTATGCCAGCGCCGAATACCAGACCGCCCGCGCCCGCCGCGCCGGGGCGGCAACGGCCATGGTCGTGCTGGTGGACGGGGTCTAATCCCGCGCCTTGCGCTTGGCCTCGGCGCGGCAGCGGTCGGAACAGAACCTGACCTCGTCCCAGACCTTTTCCCATTTCTTGCGCCACGCAAAGGGCCGCCCGCAGCAGGCGCACGGCTTTTCCGGCAGGTCGCCCTTTTTCCGCATCTTCGCCATCAGAAGGCAAAGCTCATCTGTCCCGCATCGCGCGGGCTGCGGCGCGGGCTGCGGTCATTGACAAAGCGGCGGTCATGGCCGGGGCTGGCATGGCGCTCCACCACCTCGACCACCTCGCGCCGGAACCCCGGTTCGCGGCGCAGCGCCCAGCAGGCCTCTCGTGCGGCCCTTGCGCTGGCGGCCACATCCACCACCGGTTCGGGATAGGCCCGCCCCAGCAGCGACCCCGCACCGCTCCATTTCCACGGCTCTTGCAGAAAGGCATCGGGCACGGCGGCCAGTTCCGGCACCCAGCGGCGGGTAAAGGCGCCGGTCGGGTCCTGATCCTGCCCCTGTTTCACGGGGTTATAGATCCGCAGCGTATTGATCCCCGTCACCCCTGATTGCATCTGCACCTGCGGCCAATGGATGCCCGGCTCGTAATCGGTGAACCGCCGCGCCAGCACCGCCCCCGTGGCCCGCCAGTCCAGCCACAGGTGATAGGCCGCCACCGATGTAACCATCCCCCGCATCCGGAAATTCAGCCATCCCGTGGCCCGCAGATAGCGCATGCAGGCATCAAGAAAAGGCAACCCCGTCTCGCCCTTTTCCCATGCCGCAAGGCGCAGCGCATCAGGCTCCCTTGGCCGCAAACCATCGGCGGCGCGGTGCAAGGCCCGCGTCTCGATCGCCGGTTCGCTTTCCAGCTTCTGCATGAAATGGTCGCGCCACGCCATCCGCGACTGGAACGATGAAAGCGATCCGCCCCAGCGCCCGCCCGGCCGCTCGGCCGCCCGTGCCGCTGCGGCCTGCACCACCTCACGCCCCGACAGCGCCCCCACCGCCAGATGCGCCGAAAGCCGCGAACAGGCCCGTTCGCCGGTAACGGGCGAGGACATCGCCGCCCGATAGGTCTCGCCGCGCGAGGTCAGGAAGCTTTCAAGCATCCGCAACCCCTGCGCCCGCCCGCCCGCCTGCCGGTGCGGGCAGGGGTCATCGGCCAGCCGCAGCGCCCGCGCCGGCGGAATCGGCCCCGGCTCGACCCCCTTGACCGCCTGCAAACCGGCAGGCGCGGGCAGCACCCCCTCGCGCATCACCGCGTCCCGCGCCGCGGCCCAGCCCTCTCGGCGCGGCAGGCGGCGGATCACCCCCTGCTGCGGCAACTCGCGCCATTCGACACCCGCGCCCCTTGCCCATGCTGCCACGCGCCGGTCGCGGCCATAGGTCCACAGGTTCCCTGTCTCCTCATGGCTCAGCACCCGCGCGATATGGTGCTGGCGGCACAGCCGGTCCAGCACCTCGACCGCATCGCCCACCCGCACCACCAAAGGCGCGCCCAGCGCCGCCAGATCGCCGCGCAAATCCGTCAAAGCCTCGGCCGTAAAGGCCCATTGCCGGGCCGAGGTGTCGGGCAACCGCCAATAGTCCGGCTCGACAATGTAAAGCGGCAGCACCGCACCCATGCCCGCCGCTTCCGCCAGCGCCGCATGGTCGGCAATCCGCAAGTCGCGCTTGAACCAGATGAGAACATTCATGGAACATTTATCTATCGGCCCGAACAGATTCGTAAAGGGGGCATCGCGCCGCCGCCTGCAATCTTCGCCTTGCCAAATCAGCCCGCACCATGTGTTCCTTGCCGCATGGCCCCGCTGTCCGACCCCGCCCGTTTCCTTCGCAGCCTCTTTGACCGCGCGGTCGAAGTGGCCGATCCCATGCAATCGCTGCACCGCGTGTTGCCGCCCCGGCCGCAGGGCAGGGTGGTCGTGGTCGGCGCGGGCAAGGCCAGCGCCCGCATGGCCGAAGCGGTCGAGGCTGCGTGGGGCCCCTGTGACGGGCTGGTCATCACCCGCTACGGCTATGCCCGCCCCTGCAAGGGCATCAAGATCGTCGAAGCCGCCCATCCCGTGCCCGATGCCGCAGGGCAGGCCGCCACGCAGCGCATGCTGTCCCTGCTCGAACCGCTGGGCGCGGACGATTTCGTCCTTGCCCTCATCTCGGGCGGGGCCTCGGCCCTGCTGGTCGCCCCCGCCGATGGGCTGAGCTTGGCTGAAAAACAGGCGGTGAATGCCGCACTTCTGGCCAGCGGCGCGCCCATCGACCGCATGAATACGCTGCGCAAGCATCTTTCGCGGGTAAAGGGCGGCCAGCTTGCCGCCGCCGCCTATCCCGCCCGCATGCTCGCGCTGATGATCTCGGATGTGCCGGGGGATGACCCCGCCTTCATCGGTTCCGGCCCCACCGTGGGCGATGCCTCTACCCCCGCTGATGCGCTTGGGGTGCTGGCCGACTGGACCATCCCGGTTCCGCCTTCGGTCACGCAGGCCATCGCCCGCTCGGGCGTGCTGCGCCCCGACGATCCGCGCCTGTCGCGCACCACGAATGTGATCTACGCCGCCCCCGCGCAATCCCTGGCCGCCGCCGCCGACCTTGCCCGCACCGCAGGCTGCCACGTCGAAATCCTTGGCGACGCGCTCGAGGGCGAGGCCCGCGAAGTCGCCGCTGCCATGGCCGCACAGGCCATGGCGATCAAATCCGCCAAAAGCCCCGATGATCTGCCCGTTCTTTTGCTTTCGGGCGGCGAACTGACCGTGACGAAACGCGGCACCGGTATCGGCGGGCCCAACGCCGAATTTTCCCTTGCCCTCGCCCTCGCCCTGAACGGCGCAGCAGGCATCCACGCCATCGCCTGCGATACCGACGGCATCGATGGCGCGGCCGAGGTGGCAGGCGCCATCGTCACCCCCGAAACCCTTGCCAAGGCCCGCAGGGCAGGGGCCGACCCCGCCGCCCACCTTGCCGCCAACGATGCCCACAGCTTCTTTGCCGCCATCGGCGCACAGGTCATCACCGGCCCCACCCTGACCAACGTGAACGACTTCCGCGCCATCCTGATCCTGTAACGCCGCCCCCCCCGCTCCCCCCTCGTCATTCCGCCCGTCCTGTCATCCCGCGCCGCCTGTCATCCCCGCACAAGCGGGGATCTCCTCCACCCTCCGTCACCAAAAGATCCCCGCTTTCGCGGGGATGACAGACATCGCGCGCCGCCAACCGCCCGCACCCCCGCCGCCCGCTTGCGCGCAGATGACAGACAGGGAAATCTTCAAGCTTGAAACACCTTGCGGCGCGGCGCTTTTCTGCCACCCTGCCGGACAAACCCGAATCCCGAAGGACCGTCATGGAAGACGCCTATTTCCTCTACCACTCCATCGGTCTTTACCCCGGCAAGGCCACGGATCTGACCAGCGCCATGACCGCCTTTTCCCAAGTCTGGGCCGCCCCGAATGACGCGCAATGGGGCTACCTGCTCTCGCACCGCGCCCGCTTCATCGACCGCTGGCGCGGCATCATCCACGCCCCCGAAGGCACGCTGACCACGACCGATAGCGTGACGCAAAGCCTGCACATGCTGCTCACCGCCCTGCCGCCCGAAACCCTGCGCGGGCGTCGCGTGCTGGTCGGGGCCGATTGCTTTCCGTCGAACCATTTCCTTCTGACCAAACTGGCCGAACGCATCGGCTTCACGCTCACCACCGTGCCCTTCCGCCAGGGTGCCGCCCATGTCGAGGACGAGGATTTCCTCGCCCACTGGACGCCCGATACCGCCCTCGCGCTTCTTACATGGGTCTCCTCCACCACCTCGCACCGCATCGACCTTCCCGCGATGGTCGCCCACGGCCGCAGCGTGGGCAGCATCATCGGCGTCGATATCACCCAAGGCGCCGGCCTTCTGCCCTTTGATGTCACGGCACCCGCCGTCGATTTCACCATCTCGACCAGCCTGAAATGGATGTGCGGCACCCCCGGTGCGGGCATCCTGCATGTGGCGGCCAACCTGACCAGCCGCTGCCAGCCCGAATTGCGCGGATGGTTCAGCCAGGAAAACCCGTTCAACTGGAATCTCGACACTTTCGAATACGCGCCCGACATCCGCCGCTTCGACAATGGCACGCCGGGCTGCATGGCGGCCATCGCCTCGCTTCCCGCGCTCGACTGGCACGCAAAGGCCGACCACGGCGCGATCCTCGCCCAGAACCGCCGCCAGACCGCGCGGATCATCGAGGCCGCCGATGACATGGGCCTGTCGCTCGTCACCCCGCGCCCCGAAGCCAAACGCGGCGGTTCGGTGATGATGAAGATCACGCCCCCCGCGCCCCAGATCGTGGCCGCCTTGCGCGATCAGGGCATCAGCACCGATGCCCGTGGCCAGACCCTGCGCCTTTCGCCCGGCATCGTCACCACCGATGCAGGCGTCGAACGCCTTTGCACGTCCCTGAACCAGCTCTTGCGCGGCTGATCGCGCAAAAGGGGGGCCGTCTGCCCCCCTCGCGGCCCTTGGCCGCTCACCCCCCGAGGATATTTTAGGGCAGAAAATGAACAGTCGGACCGGCCATTTTCTGCCTTGAAATATCCTCGGGGGGAAGGGGCGCGGCACGCGCCCCGCGGGGGGCAGACAGCCCCCCGTGCGACGGCTGCACCAAGCATTCCCTCTTGACGCCCCCGCCGCGCCTGCCCCCCTATGCAGGTCGGGAGGACCGTTCATGACCGTCAGTTTCACCACCGACCGGATGCTCAACTTCGGCGATTGCGATATTTCGGGCACCGCCTATTACCCCGCCTACCTGAATATCCTGAATGGCGTGGTCGAGGAATTCTGGACCCATATCGGTTACCCGTGGCACGAGATCATCTGGAAGGAACGCTGGGGCACCCCCACCGTGCACCTGTCCTGCGATTTCTCGAAACCGTCCTTCTTCGGCGACCGCCTGACCTTTCGCCTGACGGTGATCAAGGTCGGCAAATCCTCGGTCCGCATCCGCCATACCGTGCATTGCGGGGATGAGGACCGCTGGTCGGGCGAACAGGTGCTGGCGGCAAGCTGGCTGGACAAGCACACCTCGATGCCATGGCCCGAAGATGTGAAGGCCAAACTGGAAAGTTTCCTGACCCCCGTGGCAGACCGGATGCCGGTTCAGGCCCAGACCTGATCGGGGTCGGGCAGGGGGATCGCGTCCAGCAATTCGCGGGTATAGGCGGCCTGCGGATCGGCGAACAGCTCTGCCGTGGGCCGGTCTTCCACAATCACGCCCTGCGACAGCACGATGGTTCGCTGGCACAGGCGGCGGATCACGCTCAGATCATGGCTGATAAAGGCCAGCGTCAGCCCCAGTTCCGCCACCAGCCGTTCCAGCAGGTTCAGCACCTGCGCCTGTGACGACACATCCAGCCCCGACACGATCTCGTCGGCCAGAATGAAATCGGGCTCCAGCGCGATGGCCCGCGCAATCCCCACCCTTTGCCGCTGCCCGCCCGACAATTCATGCGGAAACCGCCCCGCAAAGCCCTGCGGCAGCCCCACATGGTCCAGCGCCCGCGCCACGCGCCCGGCCACATCGTTAAACCCGTGCAGGCGCAGCGGTTCGGCAATGATCGTGCCCACGCGGTGGCGCGGGTTCAGGCTGCTCATCGGGTCCTGGAAGATCATCTGGAACCGCCGCCGCAACGGGCGCAAGCCAGCCTCGTCCAGATGGGTGATATCCACCCCGTCGAACCGCACCACCCCGCCCGAAGGCTGAAGCAGCCGCACCAGCGCGCGGCCCAGCGTCGATTTGCCCGATCCGGACCCGCCCACGATGCCCACCACCGCCCCCTTGGGGATGGAGAAGGACAACCCCTTCAATATTTCCAGCCGCGGCGCAGGCCCCAGCAGGGGTTTGCGCGTCATATCCGCCAGCGAAAGCCGCAGGTCCTGAACCTGATAAAGATCAGCCATGCGCGCCCCCGTCATAGGCTGCCACTTCCGCCTGCACGGCGGCAATCACCGCCTCGGGCACCGGCGTCAAACTCGCCATCGGGTCGGTATATTTCGGCGTCGCGGCCAGCAGTGCCGCCGAATAGGCGTGCCGCGGTGCGGCAAAGAAATCGCGCACCGCCGCATCCTCGACCACCATCCCGCCATAAAGCACGCTCAGCCGCTGGCAGACCTTGGACACGACCCCAAGGTCATGTGTCACGAACAACAGCGCCGTGCCATGCTTGGCCTGCATCCCCGCGATCAGCTTCAAGATCTGCTTCTGCACCGTCACATCCAGCGCGGTCGTCGGTTCATCCGCCACGATCAGCTTCGGCTCGGCCGCAAAGGCGCTTGCGATCAAGATCCGCTGCCGCATCCCGCCCGACAACTCGTGCGGATAGGCCCGCATCACCCGCGCCGGATCGGCAATCTGCACCTCGGCCAGCAGTTCCAGCGCCCGCGCCTCGGCCCGTGCCCGCGCCCAGCCCAGAATATCCACCAGCCGGTCCGTGATCTGCCCCCCGATCCGGCGCGACGGGTTCAGCGCCGTCAGCGGGTCCTGCGGGATCAGCGCCGCCATCGCCCCGATCCGCCGCCGCCGCTCGGCCACCGGCAGGGCCAGCAGATCGACCCCGTCCAGCCAGATTTCCCCGCCCGTCACCTGCACGGCATTGGGCAATATCCCCAGCACCGCCTTGCCGATCATCGACTTGCCGGCGCCGCTTTCGCCGACCAGCCCGCGCACCTCGCCCGCCGCCACATCCAAGGACACGCGCCGCAACAGGGCAGGCCCGCCCTTCACCCGCGCCGACAGGTTCCGCACAGACAGAAAGCTCATCGCAGCACCGGATCGAAGCGGTCCTTCAACCCTTCGCCAAGCTGGGAAAAGGCCAGCACCGTCAAAAACAGCGTGACCAGCGGGAACACCAGCACCCACCACGCCTGATACACCGATGTGCGCCCTTCCGCGATCATGCCCCCCCATGTCGGGTCATCCGTGGCAATCGACAGGTTCACGAAAGACAAAATCGCCTCGACGATCACCGCAATCCCCATCTCCAGCGTCAGCAAGACCACGATGGTCGGCAGCACATTCGGCAATATCTCGCGCCACATCGTCCCCACCCGCCCGCGCCCCACCACGCGGGCCGAGGCGACATAATCCATCGCCCCCTGCGCCATGGCTTCCGCCCGCACCACACGGGCAAAGCGCGTCCAGTCGATCACCACGATGGCGATGATGATCGACATGAGCCCCGGCCCCAGCACGGCAATCAGCAGGATCGAAAACAGCACCGGCGGAAAGGCCATCCAGATATCGATCAGGCGCGAGATGACCAGATCGACCCACCCCCGCAAAAACCCCGCCATCAGCCCCAGCATGGCCCCGATCACACAAGTCACCGTCCCCGCCACCAGCGCCACCGCCAGGGCAATCCGCGCGCCAAAAATGATCCGGCTCAGCACATCACGCCCCAGACTGTCTGTCCCCAGCAAATACCCCGGCTCCGCCCCGTTCACCCAGAACGGCGGCAACCGCCCCAGAAACAGGTCCTGCGCCAAGGGGTCCTTCGGCGCGATCCACGGCGCAAAGACCGCCACGATCACCAAAAGCCCCAGCCACCCCGCCGATAGCCACAACCGCAGCCCCGCGCGGCGCTTTACCTGCCCCCGTCCGTCAAGCATGCCGCAACCTTGGGTTCAGCGCGGCGTAAAGCAGATCGACCACCAGATTGACCCCCGTAAAGATCACCGCAAACAGGATCACGATCCCCTGGATCAGCGGCAGATCACGGTTGATCACGGCATCAATCGCCATATTGCCCAAGCCCTCATAGGAAAACAGCCGCTCGATAATCACCGTGCCCCCGATCAGAAAGGTGAACTGCACCCCCACCAGCGTCAGCGTGGGCAGTACCGCATTGCGCAGCGCCTCGCGCAAGATCACATGGGTCTCGCCATACCCCTTGGTGCGTGCCAGCGTGACGTAATCCAGATGCATCGTCTCTTTCAGGCTCTGCTTCAAAAGCTGCCCGATGATCGCCGCCAAGGGGATCGCCAGCGCCAGCGCGGGCATGAACATATGGCTCACGATATCGGCCCACAGGTCGAACCGCAGCCGCAACAGGCTTTCGAACAGGTAGAAATTCGTCGTGAACGGCAAGTCCAGCGAAGGCGTCACGCGGCCAGAGATATGGAACACCGGCACCAGCACCCCGAACAGCAAGATCAGCACCAGCCCCCACAGGAAATCGGGCACCGACAGCGCCATCCCGTTGGCCACATCGATCGCCCCTTCCACCCGTGTCCCGCGCCGCTTCGTCCCCCACAGCGCGGCCAGCCCGCCCATCACCACCGCCATCACCAGCGCCATGATGGAAAGTTCCAGCGTCGCAGGCAGCCGCCCCAGCACCAGCCCCAGCACAGGCTGCCGCGTGGTGATCGAGGTGCCGAAATCCCCCTGCAAAACCCCCGACAGCCAGATCACGAATTGCTGCCAGATCGGCTTGTCCAGACCATAAAGCGCCGTCAACTGCGCGATATCGGCATCCGTCGCCCCCGGCGGCAGCATCATGGCAATCGGATTGCCCGGCACCACGCGGATCACGAAGAACACGATCACCGCCACCCCCGCCAGCGTCACCGCCGTCGTCGCCAGCCGCAGAAGAAGAACCCGCAAAAGCCCCATCAACCCCATCCCCCTGCAACACCGGCAGGGCAGGGGCCGCGCCCCTTGTTCATTTTCTGCCCTTAAATATCCCACGGGGGTGCGGGGGTGTGAAACCCCCGCTCCGCCCGCCGGTGCAAGGCGCGAACGCCTTGCACGGCTTTCGTCAGGCCCGCTTCATCAGATGCGGCAACAGCGCCCCGCTCGCATGCGGCGTCACCACCACGCCCGGCGCGTGCAGGATCGGCTGCACATATTGCAACAGCGGAATGACCAGCGCGTTCTCGGCGATGTATTTGTCCACCGCCTTCCAGCCCGCGATGCGCTTTGCCTCATCCGCCTCGCCCCACAGGGGGCCGATCATCGCAATCAGGTCCTCGCCATCCCATACCGAATGGGGGCTGGGCCCGAACATCGCAAACCCGGTCGAGGTCGTGGGGTCGCCCACCGAATTGCCCCAGTTATAGAAGGCCGCAGGCGCCAACTGGTCCGCCGCGCGCAGCTCGTAATGCTTGGCGATCTCGTAAACCTCGATCTCGGCTTCGATCCCCACCTTGCGCCACAGGCCCACAATGGCCTGGATCATCTCGTAATCCTTGGGCTTGAAGCCCTTGGTCGTCTGGATCTTGAACTTGACCGGATTATCCACCGAATAGCCCGAGGCTGCCAGCAATTCCACCGCCTTCTCGGGGCTGTATTCCACCGTGATCGATGCGTCATAGGCCTCGTATTCCGGCGTTTCCAGCGTGTCGATCTTGACGCCATAGCCCGAAAGCAGCCGGTCAATGATGGTCTGCTTGTCCACCGCATGGGCCGCGGCCTTGCGCACATTGGGGTCCAGCATCACGTCGATATCGTTCAGGAAAATCATCCCGATATCGGAAATGGGCGCCGCCACCCCCGCCAGCGGGCCACCCTTCAGGCGGTCATATTCCTCATAAGGCATTTCCAGCGTGACATGGCTGTTGCCCGATTCCACTTCCGCCACGCGTGCCGCGGCATCGGGGACGAACTTGATCGTCACGGTCTCGAACTCGGGCTTGCCGCCCCAGTAATTCGCGTTCGCCTTCAACCGCACAAAGGCATTGCGCTCGAACTTCTCGACCATATAGGGGCCGGTCCCGACGGGCGCCGCCTCGAACCCTTCGGCACCCACCTTTTCGTAATAGGCCTTGGGCAGGACGTATCCGGTCAGGAAATACATCCACTTGAAGATCGTGGGATCGAACTGCTTCACATCCGCCGTGACGGTGTTCCCCTCGACCGCGAAATTGGCCAGCGTCCCCCAGACGAAATTGATCGGGTTGCCGGTCGCCGGATCGGCCGCACGGGCAAGCGACCATGCCACATCCTCGGCGGTAAAGGGCGACCCGTCATGCCAGGTCACGCCCTCGCGCACCACCATCTTCACCTTGGTGCGGTCCTCGTTCCAGCCCCATTCGGTCAGCAGCCCCGGCGCGGGCTTCAGGTCGGGTTGTTGCAAGATGAACTGGTCAAAGACCGACTGGTAAATCCCCTGAATGGTGGGGTTCACCGCACTCGGCCCCACGGTCGGGTCCCAGCTCGGCAGGGTGACGTTATAGGCGATCACCAGCTCGTCGATGGCCTGCGCGCGGGCGGGCAGGCCGATGGCCCCCGCCGCGACACCCGCCGCCGAGATTTTCATCAGGCTTCTTCTGGAAAGGTTCATGGTTGGTTTTCCCTGTTGTCGTCTTGTTGTTGGTCTTAATTCTCTGAAAGTCCTGCGCTGCGGCCCGTCACGCCCCGGCCAGCCGCCGCGCCAAAAGGTATCCCGGGTTCGCCCCCGTTCCAGCCCCCGGCCAGACAGCAGCCCCCGTCATGTGCAGCCCCGCCACGGGGGTTGACCCATCCGCATGGCCGCGCATCGGGCGGAACAGGAAGTGCTGGCCCAGATGGTGGCTGCCGCAAACCTGATCGCCGCCGATCAGGTTGGGGTTGTCCGCCTCCAATTCCAAAGGCGTGACAATGCGTTGCCCGATGATCTTCGCGCGGGTTCCCGGCGCATGGGCTTCCAGAATGGAAAGCACCCGCTCCGCAAACGGCCCCGCCGCGCCCGACCAATCCCGCGCCGCGATCTCGCCCTTGGCATCGCCCGCAATCACCCCCGGCGCCATCCGCACCTGCACCCACAGCGTATGCTTGCCCGCAGGGGCGCGGCTCGGGTCCACCACCGTGGGCTGGCCCACCACCAGAATCGGCTCGTCCGGCAACAGCCCCGCCTGCGCCTGCGCATAGGTCCGCGCCATCTGGTCAAGGCTCGGCGCGATATGCACGTAAGCGTAAGACGACAACGCCGCCCCAGCCTTCCACGCGGGCAACCCGTCCAGCGCCAGATGGATCATCATCGTCCCCGGCGCATGGCGAAAGGCCGCCATCCCCGCATCAAAGGCAGGCGTCACGGCCCCCGTCAGCCGCGCCATGTTCCTCGGCGCAACCCCCGCGATCACGGCCTTTGCGGCCCGCACCACACGCCCGTCCGCCAGCTCCACCCCCGTCGCCCGATCCCCCGACCGCAGCACCCGCGCCACCGGCACCCCGCATTCCACCACACCGCCCCGCGCCCGAATGGCCGCGACCAGCGCCGAAATGATCGTATCCGCCCCGCCTTGGCCGATCACCATGCCAAAAGCCTGACCCGCCATCCCCTCAAGATAGGGAAAGATCGCCCCGCCCGCGATGTCGGGCGCATAATCCAGATGCATCCCCCACGCACCCAGCAGCGCCTTGGTCCGCGCATCGGCAAAGGTTTCGTCAAGATATGCGCGGGGGGAGGCCAGCAGAAAACGGGTGAAATCGAGCGTCTTGCCCACACCCTTGGCCCGAAGCGTTTTGAATATGAAATATGCAAGCGCACGAAACGTCATCGGGCTGCCCAAAAGGCCGAACAGATGCGGCGCCTCGGCCCCGAACCCGTCACACAGCCGCGCCCATGTGGCGGCATCCGCCTCGGACACCCGCGCCAGATTGGCCATCGTCTCGGCCCGGTCGGTCGCAACGCCCAACCATGACCCGTCAGGAAAACTCGATGCAAAGGGCCGCGCCACGGGCACAAAGGCGCAGCCATGCCGCTGCAATTCCGCGCCATATTGCCTGAAAAACGGGCTTCCGGCGAAAAGCGACAGGTTCATCGCCGCCCAGTCATGCCGAAAACCGGGCAGGGTATATTCCCCCGTCTTGACCGCGCCGCCCGCAACGGCCGCCCCCTCGAACACCCCCACGCGCCAGCCCTTGGCCGACAGATGCAGCGCCGCGGCCAGCGTATTGTGGCCCGCCCCGATCAACACCGCATCAAAGCTGCCCGTCATGCCGCGCCCCGTCCCGTTTCATTCGGGATATTTGCAAATGCATTTAAATCTGTCTAGCATGATTCATCGGCCCCGCGCGTCGGGCCGGATGCATAACAGATGCACGGGTGATGCAGACAGATGCACCACACCGCGACACAGGGAGATGGAAATGACCTCTGCTAATGTGCTGGCGTCCCTTGCGGGCATGATCGCGTCAGGCGGGATCGAGGTGGTCGATTGTTCGGGCGTGCTTGGCCCCGAAACGCCGCTTTTGAAACTGCCGCCCGATTTCGCCAAGGACACCCCGCCCATCAAGATCCACCGCATCAGCGAATATGACAAGGACGGCCCCTTCTGGGCGTGGAACTGGCTGGAACTGGGCGAACACAGCGGCACCCATTTCGACGCCCCGCACCACTGGATCACCGGCAAGGATTATTCCGACGGTTATACCGACACGCTTGATGTCAGCCGCCTGATCGCGCCCGTCAACGTTCTCGACTTTTCGGCCGAGTGCAACGCCAACCCCGATTTCCTGCTGACCATCGACCATGTGAAAGCATGGGAAGCCAAGCATGGCGAGATCAAGTCAGGCGAATGGGTCGTCCTGCGGTCCGACTGGGACGCCCGTGCCCATGACGAAAACCTGTTCCTCAACGCCAACGAAACCGGCCCCCACACGCCGGGCCCGACCGCCGAGGTGATCCAGTATCTCATCGGCAAGGGCATCGTCGGCTGGGGCAGCCAGTGCATCGGCACCGATGCGGGTCAGGCGGGCGGCATGACGCCCCCGTTCCCCGCGCATAACCTGCTGCATGCGAACAACCGCTTCGGCCTTGCCTCGCTGGCGAACCTGTCGAAACTGCCGCCCAAGGGCGCGATCCTGATCGCCGCCCCCCTGAAGATCAAACAGGGCACAGGCTCGCCCATCCGCGCCTTGGCGCTGGTTCCCAAGGGCTGATCCCATGCAGTCCCCCGATCACATCATCATCGGTTCCGGCATCAACGCGCTGGTGGCGGGGGCTTTGCTCTCGCTCAAAGGCAAGCGCGTCCTGCTTCTGGAAAGGAACGATGTGGCGGGGGGCTGCCTTCGCACCGAAGAAATCACCTTGCCGGGTTTCCGCCATGATGTGATGGCGGCGACATGGGTTCTGTTCATGACCTCGCCCGCAGGGGCGGCGCTGGGGCCACACCTAGCCCGCCACGGGTTTGACTATTGCCACACCAAACACCCCACCGCCGTGCTGCGCCCCGATGGTTCGGCGCTGGTCCTGACCACCGACCGCGCCGCCAACGTGGCCACCTTCAACGCCCTTGCGGCGGGTGACGGCGACCGCCACGCTGCCGATACCGGCGGGATCGAGGGGGAAGCCCCCTTCCTCTTCTCGCTACTGGGCGGCGACCTCTGGTCGTGGCCCACGGCGAAACTGCTGCTGGGCCAAGCCCGCAAACGCGGCCCCCGCGGCCTTGCCGCATGGTTCGGCAGCGCCCTCGCCCCTGCCCGCGGCTGGCTGGAAACCGGCTACCAAAGCCCGCTGGTCCAGGCCCTGTTCGCGCCTTGGGTTCTGCATTGCGGCCTGACGCCCGAATCCACCTATTCCGGCAAGATGGGCCAGGTCGTCGCCTTCGCGCTGGAAGCGGCGGGCGCGCCCGTGGTCAAGGGCGGATCGGGCAGGGCGGTTGACGCCTTCACCGCCCTGATCCGCGAAAAGGGCGGCGATATCCGCACCGGCGCGGATGTCGATGAAATCACCACTTCCGGCAACCGCGTGACCGGCGTGCGCCTTGCCTCGGGCGAAACCATTGCCGCGCCTTCCGTCCTCGCCTCGGTCGCGCCCGGCCAACTCGCAAACCGCCTGCTCCGCGCCTCCGCCGCGCCGGAAACCAAAGCCGCCGCCAAATCCTTCCGCCACGGCCGCGGCAATTTCCAGCTGCACTACGCGCTGGACCGTCACCCCGAATGGCTGACCGCAGGGCTGGACGATGTGGCCCTGATCCACCTTGCCGATGGCATCGATTCCGTCTCCAAGGCATCGAATGAGGCTGAACGCGGCCAACTCCCCGCCACCCCCACCATCTGCGTGGGACAACCCCACCGGCTCGACCCCACCCGCTGCCCCGATGGCCGCGCGATCCTCTGGCTGCAAATCCCCGATGCCCCGCGCCATGTGAAGGGCGACGCCGCAGGGGAAATCACCACGAACGGCTGGGATGCGGCCACCCGCGAAGCGTTTGCCGACCGGATCGAAGCGATCCTTGCCGCCCACATCAAGGACTTCGCCGCGATCAAACTCGCGCGCCGCGCCTATTCGCCCGCCGACCTCGAATCCCTCAACATCAATCTCGTCGGCGGCGACCCCTATGGTGGCCTCTGCTCGATCGACCAGTTCTTCCTGTTCCGCCCCTTTGCCGATGCCCCGAAACTGCCCAAGGGGCTGACGATGATCGGCGCCTCCACCCATCCCGGCCCCGGCCTTGGCGGCGGATCGGGCTTCATCGCGGCAAAAAGGCTGGGCGCATGAACGACCAGACCCCGCAAAAACCCCCCGCACCGCGCCTTGGCGAAATCGGCCTGTCGAATTACGCGCCTTACCTGATGAACCGCATCATGGGCCGCTACAACGCGTCCTTGCGCGACGAAATCGCCGAGCTTGGCCTGACCACCCCCAAGATGCGCGCCCTCGCCGTGCTGTCGGTGATCGAGGCCCCCTTGATCCGCGAACTTGCCGTCTATGCCGTGGTCGAACAATCCACCCTCTCCCGCGCGCTCGACCAACTCGCCGCCGAAGGGCTTGTGCGGCGCGAGGCGGACAGTGCCGACAGCCGCGCCACCCGCGTCATCCTGACCGATGCGGGCCGCGCCACGTTCGAAACCCTTTGGCCCCGCATGGCCGAAGCACAGGCCCGCATGTTCAAGGGCATCGACGAAGCCGAACGCCGCGCCTTTGTCGGCACGCTGCAAAAGATGCTCGCCAATATCCGCAAGCACGAGATTTAGGGAAAACCCATGGCCGAACGGTCCTTCAAAGCCGAAGTGCAAGACCTGCGTCTGGGGCAGGGCGAAACCTTCACCGGCGAAGGCATCCTTGCCATCACCAAGGCGCTCTTGGAAAACGGCGTGGGCTATGTCGGCGGCTATCAGGGCGCGCCGATCAGCCACCTGATGGATGTTCTGGCCGATGCCGAAGACCTGCTGACCGAACTTGGCGTGCGCTACGAGGCGAACGCGAACGAGGCCGCCGCCGCCGCCATGCTGGCCGCTTCCGTCCATTACCCCATCCGCGGCGCCGTCACCTTCAAGGGGTCAGTCGGCGTCAACGTGGCCAGTGACGCCTTGGCCAACCTCGCCTCATCCGGCGTGAACGGTGGCGCGCTGATTATCGTGGGCGAAGATTACGGCGAAGGCTCCAGCATCATGCAGGAACGCAGCCACGCCTTTGCAATGAAATCGCAGTTCTGGCTGCTCGACCCGCGCCCCAACCTTCCTTCGATCACCAAGGCCGTGAAAGACGGGTTCGAACTGTCCGAGGCCTCGAACACCCCCGTCATGCTGATGGTCCGCATCCGGTCTTGCCACGTGACAGGGTCATTCCAGACCCGCGACAACCAGCGCCCGAAACTGACCGTGCGCGAGGCGCTTTCCAACCCGCAATCCGATTTCGCCCGCGTCGTGCTGCCGCCCATGTCCTTCGCGCATGAACAGGACAAGATCAAACACCGCTGGCCCGCCGCCGAACGCTTCATCACCGATAACCGCCTGAACGAAATCTTCGGCCCCGCAGATGCCCCCCTCGGCATTGTCCTTCAGGGCGGCATGTATAACGGCGTGATCCGCGCCCTTCAGCGCCTTGGCCTTGCCGATCTTTACGGCAACACGCAGGTGCCGCTTTACGTCCTCAACGTGACCTACCCGCTGGTAAGCGACGAATTCCACCGCTTCTGCGAAGGCAAGAAACACGTTCTGGTGGTCGAGGAAGGCCAGCCCGAATTCATCGAACAGCAGCTTTCCACCTTCCTCTACCGCAAGGGGTCGTCCGTCATGCTGCACGGGAAAGACGTCTTTCCCATGGCGGGCGAATACACCGGCCAAGTCATGCTCGACAGCCTGACCGCCTTCCTCAAACAGGCGGCCCCCGAAATGCTGCCCGCCCTTGTCCGCGCCCCGAACGAGGAACGGCCCCAGATCCCGGACCTTTCGAAAACCGTCCCCATCCGGCCGCCGGGCTTTTGCACCGGCTGCCCCGAACGCCCGATCTTTGCCGCGATGAAACTGGTGCAACAGGAAACCGGCAAGCTGCAAATCACCGCCGATATCGGCTGCCACCTTTTCGGCTCGTTGCCGCCCTTCGAAGTCGGCGGCGCCACCATGGGCTATGGCCTCGGCCCCGCCGCCAACGCCGCCTTTGATGGCGGTGGCGAACGCCGCCCTATCTCGATCATCGGCGATGGCGGCTTCTGGCATAACGGCCTGTCGTCATCCTTCACCAACATGGCCTTCAACAAATCCGACTCTGTCGCCGTGATCGTTGACAACTACTATTCCGCCGCGACAGGCGGGCAAGACATCATGTCCTCCCGCGCCGACAACCCGACCAAGGCCACGAAACACCCCATCTCAAAGGCCCTGCGCGGCATCGGCATCGACTGGGTGCGCGAGGTGGACCGCACCTATGACGTCGCCCGCATGCGCGACGTGCTGCGCGAGGCGCTGACCACCGATACCCCCGGCCCCAAGGTGATCGTCGCCTCGTCGGAATGCATGCTGAACAAACAGCGCCGCGAAAAACCCCTGCAAGCAAAAGCCATCAAGGAAGGCCGCCGCGTCGAAGCCCCCCGTTTCGGCGTCGATGAAGACATCTGCACCGGCGACCATGCCTGCATCCGCCTGTCCGGCTGCCCCTCGCTGTCCTTGAAAAAACTCGACGACCCCCTGCGCGATGATCCCGTGGCCAGCATCGACCAATCCTGCGTCGGCTGCGGCAATTGTGGCGAGGTGGCCGATGCCGCCGTGCTATGCCCCAGTTTCTACCGCGCAGACGTGGTGCATAACCCGTCGAAATGGGAAACGCGCCTTGCCGCATGGCAGGGCCGCATCATGGGCTGGCTGCAAGCCCGCCGCGATGCCAAACGCCTGACCTTCGGGGTTTCCGCATGACCGTTCAGGAATTTTCCGCCCGAAAGCCCGACCCCGCGCTTGGCGGCATCATCAAGCTTGCCATCCTCGCCGTGGGCGGGCAGGGCGGCGGCGTGCTCACGGGCTGGATCGAGGCTGTCGCCCGCGCCAGCGGCTATGCCGCACAGGCCACTTCGGTCGCGGGCGTGTCGCAGCGCACGGGGGCCACGGTCTATTACGTCGAAATGGCGCCCTTGCCCCCCCATGGCACAAGCCCCGTCTTTTCGCTGCAACCCGCCGCGGGCGATGTGGATATCATGATCACCGCCGAAATGATGGAGGCCGGCCGCGCCATCATCCGCGGCTTCGTCACCCCCGACCGCACCACCCTGATCACCTCGACCCACCGCGCCCTTGCGGTTTCCGAAAAGATGGTCCCCGGTGACGGCATCGCCGACAGCGCCGAGGTGCTGGCCGCCGCCGAAATCGCCGCCCGCCGCGTCATCGCCGCCGATTTCGATACGCTGGCCGTCAGGAACGGCTCGGTCATCTCGGCCTCGCTCCTCGGCGCGCTTGCCGCATCCCAAACGCTGCCCTTCCCGCGCGAGGCGTTCGAATGCGCCATCCGCGCCGGCGGCAAAGGCCTTGAGGCCTCGCTCCGCGCCTTTGCCGCAGGGTTTGACGCCGCAACCGCACCCGCCCTTACAGCGAGAGTGGCGCCCGCCAAACACGCCGCCACCGTGCAAGGCCCCGCAAAACTCATGGCTGAATGGCAGCGCCTCGCCGCCCGCGTTGCCGCCATGCCCGCCCCCGTGGCCGAACTCGCCCTGCCGGGATTGCAAAAGGTGGTGGGCTTCCAGTCGCTGGCTTACGGCGCCGAATACCTCGCGCGGCTCGACGCCATCCTTGCACAGGACGACCCCGCCCAAAACCACGCCCTGTCGCGCGAAGCGGCGAAATACATCGCCAATGCCATGGCTTACGATGACATCATCCGCGTGGCCGACCTGAAAACCCGCGCCACCCGCAGCGCCCGCATCCGCGCCGAGATGGGGGCCAAGGACGGCAACCTTCTGCAACTGACCGAGTTTTTTCACCCCCGCGCGCAGGAAATCGTCGGCCTTTTCCCCGCCCGCCTTGGTGCCCGCGTAGAATCCGACCCCAAATGGATGGCCCGCCTGACCCGCTGGTTCGACAAGGGCCGCCGCCTGCGGTCAAACAGCCTGCCGTCCTTCCTTGCGCTCTATCTGATCGGCGGGTTGCGCTTCTGGCGCCCCCGCACGCTGCGCCACGCGCAGGAAATGGCGCATCTTGACCGCTGGCTTGCAACGGCGCTCTCCTACCGCGCCACCAACTACCCGCTGGCGACCGAGGTGATCCGCTGCCGCCGTCTGGTCAAAGGCTATTCCGACACCCATTCGCGGGGACTGTCAAAATTCGACCGCGTGCTTGCCGCCATCGCCCGCATCGCCCCCCGCGACGATGCCGCCGACTGGGCCCGCCGCCTGCGCGAAGCCGCGCTAAAGGATGAAGAGGGCAAGGCGCTGGACGGCGCGATCCGCACGATCGAAAGTTTTGCCTGACCGCCCCGCGCTGACTGTCATCCCCGCGAAAGCGGGGACATCCGACAGGATAGGCGCCAACTGTCATCCCCGCGAAAGCGGGGATCTCCGACAGGATAGGGCGACCGAGCGATCCCCGCTTGCGCGGGGATGCCAGCCTGCCCCCTACCTGATCCCCGCCGCCTCAAGCTTCGGCAGCACAGTGTCGCGGAAATAGGGGAACTCCTCGACATAATCGACGAAAGACAGCGTCGTCCCCGCAAAGCCCGTATCGTGCAGCTTGATGATGCCTTCCGCCACCTGATCCGGCGTGCCGACCAGCGGAAAGCCCCCGTGCCCCATGGCGAAGAGATGCTTGATCTGCGCCAATAGGTCGTGGGGAAAGCTGTGGGCATGGGCGAATTGCAGGTTCACCAGATTGTCCACCGCCGCCGTATCGGCATTGTCCACGGCTGTATATTTCAGAAAGGCCTGCGCCTCGGCCTCCGTCGGGCGGCAGATGACATGGCTGAACGTCAGCACATTCACCTCGCGCCCCTTGGCGCGGGCCTGATCCTTCAACTCTTGAATCTCGACCTTCGACCGTGACAGGTCGATGGCGGGCGTGAACAGGAAATTGGCGTTGTCGGTGGCAAAGCCGCGCCCCTGCGGGCTGCCCGCGGCATTGATGATCGGCACCGAACCGCGCAACGGCTTGGGGTCGCCCTTCACGCGCTTGGCTTTGAAATACTTCCCGTCCCAGTCGAAATGTTCGTCGGATGTCCACAGCTTCCGGACCAGATCGAACCATTCCTGCGCATAGCCATAGCGCGTCTCGTGGTCGTCGGGCAGCGTCAGGCCAAGCGCCTCGTATTCCGGCTTGTTCCAGCCCGCCACGATGTTCAGCCCCGCGCGGCCATGGCCAATCTGGTCAATGGTGGCCATTTGCTTGGCCACCACCACCGGATGGTTCGCCGCCGTGTGGATCGTGGCGAAAACGGCGATGTTCTTCGTCGCCGCCAGCAGCCCCGCGGCCCAGGTCATGGTTTCCAGCACGCCACCGTGGAAATCCGTCTCGCCGCCGTAACCGATCCAGCGGGCGATGGGCAGCATGAAGTCGATCCCCGCCTCGTCCAGCATCTTGGCGAGTTTCAGGTTGTTGTCCCAGCTGTTGTTCCAGCGTTCGGGCGCCTTGGTCGGGGTCATCCCCGACGAGCAATTGGTCGAAAACGTGCCCAAGCGGAAGCGTCCGCCCGACAGCATCGGGTGTTGCGGCATGGTGATTGTCCCTGTCTTTGAGTTTTGGTGTTATTTTATGTTTGAAAGTCTATCGTAAAATCCAATTGCGTCAACGCCCCGCTGCGGTGACAGTCGGCCCATACGGAAAGGGCGGATGATGGCGGAAAAAACCCTGCAACCCCAAAACGATACCCCCGTACCGGGGCTTGACTGGCACTGGCACCTCGCCGCCTCGGCGGTCGAGGTCGATATGACCGAGCTTGAGTTTGCCCTGATGCGCACATTCGAGGGATTCGGGCGCTGGCAGTCCGAATGCCTAGCCTCGGTGTCGGATATCGCGGCCACGGGGCCGGAAAACGCGCTTCTCCACATCATCCGCATGAACGAACGCCCCAAGACGATCAAGGATCTCGCCCGCCTGACCAACCGCGACGATGTGCCCAACATCCAATATAGCCTGCGCAAGCTGATCGGCGCGGGCCTTGTGCTGCGCAAGGGGGCAGGGCGGTCGGGCGTGACCTATGAGGTCACTGAAACCGGCCGCCGCGTGACCGAAGATTACGGCGCCCTCCGCCGCCGCCTGCTGATACAGGCCATCGCAGGCGTGCCCGGCTTTGCCGACCGTCTGGCCGAAGCCACGCGCACGCTGAACCTGCTCTCCGGCATCTACGAGGAAATCTCGCGCGTCGCCGCCACCCACCGGCGCGGCTGACCGCCCGGAATGGGGGGCCAGCCCCCCAATCGGCCAAGGCCGATTTCCCCCCGGGATATTTGGGCGAGTATGAAAGCGATGCTGTTTCACCCTTGCTCAAATACTCATCTTTCCGCACGCACAGCCCGCGCACCGTCGGCAGCAGCGCGGGATTTTTCGTAGAAAAATCGTCCTCTCCGCCGCGCGCGCCCCCTGCGCCATCAGGTCGCAATCTTTCAAGTGCATAAATTTCAAACTTGAAATTGTTTTGCGCCAATGCCACCCTAAACCCAAGGTGACAGCCATTCCGCTGACCGCAAAAGGATACGGGCCATGAAGATTCTCTGCCTCGGCGGTGGCCCCGCCGGTCTTTACTTCGCCATCTCGATGAAGCTGCGCGACCCCTCGCATCAGGTCACCGTGCTGGAACGCAACCGCGCCAATGATACCTTTGGCTGGGGGGTGGTGCTGTCGGATGATGCGCTGGGGCGGATGCAGAAGAACGACCCCGTTTCCACGCAAAGCATCCGCGACCACTTCGCCTATTGGGACGATATCGCCGTGGTGCATGACGGCATCCGCAACGTCTCGGGCGGGCACGGCTTTGCCGGGATCGGGCGCAAGCAACTCCTGATCCTGCTGCAAGCCCGGGCGCGCGAACTGGGCGTCGATCTGCAATTCGAGACCGAGTTCAAATCGGCCGAAGCCTACCGCCGCGATTACGACATCGTGGTTGCCACCGATGGCATCAATTCCGCCGTCCGCCGCGAATACGAAGCCACCTTTCAGCCCGATATCGACATGCGGCTGTGCAAATTCGTCTGGCTCGGCACGCACCAGAAATTCGACGACGCCTTCACCTTCATCTTCGAAAATACCGAACATGGCTGGGTCTGGGCCCATGCCTATCAGTTCGACGACAACACCGCGACCTTCATCGTGGAATGTTTGCCCGAAACGTGGGACCGCTGGGGTTTCGCCGATATGTCCAAAGAGGACACGGTCGAAACCTGCCGCCGCATCTTTGAACGCCACCTTGGCGGGCATGACCTGATGTCGAACGCCGCCCATCTGCGCGGCTCTGCCGTCTGGATGAACTTCCCCCGCGTCATCTGCCAGACATGGTTCCACGAAAACGTGGTCCTGATGGGCGATGCCGCCGCCACCGGCCATTTCTCGATCGGCTCGGGCACCCGCCTTGCCCTCGATTCAGCCATCGCGCTGGCCGATTACCTGCACAGCGAACCCACGCTTGAAGCCGCCTTCCAGCGCTATCAGGATGAACGCCGGGTCGAGGTGTTGCGCCTGCAATCGGCCGCCCGCAACAGCCTTGAATGGTTCGAACAGGTGGAACGCTACCTCGACATGCCGCCCACCCAGTTCGCCTATAGCTTGCTTACCCGCAGCCAGCGCATTTCCCACGAAAACCTGCGCCTGCGCGACCCTGCATGGCTGCGACAGGCCGAAGACTGGTTCCAGGAACAGGCAGGCGGCGAAAAGGGCCGCGCCCCGATGTTCGCGCCTTTCAAACTGCGCGACATGCATCTGGCAAACCGCATCGTCGTTTCGCCCATGGCGCAATACAAAGCGGTCGATGGCTGCCCGACCGACTGGCATTTCGTCCATTACGCCGAACGCGCCAAGGGGGGCGCGGGGCTTGTCTATACCGAAATGACCTGCACCTCGGCGCAGGGCCGCATCACCCCTGGCTGCGCCGGCCTTTACGCGCCGGAACACGAAGCCGCGTGGAAGCGCCTTGTCGATTTCGTCCATGCGGAAACCCGTGCCAAAATCTGCTGCCAGATCGGCCATGCCGGCCGCAAGGCCAGCACGCAGTTGGGCTGGGAAGAAGGCGACGCGCCGCTGAAATCGGGCAACTGGGAGATCATCGCGCCCTCGCCCCTGCCATGGTCGCCCCGCAACGCCGTGCCGCGGGAAATGACGCGGGCGGATATGGAAGCCGTCACCGAAGAATTCGTCAACGCCACCCTCATGGCCAAACGCGCGGGCTTCGACATGGTCGAACTGCACGCCGCCCATGGCTATCTGGTGTCGTCCTTCATCTCGCCGCAGTCGAACCGCCGCAGCGATGCCTATGGCGGCAGCCTAAAGAACCGCATGCGCTGGCCGCTCGAAGTCCTCCGCGCCATGCGGGCGGCGTGGGGCGAGGAAAAACCCCTCTCGGTCCGCATTTCCGCCACCGACTGGGTGGGCGACGAGGGTGTCACCCCCGCCGAAGCGGTGGAAATCGCCAAGATGTTTGCGGCCAATGGCGCGGATATCATCGACGTGTCCGCAGGCCAGACCACGACCGAGGCGCGCCCCATCTATGGCCGCATGTTCCAGACCCCGTTCTCCGACCGCATCCGCAACGAGGCGGGTCTTGCCACCATGGCCGTCGGCAACATCACCGAGGCCGATCAGGTCAACGGCATCCTGCTTGCGGGCCGCGCCGATCTGGTCTGCCTTGCCCGCCCGCATCTGGCCGACCCCTATTGGACCCTTCACGCCGCCGTCACGATGGGCGATAGGGGAACCGAATGGCCGCTGCCCTATCTGGCAGGGCGCGATCAGATGCGGCGGTTGCAGCAAAAGGGAACCGAGGTGCTACGGGCATGACCGACCTTTCGGGAAAGCGTGTGCTGGTCACGGGCGGCGGATCGGGCGCGGGGGCGAACCTTGCCGCCGGTTTTGCCGCCGCAGGCGCGGAAGTGGTGATCTGCGGGCGCCGCATGGCCCCGCTTGACGCCATCGCCGCCACCCATGCCAACATCACAGCCCTTTCCTGCGATGTAACGGACGAAGCCTCGGTCGATGCCCTTTTTGCCAAGGGCGGCCCCTTCGACATCGTCATCGCCAATGCGGGGCAGGCAGATTCGGCGGTGCTGTCCAAGACCACGCTCGACCAGTGGAACGCCATGATCGCCGCCAACCTGACCGGCGTGTTCCTGACCTTCCGCGCAGGCTTGCGCCAGTTCACCGGTTGGGGCCGCCTGATCGCCATCGCCTCGACCGCGGGGGTCAAGGGCTATGCCAAGGTCGCCCCCTATGCCGCCGCCAAACACGGCGTGATCGGCCTGATCCGCTCGGTCGCCTTGGAAGTCGCCCGAGGGCCCGTCACCGTCAACGCCATCTGCCCCGGTTTCCTTGATACCGAAATGACCGCGCAATCGATCCGCGTCATTACCGAAAAGACCGGCCGCACGGAAGCCGAGGCCCGCAAGGCCCTCGAATCCCTCAACCCGCAAAACCGCCTGTTCCGCCCCGACGAGGTGACCGCAACCGCGCTCTGGCTGTGCGGGCCGGGGTCGGACGGGGTGAACGGGCAGGCCATCACCATTTCGGGGGGCGAGGTATGACCGCCCATGACCCGCTTTCCAAACGCCGCCTGAAACTCTGGATCCGCCTTCTCGGCGTCACCCGTCAGGCCGAGGGGCATTTGCGCGAATTTCTCCGCACCCGCCATGACACGACCCTGCCGCGCTTTGACGTGATGGCCGCCCTCTACCGCAGGCGCGAGGGTGTCACCATGTCCGAACTCAGCCGGATGCTCTTGGTCTCGAACGGCAATGCCACCACCGTGGTTGACCGTCTGGAAGCCGATGGCCTTGTGCGCCGCACGCCATCGGAAACCGACCGCCGCACCGTCTTTGTCGCGCTGACGGCGGAAGGCCTTGCCAGTTTCGAAGGCCTTGCCACCGAACACGAGGCGCAGGTGAACGGCCTGTTCTCGGGCCTGACCGATGCCGATATCGACACCCTGACCGACATCCTCAAACGCATGGGGGCGAAATGACCGCGCATACCACGCTGGCGCTGGCCGACCGCACACCGCAGCATTTCCTGTGGCAGGTCGCAGACCGCATCGCCACCATCCGCCTGAACCGCCCCGACCGAAAGAACCCGCTGACCTTCGAGTCCTATGCCGAGTTGCGCGACCTGTTCCGCGATCTGGTCTATGCCACCGATGTGGATGTGGTGGTCTTTGCCTCCAACGGCGGCAATTTCTGTTCGGGCGGCGATGTGCATGACATCATCGGCCCACTGATCGGCCTGCCGATGAAGGATCTTCTGGCCTTTACCCGCATGACCGGCGATCTGGTCAAAGCCATGCTTGCCTGCGGCAAACCGATCATCGCCGCCGTCGATGGCGTGGCCGTGGGGGCGGGGGCGATCATCGCCATGGCCGCCGACCTGCGCCTTGCGACCCCATCCGCGAAATGCGCCTTCCTGTTTACCCGCGTCGGCCTTGCCGGTTGCGACATGGGCGCCTGCGCCATGCTGCCCCGCATCATCGGGCAGGGCAGGGCGGCGGAACTGCTTTACACCGGCCGCGTCATGCGGGCGGATGAGGGCGAGCGGTGGGGTTTCTGGAACGCCCTTCATGCGCCCGAGGCGATTGAGGCCGAAGCTATGGCACTGGCCCGCAGCCTTGCCGCAGGCCCGACCTTTGCCCATGCCATGACCAAGACCCAATTGAACCACGAATGGAACATGGGTCTGGAACAGGCGATCGAGGCCGAGGCGCAGGCGCAGGCCATCTGCATGCAGACCCGCGATTTCGAACGCGCCTACCGCGCCTTTGTCGCCAAGGAAAAACCCGCCTTTGCGGGCGACTGACGCGCCCTTCGCCCGACGCCGGGGGGCTTTCTGCCCCCCGGACCCCCCGAGGATATTTTCAGGCAGAAAATGAGCGATCAAAGCTTTCTCGACTGGCCCTTCTTCGAGGCGCGCCACCGCGATCTGGCCGCAGCGCTTGACGATTGGTGCGCCGTTCACCTGCCTGCCGACCACGGGGATGTGGACGCCGCCTGCCGCGCGCTGGTTTCGGCCTTGGGGCAGGGCGGCTGGTTGCGCCATACCGGGGCGGGGCAGGGCGAACGCCTTGATGTGCGCAGCCTGTGCCTGATCCGCGAGACGCTGGCGCGGCACGACCCCCTGGCCGATTTCGCCTTTGCCATGCAGGGGCTTGGCATGGGGCCGGTGTCCCTGTTCGGCAGCCCCGAGCAGCGCGCATGGCTTGACCGCACGCGGGCGGGCACGGCGATTTCGGCCTTTGCCCTGACCGAACCGGGGTCCGGGTCTGATGTGGCCGCCACCCGCACCACGGCGCGCAAGGTGCAGGGCGGCTGGGTGATCGACGGCGAAAAGACCTGGATTTCCAACGGCGGCATTGCCGATCTTTACATCCTTTTCGCCCGCACCGGCGAGGGCGAGGGGGCGCGCGGCCTGTCGGCCTTTCTTTTGCCCGCAACCACGCCGGGCCTGACTGTTGCCGAACGGCTGGACACCATCGCCCCACACCCGCTTGCCCGACTGGAACTGAAGGGCGTCGAACTGCCCGATGCGGCGCTGATCGGCACGGGCGGCGCGGGCTTCAAGATCGCCATGTCCACGCTGGATGTGTTCCGCCCGACGGTCGGTGCTGCGGCGCTTGGGCTGGCCCGCCGCGCACTGGATGAAAGCCTGACACGCACCGCCAACCGCCGCATCCAGGGCGAACCCTTGGCCAGCATGCAGATGGTGCAAGGCCACCTTGCCGATATGGCGCTGAAGATCGATGCCGCATGCCTGCTGGTCTATCGTGCCGCATGGACGAAAGACCGGGGCGCCGAGCGCATCACGCGCGAGGCCGCGATGGCGAAACTCTACGCCACCGAAGCCGCGCAAGAAGTGATCGACATGGCCGTGCAGCTGCATGGCGGCGATGGCGTGCGAAAGGGCAGCACGGTCGAGGCGCTATACCGCGACATCCGCGCCCTGCGTATCTATGAAGGGGCCAGCGACGTGCAGCGCATCGTCATCGCCCGCAGCCTGAATGCGGGGGCCTGACGCCATGGCCTATCACCGCCAAAGCCGCATCGAATTCAACCATTGCGACCCTGCGGGCATCGTCTTTTACCCCCGCTATTACGAAATGGTGAATTCCGTCATCGAAAACTTCTTCCGCGATGAAATCGACTGGCCGTTCGAGGCGATGATGGCCCAAGGCATCGGCGTGCCCACCGCCCGGATCGAGACCGATTTCCGGGCCCCCTCGCGCCTTGGCGACCTTTTGGATTGGGAACTGGTCGTGACCAAACTGGGCCGTGCCTCGGCCACCTTCCGCATCACCGCCCTTTCGGCGGGCGCGGCACGGATCGAGGTGATCCAAACGCTTGTCTGGCTGGGCCCCGGCCACCGCCCCGCCCCATGGCCCGAAACCGTCCGCCCCCGCCTAGCCGCGCATCTTACGGAGGCCGCATGACCGATACCCACCAGATCCTGCACCCCGCCCATTGGAAGGCCGCGCGCGGCTATGCCAACGGGGTTGCCGCCACCGGCCGCATGGTCTTTACCGGCGGCATCATCGGCTGGAATGCCGCGCAAGAGTTTGAAACCGACGATTTCGCCGAACAGGCCGGCCAGGCGCTGCGCTCGATCGTCGAGGTTTTGGCCGAAGCGGGGGCGCGGCCCGAACATCTGGTGCGTCTGACATGGTATGTCACCGACAAGGGCGAATACCTGTCATCGCTGCGCGAATTGGGGAGGCATTACCGCGCCAGCATCGGCGCGCATTACCCCGCCATGGCGCTGGTGCAGGTCGTGGCCCTGGTCGAGGACCGCGCCAAGGTCGAGATCGAGGCCACCGCCGTCATCCCCTAACCGGCCCGCCCTTGCATCCCCCCGACGGCCTTTCTAGCCTGCCGCCAAGGGAGATCCACATGACCGACCAGCCGCGCACCATCCATCTGTCCGATTACCAGCCCTTTACCCATCTTCTGTCCACTGTCGCGCTGACCTTCCGCCTTCAGCCCGCCGCGACCGAGGTGGATGCCACCCTGTCCTTCGCGCCCAATCCCGCCCGCCCCGGTCGCCATGACCTGCGGCTTGATGGCGAAGGGCTGGCGCTGCGCCACCTCCGGCTTGACGGCGCCCCCCTTGACCTGACGCCCGATGCCACCGGCCTGACCATTCCCGCAGCACTGCTGCCTGATGGGCCCTTTACGCTCGAAACCGGCGTCACCATCGCGCCCGAGGGTAATACCGCGCTCGAGGGGCTTTATATGTCGCGCGGCATGTATTGCACCCAGTGCGAACCCGAAGGCTTCCGCAAGATCACCTTCTACCCCGACCGCCCCGATGTGATGGCCCGTTTCCGCGTGCGGATCGAAAGCGGCCTGCCGGTGCTGCTGTCGAACGGCAACCCGGTGGCCCAAGGCGCGGGCTGGGCGGAATGGGATGACCCATGGCCCAAACCGGCCTATCTGTTCGCGCTTGTGGCGGGCGATCTGGTCGCTCATTCCGCCCCCTTCACCACCGCCAGCGGCGCGCCCGTCGCGGTCAACATCTGGGTCCGCCCCGGCGACCAGCACCGCTGCGCCTATGCGATGGACAGCCTGATCCGCTCGATGCTTTGGGACGAACGGGTGTACGGGCGCGAATATGACCTGTCGGTGTTCAACATCGTTGCCGTGGACGATTTCAACATGGGCGCGATGGAGAACAAGGGGCTGAACATCTTCAACTCCAAATTCGTCCTCGCCAGCCCCGAAACCGCGACCGATGACGATTTCGCCCGGATCGAGGGCATCATCGCCCACGAATATTTCCACAACTGGACCGGCAACCGCATCACCTGCCGCGACTGGTTCCAGCTCTGTCTGAAAGAGGGGCTGACCGTCTATCGCGACCAGCAGTTTTCCGGCGACATGCGCAGCCATGCCGTCCAGCGCATCGAGGACGTGCTGCTCCTCCGCGCCCGCCAGTTCCGCGAAGATGGCGGCCCGCTGGCACACCCCGTGCGCCCCGACAGCTTTGTCGAGATCAACAATTTCTACACCGCCACCGTCTATGAAAAGGGCGCCGAGGTGATCGGCATGCTCAAGCGCCTCGTCGGTGACGCGGCTTATGCCCGCGCGCTCGACCTCTACTTCACCCGCCATGACGGCGACGCCGCCACCATCGAAGACTGGCTGAAGGTGTTCGAAGATACCACCGGCCGCGATCTTTCGCAGTTCAAACTGTGGTACACCGAAGCGGGCACCCCCCGCATCTCGGTCCGCGAAAACTGGGACGGGGCCACCTATTCCCTGACCCTGCGGCAGGACAACCCGCCCACCCCCGGCCAGCCGGTGAAACAGCCCAAACTCATTCCCGTGGCGCTGGGTCTTTTGAACCCGAATGGCGATGAAATCCTGCCCACCACGGTGCTTGAGCTTTCCGAAACCGAACAGACATTCACATTCCCCGCCGCCAGCCGCCCGATCCCGTCGATCCTGCGCGGCTTTTCGGCCCCCGTGATTCTCGAAAGGCAGGTCCCGCCCGAAGAACGCGCCTTCCTGCTGGCCCATGACACCGACCCCTTCAACAAATGGGAATCGGGCAGGGCGCTGGCCAAGGATGTGCTGGCCCGCATGATCACCGATGGCGCATCGCCCGGCCCCGACTGGCTCGATGCACTGGCCCGCGTCACGACGGATGAGGCGCTCGACCCCGCCTTCCGCGCCCTTGCCCTGCGCCTTCCGGCCGAGGATGACATGGCCGCCACCCTGCATGCCGCAGGCATCACCCCCGATCCGGCCCGCATCTGGGCCGAACGCCGCCGCATGGGCGACGCCTTGGCCCGCCACCTTGCCCCCCACCTGCCCGCGCTGATCGACAGCCTTGCCGAACCCGGCCCCTTCACCCCCGATGCCCGCGCCGCAGGCCGCCGCGCCCTGCGCCTTGCCGCGCTGTCGCTGCTGTCGCGCCTTGATGATGGCCGCAGCGCCGCCGCGATCCATGCCCGCGCCGACAACATGACCGAAGAGGTGGGCAGCCTTGCCGCCCTGCTTGATATCGGGCAGGGCGCCGCAGAACTGGCGCGCTTTGCGTCGCGCTGGGGCCATGACCCCAACGTGATGGACAAATGGTTCGCCCTGCAAATCGGCCATGCCGCGCCCGACCGCGCCGCCGCCACCACCACCGCGCTGACCGGACATTCCGGTTTCGATATGAAAAACCCCAACCGCTTCCGCGCGGTGATCGGGGCCTTCAGCGCCAACCATGCGGGCTTTCACCATGAAAGCGGGTCGGGCTATGCCCTGCTGGCCGATTGGCTGATCCGGCTTGATCCGCTCAACCCGCAGACGGCTGCCCGCATCTCGACCGCTTTCGAAACATGGCCGCGCTATGATGCCAACCGCCGCGCCCTGGTGCGGCGCGAATTGCAGCGCATGGCGGCAGCCCCGGGCATCAGCCGCGATCTGGCCGAAATGGTCGGCCGCATGCTGGATGCGGGGGCCGCCTGATGCTGCGCTTCGGCCCGCTTTCGCTTGATCTTGCGCCACAGCCTTGCAACCTTGCGCCATGACCCATCCCCGCCTGACCTCGCTTGCCGCCAGCCTGCCCGCCACCGTGCCCTTTGTCGGCCCCGAGGCGCAGGAACGCCGCCTGTCGCGCCCCTTCCGTGCCCGCTTGGGCGCGAATGAAAGCCTGTTCGGCCCCTCGCCCCGCGCCATCGCGGCGATGCAATCCGCCGCCCGCGACGCATGGATGTATGGCGACCCCGAAGCGCATGATCTGCGCGCCGCCCTTGCCGCCCATCACGGCGTAACCCCCGCCCATATCGTGGCGGGCGAAGGGATCGACGGGCTTTTGGGCTATCTGGTGCGGCTTCTGGTCGGGCCGGGCGATGCGGTTGTCACTTCGGACGGGGCTTACCCGACCTTCAACTTCCATGTCGCGGGCTATGGCGGGGTGCTGCACCGCGTGCCCTATCGCGCCGATCACGAAGACCCGGCTGCCCTGCTGGCCAAGGCGGCCGATATGGGGGCGAAACTGGTCTATTTCGCCAATCCCGATAATCCGATGGGATCATGGCATGATGCGGCCACGGTCAAGGCCATGGTCGCGGCGCTGCCCCATGGCTGCCTGCTCTTGCTCGACGAAGCCTATGCCGATCTTGCCCCCGCAGGGGTAGTGCCCGACATCGCCGCCGACGATCCGCGCGTCATCCGCATGCGGACCTTTTCCAAAGGCTACGGGCTGGCCGGCTTGCGCGTGGGCTATGCCATCGGCGCGCCCGACCTGATTGCCGCCTTTGACCGCGTGCGCAACCATTTCGGCCTTGGCCGCGTGGCGCAGGCGGGGGCCATGGCCGCGCTGGCCGATCAGGACTGGCTGGCACAGGTCAAGGCGCAGGTGGCGCAGGCGCGCGAAGCAATTGCCGCCATCGCGCTGGCCAACGGGCTTGCCCCGCTGCCATCGGCCACCAATTTCGTCACCGTCGATTGCGGGCGCGATGGCGCCCATGCCCGCGCGGTGCTGGCGGCTTTGGTCGAACGCGGGGTATTCGTGCGCATGCCGGGCGTGGCCCCGCTGGACCGCTGCATCCGCATTTCGGTCGGCGGCAGCGCCGAACTCGATGTGCTGGCCGAGGTTTTGCCACAGGCCCTGCGAGCGGCGGGTTAGTCGCGCTTCACCGCCGGTGCCGGTCCAAGCGGCGCTTCGGTCGCGGGGCCAAGGCGCGGCACGGGGGCAAGCACCTGCGTTTCGGCCAAGGCGGGCTGTGCGCCCAGCGGGCGGCGGAACACCAGCACGTTCTGCACCGTGGTTTTCGTGCCGGTCAGGCCGCTGCGTTCATCGCAGGGCAGCGTGTCGGCGCGCAGATAATCCCAGCCATCCGCGCCCATCCGGTTCATCAGCGTGGTCAGGGCCAGCGCGAAACGGTCCTCGGTGGTTTTGGCCTCGCGCGATTTCTCGCCACGGCGCGGCGCGGGAATGACCTTGAATTCATAGCGTTGCATGGCGAACCTTATAGATTGGATGAATGGCAAAGATCCCCGCTTGCGCGGGGATAACCGTCACAGCCCCAGCTTCTGCGCGACCATGGCATTGACGACCGCAGGATCGGCCTTGCCGCCCGTGGCTTTCAGCACCTGCCCGGTGAACCAGCCCGCGAGCTTGGCGTTGACCTTGGCCTTTTCCACCTGCGCGGGGTTCGCGGCGATCAATTCGTCCAGCGCCGCCTCGATGGCGCCCGTGTCGGTAACGGCCTTCATGCCGTGCTTTGCGGCCACCTCGGCGGGGTCGCCGCCCTCGGTCCAGAGGATCTCGAACAGGTCCTTCGCCATCTTGCCGGTGATCTCGCCCTTGGCCAGCAGGTCAAGCATCCCGCCCAGTTGCGCGGCCGAAACCGGGCTGTCGGTTATGGCGCGGCCTTCCTTGTTCAGCCGCCCGAACAATTCGTTGATCACCCAGTTCGCCGCCTGCTTGCCATCGCGCCCCTGCGCCACCGCCTCGAAAAACGCGGCCGCCTCAAGCTCGGCGGTCAGCACATTGGCGTCATAATCGGTCAGGCCGAAATCGGCCATGAAGCGGGCCTTCTTGGCATCGGGCAGTTCCGGCATGCGCGCCGCGATGTCATCGACCCAGGCCTGTTCGATCTCGAGCGGAAGCAGGTCAGGGCAGGGGAAATAGCGGTAGTCATGCGCTTCTTCCTTGGACCGCATCGACCGCGTCTCGCCCTTGTCGGGGTCATAGAGCCGGGTTTCCTGATCGACCTTGCCGCCATCTTCCAGAATGGCGATCTGGCGCCGCGCCTCATACTCTATCGCAGCCTGAATGAACCGCAGCGAGTTCATGTTCTTGATCTCGCAGCGCGTGCCGAGATGGCCGAAATCCTGGCTCGCCTGATAGCGTTCGTAATCGCCGGGGCGGCAGACCGACACGTTCACATCCGCCCGCAGGTTGCCGTTCTGCATGTTGCCATCACAGGTGCCCAGATAGCGCAGGATCTGGCGCAGCTTGGCCACATAGGCCGCCGCCTCTTCGGGGCCGCGGATATCGGGGCGGCTGACAATCTCCATCAGCGCCACACCGGTGCGGTTGAAATCGACGAAGCTCATCGTCGGGTCCATGTCATGGATCGACTTGCCCGCATCCTGTTCCAGATGGATGCGTTCGATCCGCACCAGCCGCGCCACGCCGGGGCCCATTTCGACCAGCACCTCACCCTCGCCCACGATGGGGTGGTAAAGCTGGCTGATCTGATAGCCCTGCGGCAGATCGGGGTAAAAGTAGTTCTTGCGGTCAAAGGCCGAGCTCAGGTTGATCTTCGCCTTCAGCCCAAGGCCCGACCGCACCGCCTGTTCCACGCAGAATGCGTTGATGACAGGCAGCATGCCGGGCATGGCGGCATCGACAAAGGCCACGTTGGAATTGGGTTCCGCCCCCACCTGCGTCGAGGCGCCCGAAAACAGCTTGGCGTTCGAGGCGACCTGCGCATGAATCTCCATGCCGATCACCAGTTCCCAATCGCCGGTCGCACCGGCGATGACCTTGGGTTTCGGGGTCTGGTAAGTCAGATCGAGCATGGTGCCGCACCTTTTGGCCGTTTGCCCGCCTGTCTAGGGAGAAAGCCTTTCTTCTTCAAGCGGGCTCTGCATGCGCGGGGCACCGGCGCGCCGGCTGAAACGCGCCATCAGCACTATGGCAGGCAAGAGGAGCGCGAAAAGCGCAACCTCGGCCAAGGCCGCAATGGCGCCCGCAATCGGGCCGGGGCTTTTACGGCGGGGGGGCTTGGGGGACATGACAAACCGGACAACACACAGATACTGGCCCCGATCTGCCCGCCGATTGTGGCAGTTTGCGGGCCAAGCCGTGGCATCACGGCGGGAAACGGCGAAAACGCGCCGATCGCACACCCCCCCGTGGCGAAAGACTCGACACGGGCAGCACCCCCTTGGCATCACCGCCACGCCGCACCAGATGCCGCGCCACACATGACGGGCCGATGCCACACCGACCGCCAAGACGACTGCCTGCGCTGATCCTTTCCCTTCTGGCCCCCGCAGGGCTTGCCGCCTGCATGGCGTCGCCCGATGCGGCGCTGTCCACCAGCGGCCCGATGCCGCCCATGCAATGGGATGCCCGCCCCGAGGCGAAGGATTGGACAGGCAAGACCCTTGCCGCCCTTGCCCGCCATGACGATGCGCTGGCCGGTGCCGTTCCCGCCGATATCGAAGGTTGGTGCCCCGGTTATGCCACCGCCACCGTTGCGGAACGCCGCGCCTTCTGGGCGGGGATGATGTCGGCGGTCGCCCGCTATGAAAGCAGCTGGAACCCGCAGGCCTCGGGCGGGGGCGGGCGCTATCTGGGGGTGATGCAGATCTCGCCCCGCACCGCCGACCTGCATGACTGCGAGGCCGATACAGCGGCCGAGTTGAAGGATGGCGCGGGCAATCTGGCCTGTGCGGCAAAGATCGTGGCCACGGCCGTGGCGCGCGACGGCATGGTCGCAGGTTCGGGCCGCCAGGGCGCGGGGCGCGACTGGATGCCGCTGCGCGATGCGTCAAAACGCGCCGCCATGTCGGCATGGACCCGCGCCCAGCCCTATTGCGCGACCTAAGCGGCGGCTAATCGCGCAGGAACTTGCGCCGCGCCTCTTCGGCCATGGCCTGTTTCATCTGCAATCCGGCCAGCCGGGCCATCGCGGCCTTGCGCTCGGCCCCGTCCGGCAGGCCCTCCAACGCCGCCAGCGCCGCCGCGACCTGTTTTTTCAGCACGATCTCTTCGGGCAAGACCCCCGCCTGGGCCATGATGCGGAACCCCATCGCATCGCCCGCAGTGACAAAGGCATCGCCCGTGCGGTCTGGCAGGGGTTTGCCCTCGCCTTCCAGCCCCTGAAGATCACCCTTCAGGCGGGCCTTTTGCATTTGCCGTTCGGCAAGACGCGACAACCATGACATGGGCGGCACCTCCGGCCCCTATGGTGCGCCTGTGGCCGCGCAAAGAAAAGGGGGCCTGCGCGCCCCCCTCGACCCTGCGGGTCTCACCCCCGCGGGATATTTTGGGGCAGAAAATGTCAGGCCATCTCGGCCAGACGTTTCAGCGCCGCCGACAGTTTGGCGGCCTCGTCCTCGCGCGCTTCCAGATTGGCGCGGGCTTCATCGACCACCTCTTCGGGGGCCGAGGCGACAAAGGCGGGGTTGCCCAGCCGTCCCTTCAGCCCGCCGATTTCCTTGCCCAGCTTGTCGAGCGTCTTTTGCAGCCGCGCCTTTTCTTCCGCGATGTCGATCACCCCGTCGAGCGGCAGCGCAAAGGTTGCCCCTTCCGCCGCCAGCGTGATCGCGCCCTTGGGGGCTGCGGGCGCATCGGTCAGGCTTTCGATACGGGCCAGCCGTTTGATCAGCGTCTCGTTGCGCGCCCATGCCGCACGGGCCGCGCCGTCCATGGCAAGGGCCAGCATATCGAGCTTGAGCCCGACCGGAACATGCATCTGCGCGCGGGCCGAGCGGATTTCCTCGATCAGCCCTGTCACCCATGTCATCTCGCGGTCGGCCTCGGGTTCGACCAGATCAAGGCCAAGCGCGGGCCAGTCGGCATGGGCGATCATGCCGGCACGGCGCCCCGTGGTGGCCCAAAGCTCTTCGGTGATGAAGGGCATGAAGGGATGCAGCAGCATCATCGACCGGTCCAGCACGAAGGCCATGGTCGCCCGCGTTTCCGCCGCAAGATCGCCGTCGAACAGCGGTTTGGCGAATTCGACATACCAGTCGCAGACCTTGCCCCAGACGAATTTGTACAGCGCATCCGCCGCCTGATCGAAGCGGAAACCGTCCAGCGCCGCATCCACCTCGGCCTGCGCCTTGGCAAGTTCGCCAAGGATCCAGCGGTTCACCGTGGCAGTCGGGGCAGGGGGGACGGCTTGGGTTTCGTGCCCTTCCCACACCCCGTTCATCTCGGCAAAGCGGCAGGCATTCCACAGCTTGGTGCCGAAATTGCGGTATCCGGCGATGCGCGCGGTATCCAGTTTCAGCACCCCGCCAAGCGACGCCATCGCCGCATTGGCAAAGCGCAGCGCATCGGCGCCGTATTCGTCGATGATCTCAAGGGGGTCGATCACATTGCCCAGCGATTTCGACATCTTCTTGCCCTTGGCATCACGCACAAGGCCATGCAGATAGACCGTGTGGAAGGGGATATCCCCGACCACCGCCAGCTGCATCATCATCATGCGGGCGACCCAGAAGAACAGGATATCCGCCCCCGTCACCAGCACCGAGGTCGGGAAATACCGCGCCAGTTCCGGCGTCTCATCCGGCCATCCCAGCGTGCCGATGGGCCAAAGGCCGGACGAGAACCATGTGTCGAGAACATCGGGGTCGCGGGTCAGCGCCTTGCCGCCCGACAGCGCCACCGCCTCGGCCTCGGTCGCCGCGCAGTAATGATTGCCCTCGGCATCATACCACACCGGAATCTGGTGCCCCCACCACAGCTGGCGGGAGATGCACCACGGCTCGATGTTTTCCAGCCAGTGGTAATAGGTCTTTTCGCCCGATTCCGGGATGATCTTGGTCCGCCCTGTCCGCACGGCATCCAGCGCGGGTTCCACGATCTTGGCGGTATCGACAAACCACTGGTCGGTCAGCATCGGCTCGATCACCACCTTGGAGCGGTCGCCAAAGGGCTGCATGATCTTCTTTGCCTCGACCACCGGTTCCAGCGTCAGGTGTTCCGACCCCGTTTCCGGATCGGTCGATTTCACCAGCACCGTCACCGCCAGACCTGCGGCGTTGATATCGGCCACCACGGCCTTGCGGGCCTCGAACCGGTCAAGCCCGCGATATTTCGCAGGCACAAGGTTCAGGCTGTCCACTTCCGCCTCGGACGTGGGCGAACCTGCCGCAATCTCGCGCGCGCGGGCCACGGCCACCTCATAGGGCGCCCCGTCAGACCGCATCGCGCCCCGCGTGTCCATCAGCCGGTAGCAGGGCAACCCGTGCCGTTTCGCCACCTGATAGTCGTTGAAATCATGCGCGCCGGTGATCTTGACCGCGCCCGAACCAAAGGCCGGATCGGGGTATTCATCGGCCACGATGGGGATCAGACGGTCGCAGAGCGGCAGATGCACCATCTTGCCCACGATGGCCGCATAGCGCGTGTCACCGGGATGCACCGCAACGGCGCCATCGCCCAGCATGGTTTCCGGCCGGGTGGTGGCGATGGAAATGTAATCGCGCACCTCGCGAAAGCTCACGTTCCCGTCCGCATCGCGTTCCACATATTCATAGGTCTCGCCACCGGCCAGACGGTATTTGAAATGCCACATATGACCGGCGACTTCGGTATTCTCGACCTCGAGATCGGAAATCGCCGTCTCGAAATGCGGGTCCCAGTTCACCAGCCGCTTGCCGCGATAGATCAGGCCCTTGCGATACATCTCGACAAAGACCTTGATCACCGCGTCGTGGAAATTGCCCTCTTCCCCCGCAGGGGCCTGCGGTGCGCCCGACATGGTAAACGCCTCGCGGTCCCAGTCGCAGCTTGCCCCCAGCCGCTGCAACTGCCCGATGATCGTGCCGCGCGATTTCCGCTTCTGCTCCCACACGCGGGCCAGAAACGCCTCGCGCCCCATCTCGCGCCGCGACGGCTCGCCGTTCTTGGCCATCTCGCGTTCGGTCACCATTTGCGTGGCGATGCCCGCATGGTCGGTGCCCACCTGCCACAGCGTGTCATCGCCCCGCATCCGGTGCCAGCGGATCAGGATGTCCTGCAACGTGTTGTTGAAGGCATGGCCCATATGCAGGCTTCCCGTCACATTGGGCGGCGGGATCATGATGGAAAAGGCAGGCTTGCCCGCCTTGGCATTGGCACCCGCACGAAAGGCTTTCGCCTTGGTCCAGGCAGCGGAAATCCGCGCCTCGGCTTCGCTTGCGTTAAAGGTCTTTTCCATCGGCATCGCTGTCATCCCGTCTTTGCCGCGCAGGGCCCGCGCGGCGCATTGCGGGGGGTTCTAGCGTGACAGCGCCCCAAGGGAAAGCGGTCAGATCAGCGGCATCCCCGCCAAGGCCTGCGCCAGCGTGGCCACCACCACCGCCACATACAAGACCGCCGCCCCCCAGACCGCCACAAGGCCAAAGGCCGTGCCCCCCAACCCCAGCACCGCCAAGGCCCAGCCCAGCAGCGGCAGCGCATGCAGCGCGTGGGCAGCGATGAAATGGGCAATCCGCAAATCCCCCACCTCGCGGCTCCAGCCCATCAGCGGCACCTTCGCCCCCGTCACCGGCGTGCCCACCAGATGCCCCGTCCCGCCCGCCAGAAACCCCGCCGCCCCCACCGTCAGCACAAAGGTCAGCACCAGCCCCAGCACCAGCGACAGGCGCAGCGCGGGGTCCAACATGTCATTCCCGCGGATCGCCAGCCCCATCCACAGGCTCGCCGCCGTCAGCGTAATAGCCACCACCCCCATCACCGGATAGACCACCGCCCACAGCCCGCTATGGTTGAAATGCGACCGCACCCCCAGCATCGCCGCCCCGTCGATCCAGACCAGCTCCAGCACGACCGAGGCCGCGACGATCACGCTGAACACCTGCCATCCCCGCCCCATCCGCGCGGCCTCGGGCATGAAGCGGGCGTAAAAGGCCAGCGTGGCCAGATAGATCACCAGCGCGATATGGAATTTCAGCGGCTTCAGCCAGACAGGCTCATCCATCACCCGCCGCGCATCAAGCCCATGCGCCACCAGAACCGGCAGCGCCGTTGCCGCCACCGCAAGGGCGGCCATGGCCAGTACGGGCGCATCGGTCCAGAATCGCGACACGGGCAGGGAAGAAGGGATCGTTGTCATTGGGCCACCTTTGGGCGTGAAAGGGTCAGACGCAGCACGGAAAAGGCGAAAAAGCCGATGGGGCCAAACAGAAAGGTCAGCGCAAGGCAGGGCAGCACCAGTGCATGATGCACCCCCTCGGCCCGTGCGCGCCGCACGATCCACGCCCCCACCAACAGATCGAAGGCCAGGTAATGCAGCCACCCCGCCAGCAACAGCCACGGGTTGGCAAACAGCGCCGCCACATCGGCCAGCGATCCAAAGCCCCCCTCGGCCCCCGCCCAATGGGCAAGGATCAACCCCGCATAGCCGACCGAAAGCACCAAGGGCACCACCACCCCCGCCACCACCTGCGCCAGCGCAGGCCGCAGCGGCGAAAGCACCAGCGCCAGCCAGCCCAGCAGGGCCACGGGGCCGGAAAGCTGGAACAACATCTCGGGTGTCATCTGCATATCGCTATCCTCCTCCTTTCACCCCCGCGAAAGCGGGGATCTCCCTCGGAACCATCACCACCTTCACCCCCGGCGCCACCGGAAGATCCCCGCTTTCGCGGGGATAACGCGGGGCGCCAGCATGCCCATCGGCAAATCTTGACACCGCCAAGATCACCGCTTCCCGCCGCCGCGTCAAGCAAAACTTTACACCGTCAAGATCGCCTGCTACCCCTTTGCCATGGAAGACCGCAAATACCATCACGGCGATCTGCGCGCCGCCCTGCTGCACGCGGCCGAGGCCGAACTGGCCGAACGCGGGGTCGAGGCGTTTTCCCTGCGGCAGGTCGCCAAGCGGGCAGGGGTCAGCCACGCCGCCCCCGCCCATCATTTCGGTGATGCACAGGGCCTGCTGACCGCGCTGGCTGCCGAAGGCTTCCGCCGCTTTCTCGCCACCCAGGCAGAGCGCGAGGCGCGGGCCAATCCCGACCCCCATGCCCAACTGGTGGCGGGGGGGCTGGGTTATATCGACTTCGCGCTTGCCCGCCCCGCGCTGTTCCGGCTGATGTTCGGCTCCGACCGCCCCGCCTTTGGCGACCCTGCGCTTTGTGCTGCCGCCGATGCCGCCTATGACCATCTGCAAGCGCAGGTCGCGGCGGCTGGGGGCGGGGTGGCCGATGTGGCCGCGCTTTGGGCGCAGGCGCATGGTCTGGCCGATCTGCTGATGTCGGGCCGGTTGAAACCGCTGTGCGATCTTGCCCCCGCCGACCGTGACGCCACGCTGACCGTGCTGCTGTCGCGCTGTTTTCCCGCCGCCTGACCCTTACACCCGCCCGCCTGCGGGCCTATCTATTAATTTACGTTAATTTTTACCGACCCGCAGGATAGCATGGCCCTCGATCTTCCCCCCGTTGCCGACATCGCCGCCATCATCGCGCCCGAACCGATTGAGCGCAAAAAGCGCCATCGCGGCCGCACCGCCGCCATTGTCATCGGTTCGGTCCTGATCCTGTCGGACGGGTCGGAATGTGTGGTGGCGGGGTTCGACCGGCAGGGCAACCCGATTTGCCATCCCCAGAACTGACCGGCACAAAAGGCGAAAAAACCGTTAACGCGGCGATTCCCGCGTCTGCATCGGTTGTGCATCCCGCCCGCTTGCCTTTTGCCGCCCCAAACCTCCCCCGCCCCTCACACCGCGCGGTCGATCCGCGTGCTCAGATGGATCAGGCTTTCGGACGATTTCACCCCCGTCATCTGCCCGATCTGGTCCAGCACCTGATCCAGCACCTGCGTATTCGCGCAGGCGATCTGCATCAGCAAATCAAAGCGCCCGCTGGTGGTAAACACCTTCTCCACCTCGGAAATCGACTTCAGCCGCTGCAAAATCCCCGCCTGCGCCCGCGGCTCGATCGACAACAGCACGCTCGCCCTGAGCCGCCCCTGCTTGGCCGATTCTCCCAGTTTCAGCGTATATCCCGCAATGACCCCGGTGGTTTCCAGCCGCTCCAGCCGCGCCTGAATGGTCGAACGCGCTACCTTTAGTCGCCGCGCCAGCGTCGCCACCGACATACGGGCATCGGCCCCCAACAGGCCCAGAATGTTGCGATCCAGCTCATCCATGCATTTTGACCGGTCTTTTCGTCATTCTAACGATCCTAGACTTCATTTATACAGTTTTGTCCGGTGAAGTTGTAGCCCATATGCGGCATCCTACGTTGCAGGAAAAGGGCGGCTCATACGCACCTGGCCTGGTTGGAAAAAACCACGCAGGTGCCGCCACCCCATGGAGAGCAACGGGGGAGGGCTTGCGTCTTGTTGGCAGAAAGGATCACGCCGATGGGACTGTCCAAAACAATCTGGACCAATCCGACCGAATTCTTGCGTAACCAGCAACCGGAAAATCCGGTGCTGTTCTTCTCGCCCTCGGCCCTGCAAGCCGCCGCGCGCCGTTTCATCGACGGTTTCCCCGGCATGGTGACCTATGCGGTCAAATCGAACCCCGGCGAAGAGGTGATCGAAAACCTCGCCGCCGCCGGCGTGCGCGGCTATGACTGCGCGAGCGGATTCGAGATCGACCTGATCCGCCGCTTGGCCCCCGATGCGGCCATCCACTACAACAACCCCGTCCGCACGCGGACCGAGATCCTTTATGCCGTCGAAAAGGGCGTAAAGTCCTATTCGGTTGATTCCAAAAGCGAATTGGCCAAGCTGATCGAACTGGTCCCCACTGCGGATACCGAAATTTCGGTGCGCTTCAAGCTGCCGGTGTCGGGTGCGGCCTATAACTTCGGCGCCAAATTCGGTGCCACGGCCGAGCTTGCGGTTGACCTGCTCAAGACCGTTGCCGAAGCGGGTTTCATCCCCTCGATCACCTTCCACCCCGGCACGCAATGCACCGATCCGGCGGCGTGGGATGCCTATATCCGCACCGCGGCCGATATCGCCCGCGATGCCGGTGTGACCATCGCCCGCCTGAATGTGGGCGGCGGTTTCCCCTCGCACCGCCTGAACGGCGTGACCCCGCAACTGGAAGCCACCTTCCAGCTTATCGACCGCGTCGCGACCGAGGCCTTCGGGTCCGACCGCCCGCTGTTGGTCTGCGAACCGGGCCGCGCGCTGTGCGGCGATGCCTTCACCCTTGCCGCCCGCGTCAAGGCGCTGCGTGACGACAGCCATGTGTTCCTGAACGATGGTGTCTATGGCTCGCTGACCGAACTGCCGCTGATCGGCGTGATCGACCGGATCGAGGTTCTCTCGCCCGAAGGCGATCGCCGTCAGGGCCATGCCGTGCCGCGCATCGTCTTTGGCCCCACCTGCGATTCGGTTGACCGCCTTCCCGGCGAGGTACCGCTGCCCGCTGACCTGATCGAGGGCGACTTCGTGATCGTGCAGGGCATGGGGGCCTATTCGGTCGTCACCAACAGCCGCTTCAACGGCTTTGGCGAATTGCAGATGGCCACGGTTCTGTCGCTGAAGGTCTGAACCCTTCCACAGTCCCGATTTTTCGGCGCCCCCGGCTGGACATTGCCCGCCGGGGGCGTAGTTTTTGCGGCAACAGCCAAGGGATACATACGATGAAATTCGGCTCTGCCCAACCGCTCCGCCGCCGCGAAGACCTGCGCTTCCTGACCGGAACAGGCGGCTATGTCGATGATATCGCACCGAAAAACGCACTTTGCGCCTATTTCCTGCGCGCCGATATGGCCCATGCCGACATCACCACGCTTGATGTCTCTGCTGCCCGCGCAGCACCCGGCGTGCATCTGGTGCTGACGGCCCATGATCTGGCTTCGCAGGGTGTGACGCTGGGCATGGATTTCGACACCGTCACCAACCGTGACGGCAGCGAAGGCGCCGCCCCCGAACGCCCCGTTCTGGCCCGCGACCGCGTGCGTTTCGTGGGCGAGGCGATTGCCCTGATCGTGGCCGACAGCGTGGCCGCCGCCCGTGATGCGGCGGAACGGGTGGTGCTGGATACACGCGATCTGCCCGTCACCATCGCGCTCGATCCCGGCGCGCCCGCGATCCACCCCGAAGCGCCCGGCAACCTTGCCTATGACTGGGGCATGGGCCAAGAGGATGCGGTGAACGCCGCCATGGCCAGCGCCGCCCATGTGGTGAAAACCCGCGTCGTGCATAACCGCGTGATCGTCAATTCGCTGGAACCGCGCGGCGCATGGGCCGAATGGACGGGGGGGCGCCTGCACCTGTGCGTCAACGGGCAGGGCGTGTGGGGGCAGAAAAAAGAACTGGCGCGGATGCTGGGGCTGAAGCGCGATGATGTGCGCGTGACCAACCCCGATGTGGGCGGCGGTTTCGGCATGAAATCCTTTGCCTATCCCGAATATGTCTGCATTTCGCAAGCCGCCCGCCTGCTGGGCCGCCCCGTGCGCTGGATGTCGGAACGGACCGAGGCGATGCTGACCGACAATGCAGGCCGCGATCTGGTCGCCGATGCCGAACTGGCCTTTGATGCCGACCTCAAGATCACCGCCTATCGCGTGCGTCTGGTGTCGAACCTTGGCGCCTACAATTCCGGCTACGCGCAACCGATCCAGTCCGAGCTTTTCGCCAAGGTGCTGACGGGGGTTTACGACATCAAGGCCGCATGGCTGAACGCGGTGGGCGTTTACACCAACACCGCCCCGGTCGATGCCTATCGTGGCGCGGGCCGGCCCGAGGCGATTTTGACCATCGAACGCGCCATGGATCAGGCGGCGCGGGTGCTGGGCGTCGATCCCTTCGATCTGCGCCGTCGCAATTTCATCAGGGCCTTCCCCTACCAGTCCGCCACGGGCGAGTTGATCGACGTGGGCGATTTCGACCGCGTGCTTGACCGCGCCATTGCCGAAGCCGACATCGCAGGCTTCCATGCCCGCAAAAAGGCCAGCGAAGCCAAGGGCTTGCTGCGCGGTCTTGGCATTGCCACCTATATCGAATCGATCCTTGGCGATGCCCATGAAACCGCCCGTCTGGTGCTGGACGAAGATGGCGGCGCCACGCTTTACGTGGGCACCCAGTCAAACGGGCAGGGCCATGAAACCGTCTATGCCCGCATGGTGGCCGAACAGACCGGCCTTGAAGAAGCCCTGATCCGCATCGTGCAGGGCGACAGCGACCGCATCGCGCGGGGCGGCGGCACGGGCGGTTCCCGTTCCGTCACCACCCAAGGCACCGCCATTCGCGGCACGGTGATGCAGGTGGTCGAACGCTTTACCGCCTTCCTCGGGGAAGCCACGGGCCAGCAGGGTGTGGCCTTCGACGGCAGCGTCTTTGGCGCCCCCGGCAGCAACCTGCGCCTGACATTGGCCGAAGCTGCGGAACTGGCCCGCACCAAGGGCCGCGCCGACCTGTGCGACCAGTCGGCCACGACCAAGCTTGACGGCCGTTCCTTCCCCAATGGCGCCCATCTGGCCGAGGTCGAGATCGACCCCGAAACCGGCGCCTTGGTGCTGGACCGTTACACCGTGGTCGATGATTTCGGCACACTGATCCAGCCCACCCTTGCCATCGGGCAGGTGCATGGCGGGGTGGCGCAGGGCTTCGGGCAGGCGGTCACCGAAAACGGGGTTTATGACGAAACCGGCCAGCTTCTGACCGCCAGCTTCATGGATTACGCCCTGCCGCGGGCAACCGATCTGCCCTTCATGTCCTTTACCAGCGAACCCACACCCTCGATCATGAACCCTTTGGGCATGAAAGGCTGTGGCGAGGCGGGCACGGTCGGCGCGCTTGGCGCGGTGTCGAACGCGGTGCGCGATGCGCTGGCGGGGCGTGGGGTGGAACAGGTGGACATGCCCTTTACCCCGCTGCGCATCTGGTCATGGTTGCAGGACGCCGCCTAAGGGAACCGACATGCGCCAAATCACCGTCGCCGCCACGCAATTCGCCTGTTCGTGGGATTTGCCCGCCAATGCCGATACTGCCGAAACCCTGATCCGCCAAGCCGCGGCGCAGGGCGCGGGCGTCGTGCTGATCCAGGAACTCTTCGCCGCGCCCTATTTCTGCATCACCCAGCGGGCCGAATATTTCGACCTTGCCCAACCGGCCACGGGGCACCCACTGATCGCCCGCTTTTCGGCGCTGGCGCGGGAATTGGGCGTTGTCCTGCCGCTTTCCTTTTTTGAACGGGCCGGGCAGGCGCATTACAATGCGGTCGCCATGATCGATGCCGATGGCCGTGTTTTGGGCATCTACCGCAAAAGCCACATCCCGCAAGGCCCGGGATATGAAGAGAAATATTACTTCTCGCCCGGCGATACCGGCTTTCGCGTCTGGGATACGGCGGCAGGGCGCATCGGGGTTGGCATCTGCTGGGACCAGTGGTTCCCCGAAGCCGCCCGCGCCATGGCCCTGCAAGGGGCCGAGATGCTGCTATACCCCACGGCCATCGGGTCCGAACCGCCCGCGCCGGACTATGACAGCCAACCGCATTGGGAAATGGTGATGCGCGGCCATGCGGCGGCCAATATCATGCCCGTCATCGCCTCGAACCGCATCGGCACCGAAACCGCACCTGAAGGCACCGCCGTCACCTTTTACGGGTCGTCCTTCATCGCTGACCATCAGGGCCAGGTGCTGGCCAAGGCGGGGCGTGACGCGCAACAGCTTCTGACCGCCACGCTTGACCTTGACGCCATCGCCGCCCTGCGCCGCAGTTGGGGTCTGTTCCGTGATCGCAGGGTCGATCTCTATGGCAGCATCCCCACGCTGGATGGCACAACGCGCCCCTGAACGCAAAAGGGCGGCCCGATGGACCGCCCTTTCTTGTTCGCGGCTGCGTTTTCAGCCGCGCTTTGCGATATCCACATAGTCGCGCTGCGTCGCGCCGACATACAGCTGGCGCGGGCGGCCGATCTTCTGGTTCGCCTCTCCGATCATCTCTTTCCACTGCGCGATCCAGCCCACGGTGCGGCTGATGGCAAAGATCGGCGTGAACATCGACGTGGGGAAGCCCATCGCTTCAAGGATGATGCCCGAATAGAAATCGACATTCGGATACAGCTTTTTCGAGATGAAATAGTCATCCGACAGCGCGATCCGCTCAAGCTCTTTGGCCACCTGCAACAGCGGGTTGTCATGCACGCCCAGCAGGTCAAGCACCTCGTCCGCGCTTTCCTTCATCACCGTCGCGCGGGGATCGAAGTTCTTGTAAACGCGGTGGCCAAAGCCCATCAGGCGGAAGCCCGAATTCTTGTCCTTGGCCTTGGCGACATATTCGGGAATCCGGTCAACCGTGCCGATTTCCTTGAGCATTTCAAGGCAGGCCTGGTTCGCCCCGCCATGCGCCGGACCCCACAGGCAGGCAATGCCCGCCGCGATGCAGGCAAACGGGTTCGCCCCCGACGACCCCGCCAGACGCACCGTGCTGGTCGAGGCGTTCTGTTCATGATCGGCATGCAGCATCATGATCCGGTCCATGGCCTTTTCCAGCACCGGATTGACCACATATTCCTCGGCCGGAACGGCAAAGCACATATGCAGGAAGTTGCCCGCATAGCTCAGCGCGTTTTTCGGGTAAACAAAGGGCTGGCCGATCGAATACTTGTAGGCCATGGCCGCAATCGTCGGCAGCTTGGCCACCATGCGGATCGCCGCAACCTCGCGCTGCCACGGGTCATTGATGTCAAGGCTGTCATGGTAAAAGGCCGACATCGCCCCCACTACGCCCACCATCGTGGCCATCGGGTGGCTGTCACGGCGGAACCCGCGGAAGAAGTTGTGCATCTGTTCATGCACCATCGTGTGCCGGATCACGCGGCTTTTGAAATCGGCAAGCTGCGCGCTGTTCGGCAACTCTCCGTAAAGCAACAGGTAGCACACTTCGAGATAGGTCGATTTCGCGGCCAGTTGTTCGATCGGATAGCCACGATGCAAAAGCTCGCCCTTGTCACCATCGATGAACGTGATCGCGCTTTCGCAAGCGGCGGTCGAGGTGAAGCCGGGGTCAAAGGTGAAAACATCTGCCTCGGCGTAAAGCTTGCGGATATCCAGCACATCGGGGCCGAGCGTGGGCGAATGGACCGGCAGGTCATAGGACTTGCCGTCCAGTGTCAGTGTCGCGGTTCTTTTGGCATCGGCCATCTCTCACATCCCTTATGTGCCGCGACCGGGCAGACCGGCGGCGGCGTGGCAGCTAGCGGCGATGGGGCGTGCCGGATCAGCCGGCGGCGTCCGTCAGCCGCGAAATCGTTTCGTCCCGACCGATGACAAGCATCATGTCGTAAACGCTGGGTGTCGCGGTCCGTCCGGCAAGGGCGGCCCGCAAGGGGGCGGCCAATTTCCCAAATCCGATGCCATGGGCCGTGGCACATTCGGTCAGGATCGGCTCCAGTTCCTCTTTCGTCCAGCTAGCAGTTTGCAGGCGCGGCGTCAACGATTTCAGTATACCACGGGATACCGTATCAAGCGCCGCCGCCGCCGCATCATCCGCCGCAACAGGCCGCGAAACCAGTACGAAATGAGCCTTTTCAAGCAGTTCGGGGAATGTCTTTGCGCGATCTTTCACGCAATACAGCGCCCGCGCCAGACCATCACGTTGTGCAGCGGTCAAGACCGGCCTGTGCGCTGCCGCAAGGAAGGCCTCGATTTCATGCAGCAGCGCAGCATCTTCCGCCGCGGCAATGTGCTGGCCGCACAGATTTTCCAGCTTCTTGAAATCCAGCCGCGCCGGAGAACGGCCGATTCCCCCCAGATCGAACCACTCCATCGCCTGTTGGCTGGTGAAGAATTCCTCGTTGCCATGGGCCCAGCCCAGACGGGTCAGGTAATTCCGCATTCCCGCCGCCGGATAGCCCTGCACCTGATAGTCACCCACCGCCGTGGCCCCGTGCCGTTTGGACAGTTTTTTGCCATCCGGCCCGTGGATCAGCGGAATATGCGCCCAGACCGGAATTTCCCAGCCCATCGCATCATGGACCATCTGCTGGCGGGCGGCATTGTTCAGGTGATCGTCGCCCCGGATCACATGGGTGACACCCATGTCATGGTCATCGACCACCACGGCCAGCATATAGGTGGGCGTTCCGTCCGACCGCAGCACGATCATGTCATCCAGCGTGGCGTTCTGTATCACCACGCGCCCCTGCACCTGATCGTCGATCACCGTTTCGCCCGTGCGGGGGGCCTTCATGCGGATGACATAAGGCGCGTCAGGATAGGTGGCAGGATCAGCATCGCGCCACGGGCTTTGAAACACCGCATAGCTGGCCCCTGCCGCCTCTTGTTCGGCGCGGAAGGCGGCAATCTCGTCCTGCGTCGAAAAGCACTTATAGGCCGTGCCCCGCGCAAGCATCTGGTGCGCCACCTCGGCATGGCGGTCCTTGCGTTCGAACTGGCTGACGGCCTCGCCATCCCAGTCAAGGCCCAGCCAGCGCAGGCCCTGCAAGATCGCCTCGGTCGCTTCGGGGGTCGAACGTTCGCGGTCGGTATCTTCGATCCGCAGCAGGAATTTCCCGCCGCGCCCGCGGGCATAAAGCCAGTTGAACAGCGCGGTCCGCCCGCCGCCGATATGCAGATATCCGGTCGGAGAAGGGGCGAACCGGGTGACAACGGGTTTGGCCGCGGCGGCGTTCATCAAGCGTTAACCTTTCGGAAAGCAGGACCGGTCTAGGGTCGGCGCATCCTTAGGCAATCGCGGGGCGCAAAACAAGGTGGGCAGGGCATGGGCAAGCTGGCCGTTGGAACGCCTTCTTGCGGCGCGGGGGCGGTTGTTTCCGTTCCTGCCGGTGGGTGTGGCCTGCGGTGTCGGCCTGTGGTTCGCCTTGCCGGCCGAACCGGGGACCGCGGCCTATGGTCTATGCGCAATCGGGCTGGTCATGGCGGCGGTGCTGGCCCGCCATGACCTGTGGCATGCGCCGATGGTCTTTCTGGCGGCGCTGCTTGCCGGTGTGCTGGCGGCGGGCCTGCGGGTGCATCTGGTCGCGGGGCCCATGCTCGAAGGGCGCTATTACGGCCCCGTCACCGGCCGCGTGATCGAGATCGACCGCTCGCAAAGCGATGCGCTGCGCCTGACACTCGACCAGGTCGAGCTTGACCGCCTGCCCCCCGACCGCACCCCGCGCCTGATCCGCGTGTCGCTGCACGGCGACCAGGGTTTTTTGCATCCCGAACCCGGCCAGACAGTGATGATGACCGCCAGCCTGTCGGCCCCCGAAGGCCCGGTCGAGCCGCAAAGTTTCGACTTCCGCCAGATGGCCTATTTCGAAGGGTTGGGCGCGGTCGGCTATACCCGAAGCCCGGTTTTGCTGTGGTCCGAACCGGACGGGGCCGAACAGTGGATCGGCCAGCTGCGCGCAAGGCTAAGCGCCGCGATCCAGCGCGTGATCGGCGGCGATGCCGGGGCCTTTGCGGCGGGCGCGATGACGGGCGACCGGTCTGGCCTGTCGCTGGGGGCGGTGCAGGATCTGCGCGATTCCAGCCTTGCCCATCTTCTGGCTATTTCGGGGATGAACCTTGCCTTCCTGATCGGCTTTGTCTTTTCGCTGCTGCGCCATGGCCTGTCGCTGGTTCCGTATGTCGCGCTGCGGGTCGATACGCGCAAGGTGGCGGCGGTGGTGTCGCTGGGGGTGGCCAGCTTTTACCTTTTGCTGTCGGGGGCCAATGTGGCAACCGAACGCGCCTTTATCATGGTGGTGGTGATGCTGGGGGCGGTGCTGCTGGACCGGCGGGCGCTGACCCTGCGGGCGGTATCGCTGGCGGGTCTGGTGTTGCTGCTTTGGCAGCCCGAGGCGCTGCTGTCGCCCGGTTTCCAGATGAGCTTTGCCGCCACCGTCGCCCTGATTGCCGGGTTCGAGGCGATCAACACCCGCTTGCCCGCCCGCCTGCCATGGCTTCGGCGCGAGGCGATGGTGCTGGTCGTATCGTCGCTGATCGGCGGGCTGGCGACTGCGCCCTATGCAGCGGCGCATTTCAACCGCTTTACCGATTACGGCTTTCTCGCCAACCTGCTGACCGTGCCGGTGATGGGCGCGGTGGTGATGCCCGCGGGCGCCGTGGCGGCGCTGCTGGCGCCTTTGGGGCTGGCCGAACCTGCGCTGTGGGTGATGGGGCAGGGGGCGGGCTGGATTCTTTATGTGGCGGGCCGTGTTGCAGACCTCGAGGGGGCGGTGACGGGCATAGCCGCCCCGCCGTGGTGGGTGCTGCCGGTCCTGACGCTGGGTCTGGTCTGGGCCGTGCTGTGGCAGGGCTGGGGCCGTTTGGCAGGGGTGGCACTGGCGGCGTTGGTCTTGGGGCTTTGGGCACAGGCAGACCGGCCTGCGCTACTGGTCAGTTCCGACGGCAGCCTGGCCGGACTGATGGGCCCCGAAGGCAGGGCGCTGTCAAAGCCGAAGGGCGGTGGCTTTGCCGCGCTCACATGGCTTGAAAAAGATGGCGATCTGGCCCCGCAGGCCGAGGCTGCTGCCCGTGCCGGTTTCGTGGCCGATCCACTGGGCCAAAGGTTCCGGCTTGGCCCCTATCGCGGGCTTTTGCTGTCACCAAAGGCCGATGTTGCCGCGGCTGACCTGTGTTCGCTTGCCGATCTTGTCATCGCGCCTTTTCCGGTGCAGGCGTCCGGCTGCGTGCTGCTGGATCCCACCACCCTTGCCCGCAGCGGAACCGTTGCCATCGCCGCCGATCTGGCGATCACCCCGACCCATGCCGCACGGCGCCTGTGGTCGCCCGATCAATAGGTGCGGATCAACCCGACAAGGCGCCCTTGCACCCGCACCGCATGTTCGGGGAACAGCCGCGTTTCATAGGCGGGGTTGGCCGCTTCCAGCGCGATCATGCCGCCCTTGCGGCGGAACCGCTTGAGCGTGGCTTCCTGCTCTTCCACCAGCGCCACGACGATATCACCATTGTCGGCTGTGCCCTGTTCGCGGATTACAACGATGTCGCCATCGTTGATCCCCGCTTCGATCATCGAGTCGCCCTTGACCTCAAGCGCGTAATGGGCGCCGCGTCCTGAAAGCATCGATCCCGGCACGGCGACATGGTGCGAAATTTCGGCAATCGCCTCGATCGGAACGCCCGCCGCAATGCGCCCCATGACCGGCAGTTCAATGGCATCGACCGCCGCCTGCACCGGCAATGCGGCTTTGGGCGTATCAACCTTGCTGCCCGTCACGACGCGCGGGTTGAAGCCGGGCTTTTCCATCGCTTCGGGCAGCTTGACGATTTCCAGCGCCCGCGCACGGTGCGCCAGCCGGCGGATGAAGCCGCGTTCTTCCAGCGCGGTGATCAGGCGGTGGATGCCCGATTTCGACCGCAGGTCCAGCGCCTCTTTCATCTCGTCGAACGAGGGGGGCACGCCGTCGCGGTCTGTCCGGGTCTTGATGAAATCGAGCAGTTCGAGCTGTTTGCGTGTCAGCATGGCGCGCCCCTGAAATGGGAAGTTGTCGCAATGTTCTGCCAGCGTTCCCCTTTTGTGTCAAGCAAAAGCGGGGCGAAGCGTCAGATTGGCAGATAGGGCACGGTCGTTCCGGCAGGAATCGGCCCGTCATGGGCGGGGCGGATCAACAGGGCGTCAGCCTCGGTCAGGATCGACAGCAGGGCAGAGTCCTGACGGGCAAACGGGGTGATCCCCTCTGACGACAGCCGCGCACGCATGTAATGGCTGCGCGGCCCGTTGGCAGGCAGGTCCACCGTCACCGCCGCTTGGCGCGGTTGCGGGGCAGGGTCATCATGGCCCAGCATCGCCCGCAGCATTGGCAGCAGGAAAAGATGCCCGCAGACGATCGAGGACACCGGATTGCCCGGCAGGCCCAACATCGGCACACCGCGCAGACGGCCCGCCATAAGCGGCTTTCCGGGGCGCATGGCGATTTTGTAAAAGGCGCGGTCTAGCCCCATGCTTTCGGCCACGCGACCGACAAGATCATGGTCGCCCACCGAAGCCCCGCCGATGGTGACGATCAGGTCGGCATCGACCGCCATTTCCAGCACGGCAAGCAATTCGGCCTCGCTGTCGCGGGCGATGGGCAAAAGGCGCGCCTCGGCCCCCGCAGCCTCGACCATGGCGGCAAGGGCAAAGGTGTTCGACGCGATAATCTGGTCGGGGGCGGGGTCTTCGCCGGGCATCACCAACTCGTCCCCCGTGGCGATCAGCGCAACCACGGGGCGGCGGGTGACGGGAACGGTGGCAATGTTCATCGCGGCCAACAAGGCAAGGTCATTGGCGCGCAGAAGGCGGGGCGACAGGCGGTCACCGGCGCGAAAATCCTGTCCCGCGGGGCGGATATGCGGGCCTGCATCGGCATTGGGGCGGATGGTGATCGTATCGCCCGCGCGATCCACATCTTCCTGTATCACCACCCGCGTTGCCCCCTTGGGCACAGGCGCGCCGGTAAAGATGCGAATGGCCTGACCCGTCGAAAGCCCGCCGTGATAGGCATGGCCTGCGCCCGCCTCGCCCACTACGGCAAAGCGGTCACCCGCCACCGGATCGCCCGCCACCGCATAGCCATCCATGGCCGAGGCGGCAAAGGGCGGCTGGTCACGGCGGGCTATGGCGGGGGTGGCCATGCGGCGGCCTGCGGCATGGCGCAGGGCGACGGTCTCGGTCGGCAAGGGTTTGGCAAGGGCAAGACAACGGGCGAGAGCGTCTTCGACCGAGATCATCACTTCGCCTCGTAACGGCCTGATTTGCCGCCATCTTTCAGGATCAGGCGGATATCTTCGATCCGCATCGATTTTTCCACCGCCTTGACCATGTCATAGATCGTCAGACAGGCGACCGAAACAGCGGTCAGCGCCTCCATCTCGACCCCGGTTTGCCCGCCGGTCTTGACCGTGGCTTCCACCACGATGCCGGGCAAGGCGGGGTCGGGTGTCAGATCAAGTGCGACCTTGGTGATGGGCAAGGGATGGCAGAGCGGAATCAGATCGGCCGTTTTTTTCGCCCCCATGATCCCCGCAAGCCGCGCCACGGCCAGAACATCGCCCTTTTTGGCGCGGCCTTCGGAGATCATGGCCAGCGTTTCGGCCGACATCACCACCGCCCCCCGCGCCACGGCGATACGGTCGGTCACGGGCTTGCCCGACACATCGACCATATGGGCGTGACCCTGTTCGTCGAAATGGGAAAGGCTCATATGCCCCCCTGCGCTTTCAGCGGGTCTGACAGAATGGCGCGGGTTGCCGTTTCCACATCCTTTTGCCGCATCAGGCTTTCACCGATCAGGAAGCACCGCGCCCCGAAACGGGCCATGTCGGCAAGGTCGGCAGGCGTGTAAAGCCCGCTTTCCGATACGATCAGCCGATCCTCGGGCACGCGGCGCGCAAGGTCGCGCGTGGTGTCGAGTGTCACCTCGAACGTGTGCAGATTGCGGTTGTTGATCCCGATCAGCGGGCTTTTCAGCTTGGCCGCGCGGTCAAGTTCGGCGCGGTCATGCACCTCGATCAGCACATCCATCTTCCAGTCGAAGGCCGCGGCTTCAAGTTCGGCGGCCTGACTGTCGGAGAGCGAGGCCATGATCAGCAGGATGCAATCGGCATGCAGGCCCCGCGACTCGACGATCTGGTAGGGGTCGTAGATGAAATCCTTGCGCAGGCAGGGCAGGCTGGTTGCTTCGCTGCATTGGGTCAGGAACGCATCGGCCCCCTGAAAGCTGGGCCCGTCGGTCAGCACCGAAAGGCAGGTCGCCCCCCCCGCCTCATAGGCGCGGGCAAGGGCGGGCGGGTCAAAATCGGGGCGGATCAGGCCTTTTGACGGCGAGGCCTTCTTGACCTCGGCGATCAGGCCATAGCCGGTTGTGCTGGCATCGTGCAGCGCACGGGCAAAGCCGCGCGGGGCGGGGGCAGCGTTCGCAGCCTCTTCCAGATCTTGCAGCGAACGCGCGGCCTTGCGGGCGGCGACTTCTTCCAGCTTGTAGGTCTTGATGCGGTCTAGGATCGTGTGCATGGGTATTGTCCGGCCGCGGGGGCAAAGGGGTTCAGGCGGCCTGCGTCAGGCGGGCGAGGGCATCGACCTTGGCACGGGCGGCCCCGCTGTCGATGGCTTGGCGGGCAAGGTCAACCCCTTCGGGCAGGGTTTTCACCTTTTCCGCCACCACAAGGGCGGCAGCGGCGTTCAAGAGCACCGCATCGCGATAGGCCCCGGTCTGGCCCGAAAGCAGGGCGCGGAAGGCCACGGCGTTTTCGGCAGGCGTACCGCCAAGGATGGATTCGAAGGGGTGATAGGGCAGGCCTGCATCTTCGGGGCCGATCTCGAATTCCTTCAGGAACCCGCCTTCCAGCGCGCAAACCTTGGTGCGGGCTGCGATGGAAATCTCGTCCGTTCCGTCGCCGCCATGGACGAGCCACGCCTTTTCCGAGCCAAGCTTCAGCAGCGTTTCGGCCATGGGACGAATCAGCCGGTCAGTAAAGGTGCCGGTCAGTTGCCGCTTGGCCCCTGCGGGGTTGGTCAGGGGGCCAAGGATGTTGAAGATGGTGCGCGTGCCCAGTTCGGTGCGCACGGGGCCGACATGGCGCATGGCGGGGTGGTGCATGGGCGCCATCATGAAGCCGATCCCCACCTCGGACAGGCAGCGTTCCACCACATCGGGGCCGACCATGACGTTCAGGCCCATTTCCGTCAGCGCATCGGCCGAGCCGGATTTGGACGAAAGGTTGCGGTTGCCATGCTTGGCCACCGCCACACCCGCCGCAGCCACGACAAAGGCAGTCGCGGTCGAGATGTTCAGCGTGCCTTTGCCATCACCGCCTGTGCCCACGATATCCATCGCCCCTGCGGGGGCGGTCACGCGGTTGCATTTCGAGCGCATCACCGATGCGGCGGCGGTATATTCATCGACCGTCTCGCCCCGCGTGCGCAGCGCCATGAGAAACCCGCCCATCTGGGCGGGTGTGCCTTCGCCGTTGAACAGCGCCTCGAAGGCAAGGGTGGCTTCGGCCTGCGTCAGCGGGCGTTCTGCGGCAAGGCCGATCAGCGGGCGAAGGATATCGCTCATGCCGGAACCCCCAAGGCGCCTGCCTCTTCGAGGAAGTTGCGCAAAAGCTGGTGGCCGTGTTCCGAGGCGATGCTTTCGGGGTGGAATTGCACGCCTTCGATCAAGGCCTGCTTGTGGCGCAGCCCCATGATCGTGCCATCGTCCAGCCAGGCGGTCACCTCAAGGCAGTCGGGCAGGGTGGCGCGGTCCACGATCAGCGAATGGTAACGGGTCGCCTTGAACGGGCTGGGCAGGCCACGAAAGACGCCTTGGCCTGCATGGTTCATCACGCCCATCTTGCCATGCACGATTTCATGGCAGCGCACAACATCGCCGCCAAAGGCCTGCCCGATGGTCTGGTGGCCAAGGCACACCCCCAAAAGCGGGATTCGGGCCTGATGTGCGGCAAGGGTCAGCGGCAGGCAGATGCCCGCCTGCGCGGGGTCGCAAGGGCCGGGCGACAGCACGATGGCCGAGGGCTTCATGGCCATCACCGCCGGCACATCCAGCGCGTCATTGCGTTTGACAACCACTTCGGCGCCCAATTCCCCGATGTAATGCACCAGATTATAGGTGAAGCTGTCGTAGTTATCGATCAGGAGCAGCATCTTGCGGGCCTTGCCGGATTGGGGGTGAAGCCCGTGACGGGTCAGGCTATACATGGGCAGAGGACCGGCGGGGCGTCAAGGTGACGTTGCTGCCGGACAGCCCGAAAAGGGTGAACGGGACGGAGGATAGGGCGTGATCCGCGGGTTTGTGTCAGGGCTGGTCTGGGGTGGCGTGGTGGCAGCGGCGGGGTTGTCCGTGCTGTCGCAGGTGGTCCCCTTGCCGCAAGGCGCCGAACGGCCCGCTGCGGCCCCCGTTTCCGCCTATGCAGCGCCCCCCGCCACGCCCCCCGCGGCCGCTATTGAAGCCCCCGCCACGGAACCGGTCAAGGAACCCGCCGTTCCGCCCGCTTCGGATGCGGCCGGTGCTTCTGGCCAATCCGCCAGCGATGCGGCGCCCGCAGAAAGCGCCACGGCTGACGGGGTGGCAAAGCCTGCGGCCCCCGCGCCCGCCGAAGCAAAGCCCGAAACCCCGCTTGCGGCTGCGCCCGACTTGCAGCCCGAAACGGCCCCTGCCGTGGCGCCCGAAGCTGTGGCACCGGTCGTGCCGGATGTGACCACGCCGCAGATTGCGCCCGAAGCGGGCGATTTGCCCCGTGTGGCGCCCTTGCCCAGCGTGCCGCCGCTGGTGGCTGAACCCGCGCCAGATGCGGCCGAACCTCCGCCTGCGCCTGCCTTGGCCGACCCGCTGCTGCAAAAGGCGCCCGATGCCCCGCGCGTCGGTCAGGCAGCCGCGCCCCCGGCCCCGCTGCCCCGCCGGATCGAACCTGACGGCAAGCCGCTGACCGAACTGCCCGATCCGGCAGCGCCCGCCGCGCCAGAGGCTGCGGCCACTGCCGCGACCCCGCTTGACCTGTTCGCGCGGCCATTCGACAACCCTGACGCCAAACCGCTGTTTTCGGTCATCCTGATCGATGACGGGGCGGCCGATACCGACCGCGAGACCCTGGCAGCCCTTCCCTTTGCCGTCACCTTCGTGATCGACCCCCTTGCCCCCGGCGCGCCCGAAGCGGCAGCGATCTACCGCAAGGGCGGGCAAGAGGTGATGATGACCACCGATACCGTGCCGCAGGGGGCAACAGCGGCCGATCTGGAACAGACCTATCAGGCGCTTGATCTGGCCCTGCCGGATGCGGTGGCCTTTCTGGGCGTGGCGGGGCTGGCCGCGAATGGACAGGATATTGCGGGCGCGGCGGTGCCGATCATCGCGTCGCAGGGCAGGGGCGTTGTCACCATGGAACGCGGCCTGAACGCGGTCGATCAGGTGGCCGAACGCGAAGGGCTGCCCCATGCGACCGTGTTCCGTATTCTGGACGCGCAGGGCGAATCGGTGCCTGTCATCCGGCGCTATCTGGACCGTGCGGCCTTTCGCGCCATGCAGGAAGGGTCGGTCATCGTGTTGGGCAGCACCCGCCCCGATACCATCGCCGCCCTGCTGCAATGGACGGTCGAGGGGCGTGCCGCTTCGGTCGCGCTGGCGCCGATCAGTGCGGTGCTGAGGCGGAAAGACTAGGCCACTGCCCTAGCCGTTGCCACGGCGGGCGAACATGCCCGCATCTTCCGCCGCCCGCCGCAGGGCGCGGGATTTGTTAACGGTTTCTTCATATTCCGCTTCGGGGTCGCTGTCATAGACAACGCCGCCACCTGCCTGAATATAGAGGGTTTCGTCCTTTAGCACGGCGGTGCGCAGCGCGATGCAAAAGTCCATCTCGCCATTGGCCGCGAAATAGCCGACACCGCCGCCATAGACGCCGCGCTTTTCCGGCTCCAACTCATCAATGATCTCCATCGCCCGCACCTTGGGCGCGCCGGAAACCGTGCCCGCAGGCAGGCCCGCGAGCAGGGCGGAAAGCGCATCCTGCCCTTCGGCAATCTCGCCCACCACGTTCGACACGATATGCATCACATGGCTGTAGCGTTCGATGATGAATTGTTCGGTCGGGCGCACCGTGCCCATCTTGGCCACGCGGCCCACATCGTTGCGGCCAAGGTCCAGCAGCATCAGATGTTCGGCAAGTTCCTTCTGGTCTGACAGCAGGTCAAGCTCCAGCGCCTTGTCCTCTTCCGGCGTGGCGCCGCGCTTGCGGGTGCCTGCGATGGGGCGCACCGTCACCTCGCCATCGCGCAGGCGGACAAGGATTTCGGGGCTGGCGCCCACGACCTGAAAGCCGCCGAAATTGAAGAAGAACATGAAGGGCGAGGGGTTGGTGCGGCGGAGCGAACGGTAAAGCGCGAAGGGAGGCAATTCGAACCGCTGCGCCCAACGCTGGCTGGGCACGACCTGAAAGATATCGCCCGCGCGGATGTAATCCTTGGCTTTTTCGACGGCGGCCTTGTAGCCCTGATGGGTGAAGTTCGAGATGGCCTCGCCCACGGGGCGGGCTTCGCCTAGGTCACGCTGGGCAGGCGGGGCGCGGTCAAGATCGCGCAAAGCGTCCATCACCCGTTCGGCGGCCTGGGCATAGGCGGCGCGGGCCGACAGGCCCGAGGCCACCCATGCGGGGGCGACGATGGTGACTTCGCCCTTCACCCCGTCGAGCACGGCGACGACCGAGGGGCGCATCAGCACCGCATCGGGCAGGCCGAGCGGGTCGGGGTTCACATCGGGCAGATGTTCCACCAGACGGATCATGTCATAGCCCAGATAGCCGAACAGCCCCGCCGCAATGGGGGGCAGGCCTTCGGGCAGGTCGATGCGGCTTTCGGCGATCAGGGAGCGCAGAGTATCGAGCGGGTAGCCGTCAAGCGGCTGGAAGGCTGCGGGGTCAAAGCGCGCCTCGCGGTTGATGCGGCTGGCGGTGCCATGGCATTGCCAGATCAGGTCGGGCTTCATGCCCACCACCGAATAGCGGCCCCGCACCTCGCCCCCCGTCACGCTTTCCAGCATGAAGGTATCGGTCCGCGCCTCGGCCAGTTTCAGCATCAAGGAGACCGGCGTATCGAGATCGGCGGCAAGGCGGGCATGCACGACTTGGTTGCGCCCTGCGGCCCAGCCACGCTCGAACTCGTCAAAACCGGGGCTGAGCTTCATGCAGGGGCCTTACTGGATACGGGCATTGACCGCATTGATCGCGGCTTGATCAAGCTGGATGCCCGCCTCGGCGGCCAAGGCGTCCGAGAACAGGGCAAAGGCATCTTGCGCGATGTCGCGGCGGGCGCTGACGGCAATGCTGTCTTGCAGGGTGGCGGCGTCGTCGCCGGTTGTCGCGGCGGGGATCACGTCATCGAGCAGCACCAAGCCAGTAAAACCGTTTGCGCCCAAGGCCTTGACCGCGCCTTTCTGCATGCCGAAGGCGGTTTTCACCACATCGGGCGGCAGGCCATCAAGCCGCGCGTCGCGGGTCAGGTTGCGGCTGACCGTCACGATGCCGAAACCGCCCAGCGCAGCGCCGCCTTCGACGGCCTTTGCAATGTCTTCGGCACGCGCCAGCAGCGCCTTGTCGAGGGCGTCTTTCTTCCAGACCGCGGCCACCTTGTCTTTGGCCTGATCAAAGGGAATGGGCGCTGCGGGCACCACTTCATCAAGACGAAGGGCGGCGATGCTGCCATCGTCGAGTTCGATCGCCTCGGGGAAATCGCCTTCTTGCAGGGCTTGGGCAGCCTGCTGGAAGGCCGGATCGGCGGCGATGCCGTCTTGCGGGGTGGCAGCGGAGTAATCGATCTTGGCAAGCTCCATGCCGGCTTCCTTGGCGGCATCCTCAAGCTCGGCGCCCGAGGCAAGAAGGTCGTCGATCTGTTCGCGCTTGTCGGCCACGGCCTTTTTGGCGGCTTCAAGTTGAAGGTCGGCTTTCAGCTTGTCCTTGGCTTGGTCAAAGGTGGTTTCCTGCGCCGCGATGATGGCGTTCATGCGGAACAGCGCAGGGCCGAAATCGGTGGCAATGGGGCCGGTAACCCCCGGTTCCGTAAGGGAAAAAACCGCGTCGGCGGCAGCGCCGAGGTCATCGCGCGACACATCGCCAAGGTCGATGTCGGTAAGGGAAAGTTTACGTTCCTCAACCAATTGATCAAATGTCGCAGTCCCCGCGTCAAGCTTGGCTTTTGCGGCCTTGGCTTCATCCTCGGTCGGATAGACCAGCCGTTCGACAAGGCGTTTTTCCGGCATCACATATTCGGACAGTTTCGCGTCATAGGCGGCCTTCACCGCCGCGTCATCGACCGTCATCGTCGGGGCGAGCGTTTCGGGGCGCAGGGCGACATAGGTAATGCGCTTTGCTTCAGGATTGGTAAACGCATCGATCTGCGCGTCATAGACGGATTTGAGTTCGGCGTCGGTCGGGGCGGGCAAGGGGGTGGTCAGGTCTGCCTCGGCCAGCGACAGGACCGAAAAGGACCGCGCCTCGCCCTGCCAGGCGGCGAGCGTATCGACATAAACCTTGGGCGCGGTGAAGCCGCCGACGATGGCGCCTTGCAGGATCGAGCGCGCGATATCGCCGCGAATCCCTGCTTCGAACTTGGTTTCGGTCAGGTTGTTGCGTTCCAGGGCAAAGCGATAGGTTTCACGGTCAAAGCTGCCTGCGGTGCCCTTGAAGGCATCCATTTTCTGGATTTCGGCCGCCAGCGTGGCATCGCCCGCCGAGATGCCGACACGGGCGGTTTCGTTATCGAGCGCGGTTTTCGACACCAGACCGCGCAACACCTGCTGGTCGATGCCGAAGGCACGGGCCTGTTCCATGGTCAGTTGCATGCCGAACTGGCGCGACATCTGGTCAAGCTGCTGGCGCAGGGCGCGGGAATAGTCGTTCACGTCAATCTCGCGGTCGCCCACGCGGCCGATGCTGGCGATGCCGCCGCCGAAATTGGTGACGCCAAAGCCGCCAAGGCCCAGCATGATCAGCACGAGAAGCGCCCAGACCAGGGTGGTGCCGGCCTTGCGTTTCTTGGGGGTATCGCCAGTCGTCTGCTTTGCCATCATCCTGCCTTTGCGGGATCAAAAAGGGTGTCGGGCGCCTGTCTATGCGGTCGGGCCGCGCGGGGCAAGCGGGCTAAAGGCGCAGCGCGGCGAGGCGGCGGAACATCTCGGCGATGCCGGTGGTGTCGATATTGGCGAAAGCGATCCGCAGTTGCCGCTGTCCTGCGGGATCGTCATGGGGCTGGAACATGGTTCCGGGCAGCATCAGCAGCCCCGCCTCGTGCACGAGGCGCTTGCAAAGATCGACCGAGGACATCGCGTAAGGGTGAGCCACATAAGCGAAATAGGCGCCACAGCCGAGCAGTTGCCAATCGGGCAGGGCGGCGAAACCGCCCCCCATCGCGCTGCGGCGGGCGAGGATTTCGGCCCTTTCGCCCGCGACCCATTGCGTCAGGTTCCGCATCCCCCAAAGTGCTGCGATCTGGCCCAGCTGGCCGGGGCAGATGGCGACGCAATCAAGGAATTTCTCGACCTCGGCAAGGCGGGAGGGCGAGGCCAGGATGGCGCCGACGCGGTGGCCTGTGAGCCTGTAAGCCTTTGAAAAGCTGTAAAGCTGGATCAGGGTATCGTCCCAGTCGGGATCGGTGAACAGATCATGCGGGCGGCCTGTGCGGCTGTCGAAATCGCGGTAGGTTTCATCGACGATCAGGGCAAGGCCATGGGCGCGGGCAAGATCGCGGAAGGCGGCGAGGGTTTCGGCGGGGTATTCGGACCCGCCCGGATTGTTCGGGCTGACCAGAACGATGGCGCGGGTGCGGGCGGTGATCAGGCGGGCGGCGGCGTCAGCCTCGGGGATCAGGCCTGTGCCGGCGGGCAGGGGAACGGTTTTGACCCCTGCCATGTCGAGCCACATTTTATGGTTGAAATACCAAGGGGTTGGAAGGATAACTTCATCCCCCGCGCCGGCAAGGGTGGCCATGATCGCGGTGAAGGCCTGATTGCAGCCCTGGGTGATGGCGACCTGATCTTCGGTGAGGGTGCCGCCATAGGCGGCGGACCATTGCACGGCAATCTCGGACCGCAGATCGGGCAGGCCAAGGACGGGGCCGTAAAGATGGGCGCTGTCGTCATGCAGGGCGGCATCGGCCAGCGCCTGCCGCAGGCCGAGGGGGGGCGGCGCCACGGGGGCGGCCTGACTGACATTGATCAGGGGGCGGTCGGGGGGAAAGACCGCGCCGGTGAGCCAGCGCCGCGCCTCCATCACCGGCGGCGGGTCGGTTGCGGCCATGGCGGGGTTGAGCGGCAGGGTCATCGGGCTGGTCCTTTGGGCTATCCGGTTCTGAATAGAACGGGGGTTTCGGACGAGCGCAAGGGGATGTGAGGGCATGCACAACCGATGCAGACGCGCGGGACGCAGGCTTTACGATCGGTTCACGAAGCGGTGGCTGGGCGGGGGGCCGGGGGATGGCGGGGAGCGATCCCCGCTTGCGCGGGGATGACAGGCAGCGCGGGGATGACCGGGGGCGCGGGGATGACAGGCGCGGCGGTGACGGGGCGTTCGCGGTCTTGCGCGGGGGGGTTAGTCCTGACCGCGGAAAGGCTGGACATATTGCAGCGCCATGTCCCAGGGGAAGAAGATCCAGGTGTCCTGGCTTACCTCGGTCACGTAGGTATCGACCTGCGGTTTGCCGTGGGGTTTGGCGTAGACGGTGGCAAACTGCGCCTTGGGGTAGAGCTTGCGGACAAGCTCAAGCGTCTTGCCGCTGTCAACCAGGTCATCGACGATCAGGATGCCGGTGCCATCGCCCATCAGGTCGGCCTGCGGGGCCTTGGTCACGCGGGCTTCGCTTTGCGACTGGTGGCTGTAGGATTTGACGCTGATCGTATCGACGACGCGGATATCAAGCTCTCGGCTGACGATCATCGCGGGGACGAGGCCGCCGCGGGTGATGCCGACGACCGCTTTCCATGTGCCGCCTTCGCCCGGGCCCTTGCCATCGAGCCGCCATGCCAGCGCACGGGCGTCGCGGTGGATCTGGTCCCAGCTGACGTGGAAGCCTTTTTCGTGGGGGAGACGGTCGTTCATGGTGCGGTTCCTTGGCAGGGAAGGGCGGGTTGCGCGGGGGCGGAGCGGGGGCCAGCCCCCGCACCCCCGGGATATTTAGGGGCAGAAAATGGGGGTCATGTCAGGGCCACCTTGAGCCCGAGGAGGGCGAGCATGCCGCCGAAGCTGCGGTCGATCAGGGATTTGAGGCTGATATAGCGGGCGCGGGTGCGGTCGAGCGAGAAGATGCGGGCCACGAGCGTGTTCCATGTGGTTTCCGACACGAAGATCACCGCCAGAAGCAGGCCCAGCACCCATGCGGGGGTGGAGGGATCGATGGTGCCGAGGAAGATCGAGGAGAACACCACCGCCGCCTTGGGGTTGGACAGGTTTGTCCAGAGGCCGAGGCGGAAGGCCGAGGCGGGCGAACGGGGCAGGGCGCGGGTATCGGCGGTATCGAAGGGGATGGCGGCATTGCGCCAGAGGGTGACGGCCATCCAAAGAAGGTAGGCGCCGCCCGCGAGCTTGAGCGCCCAGAGGAGCGAGGGCGCGGCCTTGAACACGAGGCCGAGGCCGAAAACGGCGGCCAAGGCCCATGTCACCGCGCCCGTGGCGATGCCCATGGCCAGCAGGGCGCCCGTGCGGAACCCTTCGGTCAGGCCGGTGCGGGCCGACATCAGCACGGCGGGGCCGGGGCTGATGGCGGCCAGAACGACGAGGCCGGAAAAGGCGGCAAAGGCGCCGGGGGTCACGGGGTCATTCCTTGGCGCCCCGGCCGGTGACGACATCGATATCGGGGGCGTCCACCGCCTTCATGCCCACCACGTGATAGCCTGCATCGACATGCAGGTTTTCGCCCGTGGTGCCCGAGCCGAGATCGGAGAGGAGGTAGAGCGCGGCCTTGCCCACCTCTTCCTGCGTGACGTTGCGGCGGAGGGGAGAGTTCAGTTCGTTCCACTTCATGATGTAGCGGAAATCGCCGATGCCGGAAGCGGCCAAGGTCTTGATCGGGCCTGCCGAGATCGCGTTGACGCGGATGCCGTCCTTGCCGAGGTCTTCGGCGATATATTTGACCGAGGCTTCCAGCGCGGCCTTGGCCAGACCCATCACGTTGTAATGCGGCATGACCTTTTCGGCGCCGTAATAGGTGAGGGTGAGGATCGAGCCGCCTTCGGGCATCAGGGCTGCGGCGCGGCGGGCGACGGCGGTGAAGGAATAGACCGAGATGTCCATCGTCATCAGGAAATTCTGGCGGCTGGTATCGACATAGCGGCCGCGCAGTTCGGTCTTGTCGGAAAAGCCGATGGCATGGACGAGGAAATCGATCTTGCCCCAGTCGGCGGCGAGATCGGCGAACATGGCATCCATCGAGGCCTCGTCCGTCACGTCGCATTCGAAGAGTTTTGGCGTGCCGATCGAGGCGGCGAGCGGTTCGACACGCTTTTTCAGCGCTTCGCCCTGATAGGAAAACGCCATTTCGGCGCCGTGATCGGCCAGCGCACGGGCGATGCCCCAGGCGATGGATTTGTCATTGGCAAGGCCCATGATGAGGCCGCGCTTTCCTGCCATTAGTCCGGTTGACATTGCCTGTCCCTCGCCCACCCTTTGTTGCCCCGAGGTGTAGGCGATCCGTTCGGCTGCATCAAGGGTGGCAGGGCAGGAACCGGCGCCGTGGATTTGGCGGCAGGAAAGGACAGACGGAATGGACAGGTCGGGACATTTTGAGGGGGATGACCCTTTTGCCATCGCGCGGCGCTGGCTGGCCGAGGCCGAGCCGCAGGAGCCGAACGATCCCAACGCCATCGCGCTGGCGACGGTGGACGAGACGGGCCTGCCCAATGTGCGGATGGTGCTGTTGAAGGATATCGAGGCGGACGCCTTTGTGTTCTACACCAATTACACCAGCCGCAAGGGGCGCGAGATCGAGGCCACGGGGAAGGCGGCCTTTGTGCTGCACTGGAAATCGCTGCGCCGCCAGATCCGCGTGCGCGGCCTGACCGAGCGCGAGGAGGGGCCGCAGGCGGATGCCTATTACGAGAGCCGCAGCCTGAAAAGCCGGCTGGGCGCGTGGGCATCGCAGCAGTCGCAGCCGCTGTCATCGCGCACGGCGCTGATGGCAGAGGTGGCGAAAGTGACTGCCGCCAAGGGAACCAACCCGCCGCGCCCGCCGTTCTGGGGGGGGATACGCATCGTGCCGATAGAGATCGAATTTTGGGCGGATGGGGCATTCCGCTTGCATGACCGCTTCCGTTGGACAAGAACGAATGCTCAGGAACCTTGGACGATCGAGCGCCTTAATCCGTGACGTTAACCCTTTCGGGCCGGTTCTGGTAAGGGTTGTTAACGATTGGCCCTTGATATTGCACATGACTTCGCGGCATGGTTTTGGGCGAATGGGGCTAACTCTGGGGAAACGGCTCTCGAAATGACAGATGAAGATAAGGTCGTGCATGTTGTGCATGGCCGCGTAAAATGGTTTGATCCGGGCAAGGGTTTCGGGTTTATCGTGGCCGACGAGGGTGGGGCGGATATTCTTCTGCACGCCAATGTGCTGCGGAACTACGGCCAGAACTCGGTGGCCGACGGTGCTGGTATTTCGGTGAATGTGCAGATGACGCAGCGTGGCGTTCAGGCGGTGGAAGTCCTGTCGATCGAGCCTCCCCAAGGCGCGGCCTTCCCGCTGGGCGACGAGGCGGCGCCTGCCACGCTGGAAGAAATCGCCCAGTTGCCGATGGAACCCGCACGGGTGAAATGGTTCGACAAGGCCAAGGGATTTGGCTTTGCCAATGTCTTTGGCCGGCCCGAGGACGTGTTCATCCATATCGAGGTTTTGCGGATATCGGGCTTTGCCGACCTTCAGGCGGGTGAGGCGATCTGTCTTCGGATCGCCGAGGGCAAGCGCGGCCGTATGGCGATGCAGGTGCTGTCATGGGAAGCCGCGACACGACAGGGTGGCTGAGCATTGTCTTGCCCGCGGTGCTGGCCGCGGGCAGCGTGCAGGCGGGGGATTGCGCGGCTGACCGGCTGGACCTGCGGGGGCCGGGCGGTGCGGCGCGGTTCACCGTCGAGGTTGCCGATACGGGGGCCGAGCGCGCGCAGGGGCTGATGTTTCGCAAGAAAATGGCTACGACGGCTGGGATGCTGTTTGTCTATGACAGCCCCCGTTCGGTGTCATTCTGGATGAAGAACACGCTGATTCCGCTGGATATGGTGTTTGCCGATGCGCGGGGCGTGGTTCGGCATGTTCATCAGGGCGCGGTGCCGGGCGATCTGACGCCGCTGCCGGGCGGGAATGGCGTGCAATATGTTCTTGAGATCAACGCCGGACTGGCGGGCAAGCTGGGCATCGGGCCGGGAACCGAGCTGCGCCATCCGCTGATCGGGGCGGGGGCGGCCTGGCCCTGCCCCTAGGGCGTTTTTGCGGTTGTCGGGCGGCGCGGCAGGGGGTATGTGCATCGCAATCGGGGTGTAGCGCAGTCTGGTAGCGCATCTGCTTTGGGAGCAGAGGGTCGCGAGTTCGAATCCCGCCGCCCCGACCAAATCCTTTCCTGTTGCGGCGGGGGCCATGTGCCCCCCTGCGCCTGCCCGCAGAAAACGGTGTGCGGCTTTCCTGCCAATTTGCGAATTTTATGTCGGACGGGGCGTTGCCGTTTGGCGCGGTGTCTGGGCGCGGCGGGGCGGGGGGTGGCTTTGGGTGGGGCGCCCCGGTCTCTTTCGGGCGGGTGCGGCCTACCTGAAAGGCGGGGCTGTTATGCGAATCGGCATTTGGGCGCGGCATGGGGCCGAATCGTCGGGGCGGATCGGTGCGGCGCTAGGGGGAAACGGGGAGCATGGCCCCGTTGCTTCCCCTTGATCGCGCGATGTTGACCGGCCGTGATGGGCCGCAGTGTGCGCGGTTTGTTACGGTTTTGTTAAGATCCGTCGCCGTGCGGGGGCGGTGCCGTGGCGGGCCTTGCGCGGTGCAGAGGGCAGAAGGCCTTGGGCGCAAGGTGTGCGCGGCGGGCGGGGGGGGCTGCGGGCGGGGGCGCCTGTTCTGCGGGCAGCAGCCCGCGATATTGCGGCAAATCGCCAAGGACGGGGATATGCCACCTTATTGCATATTGACGAAAACGGGTTTCCTGTCACGAATGCGTCACCAAAGCGGGTAACAAATAGGCCGCTTGGGCGGGTCCGGGGACGGATGACGCTGCAAACCAGGGGAGCTGATATGACCTTCAAGACCAATATCGACCGCCGGACCGTGCTGAAAGGCACCGCGCTTGGCATGGGCGCGCTGGCCGCGCCGGCACTGATCTCGAACAAGGCGCTTGCCTCGTCGGGCGAGCTGAACTTCATGGGCTGGGCCGGGTATCCGGGGCTGGCGGAAAAAGTGTTCCCGGCTTTCGAAGCCGCGACCGGCATCAAGGTGAACTTCACCGAGCAGCCCGGGCAGGACGACATGTTCGCCGCCGCCAAGCTGGCGCTGGAAGCCGGTGGTGTGGACGTGGTCGAACCGACCGTTGACCGCGTGGGCGCATGGGCCTCGAACGGCCTGATCCAGGGCTGGGACCTGTCGAAGCTGAGCCTTGACAACTATCTGCCCGGTCTGGCCGATGGCGCGATGGGCGAAATGGCGACCGTGGACGGGCAGCGCATGATCATGCTGTCGGTCTGGGGCACCGAGGCCTTGGTGTTCGACAAGGACAACATGCCGCTGGAATACGGCACCGCTTCGCTGGGCGATCTGTTCAACCCGGCCAATGCGGGCAAGGTCGTGGGCCGTCCGCATTCGACGCTGGCCGCGATGGGCCGCTGGCTGGACGCGGAAGGCAAGCTGCCCAAGCCGTGGCTGGATGGCTATAAGGACGAAGCCACGATGACCGAGCTGTGGGACATCGCGCTGGCCGAGGCCATCAAGGTCAAGTCGAACTTCGTTCAGTGGTGGTCGGGCGAGAACGAGGCGCAGGCCGGGTTCCTGGTCAATGGCGGTCAGGTCGGGCTGTGCTGGGATTCGACCGGCTACAACCTGGGCAAGCAGGGCAACTATGGCTATGTGCCGCCGAAGGAAGGCGCCTTTGCGTGGAACCAGGGTCTGGTTCTGATGAAGAACGCTGCCAACGTCGAACAGGCGCATGAGTTTGCCAAGTGGATCGCATCGGCCGAAGGTGCGGCTGCATGGGCCACGGCCTTCTCGGCCAACCCGGTGGCCAAGGGCGCGACCGATCTGCTCGATCCGGAAGTTGCCGCCTATTACACCAGCGCCTTCAACGATGACGCGCTGTCGAAGCTGTGGTGGTGGCCGGCGCAGGACGCGTGGTTCATCGCCAAGCGCGGCGAATACGCGGACAAGTTCAAGAGCGCCTGATCGTTCTTAAGCATCTGCGGCCTGCCGGAGGCATCTTCGGCGGGCCGTTCTTTATTGCCAAGCACCGACGCCAGAGCGGTGCGGATAACGGGACTGACAGGGGAGTTTGCACCAAATGAGTGCAGGGATCGATCTTGACGATGTGTGCTGCGATTTCGGGTCGTTCCGGGCGGTGGACCATGTGAATGTGAGCATCCAGCCGGGCGAGTTCTTTTCGTTCCTCGGGCCGTCGGGATGCGGCAAGACGACGATCCTTCGCATGATCTCGGGCTTTACCGAGCCGTCCTCGGGTGTGGTGCGGATCGGGGGCAAGGATATGCGGGGGCAGCGGCCGAACCAGCGGCCGACGGCGCTGATCTTTCAGAACCTTGCGCTGTTTCCGTTGATGAGCGTGGCCGACAACATCGCCTTCGGGCTTGAGGTGCGTGGCGTGGACCGTGCCAAGCGGCGGGCGCGGGCGGATGAATTGCTGAAACTGGTCGATCTGCCGGGGGCGGGCGACAAGATGGTGAGCCAGCTTTCGGGCGGGCAGAAGCAGCGTGTGGCGATTGCGCGGGCGCTGGCGGTGGAACCGGCGGTGATGCTGCTGGACGAGCCGCTTTCGGCGCTGGACCTGAAGCTGCGCCAGCATATGCGGGCGGAATTGCGCGCCATCCAGAAGCGGACGGGCGTGACCTTTATCTACATCACCCACGATCAGGGCGAGGCCTTGGCCATGTCGGACCGCGTGGGCGTGATGAGCCACGGGCGGCTGCAACAGGTGGCCCATCCGCGCGACATCTATGACAATCCGGCCAACGGGTTCGTCGCGTCCTTCGTGGGCGAGAACAACATCCTGACCGGCACGGTAGCCGAGCGCGGGCAGGGCATGGCGGCCTATGACACGGCGCTGGGGCGGTTGCGGGCGCGGATGGATGCGGCGGCCGAAGGGGCTGTCAAACTTTATGTGCGGCCTGAACATATGCGGCTAAGTGAAAGCGCTGGCGCGGAAAATTCGGTTCCTGTCACGGTTGGCGATATCGCCTTTGAGGGCAATTTCATCTCGGTTCAGGCGCGGGCCGATAACGGGATGGTGCTGGTGGCCGAGTTGCGCAATGACGGCACGGGCGCGATGCCTGCGGTGGGCGCGCGGATGCATATGAGCTTTGATGCAGCGCGGGCCGCCATTCTGCCCGACGAGACGGCGGCGGGGGCCTGAGCCGATGCAAGACCTGTTGCGACGCTATGGCACGGGGCTGACGGGGGCCTTCATCCTGCTCACGGCCTTTTGGCTGTTGGTGCTGATCGTGCTGCCGAACCTGTATCTGCTGGAAAATTCGTTCCGCCCCTATCTGCCGCGGGCCGATATGGGCGGGCCGCTCGATACCTATAGCCTGAACAACTATGCCAAGATCCTGACCGGCGATTCCCCGACCGAGGTTTTCGGCTTTACGGTGGTTCTGCCGGTGCATGTGAAATCCTTTGTGCTGACGGTGGGCTATTCGGCCTTTGTCACGCTGATCTCTTTCGCGCTGGCCTATCCGTTGGCCTATTATCTGGCCAAGGTGGTGCAGCCCAAATCGCTGCCGACGCTGTTCTTGCTGCTGTTCGTGCCGCTTTGGGTTTCCGAGGTGCTGCGGTCTTTCGCGTGGTTCATCATCCTGTCGCTGAAGGGGCCGCTGAACTTTACACTGCTGGGGCTGGGCATCATCGACGAGCCGATCCGCTGGATCGCGGGGTATCAGTCGATCGTGATCGGGCTGGTCTATACCTATGTGCTGTTCATGCTGTTCCCGATCTATAACGCCATCCAGTCGCTGGACACCAACCAGATCGAGGCGGCGGAAGACCTTGGCAGCCCGTGGTGGCGCACGCATTGGCGGGTGATCCTGCCCCATGCCAAGCCGGGCATCGCTTCGGGCGCGGTGATGGTGTTCATGCTGTCGGCGGGGTCGCTCTTGGTGCCGGTGCTGCTGGGATCGACGGATTCGAACTGGTTTACCCAAGTGATCCAGCAATGGATGTTCGAGGCGCAGGACTGGAATACGGGGTCGGCCTATGCCTTTATCCTGCTGATCCTGTGCACGGTTTTCGTGAGCCTTGTCATGCGGGTGTTCCGCGTGAAGCTTTCCGACATCGCGAAATAAGGGGGCGGGACCATGCACAAGACACGCAATTTCCTGTTCCATCTTTATATGGCGCTGTTCCTGTTCTATCTGCTGGCGCCGCTGGCGGTGATGGGGGGCGCGGCGTTCAACGACAGCCGTTTCCCCAGTATCCTGCCGTGGCGGGGGTTCACCACCACGTGGTTCAGCCAGTTGCTGGCCGACGGGCGGATGTGGAACGCTTTCGTCAACACCGTGCTGGTCGCGCTGGCGGTGGTGGCGGTTTCGGTGCCGATCGGCACGGCGGCGGCGATTCTGATCAACTCGATCACCGGTCGGGTCAGGACGGTGCTTTACGGGTTGATGGTGGCGCCGATCCTTGCGCCCGGCGCGGTGATCGGGATTTCGACGCTGCTGTTCTGGAACCAGTTTTCGGTTCCGGCGGGGCTGCATCTTTCGGTGCTGGGGCAGGTCAGTTACATCGCGGCCTTCGTGATGCTGCTGGTGCTGGCGCGGCTGCAAAGTTTCGACATGGCGCTGGAAGAGGCGGCGCTGGACCTTGGGGCGAGCCATGGCATGGTGCTGCGGCGCATCCTGCTGCCGCATCTTTACCCCGCCATCGGGGCAGGGGCGGCGATTGCCTTTTTCCAGTCGATCGAGAATTTCAACGTGACGCTGTTCACGCGCGGCAATGCCGATACGCTGACGGTCTATGTATTCTCGAAGGTGCGGACGGGCATCACCCCCACGATCAACGCGCTTGCCCTGATCATGATCGGGGTCACGCTGATGGGCGCGGTGGTCTATGAGCTGCGCCGCCGCCGGTTGGAGCGGTTGCGGGGCGAATAGTGGACGCGTCTTCGGCCTATCAGGACAGTTTGCCCGTCACCTCGGACGCGCTGATCGCGCGGATCGCGGCGGCGGGCATTCCCTTTGACCGGCACGACCATGTGCCGTTGCGGACCGTCACCGATGCCAAGGCGGTGCAGGGCGCCATGGGGGCGGGGCTGCATGTGAAGAACTTTTACCTGCGCGACCGCAAGAAGAAGAACTGGCTGGTCACGCTGGAACAGGACCGCGAGGTCGATCTGAAGGCGCTGGGGGAACGGCTGGGCACGGCGGGCCTGTCCTTTGGGTCGGAAGAGCGGTTGATGGAATATCTGGGCATCCGCCCCGGCGCGGTCAGCCCCTTGGCGATGGTGACGGGGGCCACGACCGGCGTGACGCTGGTGCTGGATGCGGCGATCCGCGCGGCGGGGCGCGTGCATGTGCATCCATTGGTGAATGACCGCACGCTGGCGATGGCGCCTGCCGATCTGCTGCGCTGGCTGGCCCTGTGCGGCTGCGCGCCGGTCTGGCTGGAGCTTTAGGGCAGGGGCGGGGTGGGCTGGCTGGCCCCGACCAGCCGCCGGGCCAAGGCGGCGGCCTGCTTGCGGATATCGGGGATGGCGGTGATTTCCCAGAAGGCGGCGCGGCTGACGGGGCCGATGGCCGAAAGCCGCCGTGACGGCGTTCCGTCTTGTGCCACGATCTCGCTTTCGGCGGTGATGTCGAGCCCGATGCCGAGCGGGTCGATCCGGGCAAGGCCAAGGTCGATCAGCCGGGCGAGCAGCGGGGATTGGGCGGGGTGGCAGCGCTGGCCGCGGGCATCGATGGCAAGCGTGGCGTGCAGGGTGCGGCAGTCCTGTGTCTGGTAGGGGCGGAACTGCACGCTGACGCCCTGACCGGTGCCGCCCGTGACGCGCACCACCGCGCCGCGTTGCACGACCAGTTGGCCGCTGGCCAAGGCGGCCTGAATACGCGATGCGCTTTGCGGGGGCATGCGGTGGCGGTGGATATCCCACCAACGCTGCGCGTGGCGCAGGAAGCGGGCGCGTTCGACCGGCGGCAGGCTGCGCCAGAGGCGGCTGATATGGGGCCGCAGGCCGTCGATCGCGTCGCGCCATGTGCCGCCCTGCTGTTCGGCGTTGCGGGATAGGGCGCGCAGCCATGCTGACAGCACCGAAAGCGGGGCCGCGAAGGGAATATCCTGCGGGCCGAGCCGAAGCGGGGTGCCCGGTTCATGGGCCTGCGGCAGAAGCCCGCGCCGCGACAGGGCGGTGATGCGGCCGGTAAAGCCCGCATCGAGCAGGGAGAGAACCTGATCGACCATGGTCAGGCCCGTGCCAAGGATCACCACCGTCGATCCGGGGGCAAGGGCGGGAAGCGGATCCCACGCCGCGCCGAGGCCGCTACCCTCGGGGGGGCGTGGCAGGGTGTGGCCGGTGGCAAGGATGGCGTGATCGGCCATCTGGACCGTGCCGTCGTCAAGGCGGGCCACGACGCCGCGGGCGGTTTCGGTCAGGCCGGTGCAGGCGGCACAGACGCGGCGGAAGCGGGCGGGGCGCGCCTCGCGCCAGGGGGACAGAAGATCGGCCAGATAGCGGCCATAAAGGCGGCGGGTGACGAAACTGTCGGGGTCGGCGGGCAGGCCCTGTTGCGCCAGCCAGTCGAGCAGATGCACGGGGTCTTGTTCAAGCGCGCTCATATTGCGGGCGCGGACGTTCAGAAGGTGGTTTGGATCGGGCGTGGAATAGGCAAGGCCAAGGCCGATGCGGTCACGCGGTTCGACCAGCGTCACACGGGCGGCGGGATCGGCGCGCAGGATATGGCTGGCGGCCAGAACACCGCTGGCCCCGCCGCCGATCACCAGAATATGCGGGCCGTTTGCGCGGGGCGGTTGCGGTTCAGGCGGGGGGATCGGGTGGTCCTTCATGCGGGCGCGACAAGCACGAGGAGGGCAAGGCCAAGCGTGACGGCCAGCGCGGTCCATTCAAACGGGCCGGGCTGCGGAGCGCGGCTGTCGGCGCGTTCGGACAGGAACAGGGCAAGGCCGGGATCATGGATGCAGGTGAACATGGCTGACTTTCATCGCTTGAGGGGCGGGAAGGGGGGAAAAGGCCGCGCGGAACTGGTCGGGCGCAAGGACAAGGGCCATGGCCGCAAGATAGACGAGGGCGAAGGCCACAAGGTCGGACGGGCGGTTGGTGCGGGATGATCTGACGGGGGCGGTGGTCATGCCCGTGCCCCCATGCGCCAAGCGCCGCTGTGTGTGCCATAGCCGAGCGGGTGCGGAACGGCCGCCCGTGCGCGGGTATGCAGTGCGTCGCGCAGGGCCAGCGCGGCGGGCCAGGGGCCGTATCCGCTGGCCACGTTGATATGGCCGGCATTGCCGAGATCGACAAGATCGGCGCCCCAGTCACGCGCAAGGGCGGCGCTTTGGGCAAAGCCCATCCACGGATCGTTGCGGCTGGCCACAAGGGTGGCGGGCACGCCGAGCGGCTGCTGGGGGATGCCGTGGAAGGCGGCAAGGCGGGGGCTGACGGCGGGGTCTGCCGGTGCCACCAGAAGGGCTGCCGAAACCTTGAGCTGGGGCCAGCGTGTCAGGATGCGGGCGGCAAGGATGGCGCCAAGGCTGTGGCCGACAAGGATGCAGCCCGGATGGCTGAGGATCGCGCCGGCCAGTTCGGCCTCCCACGCCTCGGGGCGGGGATGGGCCCAATCGTGCTGTTCGACCATCAGGGCCGAGGCATCGGTGGCGGCCCACCAATGCTGCCAATGCGGGCGGGGCGAACCATCCAGTCCGGGCAGGATCAGGGTCTTTGTCATGGCCGACTCCTCGGTTTCATCCAAATACTCTATCAGCTTTGTCGTGATTTTTTCTTCCAAAGATCGGGCCTGCAAGAGAATGGCTTTCTGCGGCCGGAATGCGGGTGGTGCGCCGGTGATGACGGGGAAGGACGGGGAAAACGCGGGGCGGAAAATGGCTGTTCTCTCCGCGCGCGAGGGGGCGGGGCGGGGGAAGAAACCTTCTCTTTGGGGGGCGCAGGCGGGCGGGTTCCTTCCGGTTTCGGGCACAGCTTTGGAATGGAAGAAAGCGGTTTTGGCTGGCACGATGAAATCACGATCAAACGAATCGACATAAGGCGCTGACCCATGACCCGCACCATCATCGGACTTTCCGGCAACCTTGACCGCCCGTCTAAGACCCGTGCCCTTGTGCAAACCGCGGTCGCCCTGACGGCGAGCCGGTTCGATGCGATCGGCGCGGTCTATGACCTTGCCGATTTCGGCCCGTCGCTGGGCACGGCGAGGCGGGTGGAGGACCTGTCGGACATGGCCCGCAATGCGCTGCGGGTGGTGTTGCAGGCGGATGCGCTGATCGTGGCGAGCCCGGTTTACAAGGGCAGCTATACGGGAATGTTCAAGCATCTGTTCGACCTCTTTGACCCTGCGGCGCTGGCGGGCAAGCCGGTGCTGCTGGCCGCAACGGGGGGTGGCGAGCGCCATGCGCTGGTGATCGAGCATCAGCTGCGCCCGTTGCTGGGCTTTTTCGAGGCGCGGACGCTGGCCACGGGGGTCTATGCGTCGGAACGCGATTTCGCGGAAGGCCAGCCGGTGGCGCCTGCGCTGATGCAGCGGCTGGGCCGCGCGATTGACCAGTTCGCCCCCGATTTCGAGCCGCGCGCCCAACCCGAGGTGTTCGTGCTGAGCGCCTGACGCCCCCCCATTTCGACCAGATTCCGCTGCCTGACGCGGCCCTTTCGGGGCGGCGAAGGCCCCATCGTGCCTGACGAAAGGACAAGAAAGATGACCCGCAGACCCGACCGCAAGATCCGCCTTGGCGCCTTCCTTCCCGGAGGGGGCCAGCATGTGGCGGCATGGCGCCACCCCGACAGCCCCGCCGACGGGGCGACCAGTTTCGCCTTTCATGTGCAACTGGCGCAGGAAGCCGAGCGCGGGCTGTTTGACGCCTATTTTCTGGCCGATGGGCTGGCCGTCAGTTTCGGCGGCGGGATGGAAGGAGGCAATGCCAAGGTGGCGGGGTTCGAGCCTGTCACGCTGTTTTCGGCGCTGGCACCGCTGACACGGCATATCGGTTTTATCGCCACCGCCTCGACCACCTATGAGGAACCTTACAATCTGGCGCGGAAATTCGCCTCGCTCGATCTGATCTCGGACGGGCGGGCGGGGTGGAACGTGGTCACCACCGCGACCGAAGCCGCGGCGCAGAACTTCAACCTTGACCAGCAGCACCCGCATGCGGCGCGTTATGCGCGGGCGGCGGAACATGTCGAAGTGGTCAAGAAACTGTGGGACAGTTTCGAGGATGATGCCTTTGTGCGCGACAAGGCGACGGGGCGGTTCTTTGACGAAGGCAAGCTGCACCTGACCGACCACAGGGGCGCGCATTTCAAGGTGAAGGGGCCGCTGAACGTGTCACGTTCGGCCCAGGGCCACCCCGTGATCGTGCAGGCGGGCCAGTCCGAGGACGGGCGCGGGCTGGCTGCGGCCACGGCCGAGGTGATCTTTACCGCCCATCAGCGGCTGGACACGGCGCAGGACTTCTACCGCGATATCAAGGCCCGCGCGCGGGGGCTGGGGCGCGAGCCCGACCATATTCTGGTGATGCCCGGCGTGTCGCCCTTTGTGGGCCGCACGCTTGAGGAAGCGCAGCAGAAATATGACCGCCTGACCAGCCTGATCCTGCCCGAGGACGGCATTTCGCTGCTGAACGGGCTGACGGGGGGCACGCTTGATCTGCGCGGGCATGATCTGGACGGGCCGCTGCCGCCCGCGCCGCCGACCGAAGGGATGAAGTCGCGGCAGGCGCTGATCCGGGCGATTGCCGACGAGAACAACTTTACCATTCGCCAGCTTTACCAGTGGGTGGCCAGTGCGCGCGGCCATTTCACCATTGTCGGCACGGCCGAAACCATTGCCGACACCTTGCAGGACTGGTTCGAGAACGAAGCGGCGGATGGCTTTAACATCCTGCCGCCGTGGCTGCCCACCGGGCTGACCGATTTCGTGGACCTTGTGATCCCCGAATTGCAGCGGCGCGGGCTGTTCCGCACCGCATATGAAGGGCGCACCCTGCGCGAGAATCTGGGACTGCCCTTCCCCACCAACCGCTACGCGCTGGCGCGCGCGGCGGTGCAGGCGGCGGAGTGACGGCGATGACATTGCAATCGCTGGATACCCCCGTCGCCGGCCTGCCCCCGACCCGCGACCTCCTCACGCGGGGGGGGCGGGCGCTGCGGGGCGGGCTGTCGCGCTATGGGTTGCTGCTGGGCTTTCTGGCGCTGTGGCAGGTGGGGGCGGTGCGGGGCTGGTTCAATGCCACGGTCTTTCCGCCGCTGGACCTGATCTTTGCCGCGCTGTGGGACGGGCTGGCCAGCGGGGCGCTGGTCGATGACATCGCCATCAGCCTGCAACGGTCGGGTCTGGCCTTTGGCGCGGCGGTTGGCCTTGGTATTCCGCTGGGGCTGTTCATGGGGCAGATCCGCGCGGTGGAGCGGGCGCTGGACCCGATCCTGCAATTCTTCCGCCAGACCTCGGCGCTGGCGCTGTATCCGGTGTTCATCTTGCTGATGGGGCTGGGCGAGGCGTCGAAGGTTTTCGTGATCTTCTGGGCCACGCTGTTTCCGATCTTGCTGGCCACCATCGGCGGGGTCAAGGAAGTGGACCGCAAGCTGATCGAGATGGCGCGGACCTTTGGCGCCGGGCGGCGGCAGGTGTTCCTGCGGGTGGTGCTGCCGGCTTCGGTGCCGTCGATCTTTGTCGGCTTGCGGCTTTCGGCCACCACGGCGCTGCTGCTCTTGATCGCGGCCGAGATGATCGGGGCGAACCGTGGCCTGGGCTTTCAGGTGATGAATGCCCAATACAATTTCCAGATCCCTTTGATGTTCGCGGCGATCTTCCTGCTGGCCGCGCTGGGGCTGGCTGCGAATGCGACCCTTGTGGCGCTGCAACGGCGGCTGTGCCGCTGGGCGGATGCGGGCTGAGCTTTCCCGACGTTCTGCCTTTTGTCTTTACCCTCCTCAACCTGAAGGAACCTTGACGATGACCTATCTTTCCCGCGCTTTCGCGCTTTCGACGCTGCTTGGCCTGTCGCTGGGCGGTGCGGCACAGGCGGATGTGACCATCCGCTATCTGGCCAGCCAGGGCGGGCTGAACGCCCATGAACTGGCGGCCGAGCTGGGCTATTTCGATGGCACCGGCATCACGCTGGAAAATGTAGGCTATGCCCAGGGGGGGCCTGCCTCGCTGGTGGCGCTGGCGGGCGGCAGTGTCGAGCTGGGGTCGGCGGCGACGGCGGCGGTGCTGAATTCCATCGCGGCGGGGAATGATTTCGTGGCCGCCTATCCCAGCAACGGGATCAACGATCAGGCGCAGTCGATTTTCTATGTGCTCGAGGATAGCCCGATCAAGACGATCGAGGACCTGAAGGGCAAGACGATTGCGGTGAACACGCTGGGCGCGCATCTGGATTATGTGGTGCGCGAGGCGCTGCACCAGAAGGGCCTGCCGCAGGACAGCGCCAATCTTGTCGTCGTGCCGGGGCCGCAACTGGAACAGGTGCTGCGGTCGAAACAGGTGGATGTGTCGGCTTTCGGCTATTGGCAGACCACCTTTGAAGGGGCGGCGCGCAAGGCGGGCGGGCTGCGGGCGGTGTTTGACGATACCGATGTGCTGGGCGAGATTGCGGGCGGTTTCGTCGTGCTGCGGCGCGACTGGATCGAGGCGCATCCGGCCGAGGCGAAGGCCTTTGTCGAAGCCTCGGCCAAGGCGCTTGATTATGCGCGCGAACATCCCGAGGAAACCAAGGCCATCTTTGCCAAGGTGCTGAAAGAGCGCGGCGAGAACCCCGATGTGGCGCAATATTTCGCCGGATATGGCGTGCGTGCGGGCGGGCAGGCCACCGAGCGGGACGTGCAGTTCTGGATCGACGTGCTGGAACGCGAGGGCAAGGTGCAGAAGGGCCAACTGGTGGCCGACAAGATCCTGTACCGCTTTGCCCCTGCCGATGTGAGCAACTGAGGGGATGGGCGTGCCGGATCATCAGACGCGCGCCCGTGGAGAGGTCACGATTCGTGACCTCTTCAAATCTTTCAGCCTGAACGGGCGCAGGCTGGATGTGTTGCGGGGGTTGGACCTTGCGGTGGCGGGGGGCGAGGCGCTGGCCATCGTGGGCCCTTCGGGCTGTGGCAAGACCACGCTGTTGCGGGTGCTGGCGGGGCTTGAGGCGGCCGACCGTGGCGAGGTGCGGATCGACGGCGCGCCGGTGCAGGGCATCGGGCGGCAAAGGGCGGTGATCTTTCAGGAGCCGCGCCTGCTGCCATGGCTGACGGTGCTGCGGAATGTGGCCTTTGGCCTTGAGATGCGGGGCGTCGATCCGAAACGGGCGGTCGAGCGGGCGCGGCATTACATCAGGCTGGTCGGGCTGACGGGGTTCGAAGAGGCCTATCCGCGCCAGTTGTCGGGCGGGATGGCGCAGCGCGTGGGCATTGCGCGGGCGCTGACGGTGCAGCCCGAGATTTTGCTGCTGGACGAACCCCTGGGCGCGCTGGACGCGATGACCAAGCTGACCATGCAGGAAGAACTGGCCCGCATCTGGCGCGACGAGGGGGTGACGATGATCCTTGTCACCCATGATCTGGAAGAGGCGATCTTTCTGGCCGACCGTGTGCTGGTGATGGCCAAGGACGCATCCACGCCGCCGCGTGTGCTTGATCTGGACCTGCCGCGCCCGCGCGACCGCAGCGCCCCCGATTTCGTGGCCCTGCGACGGCGCCTGATGGCCGAATTCGGCCTGCACTGAGGATGCGGGGGCGACGGGGACGTAGCGATGTAAGAAAAGGAAGTGGCAGCCCGTAGGGGAGTCGAACCCCTCTTACCTGGTTGAAAACCAGGTGTCCTAACCGATAGACGAACGGGCCGCGGTTGGTGGGGGGCAGATAGCTTGAAGCCATGCGGGCTGCAAGGGGAAATGTCACTCTTTTCCCAAGAGTTCTGCCAGCAGGGGGTTGGGGAAGCGGCGGGTCAGGGTGACGGCGTAGAAGCTTTCGATCACGCCGGTCAGGCGGGCATGTTCGATCAGGATGCCTGCGGCCAGTTCGTCGGTCACGGCAATGGGGGGCAACAGGGCCAGCCCCGCGCCTTCGCGGGCAAGAAGGCGCATCATGGCGATATCGTCCACCTCGGCCGCGATCTGGGGGACGGTGTCGAATTGCGAGGCGAGGCTGTCGAAGGCGGCGCGCAGCCCGCTTTCCGCCGTGGGCAGGATCAGCGGTTCGCGGGCCAGCAGCGTGGCCAGCGTATCGCCCGCGCGGCGGCGGGCGGGGGTGCCGATCAGGCTGACCGGCTGGCCCGCGATGCGGCGGGTGAGAAAGGGGGTGGCGGCATCGCGGGGGACGGGTTCGTTGGTCAGCACCACATCGAGGGCGAGGCCTTCGAGACCGCGCAACAGCTCGGCCATCGAGGCCGAGCGCAGGACGATTTCCACATCGGCGCGGTTGAGGAGGGGGCGCAGGAAGGAAAGCTGGAAGTTGCGCGACAGGGTGGCCAAGGCGCCCACGCGGATGGCGCTGCGGGCGCGGCCGGTCTGGCGCAGGGTTGCCATGAGTTCGTCGCCGGTCTTGAAGATGGTTTCGGCATGGTCAAGCGCGATGCGCCCTGCCTCGGTCAGTTCGAGGCGCCGTCCGGTGCGTTCGAAAAGCGGGTGACCAAGGCGGTCTTCCAGCGCCTTGATCTGCACGGACAAAGCCGATTGCGACAGGTTCAGATGCGCTGCGGCGCGGGTCAGGTTTCCCTCGAGCGCCACGGCGCGGAAATAGCGGAGATGGTTGTAGTTCAGTTCCATTCGTTCTGTTTAATCGAACGATTACCTGTAAACAATGTAATTTTTAAGCCGCGCTTGGGGTGCTAGCTGGTCAGTCAGCCAAAGGAGCCCGAACCATGACAGATTTTCTGACACCGGCGCTGATCTATCTTGCCCCGCTGTTCCTGATCCTTGCCGCTGCGGTGGCCTTTGCCGGACCGGGCTTTCGCCCGCGCCGGACGCTGGTGCTGGCCGAGGGGGCCGCGGTCGCGGCGATGGCGGTGGCGGTGCTGTCGGGCGTGGCGCTGTGGCAGGGCGGGGCTGCGACATTCGATCTGGCAGGGATCGGCGGCGTGGGGCTGGCGGTGCGGCTGGATGCGGTCAGCGTGGTGATGCTGGGCCTTGTCAGCTTTGTCGGCTGGGTGGTGCTGCGCTATTCGTCAAGCTATCTGGACGGCGAGGCGCGGCAGGGCGCGTTCACCGGCTGGATGGCGCTGGTGCTGGCGGCGGTGATGCTGCTGGTGACGGCGGGGAACCTTGGCCAGCTGGTGGCGGCATGGGTGGGCGTGGCGGTGGGCTTGCACAAGCTGCTGCTGTTCTATGGCGACCGCGTGCAGGCGCAGCGGGCGGCGCGCAAGAAGGCGATCACGGCGCGGATGGGCGATGCGGCGGTGATTTCCGCATCGGCCGTGCTGGTGGGGGCCTTTGGCACGGGCGATATTGCCACGCTGAACGATGTGGCAGGGGGGGGCTGGGCCATTCTGGCGGCGGCGCTGCTCGCACTCGCCGCGGTGCTGAAATCGGCGCTGTTTCCGCTGCATGGCTGGCTGGTCGAAATGATGGAGACGCCGACGCCGGTTTCGGCGCTGCTGCATGCGGGGGTGGTGAATGCGGGCGGGTTCCTGCTGATCCGGCTGGCCGATGTGATGCTGGCCGCCCCCGGCGTGCTGGCGGTGCTGGTGGCGGTGGGGGGCTTTACCGCGCTGGTGGCGGGGCTGGTGATGCTGACGCAGACGGCGGTCAAGACCGCGCTTGCATGGTCAACCATCGCGCAGATGGGGTTCATGATTTTGCAATGCGGGTTGGCGCTGTTCCCGCTGGCGCTGCTGCATATCGTGGCACATTCGCTGTATAAGGCGCATGCCTTCCTTGGGTCGGGGGCGGCGGTGAACGAGGTGCGGCTGGTGCGCCGCCCCGGCCCGGTGGCGGTGCCGTCGGCGCGCAATGTGCTGCGGGCCTTTGCGCTGGCCTTGGTGATCTATGCGGCGGTCGGGATCGGCTTTGGTGTGGCGGAAAAGACGCCGCAGGCGCTGGCCTTGGGGGCGATGCTGATTTTCGGGGTGGCCTACCTGATCGCGCAGGGGCTGGCGGATGCGGCACCGAAGGCGCTGATGTGGCGGGTGATGGCGGGGTCGGGGGCGGCGGCGGTGTCTTACTTCGCGCTGCAAATCGGGGCCGAGGTGCTGATGCGCGGCACGCTGCCCGCAACGCCCGCGCCCGGGCCGCTGGAATGGGCGCTGATCGTGCTGGCGGTGGCCAGTTTCGGCGCGGTGGCGCTGGCGCAGGCGATGTTTCCGCTGTGGTCGCAGCATCCCGCCGCACGCGGTTTGCGGGTGCATCTAGCCAACGGGCTTTATGCAAATGCGGTCTTTGACCGGCTGACCCACGGGTTCGCCCGGTAAACTGGAACGGACAGGAGAGAACCATGCTGGTCAAACATCGCGATAATTACACCGGTCCCTTCCTTGAGATCATCAGTGCCGCGCGGGCGGCGGTGCGGGCCATTCCGCCGGCCTTTCCGCTGTCGGCCACGGTGGCGGTGAACCCCTTCCTTGGTCAGGCGGGGATGGGGCTGGAGCAGGCGGGCCAGCGCATGGCGCGGGTGGGCGGGCTGCGGCTGACGTTGCCGCGGGCGCATTTTGCCGCCGAGATTGCGGCGGGGCGGATCGGGCGCGAGGATATCGCCGCCAGCCTGACCGAGGGGCTGACGGTCGAGGCTGTGCTGGCCGCGCTGGACGCGCCCGAGGGGCTGCCCGCGCCGGTGCCCACGGTGGCCGACCTTGCCGCCGAGGTGTCGGGGATCGACTGGCCAGGCATCTTGCTGGACCGGATCGGGATTTATGCCGCGGCGCGGTTCGATCAGGGGCAGGCGATGTGGCCGCTGCCCGCATCGGGCGGGTTCTATGAAGGGTGGCAGCAATTCGCCACGCAGGACCTGTCGCCCGAGATTGCGGGGCTGCGGGGCTTTGCCGAACATGTGGCGGGCGCGCCCGATGATGCCTGGCGCGCGGTGGCGCGGGTGGTGCAGCGGCTGGGCATCGGGGCGGCCGAGGCCGAGATATACTTTCACGCGCTGCTGCACCGGCTGGGCGGCTGGGCGCAGGCGGCACGCTGGAAGCTGTGGCAGGCCGAGTTGGAGGGCCGGGCCGAGGATGCGGTGACCGACCTTCTGGCAGTGCGGCTGATCTGGGAAGAGGCGCTGTTCGGCCTTTATGGTGACCGGATCGCGGCGGGCTGGGCGGCGGCGGTGGCCGGATTTGCCGCACCGGACGGGGCGGCGCCTGATCTGCGGGTGAACGCGGTCTTGCAGCAGGCGGCCGAGCGGGCGGCACAGCGGCGGCTGGGGCAGGTGCTGGCGCAGGGCGGGGGCGCGCAAAAGCCCGCGCCGAAGATGCAGGCGGCGTTCTGCATCGATGTGCGGTCAGAGGTGTTCCGCCGTGCGCTGGAATCGCTTGATGACGGGATCGAGACCATCGGCTTTGCGGGGTTTTTCGGCCTGCCCTTGGCGCACCGCCCCTTTGGCGCGATCGAGGCCGAGGCGCATTTGCCGGTGCTGTTGAACCCCGCCCTTCATTCCGCCCCCGATGCCGCCCCTGCCGTGGAAGAGGCGGCGCGCATCGCGGCGCGGGCCAAACGGGCCTGGGGCCGGTTCCGGCAGGCGGCGGTGTCGTCCTTTGCCTTTGTCGAGGCGGTGGGGCCGGTTTACGGCGCGAAACTGGTGCGCGATGCGCTGGGGCTGGGCCATGGCGGCGGTGAAACCGCGCCCGCCCCGCTGCTGGACGGGCTGGATGCCGAGGCGCGGGTGAACACGGCGGCGGCGGTGCTGGGGGCGATGTCGCTGCGGCAGGGCTTTGCGCCGGTCGTGCTGTTGGTGGGGCACGGGGCGGGGGTGGTGAACAACCCGCATCAAAGCGCCCTGCATTGCGGCGCCTGCGGGGGCCGCACGGGCGAGGTGAGCGCGCGGGCGCTGGCGCTCTTGCTGAACGATACGGCGGTGCGGGCGGGGCTGGTGGCCAAGGGCATCGATATTCCCGCCACGACGCGGTTTGTCGCGGGGCTGCATGACACGGTATCGGACGAGGTGACGCTGTTTGACCTTGACGGTGCCGTGCCCGAGGTGCGGCGCTGGCTGGACGCGGCGGGCGCTTTGGCGCGGGCGGAACGGGCGGCGCGGTTGCCACGGGGGGACGGGGCATCGCTGGCCAAGCGCGGGCGCAACTGGGCCGAGACGCGGCCGGAATGGGGGCTGGCGGGATGCGCATCGTTCATCGCGGCGCCGCGCCACCGGAGCACGGGGCGCGATCTGGCGGGGCGGGCGTTTCTGCACAGCTATGACTGGCGGCAGGATGCGGGCTTTGGCACGCTGGAGCTGATTTTGACCGCGCCGGTGGTGGTGGCAAGCTGGATCAGCCTGCAATATTACGGGTCGGTCGTGGCGCCCGAGGCGTTTGGCGGGGGCAACAAGCTGCTGCACAATGTGGTGGGCGGGTTTGGCGTGCTGGAAGGGCATGGCGGCGCGCCGCGCGTGGGCCTGCCGTGGCAATCGGTGCATGATGGTGCGCGGTTCCAGCACGATCCGCTGCGGCTGACCGTGGTGGTCGAGGCCCCGGCCGAGGCGATCACGGGGGTGCTGGCGCGGCATGACGGGGTGCGGGCGCTGTTCGACAATGGCTGGCTGCACCTGTTGCGGATGGATGATGCGGGCGGTCTGGCCGACCGCTATCTGCCCGGTTTGCAGTGGCAGCCGATCCCCGCCCCGCAGCGCGCGGCGGCTTGACCAAAGGGCAGGGCGGGTGGCCGGTGATGCGGCCGCCCGTTACAGCGCGAAATCGCCGGCGGTCAGGTTCTGAAGGCCGGTCAGCCGGATCACCGCCTCGGCCGCGGTATCGCGGTCGGTATCGAGATAGACAAGCGTGTAGTCATTGGTGGTTCCGGCAAGATCGAAGCGGGCAAAGCGCACTTCGCCCGATGCAAGGGTCGAGAAGGCTGCCGTGCCGACAAAGGTAAAGGCGTTGTTGCCCGCGATCAGGGTTGATGCGTCGATATCGGTCAACACGATCTTGTCGGCGCCACGGGTGAAATCGGTGATGATATCGGCTGCGGCGCCGGTGGTGGCCATATCGGCCATGGTGGTGAATACGAAGCTGTCGGCCCCCGCCGCGCCCGACATGAAATCGCGCCCCATGCCGCCTGACAGCCGGTCGGCGCCGGTGCCGCCTGCCAGAACATCCTGCCCCATGCCGCCTGAAAGGCTGTCGGTGCCGTCCTGTCCCAGCAGCGTGTCATTGCCCAGACTGCCAAAGGCGGTGTCATTGCCAAGACCCGCCTCGATATAGTCGGCAAAGCGGTTGCCGATGAACACATCGTCGGTGGCGAACATGTTCGAGAACTGGAAGCCTGCGGAAAAATCGTCGCGGATGTCGAAGCGCAGGTCGAGCTGGTTGAGATCGATCAGGTCGTTGCCTGCCCCGTCATAGTAATAGATCGAGCCGATCGAAAACACGTTCGGATCGCCCAGATCGTCAACGAAGATATAGGCCCAAAGGCTGCCCGCATTGTAGCTGACGGTGAACATGGTGGTATCGGCATCGATCACGGTCGAGGTGATGCCGTCATCGGCCACGAGGGATGGTCCGGTGCCGGTATCGGTGGACAGGAAGCTGCCGGACCGGACAGTCGCGCCGTTTCCCAAGGCGTCGTAAAAGCGCAGTTTGGCCATTGTTCGGGCGTCTCACTGGTTAAGGGCTACGCGCGAAGGATGGCAGATCGGAAACAGGCGAGTCAATTGCAACCCTTGGGTGTGCGGGGCTGCCTGTGGTGGCGGGGCGGCCCCGATACCGGCGGGCGCGCCGTTAAAGCCAGCGACGGACGCGGGATTTGTAGGCAAGATAGGGCGCGCCGAATTGGGCTGCCATGGCGCGTTCTTCGGGGCGGATCTGGAACAGGTCGAGCCACAGGACCAGAAAGACGGGTCCGGCCCAGACAAGCGCACCGCCAAGCCAGAGGGCCCATGCCACCAGCCACAGCGCCATGGCGACATACATCGGGTTGCGTGTCATGCGGTAGATGCCGTCTGTCACCAGCACCGAGGCGCGGTCGATATTGACGGGATCGACGGTCGTTCCCGCCTGCACAAAGGCCCGCAGCGCCGGACCCATGAACACGACCGAAGCAAGAACGGCGGCAAGGGCAAGCCCCGTTCGCAGCAGGGGCGTGACCGGGTTCGCGGGGGCGACCAGCCACATCGCGATGCCAAGGCCGAGGACAAGGACAAGCGGCGGGAGGCGGTTTTGCAAAGGGTCCCCCATTGCGGTTTATGTGCAGGAACGGTCTGGCGCAGGGGCCAGCGCGGTGTGCCGGTGCATTTCGCGCCATCCGGTGCGAAGCGTCAAGCATGTGCCGCAGCTTTGGGTAGGGCGCGCCCGATTTGGTGCAACCGTGGCGCAATCTGCGCGAATCATGGGCAGGTGGCGGCCTGCAACTGCGGCGAGAACGGGTCAGTCCCTTCTATACAAAAGAAATATTCGCGCCGGTCCGGTCCAGCGTCACTGGGTAGGAACAGGACGTCATTCGGTCGAATTGGTGGTTTTTGTTTGAACGTGAAGCGCGTTCCAACCATCAGGATGGGTGATGCACGACTTTCGTTAATCTTTCCTGCCAGAAGGCACAGCGAGCGGGCCTGCGATGCAAAGGCCCAAAGACAACCGAACAGTCAGCATGTGGTTTGTAACGAGTTCGGTCTGTGGAGCGTGACGATGGACAAGGTGGTTTCGGCGGCGGCAGCGCAAGAGGGCGTTCAGGGTCACCCGTCGGGTGAGGGGCAAGGGGCGACGGGCGGGCAGATGCTGGCCGCTGCGACCGCGCCACAGGGCGCCCACCCCATGCATCACGCAGAGCACCCGTCCGAGCGGCAGGAAAAGCGGGCCAGGCTGAAAAAGGCCAAGGGCCGCAAGCACGCACAAGACGAAGAAAACGCCCCGCAGGATGCGGCAGCGCAAGATACCGGCGATGCGGCACAGGGCGAGCATGTGGCGGCATCGGGCCATGGTGCCCCGGAGGGGGCGGTATCGCATCTGACGCTGTCGTCGCAATCGGCCGCTTCGGCGCAGAGGGGCGGCGAGGGCGGGTTTGGCGCGCTGTTGGGGGTGTTCCTGTTCGGCGGGCTGGCGGCGCTGTCGGGCGGTGGCGGCGGTGGCGGGTCGGAGCCCAAGGTGTTTTCGACGGGCTTTCTGATCGACAGCCCGGTTGCGGGTGTTGACTACTATCTGAACGGGGTGCTGACGGGAAAGACAGCGCAGGACGGGTCGTTCACCTATGCGGCAGGCGACCGCGTGACGTTCAAGATCGGCACCATCACCTTGGGTGACGGCATCACCGTGGGCGCCGATGGCAAGGTGTTCATGCAGGATCTGGCCGGTGTGTCGCGCGGGTCGGCGCTGGACCCCAAGGTGCTGCGCCTTGCCCAGTTGCTGCAATCGCTGGATGCGGACAACAACCCCGACAACGGCATCACCATCGACACCTCGCGCCTGCGCGACAACCTGCCCGATACGGTGATCGACGGGGAAACCAAGGTCGAAACGCTGCTCAAGCCCGGAGTGACGGTGGTCAAGCCCGCCGATGCGCTGGACCATCTGAACGACAATTCGCCCGTGCTGAAGGGGATGGACGATACCGCCCCCACCGCAACCATCCGCTTTGACGCCGAACTGTTGGCGGCGGGCGAGACGGCGCAGGTGACGGTGACGTTCAGCGAGAAGGTCACGCTTTGGGCGGATTGGTCCGATCTGGTCAAGCTGTCGGGCGGGGGCACGCTGTCGGATTTCAAACCGGGCGCGGATGGGCTGACCTATACCGCCACCTATACGCCCCCCGCCCATGCCACGGGCGAGGTCAGCTTTAGCCTGAGCGATGATTTTACCGACCTTGCGGGCAACCGGGGCGATGCCACGACCGCGCAGGTTTTGGTGGATACCGAAGTAGCGCAGGTGCGGATCGACCTGCCGCTGAACACCATCCAGCTGGAAAATCCGGGTCTGATCGGGGGACAGGCGAGCGCGCCGGACCTGACCGCCATCGGGGCGGACGGGTCTTATGTGGCGGTGTGGCAAGGCACGGTCGATGGCGCAACCCATGTGGTGATGGTGCAGCGCTTTGCGGCTGATGGTTCGCCCTTGGGCGCGCCGGTGACGCTGTCGAAATCGCTGGCGCCCGAGTCGGGCGATCTTGCGGTGTCGGTGGTGCCGGTGGGCAGCGCGGGCGGCTATATGGTCAGCTATCAGGACGTGGGGCCGGACGGGCAGACGCGGGTTTTTGTGCAGCGGTTCGATGCCGATGGCGTGGCCCAGACGCGTGCGCCTGTCGCGCTGGCGGGGGTTGCGGGGGCGGGGGGCGCCGACCTTGCGCCGCAGATCGTGCCGTTGGGCGAAACGGGCGGATTTGCGCTGTTGCGCAGCGTGGTTGACGGGGCGGGCCGCGAAACCCTGACCTTGCAAAGGTTCTCGGCCACGGGTGTGGCGCAGGGGGCGGCGGTGGCCATTCCCGCCGGCGGGGCGGCGACGGCCGAGGACGGGGTGGTGACCGCGCTGGGGCACGATGGCAGCTATGCGCTGAGCTATGTCACGCAGGACGCAGACGGGCACCGCGTGGTGGCGGTGCAAAGCTTTGCCGCCAATGGCACGCCCAAGGGCGATGTGCAGACCCTGCGCGCGCCGGGTGACGATGCCGCCGCGAACCAGCATCCGCGCCTTGTGGCCTTGGGCGATGCCGGTGGCTTTGCCGTGCTGTGGGACCATGTGGCGCAGGATGGCACCGCTTCGGTTTACCTTCAGGCCTTTGGCAGCGATGGGGCGAAAACGGGGGAAGCCCCCTTGCTGCTGGCCGGGGTTGACCCCAAGGCGGGCGGCGCCGATGGCGTAAGCATCGCGCCCTTTGGCGACAAGGGCGATTTCGTGCTGGCCTATGTGACGAAAGAGGCGGGCGGCGATACCGCGATCACGGTGCAGAAATTCGCCGCCGATGGCCGTGCCTTTGGCGCGGCGCAGACATTCGAGGCGGCAGACGGTGCGACCGGCGCCGATGGCGCGCCCAAGATCACCGCGATCGGGGACAAGGGCGATTTCGCGCTGGCTTGGTCGGGGCAGGATGGGAAGGGCGCGAGCAACATCTATGTCCAGCGGTTCAACGCCGACGGGGTGGCGGATGTCAAACCGCAGGGCGTTGCGGCGGATGATGTGGGCAGCCACAGCATCGGGCTGACCGTGACCGAACCGGGTGCTGCCTATCTGGTGCATGCGGGCGTGGATATGTCGCGGGGGCTGGCCGCCCTGACCGGCGCCAATGGCGATTTGTGGAATTCGGTGACCGTGACGGCGGCAGGGGCGCAGGCCAACCTGTCCACGGCGGGGCTGAAGGATGGCAGCTACGTTCTTTACACGGTCGATGCCCATGGCAATCTTTCGGCACCGGTTCCGGGTGTGATCAGCATCGATCAGACCCGTCCGGTTCTGACCATCACCGACAGCAAGGCCAGCGGCACCGCCAACGGGGCGGTGACCTATACCTTTACCTTCAGCGAAGCGGTTTCGGATTTCTCGGCCGATGATGTGACGGTGCTGAACGGAACCAAGGGCGTGTTTACCGCCATCACCGAAGGGGCCGATGCGGGCAAACGCTTTACGCTGGTGGTCACCCCGCCCGAGGGCGCGGCGGGTGCGGATATCGGCCTGTCGGTGGGCAAGGACTGGACGGACCGCGCGGGCAATGCGCCCGAGGCTGTGACCGTGGCCGCTGCGCAGGGCTTTGACCGGATCAATCCCGATGCGCCCGAGGTTGCGCTGAAGCAGGATACCGGCGCATCAAGCAGCGACACCATCACCCGTCTGGCCGAGCTGATCGTCAAGGGCGAGCCGGGCGCGCGGTTCCAGTATTCTACCAATGTCTCGGCCGATTATGCGGGCGATTTCACCGATACGCCGCCTGCCGCAGTCGAAGGGCTGAACACGGTCTATGTGCGCCAGATCGATGCGGCGGGCAATGTTTCGGCCAGCCAGACCTTTACCTATACGCTTGATACCAAGGTGACGGCGCCTTCGGTCGCGCTGGAAACAGACAGCGGTGCAAGTGCCACGGACCTTGTGACCAACACGGCGGTGTTGAAGGTGGTGGCGTCGGAAGGCGGATCGGTTGTCGAATACAGCACCGACCAGATCAGCTGGAGCGCGACTGCCCCCGGCCCAGTGGCGGGCAGCAACACGGTCTATCTGCGCCAGACCGATACGGCGGGCAATGTGGCCACGACCTCGATCACCTATACCTATGATGCGGCGGCGACCAAGCCCGGCATCGCCCTGGACGAGGATACCGGCACGGATACGACCGATGGCATCACCCGCATCGCCACGATCAACGTGACGGGGCTCGAGACGGGGGCGACATGGGAATACCGTGTCGATGGCACGGGCGACTGGATTGCCGGCAGCGGCACCAGTTTCAAGGCGGGCGATGGCGCGCACAGCTATGAGGTGCGCCAGACCGACAAGGCGGGCAATACGGCGACATCGGACGCGCTGGATGTGACGCTGGTGACAGAGGTGGCGGGGCTTCAGGTCGATCTGGTCACGGCGGCGAATGTGCCGATCATCGGCACGGCGACCAATGATACCACCGCGCGGCTGCGCGTGGCCAAGGAAAGCACCGATACCGCGCAATACCGGCTTGTCGATGCGACGAACCAGTCGGATGAGACTTCGGGCTGGCAAACGGTCGGGGCGGATAGCACGATCAATCTGGGCGAGGGCACGTTCAACGTGCAGACGCGCAAGATCGACATCGCGGGCAATTTTGTCGAGCTGATGACGCGGGTGACCAAGGACACCGAAGCAAAAGCGCCCAAGATGACGCTGGTCGAGGATACCGGCACGGTCGGTGACGGGCTGACGACCAACCCGATGGTCAAGATCGGCGGACTGGAAGCCTATGCCAAGCTGGAAGTGAAGATCGATGATGCGACCGTCTGGGGCGATGCCGCGCTGACGGGGGGCGAGTTCCGGCTGCTGTCGGGCACGCATAAATACTATCTGCGCCAGACCGACCGCGCGGGCAACGTGTCGGATGTGTCGGAATATACCTTTACCTACCAGTCCGATATTCCCAGCCCCGTGCTGAAACTGGCCAGCGATACCGGCCTATCGGATGCCGATTTCATCACGCAGGGCACGGTGATGAACGTGCAGGGGCTGATGGATGGCGCAAGCTGGCAATACCGCAAGAATGGCGGTGACTGGGTGACGGGCACGGGCAGCAGCTTTGTGCTGGCCGCCAATCCGGCGGGCGATGTCTATGAGGTGCGCCAATCGGTGGGGGGCAAGTTCTCGGAGCCGTCGGCGGCGGCAAAGGTGGTGATCGACACCAGCGCGCCCGGTGCGATTTCGGTCGATTTGCAATCGGATTCGGGCAGCAGCGGCAGCGACGGTATCACCAATGAAAGCGCCGTGATCGTCAGCGGGCTTGATATTGGCACGCGGTTGCAGGTGCGGGTCGATGGCGGCGAATGGCGCGGGCTGGATGTGACTGCCGCGACCCAGAAGATCGAGGCCGAGGAAGGCACCCATACCTATGACTTCCGTCAGATCGACGCGGCGGGCAACGCCAGCGCCATTGTCACCAAGATCTATACCTATCTGAATGCCGATGTGGCCGCGCCCAGCCTGGCGCTGGCCAATGATACCGGCGGGGCGGGCGATGGCATCACGTCGGACAAGAAGATCAACGTGAGCTTGACCCAGACGGGCCCCGGCGTGCGCTGGCAATACGAGGTGGATGGCAGCGGCACATGGATTGACGGCACGGGCACGTCCTTTGACGCGCTGGCGGGGCAGCACAGCTATAAGGTGCGGCAGCTGGATGTGGCGGGCAACACCTCGGACCCCAGCGCGGGGCTGTCGGTCACGCTTGATACCCAAGGGCCGAGTGTCAGCGGCTATGTGCCCGTCACGCTGAACGACAGCGATAGCGAAGGGCCGAACGTCATTCCCACGACGCAGGTGTTGCATACGGTCAGTGCGACCGATGCAACCAATGTGCGCTACAGCATGGCGGCGCATGAGAGCCTGTCGCTTGATCCTGTGACGGGCAAGATCACCTTCAAGCAGCCCACGGGATATATCGAAGGCGGCACCAACACCTATTCGACCACGGTGACGGTGACGGATGCGGCGGGCAACACCTCGTCCCAGTCGGTGAACCTGACGGTGACGCGCACGAATATGGGCGCGCCGCAGGTCAACCTTGGCGATTACAAGACCGGCATGACCGGGGTGGGCAATCGCAACGGGGCGACCCTGCTTTCGGACGGGACCGCGATTTTCGGGGATTACGCGATTATCGGGAACGCCTATGTCACCATGCCCAAGCGGATGACGACCAGCGGGGGGGCGCTGAACAGTTTTGTCCTGCCTTCCAGCACCAAGGACGTGAACGGCTGGGTCGTCGATGGGCAGGACCGGCTTTATGTGCTGATCGGCACGCAGAAATCGACGGTCAACACATCGACCTATCCGGTCAATTACACCCAGTTGCAGGTCGTGCGTTTTGAAAAGGACGGCACGCTGGACACCAGCTATGGCACGGGCGGCGCGGTCGTGATCAATGCCGACAGCGGCAAGGTCTTTACCATGCTGACCAGTTACATGGCGGCGAACAATCTGGATATCCGCGCCGACGGGCGGCTTGTTCTGGCCGTGACCGAAGGGACCGAGGCGGTCAACCTTGATACCGCGACCACGCAGGCGCGGGTGATGGATCTGGCACCCGACGGTGCGGTGAACAACAGCTTCCTGCTACCGCGCACGGGGCTGCAATCTTATGAAACCGGGCTTGCCTCGGATGTGGCGCAGGGCACGGATGGCGTTGTCTATGTGCTGGACCAACTGAAGGGCGATGTTCGAAAATTCGTCAGCGGCGTGCTGGACACCACCTATAACAACGGTGCGGGCAAGCGGACCGTGGTGGGGTATGAAGGCTATGTGATTGAAGCCGATGCCCAGAACCGGCTGATGTTTGTCACCAGTTCCGGCAGCACGATCACCGTCACGCGGCTGAAGGCCGATGGAACGCTGGACACAAGCTTTGGCACGGCGGGCAAGACCGTGCTGACCATGCCCGCCAGCACGGCGGATATGGCGCTGGAATACGACCCCGTGTCGGGCAAGATCTTTGTCGTCGGCAGTTCGACGGCGGGGGATATGCTGTTCCAGCTGCTGCCAACCGGCGCGGTGGATGCCAGCTTTGCCAATAATGGCGCGTTACAGATGCCGGTGACCGGCTATTTCCGCAACGGCCTGCGGACGGCGGGGATGCTGTTCGGGTTGCAATACAACGACGGCAAACTGATGATCTATGGCGAAGGCGATGGCGGCACCGAAAACGGGGCGGCGACCCGTCTTGTCGATATGGTGGCCGAAAAGCTGGACGATACCTATGGCAAGGGGGTCACGACCACGACCGAAGGCAGCCGTCCGGTCGGGCTGTTGACCGGGCGCAGCCTGTTTGCGGATATCGATCTGCAAGGCAAGCCGTTCGACGGATTTTCGGTGACGGTGCAGCGCCAGACCGGCCCGAATGCGGCCGATGTGTTCGGCACGCGCGGTGATTTGATGTTCACCACCGAAGGGCGCGTTCTGTGGAAGGGGCAGGATATCGGGTCGGTTTCGCAATCGGCGGGATTTGTGTCGCTGAGGTTCAACGCCAATGCGACCGCCGAAGTGGTGAACGATGCGCTGCGCGGCCTCACCTATCGCAATTCCAACCCGTTCCAGACCGGCGAGGTCAACCTGGCCTGGGTGGTGAATGATGGCGACAAGGCGGGGTCGAAAACCACCACGGCGATCCTGACGGTGAATATCCGCAACGACAATGCCGATGTGGGCGACCAGATTCTGGCGGCCAAGTCGAATGATGTTTCGATCGACCTGAACAACTATTTCACGGTGGGTGGCAAGAAATACTATATGTCCGTCGGCACGACACGTGAAAAGCTTGATGGCTTCTTTGCCGGGGGCGAGGATACATCCGATACCGCGCGCACGGCGGTGCTGGAATCGGGCATCACGGTCAAGATGCTGACCCAGGCCGAATTGACCGCGCTTTGGGCGCAGGGCGATCTGCCGAACTGGGCCAACAAGGCGACCCTGCTGGCGATTGCCGCATCAAGCCCGGCCGAGTTTCATGTGGCCACGGCAACCGGCGGGGCCACGGCGGATACGCATGTTTCCTACAACCTTGAACCCGGCACAAATGCGTTCCAGACGGTGACGGACAGCAAGTCGTCGATGACGAACTATGTCTTTTACGAGGTGATCGAGTCGCCCGATCCGCAGCCTGATTTTGTCGATCCGTCGATCCGGCTGGTGGTGGACAATGGCGACAGCACGGCGGACCGGCTGACATCGGACGGGCGGTTCGAGCTTTTGGGCATGAACCCGACGCTTGATTACGAAGTGTCGGGCGATGGCGGAAAGACCTGGACCACGAAATCGGCGGGCAACCTGATTTTCGAAATGCCCGCCGGTCGCTATGAGGCGGGGCAGATCGTGGTCAGGCAGACCGATTCATCGGGCTTTACCGATACGGTCAGGACCACGGCGCAGTTCCGCATCGACAAGACGATCAAGAGCCTTGGCCTTGCCAATGACCAGGGGCTGAGCTTTACCGACAGCATCACCGCTGACGGCACGATCGTGCTGAACGGCATCGATCCGACCCTGCCCTATGACTATTCGCTGGATGGCGGGTTGAACTGGAAGGCGGGGGGCACGCTGGCAAGCGGGGCTTACGGCTTTGTCCTGCCCACGGGCAGCTACGGGGCCGGCATGGTGCGTATCCGCCAGACCGATGCGGACGGCGCGACATCTTCGGCGCGCAACTCGACGGCTTATGTCATCGATCCGTTGCAGGGGCAGGGCGATATCAAGCTGGCTTGGGACAACGGCCTTGACCCCAAGGATGGCGTCACCTCCTACGAGATGGTCAATGTGACCGGGCTGAAGAAGGGCTTTGCCTTTGATGTTAGCACCGATGGCGGCAAGACATGGGTGACGCAGGCCGCCACCACCGGCACGGGGGCAAGTTTCGCCGTGCCCGAGGGCAGCTATGCGGCGGGCGATGTGCGGGTGCGCCAGACGGATGACACCGGCTATCGCACCGAGATCGGCAACCGCGGCGTGTTTGCGGTGGACAAGTCGGTCAAGACCATCGCGCTTCTGAACGATCAGGGCACGACGATCTATGACAATGTCACCGCAGACGCGCGCGTGGTGATCAAGGGGCTGAACAAGGCCTTGCCCTATCAGTATTCGGTCGATGGCGGGGCAAACTGGCTGGCGGGCACCAAGGTGGGCGACGAACTGGTCGTTTCGCTGGGGCAGGGGGTTTACGGCATCGACAAGTTGCAGGCGCGCCAGACCGATGGCAACGGCCTCACCACCTTTGCCAAGAACACCCAGGTTCTGACCATCAGCGACACCAAGGGGCAGGGCAGCTTTGGCATCGGCTATGACAGCGGTGTCAGCAATAGCGACGGGATCACCACCTATCGGGTGTTCAGCGTGTCGGGCCTGCGCGACAGCCTGCCGTGGCAATATTCGCTGGATGGCGGCCAGACCTGGACCGATGGCACGCTGGTCAAGGGCTTTTTCCAGACCCTGACCCTGCCCGATGGCAGCTATGGCGCGAATGCGATCCAGTTGAAGCAGACCGACGCCACCGGCTTTACCACCTATGTCAAGAATTCCGCGCCCTATGTGGTGGACAATGCGATTGCGACCCCGACCATCAGCCTTGTGGCCGATACCGGCTATAGCAATACCGACAAGCTGACAGCCGACGGGCGCATCACGATCAGCCTGGCCGGGCAGGTCGGGGCGGATGACAAGGTGCAATACACGCTGGATGGCGGCGCGACATGGATCGACGCGGCGGCGGTGGCCACGCAGACCATCACGCTGGCCAATGGCAGCTATGGCTGGGGCAATATCCGCGTCAAGGTCAGTGACAAGGCCGGCAATGCCAATGCCGCGCTGCTGCGTGACGAGATCAGGGTGGACAATACCGACACCACGGCGCCGGTCATCACCTCGTCCAATGTGGGTTTTGCGCTGGACCGTGACGGCACGGCGAAGAACTTTGGCGGATCGACGGTGACGCCTTCGCTGGTGGTCAAGACCACCGATGCCAATCAGGTCTATTACAGCCTGTCGGGCAGCGATGCCGGCCTGTTCAACATCTCGGGCGACGGGCGGATCACGTTCAAGACGCTGACACAGCTGGTCAACCCGCTGGGCGACAGCTTTGCCCTGACCGTGACAGCGACCGATGCCTTTGGCAATGCCAGCACGCAGGATGTGACGATCAATCTGGTGGACAATTTCTATCAGTCCGGCGCAACGGTGGGCAGCTATTGGGACCCGGTCGAAACGAAAACCTTCGACGTGCGTTTCAGCCACAAGATCGCGCTGAACAGCGGCGCGGTGATCAAGCTGGTCAGTGTTGACGGATCAAGCCCCGATATCGTGCTGGATACCGCCAACCCCGCGCAGGTTTCGGTCAGCGGAAATACCCTGACGCTGAACATCGAAGGCGTGGCGAAAGAGGGCCGCTACAAGATCGCCATGAACAACGCGGTCAAATCGGTCTTGACCAACGAGGTCTTTGCCCAATCGGAATGGAGCGATCTTGGCTTTGCCATTGACCGTTCGGTGACCTATGCCGATGGCAAGCTGTCATCGAGAGGCAGCTTTGTCGTCGGATCGGCGGACGGCGTTTCCAAGGGCGGTGCCGCCATACTGGGCGATGTCAACGGTGACGGGATCGACGATTGGGCGATGTCGGCGGCCGATGGCGACAGTGCGGGGCGCAGCGATAACGGCAAGATCTATGTGGTCTATGGCACCAGCGACGGCGCCGCGCCGAACCTTTCGGCGGTGGCGGGCGGCACGGGCGGCTACCTGATTTCGGGGCCGAGTTCGGGCGCCATGGCGGGCATGACCGTGGCCAATGCGGGCGATGTCAACAATGACGGCTTGCAGGATATTGCCATCCACGCCTCGGGCGGGGACGGGGCGGGTTACATCGTCTATGGCCGCAAGACCGGCGGAAATATCGATCTGGGTTCGATCGGGGGCAACACGTCGCTGGGCCGCGTGTTCACCAACAGCGCCAAGGACAGTTTCGGCGCCATCGGCGATGTGAACGGCGACGGGTTCGACGATGTGGCCCATGGCCGCGTCGATCTGCAACGCACGACGGTTCTGAAACGGGTCGAAACCTCGTCCAGCTCTCAGGTGGTCGAAGGCAAGATCGTGATGAAGGCCGATTGGCTGAACTTTGTGGCCAACTGGGTCGAGGTCGGGGTGAAAATCGCTGATTTCATCGACGATCCGCTGACCGCCACCATCGAGAACGCCGCCGAATGGCAGGACAATCTGGAACTGGCCATGGGCGGGGAGGACCGGCTTGACCCGGATTCGCCCAATTTCGATCCGGTGGCCAAGGCGATGCTGGACATGACGATGCAGGTGAAGAACCAGCTCAAGTCGAACCAGACGCTGGTGGGATGGGATTACGTCAAGTCGGGCGGGGATAGCGGCGGGCTGTTCTCGAAGCCCAAAGACACCATCTATACCATGCGCTACACGATCAAATCCGACATCGAGACGATCTATACCACCACGACCACCTTGTTCGGCGCGGGCGAAACCATCGTCGAATATGGCGGGCCGAGCGGGGCGACCAAAAAGATCACCGGCACGATCAACGGCCAGCAGGTCGGCACGGAAGTGGTGGCTTTGGGTGATATCAACGGCGACGGGCGGGCCGATTTCGGCGTGCTCGATACCGGATCGGGCGGGGTTCTGGCGCGGATGAACGTGGTGTTCGGGTCGAAATCGACCGAAGAGCTGTTCACCAACAACTTTGACTCGAATGTCGGCGGCTTCCGCATCATGGACCCTGCGCGCAGCGTGGAATATGTGGGCGAGGGCGCGATTGCCGGTCTGGGCGATGTGAATGGCGACGGGATCAACGATTTCTCGGTCACGCTGGATTCGGTCGAGGCGGCCAGCTACATCGTCTATGGCCGCGCGGGCATGACGGGGGTTGATCTGGGCCAGATACGGGCGGGGATCGGCGGCTATATGCTGACCCCTGCGGCCAAGTATTCGACCACTTTTGTCGATGCGATCGGCGATTTCAACGGCGACGGGCTGGATGATTTCGTCTATTACAGCGTCCGAAACAACGCGACCTCGGTCTATGACATGTTCGTGGTCTATGGCGCTGCGGGCAATCTGACGGTGAAACCCTTTGACGAGGCGGCGCTGGTGGCGGCGGGGCGTGGTTTTGCCATCGAGGGGGCCAATTCCTCGCACCGGTTTGCCAATACCAATGCGGTGACGGCGGGCGATATCAACGGCGACGGTCTGTCGGACCTGATGCTACGGGGGGCCAACGGGGAAACCGTGGTTCTGATGGGGTCGGCCACGAGCGGGCGCAACGCGCAGGTGCAGGTTGACCAGATGGGAACGGCGGGGGCTGATACCTTCGTTTCGACCGGCACGCAGTTGCTGGTGGGCGGTCTGGGCCGTGACACGATCACCACCAAGGGCGCCGATGTGGTCTGGGCGGGCGCGGGCGATGACCGCGTGATCCTGGATGCCACCACGCTGACCGCGCTGCAAAGCAACCTTGGCGCGGGGGGCAATCTTGGCCAGTTGGCCAAGATCGATGGCGGCGCGGGCGTGGATACGCTGCAACTGTCGGGCGGGATGACGCTGGATTTGCGGCTGATTTCGAACAAGATGATGGATCTGGACAACATCAACAGCCGTCTGGCCAATATCGAACATGTCGATATGGCCAGCGACAGCGCGGCCAATACCCTGCGGGTGACACTGTCGGATGTGCTGGATATGGGCAGTTCCAACGTGTTCAATACCGGTTCGGGCTGGCAGAACATGTCGGGCGGCGATCTTTCATCGATGGTAGCCAAGACGCAGTTCGCGGTGACGGCGGGCAGCAATGACCGCGTCGAATTGCGCAGTGCGGAATGGACGGCGACGGGCGGCACCGTGCGCGATACGGCGACGGGGCAAGAGTACAACGTCTATGCGGCGCAGGGCGGCGTTGCGGCGCAAATCCTGATCGACAAGGATGCAATTTTCGGTTGGGTCTAAGGACGGCTGCGCGATAGACGTAATGACAGCGTGTGAGTCTGGCGGGCAGGGGCTGCTTTGCCCGCCAGAGTTTTGTGTAGAAGGGTAAAGCGGTTTGCCGATGCGTGATTTCCCCTTCGGTTCCGGCTGGAGTGGCCGGAGGCTGGCAAGCCTGGGCCTGATGGCCGGTCTGGTCGCCTGTGCGCCGGTGCCGCAACGGGATGCAGCACCCGCATCATCACCTGCCCCGCAGCAGACCAAATCCGTGGCGGCGCCGGTGGCGCCGGGCTGTGCGGTCGCGGGGGAATGTGCGGCGATTGCCGCCAAGACCGCCTTTGGCAATGTGCTGACCAAAGCCGTGTTCATCGCCCCCGAAGTGGCGCAGGCGCGGGCCGATCTGACGGCGGCGCGGGCGGCGCTGCAAGCGGCGCAAAAGGGATTGCAGCCCCAGCTTGGGCTTGAGGCGCGGGCCGAAGGGGCGGCCAGCGTGGCCGTGCTGGCGCTGCGCCAGCCGATCTGGAGCGCGGGCAAGCTGCGTGCCGCGATTGTCGAGGCCGAAGCCGCCGTGCAGCAATCGCAGGCGGCGCTGGAGCAGGTGCAGCTTGAGGCCGGTTTGCGGCTGATCGATGCGGTGGGGCGCTGGGTGGAAACCGATGCCGCGGCCCGTGCGCTGGCGGATGTTCTGGTCGAGTATGATGATACGCTGGCCATGGTGCAGCGGCGCGCCGACGAGGGTGTTGCCAGCGGCAGCGAGGTGGAACTGGTGGCCGCGCGGCGGGCGAGCGTGCTGGCCGACATCGCCTCGGCCGGGGCGGCGCGCGATCTGGCGCGGGCAAGCCTGACCTCGCTTCTGGGGGCCGAGATCGGGGGCGGCGTGCTGGAGGGCGCGATGGCCGGAACGGGGGCCGTGCCGCTGCCCGCGAGCGGTGATCTGGACCGGCTGGTGGCGCAAAGCCCCGCGCTGCGGGTGGCTGATGCGGCGATCGCGCGGGCGGGGGCGGGGCTGGCCAGTGCAAGGGCCGACCGCTTTCCCACGCTGTCGCTGGTGGGCGAACAGCAGCTGACCGAAGGCGGCGGCACGGGGGATGGGCGGGTCTATCTGGGGCTGACGGCCAATCTCGGGCCGGGACGGGCGGGGGCTTCGCGCATCGCCGCCGCGCAGGCGCAGGTGGAAGGGCTGACCGCCGCCCGCGCGATCAAGGCCCGCGCGCTGCGCGATGAATTGACCGCGCTGGACCTGCGCCACCGCGCCGCCGTGGACCGGCTGGCCGCTGCGGACAATGCCATCAGCGCAAGCGGCGCGGTGCTGGCATCCTACCGCAAGCAGATGGCCGAGGCGGGCAGCAAATCTTGGCAGGACATTTTGGCCGCCACGCGCGAGGCGACCGATGCCCGCCGTGCCCGCGCCAGTGCCCAAGCCGAGCTGGTAACGACTTATTGGAAGTTGAAGGCCTATACCGCCGGTCTGGGCGGGCTGTAGGTATCGGCGGAAGTCACGGACAAGATGACAGAGTTTTCCCTGACCCAGCGCAACATGTTTGCCGTTCTTGCGCGGCTGGCGCAATTGCGGCGCGAGGCGCTGGACATGAACATGTTGCAGGCCGTGATCGCCGCCGCCGCGGACGGGACGCCGCGCGCGCGGCTGGCGCGGCTTGCCGCCGATATGCAGATTGCCGCGCCCAAGCCGCTGCGCCGGGCCGATCCGGTCTATTGCCCGCTGGTGGTTGAAGAAGATGACATCTGGGCGATTGTGACGACCCAGATGCCCGATGGCCGTTGGGTGGTGTTGAGCTATGACAGCGCCAAGGGCACGATGGACGAGGTGACGCGCGACGCCTTTTCGCCGCGGGCGCGGTTTTACCGGCTGTCGCTGCACCAACGCTATGTCGCCAGCAAAAGCCCGTCCTTGCGGATGATCGCGACCGAGATTTTGGCCGAACGGCGTGGTCTGGTCGATCTGGTGACAGGATCGCTGTTCATCGCGGTGATTGCGCTGGTGGCCTCGCTTTACTCGATGCAGGTTTATGACCGTGTCATTCCGACCAATGCCACGGCGACGCTTCTGGTGCTGACGCTGGGTGCGATGGTGGCGGCGGTGTTGGACAGTCTGGCGAAATGGTCGCGTTCCGAAACGGTTTCCGATATTTCGGACCGGGTGGACCAGCGCCTTGCGCGCAGCGTGTTTGCGCGCTTCCTTGGCCTGCGGCTGGATGCGCTGCCGCCCAGCGTGGGGATGATGGCCCAGCGGATGCGCAGCTATGAATCGGTCCGCAGCTTTCTGGTCAGTTTCACCTCTAGTTTCGCGGTCGATATTCCGCTGGCGATCATTCTGCTGCTGGTTCTGGTGGCGATTGGCGGCTGGCTGGCGCTGGTGCCTTTGGTCTTTCTGCTGGTCGGTTGCGTGGCCGCGCTGCTGATCGCGCGGCGGATCGAGGCGATTGCCCGCAAATCGCTGCCGTCGCAGAACATGAAAACCGGCCATCTGGTCGAGGCGATCGAAGGGGCCGAGATCATCAAATCGGGCAATGGCGGCTGGCGGATGCTGGCCAAATGGCTGGACCTGTCGGACCGCGCACGCCACCTTGACCACGAGATGAAGCAGACGACCGAGGGGTTCCAGTTCTTTGTCGGGCTGGCCCAGCAACTGAGCTATACCGGCCTGATCGCACTGGGGGCGCTGGCGGTGGCGCAGGGGTCGATCACCATGGGCGGGTTGATCGCCAGTTCGATCCTGTCGGGGCGCGTGGTCAGCCCGCTGGCGGGGCTGACGAATATCATCGTGCAATGGGCCAATACCAAGGCGTCGTTGCAGGATCTTGATCGGTTCTGGCAGATTTCGCAGGACATGGCGGATGGCGAGGTGCCGCTGCTGGTGGATCATCTGGCGGGTGACTACCGGCTGAGCGGGGTCAAGGTGGCCTATGGCGGGATGCCCGCGCTGGATGTGGCCGAACTGGCCATATCGGCCGGCGAAAGCATTGCCATTCTGGGCGCCATCGGATCGGGCAAGACAACGCTGCTGCGGGCGCTGTCGGGGCTGTATCAGCCGCAGGCCGGGCAGATCACGCTGGATGGTCTGGCGATTGGCGCGCTGGACAAGGCGGTGCTGGCGTCGCAAATCGCCTATGTGCCGCAGGACGGGCGGCTGTTTGCAGGAAGTTTGCGCGATAACCTGTTGATCGGGCTGGCCGATCCGGGGGATGGCGCCCTGATTGCGGCGGCGCGGCAAACCGGATTGTTCGAAACCGTGATCGCCCCCCATCCCAAGGGGCTGGCGCGCGAGATCAGCGAAGGCGGGCTTGGATTGTCGGGCGGGCAGCGGCAGCTTGTGCATATCACCCGCGCCGTGCTGCGCCGCCCCAAGGTGTGGCTGCTGGACGAGCCGACCGCCTCGATGGACGCGCAGATCGAAGCGCGGGTGATTGCTGCCTTGCAGGCGGTGCGGGACGAAAACCCGCAATCGGTGTTTGTCTTTGTCACCCATAAGCCGCAGATCGCCACGCTGGCGCAGCGGGTGATCGTGTTGCAGGGCGGCAGGATCGCGCTGGATGGCCCCAAGGACGAGGTATTTGCCCGTTTGCAGGGCGGCCCCGCGCCGCAGCCACGCGCCGCTGGCGCCATGCGCGGCAAGCCTTTGCCGGTGATCCCAGAAGAGGATTATGACGAATGACCCGCGAGGCGCCGCGATCGTGGCTGTCGATGCCCGGAATCCTGCTGATGGCCTTGGTGGGGTTTGTGGTATGGGCCGGGCTGTTCGAGATTGACGAAACGGTGCGCGCGCGCGGCAAGATCGTGGCGCAAGAACGCGCGCAGGTGGTGCAGGCGCCCGATGGCGGTGTGTTGCGTGATCTTCGCGTGGCCGAGGGCGACCGCGTGACCGCAGGGCAGGTGCTGGCGCTGCTGGACCCCAGCACGGCCACGGCGGCAGTTGACGAGATTTTGGCCGAGATCGAAACCAACCGCATCGCCCGGATGCGCGCGCAGGCCGAACTGGACGGCGCGTCACCCGATTTCGGCGCACTGGGGCAACGCTATCCGCAGGTTGCCGCCGCGCAGATGGCGCTGTTTTCCGGCAATATGGCCGCCCGCGAGACCGAGGCTGCGGGCGTGCAGGCCCAGATCGACATCTCGCAGGACCAGTTGGACGGGCTGGTGGCCTTGCAGAAAACGGGTGATGTCAGCCGCGGCGAGGTGGCCCGCGCGCGGCGCGAACTGTTGCAGGCGCAGGCCGCGATGGCCGCCGTGCTTGAGAAATACGCCGCCTCGGCCCGCAAGGATGTGGCCACCATCGAACAAGAGATTTCCACGCTGGAATTCCGGCTGGCGGGGCGCAAGACCGCGCTTGCCTATACCCAACTGACCGCCCCGCAGGACGGCATCGTCACCTTGCTGAAAACCAACACGCTGGGCGCCGTGCTGCGTGCGGGGGACGAGCTGATGCGGATTTCGCCGACCGGCGGCACGCTGCTGGCCGAGGTGCAGATCGCCCCGATGAATATCGGCACCTTGCGCGTGGGCCAGCCCGTGACCGTGCAGCTTGATGCGTTTTCCTCGACCATCTATGGCAGTCTGGCGGGGCGGCTGGATTATGTCAGCGCCGATACGCTGACCGATACGGGCGCGGACGGGCGCAGCCATGCCTTTTACCTTGCGCGGATCGCCTTTGCGCCCGAGCAGACGAACACCCGCATCTCGACCGCCGATATCAAACCGGGGATGGAATTGACGGTCGATATCAAGACGGGCAAGCGCAGTATCCTGACCTATCTGGCCAAGCCCATCGTGCGCGCCTTTGCGGGGGCGATGAATGAACGCTAGGCGCTTCCGTGGGGCGCGGCGGGGATGACCGGCCTGCGCCTTTTCCTGCCCGGGCTGCGCAAGCGCTGGAAGGTGCAGCGCGATAACCGGCACTTCGTGCGCAAGGTTCTGCGCGACAACATGACAGGGCCAGAGGACTATCACGAAACCGCCCGGCTGATGTTTCGCGATCCGATTTTTGTGATTGCGATGCTGTTCATTCCGGTTTCGGTCTGGACCGGATTTTCCGGCATGCCGTTTCGCGGCGAAAGCCTGACGGTGAATGTGATCGTGCTGACCACCGCCACGGTGGTCTATGCCGGGGCGGTTTATGCGTGGCTGGGGGGGTGGCATCGCTGGGGGGTGGCGCGCAACATCCCGACAGTGGTGACGCAATCGGCCCTTTATGTGCTGGCGCATGCGGTGTTTCATCTGGGCTTTGGTCCGCTGGTCTTTGACGCGGATTGGGAGCGGCCGATCACCCGGTTCTTCAAGGTTCTTCCGGCGGGTGTGTTGCTGACGGCGATCGTGTCGATCTACCACGTGACCCGGCACAGAGAGCGGCTGGGCAAGAACCCCGCCCTTGTGCCGATCATCGCGCCGCTTTCGACCAAGACGGTCAAGCAGATCGCGCTGTTTTCCCAAGCGACCTATGGCCAGCTGTACTGGATGGAGGCCGAAAGCAAGGGCACGCGGCTGGTCACCGAAACGGGGCCGCATTTCGTGCGCCGCAGTCTGGCGGAAATGACCGCGCTGCTGGAGGGCGAGCTTGGCTTTCACTGCCACCGCAAGTTCTGGGTCGCCAAAAGCCAGATCGACCGGCTGGGCTATAGCAAGGGCAACCCGCATGTGACGCTGAAAGACGGCACCACCCTGCCGGTCAGCCGCGCCGCCGTGCCGCAGATCAAGACCTATCTGTCGCTGAACCCCAAAGAGAACAAAGACGCGTAAGAGTCTGGAAAGCCTGATATATCGGGCATTTCCGCCCAAAGGGCCGGTTTGGCGCGGCCACAAAGCGGCTATGGGCTGCGG
>JAIXRW010000008.1 GCA_027484985.1 Rhodobacter sp. | reverse complement strand
GCACAACCTTCGTCGCATCACCCCGCCCCAACCTTTTCTGAAACGCAGTGGTTCGGACCACGGGAAAACCGTGCCCGAACAACAGGGCCACGCCGTTCCGCCATAACCTGCCCTTCCGCGCGCATGCGGCGGCATCTGCCCGGACACGGTCGCCATCAGATCCCCGCTTGCGCGGGGATGACAGCCACCGCACATAACCACCGATGCGCACAGCCCCGCGCAAAACCGATCCGGCCCCCCCTTGCGCGCAGCCATGGGCCAACCGGCCCCTCGCCACGCTCGGCATGGCAGCCACTTCCCCGAACCCCGACCTTCCCGCGCAAACGGGCATCCCTGTCAGGAAGGTGCGGCCACAGGCCCCCACCCTCATTGCAGGGGCAAGATGGCAGGCGCCCCCGGCACCGTCAGCCGAAACCAAGCACGATCTCCTCGACCGTGCCACCCGCCACAGGCTCTTGCCGCCGCTCCAGTTCGACCCCGCCTGCAGCGGCATAGAACCGCAGGGCCCGCGCATTCCCCGCCACCACGATGGCCGTAAAGGGCCGCTGCCGCAAACCGGCCAGCAGCGCGCGGCCCAGCCCCTGCCCCTGCGCCGCCCGCAAAAGATAAAGCGCGCAAAGCTCTTCCGGCCATGCCGCCAGCCGCGCCGCCTCGCGCTGTGCGCCCATCATGCCAAAGCCGCACCCCGGCACCCACAGCACGCGGATATTGTCCCGCGCCAGAATCCGCTCCCACTGCGCCAACCGGAACGGCAGGTCATACCGCGCGATCTCGGCCTCGGGCAGAAGGCCGCGATAGGTTTCGGCCCAGGCCTGATGGTGCAGCCCGGCCAAAGCCGCCGCATCCCCGACACAAGCAGCGACAACATCCTTCATCCCTTCACCTTTGCCCAAATACTCCGGGGGTCCGGGGGCTGGCCCCCGGCCCGGCCTCACCGCAACCGCTCGAGAAGGTCGAACGACGCATACCCGTCCGGCACCAGACCCGCCGCCCGCTGAAAGGCCCGCACGGCGGCCAGCGTCTTGGGCCCCATCTTGCCATCCACCCCGCCGGTATCATGGCCCGCCCGCGTCAACCGCTCCTGCAACTCCTGCCGCTCGGCAAAGCTCAGCGCGCGGTCCTCGCGCGGCCAAGCGGCCCGGATCGGCCCGCCCCCGCGCAACCGGTCCGACAGATGGCCGATGGCGATCACATAGGCATCCGCCGCATTGTAGCGCTCGATGGCATGGAAATTGGCAAAGACCAGAAAGGCCGCCCCCCGCGCCCCCGCCGGCAACAGGACCGACCCCGCCCCGTGATCGGGCAACGCCCTGCCATCGGCCCTCCGCACACCCAGCGCCTGCCAACCGGCCACATCCTTTTCCACCCGCTCGCCCGACAGGGCGTAATCGAACCCCGCAGGCAGCGTGACCTCCATCCCCCATGGCCGCCCCGTCTGCCAGCCCGACCGCGCCAGATAGGCCGCCGTCGAGGCCAGCGCATCGGCGGGATCGTCCGACCAGATGTCGCGCCGCCCGTCCCCGTCGAAATCCACCGCAAAGGCCAGATAGCTTGACGGGATGAACTGCGTATGCCCCATCGCCCCCGCCCAGCTGCCGGTAAAATCGCGCAAGACCACATCGCCCGCTTGCACGATCTTCAGCGCATCGATCAACTCGCCCTCGAAGAACGCGCCGCGCCGCCCGTCATAGGCCAGCGTGGCCAAGGCTTCGATCACCGGAATATCGCCGCGGTTCTGCCCGTAAGACGACTCCAGCCCCCAGACCGCCACCACCACCTCGCGCTCGACCCCGTAGGTCGCCTCGATCCGGTCCAGCAGCCGCCGATGCGCATGCAGCGCGGCGCGGCCGTTCTCGATCCGCTGGTCCGAAACGGCGCGGTCCAGATAATCCCAGATCGGGCGCACGAATTCCGATTGGTTGCGATCCTTCTCGATAACACCGGCATTGTAGCGCAGCCCGGCCAAGGCCCGCTCCAGCGTCCACGACGAAAGGCCTGCGGCTTGCGCGCGGGGACCGAAACCCTGCAACCAAGTCTCGAACCCGGCAGGGTCGCCGATCGCGGTCACACCTGTCCCTCCCGCCGTCATGCCCGTTGGCAACGGACCCTGCGCCAGCCACGGCGGAGAGGCAAGCCCCGCCCCGCCCGCCAGACCAAAGGCCGCCACCAGCAGCACCCGACCGCACGCCGCCCGCATCACCCGCCCCCCAGCCAAACCCGCCCAGCCTGACCGAAATGCTAGCCCAAGCCCACCCATCGGAAAAGCGATGGCGCACTCCTTCCGGCAGATTGTCGCCCGCCCCCTGCCCGCGCAAAGGGGGGCTCGCCCCCCTCTTGGCCGTTCCGGCCAATTCACCCCCGAGAGTATTTGGACAAAGGTGAAACCATGCAGCTTCACCTTTGCCCAAATACTCCGGGGTGAACCCGCCTGCGGGCGAGGGGCAGCGCCCCTTTCTGCCCGGCACGACGGGGGGGTCAGCGGCGCTTGCGTTCGACCTTGCGCTTCACACTGCGGTCGCGGGCGGCGAATTTGCCCGGTTTGCGCGGGGCATAGCCGCCGCGTTTGCCGCGCCCGCCTTGCGGGACGGCGCTGCCTTCGATGGCAAGAAGCTCCAGCACCAGCCCGCCCGTCACCGGCACCGCCTCGGCCAGACGCACGGTCACGCGCTGGCCGATCCCGATGGTGGTGCCGGTATCGGCCCCCATCAGGGTCTGGCTGTCCTGATCATAATGGAAGAACTCGCGCCCCAGTTCGCGGATCGGCACCAGCCCGTCCGCCCCCGTCCCGTCAAGCTTCACAAACACACCGAACCGCTGCACGCCCGAAATCCGCCCCGTGAACTCGGCCCCCACGCGGTCGGACAGATAGGCCGCCAGATAGCGGTCATTCGTGTCGCGCTCGGCCGCCATCGACCGCCGCTCGGCATCGGAAATCTGCTTGGCGGTTTCCTCGAGCATCTCGATATCCTGCGCCGACAACCCGTCATCGCCCCACCCATGTCCTGCGATCAACGCCCGATGCACGATCAGGTCCGAATAGCGCCGGATGGGCGAGGTGAAATGGGCGTAGCTTCGCAAGGCCAGCCCGAAATGGCCGAAATTCTGCGGGTGGTAATAGGCCTGCGTCATCGACCGCAGCGTGGTGATGTTCAGAAGCTCGTCGAATTCGGTGCCCTGTGCGGCGGCGAGCAGCTTGTTCAGATGCGCGGTCTTAAGCACCTGCCCCTTGGCCAAGCTAAAGCCCGACGCTTCGGCGACCTCGCGCAGCGCGTCCAGCTTGTCCACGCTCGGTTCCTCGTGCACGCGGAAGAGCAGCGGCTTTTTCAGCCGGATCAGTTCTTCCGCCGCCGCCACATTGGCGAGGATCATGAATTCCTCGATCAGCTTGTGCGCATCCAGCCGTTCGCGGAAATCGACCGACAGCACCTTGCCCTCGTCCGACAGCACGATCTTGCGTTCGGGCAGGTCAAGCTCCAGCGGCTGGCGCACCGCGCGGGCGGTCTTGGTCGACTCGTAGGCCGCGTAAAGCGGGGCAATCACGCGCTCCATCAGCGGGGCGCAGCGGTCATTCGGCTGGCCATCCGCCGCCGCCTGCACCTCGCCGTAATGCAGCGACGCGGCAGATCGCATCATCCCGCGCACAAAGCGGTGGCCGGTCTTGGCCCCGCCCGCATCCAGCACCATCCGCACAGCGATACAGGGGCGGTCCACCCCTTCGTGCAGCGAACACAGATCGCCCGACAGCGTATCGGGCAGCATCGGGACCACACGGTCGGGGAAATAGGTGGAATTGCCGCGCTTCCGCGCCTGGCGGTCCAGCGGCGATCCGGGGCGCACGTAATGGGCCACATCGGCAATGGCGACCCAGACGATATGCCCGCCCGGATTGGCGGGGTCGGTGTCGGCCTCGGCAAAGACCGCGTCGTCGTGGTCGCGGGCGTCTGACGGGTCGATCGTCACCAAGGGCAGGTCGCGCAGGTCTTGGCGGTTCCCCATCGGTGCGGGTTTTGCGCGGTCGGCTTCGGCCACCACGGGGTCGGGGAAGCGGTCGGGAATGCCGTGCTGGTGGATGGCGATCAGGCTGATCGCACGCGGCCCCATCGGGTCGCCCAGCCGGTTCGTCACGCGGGCGCGCGGCAGGCCAAGGCGCTTTGGCCCCGACTGTTCGGCCTCGACCAACTCGCCGTCCTTGGCGCCCATGGTGTCGTCGCGGCCCACGCGCCATTCCTTGTCAGCGCCCTTGTCCACGGGCACGATGCGCCCGCCCTCGGCCTCGGCGCGGAACACGCCCAGCAGGCGGGCGGGGTTCTGGCCCAGGGCGCGGATCAGCCGCGCCTCATAGGCGTAATCGTCCAGATCAACCTTGGCCAATCGCGCAAGGATGCGGTCGCCCGCGCCCAGCGCCGGATCGCCCTTTTTGGGAATGAACAGGATGCGCGGCGGTTCTTCCTCGCCCGTCCATTCCATCGGTTTCAGGAACAGATCGCCCGCCGCATCGGGCGGCAGCACCTGCAACAGCGTCACGGGCGGCAGGCTTCCCGCCTCGCGGAATACGCGGCGGGTGCGGACCACGCCGCCCTCATCCTCCAGCTCGCGCAGCATCCGCTTCAGCTCGATCCGCGCCGCGCCCCCCTTGATGCCAAAGGCACGGGCGATGTCACGCTTGGCCCCCTGTCCGGGGTTTTCGGCGATCCACTGGCGAAGCTGGTCTTTGGTCGGAAGCTGGGTCATCCCCCGCCCCTAGCATGACCGGCCCGGAAAGGCCACCATGCCGCGCCCCGGCGCGGGCGGCGGCGGATCGGGCGCGCGCCGACAGGCCGATCCTGCCCGTCCCCGCCTTGGCCCTGTTGCTTTCCGCAAGTACTGCCCCGACAACAGACCCCAGCCGATTCCACGCCTTGCGCCCCCGCGCAGGCCCGACCAAGGAGACCAAGATGCCGATCCGCGTCACCGTCTGGGGCGAAAATGTCCACGAACACAAAAACCGCACCGTCGCACAGGTCTATCCCCAGACCATGCATGGCACCATTGCCGCGGCCCTGAACGGCCAGGACGGCATCACCGCCACCACCGCCACCCTGCAAGACCCCGATCATGGCCTGACAGCCGCCCGTCTGGCCGAAACCGATGTGCTGGTCTGGTGGGGCCACGCCGCCCATGGCGAGGTGCAGGATGCCATCGTTGACCGCGTCTGCAATGCCGTCTGGGGCGGCATGGGGGCGATCTTCCTGCATTCGGCCCATTTCGCCAAACCCTTCAAACGCCTGATGGGCGCCCCGTGCAACCTGACATGGCGCGAGGCGGGCGAACGCGAACGCCTTTGGGTCACTTCGCGCCAGCACCCCATCGCGGCCGGCCTGCCCGACCATTTCGAACTGGAACACGAAGAGATGTATGGCGAACCCTTCGGCGTGCCCGAACCGCTGGAAACCGTGTTCGTCTCGTGGTTCGCGGGCGGCGAGGTGTTCCGCTCGGGGCTGACCTACCGGCGCGGGGCGGGCAATATCTTCTACTTCCGCCCCGGCCACGAAACCTATCCCACCTATCACGATGCCAATGTGCAGCGCGTCATCGCCAATGCGGTCCGCTGGGCCCACAATCCCGCCCCCCGCATCGCCAACCCCAATGACGCCCCCAACGTGCCGGTCCAGTCGGCGCTCGAACCCATCACCGAACGCGGCCCCCGCCTGCATCAGGATGGCCAAGAGGGGCTGCGCTGATGGCCGCGCCGATCCGTCTGCTGATCGTCGGCACCGGCGGCATGGCCCGCAACCATGCCGAGGCCTTTGCCGCCATCGCGGGTGTGCAGATCGTGGGCGGTGTCGATCCCCGCGCCGAACCGCGCGCGGCCTTTTGCGCCGCGCATGGCATCCCGCACGGCTTTTCCTCGGTGGCCGAGGCGCTGGCATGGGGCGGCTTCGATGCCGTGACCAATGTCACCCCCGATGCCGCGCATCACGCCACCACCCTGCCCTTCCTGGCGGCGGGCAAGCATGTGCTGTGCGAAAAGCCGCTGGCCACCAACGCCGCCGATGCCGCCGAAATGGCCGATGCCGCCGCCCGCGCGGGGCTGGTGAACATGGTGAACCTGTCCTACCGCAACGTGCCCGCGCTGCAAAAGGCGGCGGCACTGGTGCGTCAGGGCGCCATCGGCACGATCCGGCATTTCGAAGCCTCTTACCTGCAAAGCTGGCTTACGCAGGATGCGTGGGGCGCGTGGGACAAGGAAAGCCAGTGGCTGTGGCGGCTGTCCACCGCGCATGGGTCAAAGGGGGTGCTGGGCGATGTCGGCATCCATATCCTTGATTACGCCACCTTCATCGCAGGCCATGCCGTGGCCGAAATCTCGTGCCGCCTTGCCACCTTTGACAAGGCCCCCGGCGGCAGGATCGGTGATTACCTGCTCGACGCCAATGACAGCGCCACGATGCAACTGGTGCTCGACAACGGCGCGCTTGGCACCGTCGCGGCCACCCGCTTTGCCAGCGGCCACCTCAACGATCTGCGCCTGCGGCTTTACGGCGACAAAGGCGGGCTTCAGGTGCTGTTCGAACGCGGCACAAGCCGCCTGCTGGGCTGCTTCGCCCCCGACCTGCAAACTGCCCTCTGGTCCGAGATCGACTGCCCGCCGGTTCCCACCATCTACCAGCGCTTCATCGCGGCAATCCGCGGCGAGATTGCGCCAGACCCCACCTTTGCCCGCGGTGCCGCCCTCCAACGCCTGCTCGACAGCGCCGAAGATTCGGCCGCCCGGCGCGGGCTCAGCCTGCCCATCGCCCGCGAAAGCCCCCCCGCCTGATGCGCCATCAGGCGGCGGCGGGGCCGATCCGCGTCAGGAACAGGCCCTCGCAGGTGCCGCTAAAGCCGTGATAGCTGTGCAAACGCACTTCCAGCCCCTCGACCTGTCGCGGCAGATCGAAGGTGATCGTCGCAACCCGCCCGTCTGCCAGTTCCCCGATCTCGGCCCGCGCCAACACGGGCAATCCCTGGGCGCAAACGTCGATGACCACAGGCTGCCGCCCCGCCCCACGGGCAAAGACGTAACTTGCGGCATAGCGCCCGGCGGCAAGGCGGGTATAGGGCCCATAGACCACGATGCCGCGATCATCAGCGCCCAGCCCGAAGCCCCGCGCATAGGCTGTGTCACCCGCATAATGCAGCCGCCCCAGACCCGCATCGCTGGCCACAATCCCGGCGCCGAAAAACAGGTCGTCGCCCCCCGCAATGGCACGCGGTCGCCGCACATCGGGCCCGACCGGCGCGTTGCCCTTGCCCTGCATCCGGCCCCGATTGTGCAACTTGTCGCGGAACACCCGCGCAATGACCTTGCGCGCCACGGGCACCGCCAAGGCCTGTTCCAGCAGCGCATCGGCGGCGACGCGGTCCGCCGCGGGCAAGGGCTGGCCCGCACCGGTGCAGCACAGCGACAGCGTGGTCTGGTAATCCACACAGACCCGCAGGTTTTCCCGCGCCAGCATCACCGCGGCCTGCGGCCAGTCGCGCCATTCGTTCACCGTCAGCGTCAGGTGCATCCGGTCTTGCGGCACCGTCTCGCGCGTCAGATCGTATCCCGCAGGCGCGGGCAGGTCCGCCGCCAGCCCCACCCCCAGCACCGAGGCCAGCGTCGGCGCAATATCGATCAGCGAAACCAGACGCTCCATATTGGCTGCAAGGCAGTCGCGCCGCGCCGGATCGAACCCCTTGGGCGGCTTGATCAGGAACAGCGGCCGCGTGATGGCCTCTGACAGCTTGGTCAAGCGCGATGCCTTGCCGCTGCGGTCGGTGGCGGCGACCCCGAACGTCTCGCCATGGTCGCCCACCGACAGGATCAGCGTGTCGTCATAGCGGCCCGTCTGGCGCAGCGCGTCAAAGACCAGACGATGCGCCTCGGTCACGATATGCGCGGCCCGGGCGCGGCGGTCGGTGATATGGTCGGGGATCGGCAGGGCGCTGTCATTCTGAAAGGGCAAATGCAGCCCATTGTTGTAAAGCACCACAAACAGCGGCCCCTCGGTGCCCAGAATACGGTCATGCAGGCCTTGGGCCATAAGATAATCGTCGCTGCCCAGTTCGTTCACCAGCGGCAACCCGGTGCTGTGCGGGCTGACCACTTCGTCAATCGCCCCGCCTTCGGCCCCGAAGAACGCCTCAAGGTTGCCCCACCGCAGGATCGAGGCTGAATAGAACAGCGTGGTCATGCCGCGCGCCTTGGCCAGATCGAACAGCAGCGGCATGCGGTGCAGCGTCTCGACGCTGTCTTGCGGCGCGCAGCCGGTGAACAGGCAGGGCAAGGCGATGTCGGTGCAGGAACTTGGCGTCACCGCATTCGACGCGCGCATCCATTCGGTCGCATCGCCCCCCGCAGCACAGATCGCCTGCCACAGCGCCTGCCCGTCGTGACAGGAAATATCGTCACCGGCCGATTCGTTCAGGATCACCACGACATGCCGCGCGGCGCTGGTCCGGCCCGCCAGGGGCGCACAGGCGCCGCTGCGGTCGGCCGCTGCCAGCCGCGCCTGTGGCAAAGCGCCGTCCAGAACCAGAAATGCCTGCTCTGACGGGCGCGCCACCACACCGGCCGCCACCCGCCCCGCCCAGAACCGCAACCCGACCGCCGCCAGCAACAGCCCCGCCACCCCCGCCAGCAGATCGGCAGGCCGCAACAGGCCCCATGGCGCGGCCACTAGGACCGTGGCCACCAAACCGGCACCCGCCAGGCGCAGATAGCTGCCCCTTGGCACATAGGTGCGAACGGTCTTGACCAGATTGCGCAACAGATCGGCGTCACCCGCCTTCATCGGCGCATGGCGCGTAACGCTCCGGAACGGCAGACTCAGGTATTTCCACGCCACAAGGTCAACCGTTTCACGAATGGCCCAGACCTGCCCGACCAGCACCGCCAGCACCAGCGCGGCCAAGGGCTGCCCTATGGCAAGACAGACGGCCAGCACCCCCAGCAGCGCGCCCAGTCGCAACGCCAGCGCAGCCAGATGCAGCAGCCCCTCGCGCCGCGCACCGGGTTCGGGGTCATATTCGGCCTGCCATTCGCGGCGGACAACCAGACCCGGCACCCCGACAGCCAAAAGTGTCACGCCCAGGGAAAGCAGCATCGCATCACACTCGCATCGGCACGCAGGAAACCCCTTCCCTAGCCCAAGGCGGTCTGACTGGCCAGTTCAACCCGCCACGGGGGCACGCCTGACCACATAAACAAAGGCGGGCGGAAGGTTGACCGGAACAAAGGCCATGCGCTGCGCAACCAGACCGGCCCTGTCCAGCACCGCCTGCGGGATCGGACAGCGTAAGCCATAGGTGAACGCGCGCATCTCGCCCTCGGGTCCAAGCACCGCAAAACAGCCCCGCAACAGCCGCAACACCCGCGCCGGCGTCATCGACAACAACGGCAACCCGCACAAAACCAGACCGGTCTCCCCGTTGCGATAAGGCGCCAGTTGGCCGGTCCGCAAGGCATCGCCATGGATGACCGTAACCTCGGGCAAGCGCAGCGCAAGGGCGGCGGCAAAGCTTTCATTGGCCTCGATCGCCGCGATCTGCCCCGGCGCTATGCCGCGCCCCAGCAGCGCCGCCGTGAACACCCCCGTCCCGGGGCCCAGTTCGACAACAGGCCCGCTTGCAGCATCCAGCCCCCGCGTCATCGCCTCGGCCAGACCGGCACCCGACGGGGCAATCGCACCCACCCGCAACGGCGCCCGCAGCCATTCGCGCCAGAACAGGCCGCGCGCAGCGGGGGGGCCTGCCGCATTGGCCTTGTCGGACAGGGCGGTTTTCATTTCGGGGCCTCCTTGTTCACGCGGCACAGCACACAGGGCGACCAATCCGGCCCAACCCACCGCCACCCGTCCCCATGGGACCATGGCTTTCCACACTTGCACGCCCTGATCCAGTCACATCTCCGCGCCCCGCCCCCGGCGCGCTGCCGCCAAGGCGCCGCTGTCCCATAACGCGACCGGGTCGGCCAGCGCCCGCGCAGCCGCGACGGGGCACGGCTGACGCGTGAAACCACCGGTCGCTTGTAACCCCAAGCCGCAAAAGATGGGAATGACCGGTCCGCAAAGCAGCCTCGGGGCCCGACAAACCAGCGCCTCAACGCCCTGATAAGCGAAGTTTGTTTTGCAAATGGGCGCAAGCTGGCGGATCGGCCGGGCATGACATCGAACCTTCTCGGGCCAAGATGCACGGCAACCGGCGGCCATACGCACCGCCACTGCCCAAAGCGGCATCTGCATTTGCAGCGACACCACGTCTGCCCCGTTCCGGCAACATCCATGCTATTCTTGCCATCATCTCCAGACCGTCGCCGCCCCATGCCTCTTGCGAATCGCAACCTCTTGCTGATCGACGTGCTCAGGCGTCAGCGGCGCCCGATCACGGGACGCGCCTTGGCAGCAGAGGTCGGCATTTCCATCCGCACCCTTTACCGCGACATCCGGGTGCTTGTCGGCCAAGGCGTGCCCATCGAAGGCGAAGCCGGGATTGGCTATGTGCTCCGGCCCGGTTTTCTGCTTCCGCCCTTGATGTTCACGCCCGACGAAATCGAAGCGCTTGCGCTCGGTGCGCGGTTCGTCGGCGAACATTCCGACTCCCGCCTCACCGAAAGCGCGCGTCAGGCGCTTGCCAAGATCCTTGCCGTTCTGCCGCAGGATACGTCCGATCACCTGCGCGATCTTGGCCTGTTCGTGGGCCCGGTGACGATGGACGCAACGGAAGCTGCCGCCCTGCCGACAATCCGCGAGGCGCTGCGGACCGAGGTCTTTCTGTCCTTTTCCTATACAGGCCGGACCGGGCGCTTCAGCGAAAGACGCGTCAAGCCGATTGCCATCGGGTTCTTCCAACAGGCGCGCGTGCTTGCGGCATGGTGCGAAACACGCGACGACATTCGGCACTTCCGCATCGACCGGATGGCAGGTCTGCTTTTGTCAAACCAGCGTTACCGCCCGGCCCGGCGCCGACTTCTCCACCTGTGGAAGCAAAAGGAAGGTATTCCAGACCAGCACTAGGCTGCTGCCGGAACTTGGCAGTGGCCCTGTGCTAACGCTCCCCTGAACCAGACAATGGAGCATCCTGTGCAGTTCAATGATCAGACCATTTTCGTAATCGGCGCCACTTCTGGCATCGGGCAGGCGACGGCGCACGCTTTCGCGGATGCCGGGGCGAATGTGACCCTGACAGGGACCAATGCCAAGGTCGCCGCGACGGCCGCCAGTAAACTGCCACGGCCCGGCAAGGGCCTTCGGCTCGACCTTGCCGACCCGGCTGGTATCGCAACCCTCGCCCAAGGGTTGCCGCAACTCGACGCGGTCGTCATTACCGCCGGCGTCACCCATTTCGCGCCAACCGCGTTCGACACGCCCGAGGCTTTCGCGCATACCCTTCAGGTCAACCTGACCGGGACCTTCTTCGCCATCCGCGCGCTTGCCCCAAAGGTCCGCGATGGTGGAGCGATCGTGTTGACCACAACTGTTCTGGCCAAGGACTATTTCTTTGGCGCGACCGCCCTGTCTGCCAGCCGCGCGGGGCTGACCGTGGCGCTGCGCACCTTTGCCGTGGAACTCGCGCCGCGCGCCGTCCGGGTCAACGCGGTCAGCGTCGGGCCAATCGAAACGGCAGCCTGGGACAAGGTCGGCGCAACCGAGGCTGACCGCCAAGGCGTGCGCGCCCGCGTGCCACTCGGGCGGCTGGGTCGCGCGGATGAGGTTGCCGAGGCGATCCTGTTTCTTGCATCGGGGCGCGCGTCCTATATCACCGGGCACGCGCTCGCCGTTGACGGCGGATGGTCGGCAGCATGACCGCCCCCCGCGCCGTGCCTGCTTGGCACCGTGCTGTCCATACCGGCCATCGTCCGGCGCATGCGCAATGGTGTTGAAGCGGATGATGGCGGCATTGCGCAAAGAATGCAGGCCGTACCGGCGCATGGGAGCATGGCCGAACCTCCGCCCGTTGGGCTGACGGTGTTGGTATGGCCCAAGATCGGCAAGGCCCCGATTTGGGCCATGGCCATGGCGGCACGGCTTGCCGTGGCCAGACTCTCGGGTCCGCTATCGCCCCCCGCGCCCTCTGGCCCCATCCCTGCCACCGCAAGCCACGGCGTCAAAGGCCATCCCCGCCGTGCTGCTGCCTGCCTCGGGCCCGGCCCCGCCCGTTCTTGGCCGCAGGTCATAACCACCGCACGAAAGACCAGACAACGCGGTTCCCCTGACGCGTAAAGGCCGATCCGGCTACCCAAAAGCGATCACGGCGCGGCAGTAAGTCACCACCTGCCCGCCTGCCCGAAAAGTCAGAAAACCGTCTGCTGACCCGATCCAAGTCGGTCAAGCTGGCGGAGGAAGCGCGACTGCGGTCGAACCTTCTCTGAGACGAGCCCATGTTTTTGCGTCTTGCTCAGAGACTTGGGCGACATCGCTCAATCGCCCAAGATGAGTGACTTCCCCTTGTAGACAATACGCTATGCCAACTTTCGATATGCGTTCAGCCCACCTGCAATGAACTTGGCGTTCTTGTAGCCCATGTCCTGCAAGGTGGCGGCGGACAGAGCGCCGCGGTTAAAGGCGTTGCAATAGCACAGGATCGTCTGGTCGAGATCGGGAAAAGCCGCCTCGACGTTCATTTCCAGCTTGCCACGGCTGATGTGCAGGGACCCCGGAATATGTCCGGCATCGTGCTCTTCCTTGTCGCGAATATCGAGGGCCACAGCGCCCGACCGCAGCAGCGCATCCACGTCTTCCGGCAGCACCCCCGCGACGCGGCTCTGGGCTGCATCGGCAAGCGCCTGAAATTTCTGAGTATATGCCATCTGTATCGCTCACATTCTGTTTGGGTTCGAGTTGTTTGCCATCGTTCGGCACCACGGATCAGGCCCGCCGCTGCGCCACAAAATCAATCAGGGCTGACCGACCGACATGGCGACTGCCTTCAGAGAGATCGGCCTCATATTCGGCCAGGTGCAGGACATCGAGGTCCCCGAAACGATCGACAAGAAGATCGGGCGTGTAGAGATTTTCCAGAATGCGGGGCCCACCGCTGTTGTAGTTAAGCTGCGCGGGCGTATATCCGTGCAAAAGCAGCAGCCCGTTTGGGGCCAGCGCGCGGACCATTCCGGCAAAGATCGCATCGCGCAAGGCGGGGCCAGCGAACTGGAAGAAGATACCGACCACGACGTCGTACCGTCGTGCATCCCAGTCCCATGCGGCAATATCGGCCACATGAAAATCCACCTTCACGCCCTTTGTGTCCGCCAACGCGCGCGCCTTGTCCACGGCCACGTCGGAGGCGTCCATCGCCGTCACCTGAAGCCCCCGCTCAGCCAGAAAGACTGAATTCCGTCCCTCGCCGTCAGCTACACAAAGTGCTGTCTGACCGGCGACAAGGCGATCCGCTTCACGGCGAAGAAAGGCGGCCGGATCGGTTCCAAACAGATAGCCGGGGGCCTTGTAACGGTCATTCCACATGGTCGGCCCCTTTCTTGAGATCAGTCGGCAATGGTCGGCCCAACTGATCAGACCGGGCCTTTTCGTTTGAACTACCCCGCATGTCCGGCTTCGGGCAACGGCACCAACGACAACTGCGCCGTGCCGCCAGTATCCCGCAGTACGGTCCGCGCCCCGGTTGCCGTGGCAGCAGTGGTTGTTTTGACAGAGAGGCTCCTGACAGCTTCGAATTGCGAGAGGAAGATGTGGCCCTTGAAATGGTCCATGAAGTCCGAGCGTTTCAGAGCGTCCATCACAGGGCCCTTGACCTCGGAGAGGTGGAAGCCGATCCCGGCAGAGCCGAGGCGGTGGGCAATGGCCTCGAGACTTTCCAGAGCGCTGGCGTCAATGGCGTTGACTGCGGGGCACATCAGGATGACGTTCTTCAGATCCGGGTGGTCGGCGATGCGGTCATAGATCGCATCCTCCAAGGCGCGGGCGTTGGCAAAATACAGGCTCTCATCCACGCGGATCGATAGGATCGCAGGATCGGTGATCACGTCATGACGGTCGACGTTACGGAAATGCTCGGTCCCCGGCACCTGACCCACGATGGCCATGTGCGGACGCGAGGTCCGCCAGAGGAACAGCAGCAGCGAGAGGGAGACGCCAGCGGTGATCCCGGCCTCGACCCCGACCAGCAGCACGGTGAGAATGGTGACGGCCATGGCAGCGAAGTCGGCTTTGGAATAGGCCCAGGTGCGGCGGATAGCGGCGATATCGACCAGGGACAGCACGGCCACGATGATTGTCGCGGCCAGCACCGCTTGGGGCAGGAACCGGAACAGCGGGGTCAGGAAGACCGTGGCAGTGAGGATGCCTGCAGCGGTGAAGGCACCCGCCAGCGGCGTTTCGGCCCCAGCATCGAAATTCACAACCGACCGGGCAAAGCCGCCCGTCACCGGATACCCCCCCGACAGGGCCGAGGCGATGTTGGAGGCACCAAGCGCGGTCAATTCCTGATTGGGCACGATCCGCTGCCGCCGCTTGGCTGCCAGCGTTTGCGCCACGGAGACGGATTCTACGAAGCCCACAAGGCTGATCAGCACGGCAGGCAGAAGCAGTTGCTGCCACAGACCCAGATCGAAGGACGGGAGCGCAAAGGGCGGCAGGCCTGCGGGAATCTCGCCGACGATCTTCACGCCCTTGTCCACCAGCCCAAAGCCCACCACGGCTAGGATCGACAGCACGATTGCGGCCACCGGGCCCGCTTTGGCGATCAGGTCAGCGACTCGGGGCCGCAAGCCGCGCGCCAGAAGCAGAGGTTTCAACTGCTTCCGGGTCCAGAACAGGAAGGCGGTCGCGGCGACGCCGATCAACAGCGTATAGGGATTGATCCCGCCAATCCCGTTGAAAATGCCGGTCAGCAAATGCGGCAAGGTATCACCGTCCGCCTTGATCCCCAGAATGTGCTTCAACTGGCTGGTGGCAATCAGGATGCCCGAGGCGGTGATGAAGCCCGAGATCACTGGATGGCTCAGGAAATTGGCCATGAACCCCAGCCGGAGGACCGACATCGCGACCAGCACGAGGCCCGACAGGAAGGCCAGAGTGATCGCGGCAGTCAGGTATTCCGCACTCCCCGGTGCCGCGACCTGCCCGACTGCCGCCGCCGTCATCAAGGACACCACCGCCACCGGCCCCACTGCCAACGCTCGACTGGTGCCGAAGATTGCATAGGCGATCAGCGGCAGGATCGAGGCATAAAGCCCGACCTGCGGCGGCAGGCCCGCCAGCATGGCATAGGCCAGACTTTGCGGTACCAGCATGATCGTCACGATCACGGCGGCGACCAGATCGCTTTGCGCTTCGGTTTTCGTATAGGCCGGGGCCCATCCGAGGATGGGCAGGAAGGATTTGAGGGAGGTCACGAGAATTGCCTTTTCGGGTTTACGCGGCGGTCACGGGTTGCGGTTTGGCCATCCATTCGCGCCCGCGCAGCATGGCTTTCCAATAGATCGGCGGCAGCATCTGTTCCTTCAGCAGCCAGGCCAGATGGCTGGGCTTGGTGCCATCGATCAGCCAACTCGGGAACGACGGCAGCAGCTTGCCGCCATAGCCAAATTCGGCCAGCACGATCTTGCCCCGCTCCACCGTCAGCGGACAGGACCCGTAGCCGTCATAGGCGACGTCTTCTTCCTTGATCGCACCAAGATCCTTCAGCAGATTGTGCGCGACGACCGGGGCTTGCTTGCGCGCGGCGGCGGCGGTCTTGGCGTTGGGGGCGTTGCAGACATCGCCGAGCGAATAGATGTTCGACAGCGTCTTGTGCCGCAGGGTGGCGGGGTCGACATCGACCCAACCCGCCGCATCTGCGAGCGGCGAGACGCGGACGAAATCGGGGGCCACCTGCGGCGGGACGACATGAATCATGTCGAACCCGGTTTCTACGGTTTCGGTGGTGCCATCGGCTTTGGTTTGGGTGAACCACGCGGTCTTGGCGGGGCCATCGACGCGGGTCAGGCGATGCTGGAAGTGCAGCTGCGCCTTGTACTTCTCGATGTATTGCATCAGCGCCGGGACATATTCCTTGACCCCAAACAGCACGGCACCCGCGTTGAAGAAATCGATCTCGATGTTCTTCAGCCGCCCTGTCCGGTACCAATGATCGGCCGACAGATAGAGCGCCTTTTGAGGGGCCCCGGCACATTTGATCGGCATCGGCGGCTGGGTGAAGACGGCGCGCCCGCGTTCCAGTCCTTTGACCAGTTCCCAGGTATAAGGCGCAAGATCATAGCGGTAGTTCGAGGTGACACCGTTGCGGCCCAGCGTCTCGGTCAGCCCTTCGATCCCCGCCCAGTTCAGCTTCAATCCCGGCGTGACGACCAGTTGGCCGTATTTGACCACACGGCAGCCATCCAGAATGACGACGTTCTTGTCAGGCTCAAAGGCAGCGACGGCGGCCTTGATCCAGCGCACGCCGGCGGGGATCAGGGAGCCCATCGTTTTGGAGGTGCTTTCTGGGTCAAAGATGCCGCCACCGACCATGGTCCAGCCGGGCTGGTAGTAATGGATGTCTGCGGGGTCGATGATGGCGATGTCGAGATCCGGCTTGCGCGCCTTCAGGCTGGCGGCAACGGCAATCCCCGCCGCCCCGCCTCCGATGATTACAACGGCATGGGACGCATCAACCGTATCCGTTGGCGTGCGCCCGCCATTGGCGATGCGGCGCACCACCCCAGCCATATCGTAACCCGCGGCTTTGGTCGCCGCGATGATCTCGGGCAAGGGCCGCCCGCGCCCGCCTTCGGACAGCGACCACAGCGTGGCCGACCGCGTGCCGGTTCGGCAATAGGCCAGGATCGGCTTGGGCAGGCTGTCCATCAGAGCGCCGAACGCCAGTGCGTCGGCATCGCCAACCTTGCCGGACACGATCGGCAGATAGGCGGCCTGCAACCCCGCCGCCGTCGTCGCCGCCTCGATTTCGGAGAACGAGGGCTGGTCGGCCCCTTCGCCGTCGGGGCGGTTGCAGATGACGGACTTGAACCCGGCGGCGGCGAGCGCCGCGATGTCTTGCGGAAGAACCTGTTCCGAGACTGACAGGGTGGGCGTGATCGGTTTGGCGGTCATGGACAAGGCTCCTCCCAGAGCGTTCTTTGGTGTTCTGGCGTCAGGCCCGGACGGATTGCGACATGGTCCACAGGGATGCGGACCGGTTGCCAGACCGGCAAAAGGCGATGATCGGCGTCGGCAGGCTGATCAGCAGATCGCGGAACGCCGCTGCCTCGCTGGGGCCCGCCTGGCCCGGAACAATGGGCAGATAGGCGGACTGCATCCCCGCAGCTTTTGCCGCTGCCGCGATCTGGTCAAAGCTGGGCTGGCCCGGTCCACACTCGCCATCGGGAAGGTTGCAGATGATCGATTTGAATCCGGACTTGGCCAGGTGTGCCACTTGCTGCGGCAGGACTTGAGGGGAGACCGACAGCGTCGGGGTCAGTGTCTTGATTGTCATGAGGAGATTCCTTGGGGTTGGGTTGCGGACGGAAACGGGCGCTTACAGCCCGTTGATTGGCACCTTGAGGAACCGCTTGCCGCTTTCGTCCGGCGGCGGCAGATCGCCCGCGCGCATGTTGACCTGCAACGACGGTATGATCAGCTTCGGCATGGCCAGTGTCGCATCTCGCGCTTCGCGGACCTGCACGAACTGATCCTCGGTGATGCCGTCCTTCACGTGGATGTTGTGAGCGTTCTGTTCAGCCACAGTGGTTTCCCAGCGGATTTCCCGCCCGTTCGGGCCGTAGTCGTGGCACATGAACAGGCGCATCGTTTCGGGCATCGACAGCACACGCTTGATCGACCGATAGAGCGTGCGGGCATCGCCGCCCGGAAAATCGGCGCGGGCCGAGCCGCCGTCCGGCATGAACAGCGTGTCGCCGACAAAGGCCGCGTCGCCCACGACATGGGTCATGCAGGCAGGCGTATGGCCGGGGGTGTGCATCGCAAAAGCGGTCATGCCGCCGATCTGGTAGGTATCGCCATCCTTGAACAGCCGGTCGAACTGCGACCCATCCCGCTGGAACTCGGTGCCCTCGTTGAACACTTTGCCGAAGGTGTCCTGAACGATGGTGATGTTCTCGCCGATTCCGATTTTGCCGCCCAGTTTGCCCTGAATGTAGGGTGCGCCCGAAAGATGGTCGGCATGCACATGTGTCTCGATCAGCCATTCGAGGGTCAGGCCGTGGGCCTTGATGAAGTCGATCACCGCATCGGCCGAGGCATAGGTGATGCGGCCAGCGGCGTAGTCGATGTCCATCACGGAATCGATGACTGCACAGGACGTGCTGGCCGGATCGCGCACGACATAGGTCACAGTGTTGGTTGGTTCGTCGAAGAACGCGGTGACCTCTGGTCTGATCGACAGGTCAACGGTGTGAGGGATCGGGGTAAAGGCGGTCATGGGTCTATCCTCCTTCAAGGGGTCAGGCGGTTTGGCGACGGGGTAAGGCTTGCAGCCGACGGGCGAGCAGGATGCCGGCACCCATCGAGATCAGGAACAAAGCAGTCGGCCAGGGCGCAAAGCCGAGCGCGGGAATGGCGCCACCGGGGCAGAAGCCGGATATGCCCCAGCCCACGCCGAACAGGGCAGATCCACCGATCAGCTTCGTGTCGATCACCTTGCTGGTGGGCAGGTGGAACTTCGTATCGAGCAACGGCGCGGACCTCGCGCCGAACAGCAGGCGATAGCCGAACGCTGCCGTGATTAGTGCGCCGCCCATGACGAAGGCAAGGCTGGGGTCCCAGGTGCCGAGGGGGTCAAAGAAGTTCAGCACCTTGGCGGGGTTGCCCATGCCGGAGATGGCAATGCCGAGCCCGAAGATCAGTCCGGCGACGAGGGCGGAAAGGATGCGGTTCATCGGATCAGCCTCCAAAGCCGTGGCGGATCAGGGTGACGGTGGCAAAGGTGGTCGCCATGAAGGTGAGCGTGGCGACCAGCGAACGCGGCGACAGACGCGCCAACCCGCAGACGCCATGCCCGGACGTGCAGCCAGAGCCATAGGTCACGCCGACCCCGACAATGATCCCGCCAATTGCCAGCACCACGCCCGTCGTGGGCGAAGCAAAGCTGAACTCTGCCCCGAACTGCGTCGCGATGAAGGGCGCGGCAATCGCACCTAACAGAAAGGCCAACCGCCAGGGGCTGTCTGGGTTCTTCGGTTCCAGCACGCCACCCAGCATGGCGGTCATGCCCGCGATGCGCCCATTAAAGGCCATCAGGATCACGGCCCCAAGGCCGATCAGGATGCCGCCGAACAGAGAGGCATAGGGAGTAAAGTCAGTGATCATTCTTCTGGAGGCTCCAGTTTGTGCGAAACTTGGTGCTGCCGCCGACCTCAGCCGCGGTTCGCGCAGCGTTGGAAAGCGGGCAAGTGGTTCTCTTCAGACGCATCGCGCAGTCGCTGCATGACGAGCGTGATGTCAGGATAGGCCACGACAGCGGGAAGCAGGTTTCCGTCATAAAGATCGCGGTTCGCGATTTCGGCCTCGACGCCGATCTTGCATGCGTCGGCCAATGTTTCCGGGGCCGCCGGGGCTACCAGCGCCCCGGTGGCATAGCCGTTCTCGGGGACGGCAACGCCGTAGGTCTCGTACAGGCCGATCAGCATGGCCTCATGTTGCCGCTCAGCATTGATGATGTTCGAGAACGGGCGAGAGTCGCCGAACTTGGCTATGACAGCGGCATAGAATGCCTCGGCATGACGCTCGTCCTGGAGAGCAGAACCGAGCGCGGCTTCTGCCTCCGGGCTCAGCGTCTGGGACCAAGCGGGTGCTGCGGTCAGCAGACCGAACAGAAGGATAGCCATGGGTGTTTTCAACATGTCGTGGCGCCTTTCAGGTTTGTGCAAAAGCCAATCATGCTTCGACAAAGCCGAAGCCATGCTGCTGCCGATCAATCTGAGTTTAGGTCTTGAGCGAACCGGGATCAGGTCTTGCTGATCGGGCAGGTCCGAATGCCAAGGAGCGTGTAGGCCGGGCAGAACCGGAACGCGGCGGTTCCCAGCATCACAAGGCCGACGACTGCCACGGCGAACTTCCACGCCCCCCAAGCCGCGAAGAACCCGGCGAACGGCGGAAGGAACGGGGAAGCCAACAGGACGGCCCCGACGATGAAGCGAAGCGTGCGATCAAGTGATCCGACATTTGCCATTTTTGCCTCCTTGAGGACGAGTGATGTTGCTTTGTATCTTCGCAAGTGCTAAAGTGTCAAGCATGAAAACAGACATCACTGATGAAACTATACACCCCCTTGAAGCGAAAGCCGAAGAGGTCTCCGCAACGCTCGCCGCCATGGCCAACCCCAAGCGGCTGCTGGTGATGTGCACCCTGCTGGCGGGCGAGAAGTCGGTGGGCGATCTGGCAGAGATCGTAAACCTGACCCCTGCAGCCCTGTCGCAGCATCTGGGCAAGATGCGCGCGCTGCGGCTCGTGTCGACTCGTCGAGACGGGCAGACGATCTACTACAGCCTCGCCAGCACAGAAGTGCAGGCCGTGCTCGAAACCCTTTACCGGGTTTACTGCGCGCCCGACTGCTGAGGGATAAGCCGGTCCAGAAGGATGCCGCGATTGACCGTGATATCGGCAATCGTCATGTCGTCCAAGACGGACAGGAAGGCACGCAAAGCCCTTTGTATTCCGCGTGATAGGTGGCAGACACCTTCCAGCGGGCAGGTGTTGGTTTCGGGATTGAAGCACTCCACCAATTCTAGCGGCGCTTCCGTCCAGCGGACCACCTCACCCACCGTGATCTGGTCGGCGGGCCGGGCCAGACGCATGCCGCCGTTGCGCCCACGAATCGTCTGGATGTAGCCGCGCTGGCCAAGCTCGTGCGACACCTTCACAAGGTGTGCCTTGGAGATGCGGTGGGCCCGCGACACTTCCTCGACCGTCACGATGGCCGGATCGCGCAAGGCGACGTACTGCAGGGTCCTCAAGGCGAAGGTCGAGTACTGGGTTAGATGCACCTGCGGCACCTCCTGCGTCAAAAAGTTTCAAAACAGATATAGCTTTTCTGATCGTCCTGCAATAGTTGTGCGGAGAATGATGCTTTAGGTGGTGGCCAGCGATTCGGTTTCACTTGCGGCCCGGCAGCGCCGATTGATGCCGATCAGCAATGGGTTCCGCTGACGGTGATACCGCCTGAAGGGCGCGGCACGCAGGCGCCCTGTCTGGCCGGGTCACACGAAGCTTCCACAGGAGACGACACATGACACTCAATATTGGCGACACCGCCCCGGACTTCACCGCCGACACTTCGACCGGCAAGATCCACCTTCACGACTGGATCGGCGACGACTGGGTGTTCTTCTTCAGCCATCCCGGCGATTTCACGCCTGTCTGCACCACCGAGGTAGGCCGCACCGCCCAACTGGCCGAGGCCTTCGCCAAGCGTCACGTCAAGCCACTCGGTCTGTCCACGGACGGGGTGGAAGAGCACCTGAAATGGATCGCCGACGTCAACGACACGCAGCACACGGCCGTCACTTTCCCGATCGTGGCCGACCCCGATTGCGCCGTGGCGCGGCTGTACGGGATGATCCACCCGCATGAAAGCGAGACCGCCGCCGTGCGGACGGTCTTCATCATCGACCCCCAGAAGAAAATCCGCCTGACGATGACCTATCCGATGAACGTGGGCCGGAACTTCGAGGAAATCCTGCGGGTGATCGACGCCTTGCAGACGGCGGACGCCAAGCACATCGCGACCCCTGCCGATTGGGTGCCGGGTGGCGTGGTGATCATTCCCAACTCGATCAAGACACCCGAGGCCCACGCATTGTTCCCGCAGGGCTGGACCGAAGTGCGCCCCTACCTGCGGACCACCACACTCTGACACGATGCCGCCCCCTCGCCCCGGGGGGCGGTCCGACACCCGAACCGGAGTTTCCAAATGTTGCCCGATATCACTGCCCTTGACCTTGCCCGAATGCAGTTCGCCTTCACAGTGAGTTTTCACATCATCTTTCCGGTCTTTTCCATCGGCCTTGCCAGCTACCTCGCCGTGCTGAACGGGCTGCATCTGTGGACGGGCAAGGCGGTCTATCTGGACTTGTTCAATTACTGGAAAAAGATCTTCGCTGTGGCCTTCGGGATGGGCGTCGTCTCGGGCATCGTGATGTCCTACCAGTTCGGTACCAACTGGAGCGTGTTTTCCGACAAGACCGGCCCGGTCCTGGGGCCATTGATGGGCTACGAGGTGTTGTCAGCCTTCTTCCTTGAAGCAGGCTTTTTGGGGGTGATGCTGTTCGGCCGCATCCGGGTGGGCGAAAGGCTGCACTTCTTCGCTACGCTGATGGTGGCAGCGGGCACCTTCATGTCGGCCTTCTGGATTCTATCGGTGAACTCCTGGATGCAGACCCCCGCCGGATACGGCATGAACGCCGAGGGGCAGTTCATCGTAGAAAGCTGGTGGGCGGTGATCTTCAACCCGTCCTTCCCGTATCGCTTGGTCCACATGGTGTTGGCGGCCTACCTCACGACGGCTTTCGTGGTGGGCGGAGTTGGCGCGCTGCATCTCTTGCACGACCGCAACAATCAGGGCGCGCGGTTGATGTTCTCCATGGCGATGTGGATGGCGGTCGTCGTCGCACCTTTGCAGATCGGCGCAGGGGACGCACACGGCATCAACACGCTGGAACACCAACCCGCCAAGGTGATGGCGATGGAGGGGCATTACGACAGCCATCCTGATGGCGCACCCCTGATCCTGTTCGGCATCCCGAACCCGACGGAAAAGCGAATCGATTATGCGGTGCAAATTCCCTACGCTTCGTCGTTGATCCTCAAGCATGATCCGACCGCGCCGCTGGCGGGTCTGGATACCATCGACGATGCGCTGGAACCGCCGGTCGCTATTCTGTTCTGGACCTTTCGCCTGATGGTGGGCATCGGCTTTGCCATGCTGGGCCTGGGGGTATGGAGCCTGATCGCCCGCTACCGCCGCGAACTTTACAATGCCCCCTGGCTGTACCGCGCGGCGATCCTGATGGGGCCATCCGGGTTTGTTGCCGTGCTGGCGGGCTGGATCACGACCGAGGTCGGCCGGCAGCCCTATACCGTGTATGGCCTGCTGACCACGGCACAGTCGGCGTCCTCGATCGATGCGGCGGCGGTCGGCACCTCGCTGGTGGCCTTCATCGTAGTGTACTTCACCCTGTTCTCGGCCGGTCTGTTTTACATCTTCCGGCTGATGAACAAACCGCCGCATCCGGGCGAACCAGGACTGCCGGTGGATGAGCCGGTGCGCGCGGGTGGCATCATGCCGGCCCCTGCCATGGACGCCGATGGCGATGGCCTGCTGAACGATCAGGGAGCACGCGCATGACACTGGATCTTCCGCTGATCTGGGCCGGGCTGATCGCCTTTGCTGTGCTGGCCTATGTCGTGCTCGACGGGTTCGATCTGGGCGTCGGCATCCTCTTCCCGCTGGTGCAGGGCGAGGCGAACAAGGACGAAATGATGAACTCGGTCGCTCCGGTGTGGGACGGCAACGAGACCTGGCTAGTGCTTGGCGGTGGCGGACTTTTCGCGGTATTCCCGCTGGCCTATTCTATCATCATGCCCGCCCTTTATGCGCCGATCATCATCATGCTTCTGGCGCTGGTCTTTCGCGGTGTTGCCTTCGAGTTCCGCTGGAAGACACGGCGCGGGCAGTTCCTGTGGGACTGGGCCTTTGCCTTCGGCTCGACCGTCGCGGCCTTTGCCCAAGGCGTGGCGCTTGGCGCTTTGGTGCAAGGGATCAAGGTTGAGGGTCGCGCCTATGCGGGTGGCTGGTGGGATTGGCTGACTCCGTTCAGTCTGTTCACCGGCGCGGCGCTGGTGGTGGGCTATGCCCTGCTGGGCGCCACATGGCTGATCTTGAAGACCGAGGATCATGTTCAGCGCCGGGCTTACACAATCGCGTTCTGGGCCGCGCCCCTGACCTTGGCGATGATCGGTGTGGTCAGTCTGTGGACGCCGTTCCTCAACCCGCTTTATGCCGCGCGCTGGTTTGGTTGGCCGCATATTCTGCTGGCCATTCCGGTGCCACTGCTGGTGCTGGCTTCAGCCTACTTGCTGCTCAAAGGCCTGACCGAACGACGCGAGACCAGCCCGTTTCTGGCGTCGCTATCCCTCTTCGTGCTCAGCTTTATCGGGATCGGCATCAGCTTCTACCCCAATATCGTGCCCCATTCCGTCACGATCTGGGACGCCGCTGCACCAGACAACAGCCTGTCCTTCCTGCTGGTGGGCGCGGTGGTGCTGGTGCCGCTGATCCTCGGATACACCGCCTATTCCTACTGGGTGTTTCGCGGCAAGGTGAAGGCCGTCGGGGGGTATCACTGATGGCGGCGCAGAAACCTCCGCTGGCCAGCAAACTGGGCTGGTTCGCCCTGTACTGGCTGGCCAGCGTGGCGTCTTTGGGTGTGGTGGCCTACGCCATTCGGTGGGCGATCCACTAGCTTTGCGGGACGGATCAAGGTGGGGATCGGCTGTGATCTCCTGGTCGAACGCCGTGTCCTACACCTTGCTGATCGCCCGCAACTAGACCGGACCGAAGAACGAACGTGCAACGCCAGCACACTGTCCCGGTAGCAGCCCCCGCCATTCTGGACGGCAAACTGCGGGAACCCCTGACCTGGAGGTCAGGGTGCGACGTAGAACAGAGCGGTGATGCGCCAGATCACGGAAGTGACGGCACCGGCGACGATGGTGGTTGCGGTGTTCTGGGCGCTGGCCATGATCGGCCGCGAGGGATCGGTGAATTTCTCGTAGACAGTCCCGGCGGCCGCCGCTTCCACCGGGATCGAGAATGCAAGCGAACCTGGCAGGTTGGTGGTGGTGACGAGCGAGGGTGTAGCACCTGCGATCAGCGCGGCTGCGGCATGGCGCTCGATGGCGAGGCGGGTCAGATAGTGCCGCAAGCCCACGCCGGGGGCGGCAAGGGTCAGGGTGACGGCTGCACCCGCGACCCCTGTGTTCGTGCCGATGTTCGAGGACACTTCTCCCAGCAGTCGGTCGTCCAAGAGCCCGGTGGCGGCCAGCAGAACCGCCGTGGCAGACCCCGACGTATAGGCGGTCACTCGGGCGCGCAGCCTGGCGAACCCAGCGCAAGCCGCGACCCAGAGGCCCGGTGCCGCCCCTGCAACAGCGGCCAGATAGACGCCGCCCGTCACCGGGCGTATCGGCAGAACGACCCAGTTGACCCCGTCAACCGAGCCAGACAGTTCCACCGTCAGGTTGAATGTGCCGCGCAGGTCGAGCGTGACGGTAGAGGCTCCGTCCGCATTGACAATGATTTCCGAGTTCAGGGCACCCAGTGCCCCGCCCGCGACGATGTTTTCGCGCGGATGCAAGGTTCCGGTGGTGAGGTCGCGGGACAGTTTGGCCATCAGTTTGCACTCCAGTTGATTTTGACCGGACCCGAGGTCGGGCCGGAAAAGGTGGCATTGAGGATGATCTGGTCGGCTCCGGCTTCGCCCCAGAGGGTGACGAGATCGAGCAATTCCGGGCTGTTTTCATCCGCGTCGATAGAGAGCGCGAGCGAGACAGTGATTAGGGACGTCGGCAGAACACCGGGTGCCGCGATCACCGTCGAGGCCTCCAGCGCATTGTCCCCGACCGCGAGGACGCCCGTTCCGGTGTAGGGCCCGAGGTTGAAATCCACGCCGTCGGCCCGCGCCCGCAGCCGCTGGGCGGTGGCGTTGAACCAGATCCAGCCATCGGCGCGACCAGCAGGATCAGCGGCCAGGTTGCCTAGGATGGCTCCTTGCGGCAGTGTCGGTCGACCGTTGGTCCGGTCGATCCTGATTGCCTCGAAGAAGGCCGAGCCATCCGGGCTGACCTTGAAGCTGAAATCGTCGTTGCCCAAGAGGCCGATCAGCGCCCGGGCCGAGAACCCGGTCTTGAAGGCGAAGGCTGCATCGTTCCCGGCGGCGGCCTTGTTGACGGTGGCTTCGATCCCGGTGCCTGCGTTGTTGAACAGCAGTGCCGGGGTATTGACCGACACGCGATTGTAGCTGTCGGCTGTCGCCCCACCGAGACCCAGAAGTTGGGCGGTCAAGTTGGCCTGGGGCATGCCGACCTGCGTCACCGCATTTGCGAAGGTGACGGTCGGCGTGTTCACCACCGTCGTGCCCCCGGCCCCTGCCGTGGCCGAGCCGATGTTGACGACCGTGGTCGATCCGGATGCGCCGCCGGTGCCGAGGTTGACAGTCTTGGTCACGCCGGTCGTCGTCGCTCCGGTGCCCATGCCGTAGGTGGCGGTTGTCGTCGCCGTGCCAATGCTGGCCGAGGCCGCCGAGACTGTGACAGTGCCCGAGGCGGTCATCGTGCCGGAGAAAGTCTTGTTGCCGGTGAAGGTCTGGGTGCCCGCGAGGATAGCCAGTTCGCTCGAGGTGTTCGGCAGGCTGTAGGTTCGGGTCGTACCCGTGGTAATCCCCGATAGCGAAAACAGCGCCTTCTTCGTCGGATCGGCGTCGTTGACGAGGCTGAAGATCGCGTCAGACACATCCTGCGGCACGCCGACAGGATCCCAAGCGCTGCCATTCCAGACGACGAAAGCCTGTTCCGCCGCGATCCAGACCAGCCAGCCGGGGCGCGGCACCAGGCGCATCCAGACGCCATCGACCCAGAAGGCAACGTTCAGATCCCACCCCGCCCAGAGCCCCGTAGCGCCCGATGCCACGAGGTGGCGGTCGCCATCGGTGGGACTGACCGGGGGCGTGGTGCGCGTCCGGTCGAGGACTGACAGTTGAACCATGGCATCGAGCAGGCGCAGGGACTCGTTGTGGGTGACATGCTTCTGGGCTTGGGCTGCCAGAAGATACGGCAGACCGAGATGGGTAGAGGTATCGGACATGGGGCGCGGGCCTTCAGAACTGGAGGGTGACGGCAGCGGGATCACCGCGACCGAGGCGGTTCGAGAGCTGGTAGATGCGGACGGCCAGTGTCTGACCGGGGGCCAGCGGTGCGCCCCAGTCGGTGGTCTGCTGGGCGGCGGTGTAGAGGACGGAGGTCGTGCTGCTGGTCAGCGTGCGCTTGACCGCTGCCCCGTCGAGGATCTGGACGTCGTAGCTTTCCAGGTCCTCGGACAGCGGCACCTCGACCTGTTCCCAGGTATCGGCCACCAACGCGCGGGACCGCCGCGTCCAGCGGATCGTCAGATCGCCCGTGCTGCGCGCTGTTCGCCACGGCTGCGCGACATGCACCGGCGCGAAGGGCACAAGGCCGCGACCGGCTGGCGTGAAGGCCAGCGCGGTGTAGCTGGCGTCATTGACGGACCGCGCCGCGGGACCAATGCGCCAGTTCCACGGCAGACCGAGATCGGCCTCGGCGATGGGCAGTGAGGCCAAGGCAGAGTCCAGGACCGCCACGCGTGCCCCAGCCGGGGTGGGGTTGCCCATCGCGGCTTCGGTACCTCGCTGGCCGCGCAGAAGGCGGGTCAGGCGATAGCGGCCGGTGGCGATCAGTTCGGCGGCACCCGCCTGCACGATTTCCCATTTGCCCGGCACGGACTCCACCGCCAGCGCATTGGCGCCGCCGAACAGGGTCAGGTCGGTGACGCTTTCCAGCGTGCCGGAGGCCAGATCGACGACAAGCGCGTTGCCGAGATCGAAGCGTGAGGTCGGGCCCGCAAAGAAATCCGACACCAGCATGCCGATCCGGGCGCGACTGCCGAAGGTGGTCAGCAAGGCAAACCCATCCGTCGAGGGGCTACGGAACACCGCCATCTCGCCCGGCCAGGGAACCGCATGGGCCGCGACCATCGGCCGATGCGCGGGCTGGTCCTCGGAAAGCTGCGGCAGGTCGAGCAACACCACATCCGGCGCACCGAAGACGACGGACCGGGTCAGCGTCACGGCGCGCGGATCGCCGGGAGGCAGATCATAGGCGGCGCGGTCCTGACGGACGGCCTCCATGCCGCGCCCATCGGAATCGGCGATGGACACAAGGCGCAACTCGATCTCGCGACCGTCATGCAGCAGCCGGATCACGTCGGCCGGGTCCAGCGCCAGCCGCGACGGCGGCAGGCGGAAGGTCCCGCTTTCGCGGCCGATCCAGGCTTCCATGAGCGCGCGGCGGCAGCGGCGTTCGGCCTCCTCGGGCGGGATGGCCATCGGGAAGGACTCGGACGCGATGCGGGTGGTGTCGACCGTGATGCGACGGGCTTCGACAAGAGCCGCGTCATAGTCCTCGTCGGCGCGGGCGACCTGCCATTTCAGCGCCTGCGGCAGTTCGGTTTCCTGCGCGCGGACCAGTTCCAGCGCCTCGCCCTCGCGGGCGGCGACAAGGTGGTCATGCGTTAGAGTGATGCTGGACGCCCGCCCGCGCATGACAAAGCGGATCATGCCCTCCGTCTCGATGGCATCGAACCCGAAATGCCGGGCCAGCGTGCTGATCGAGGATCGCGGCGCTTCCAGCGCGGTGATGGCATAGCCCTCGACCGCGCCCCAGAGGCCGGACACGTCGATCAGCGCTTCGGGCATCCCGGCGCGCAGGCAGAGGTGACGAACGAGGGCTGCGAGCGACACCGCGCCCAGCCTCCCGGTCAGCCAATGGCCAAGCCGCCAGTTCGGGCCATCGGTCCAGACATCGGTCAGTTCGGGGAAAAAAGGATAGGGCCGCGCGTCCCAGGTCCAGGCGGCGCATTCCGGCACATGCACCATGCGGCCGCCATAGATGGCGGAGATCGGGTTGTTGGCCGCGTCGCCCCAGTACAGGTAGCTTGCCTCGAGATAGGCCCGCTGGATCGCGTCATCCCGCCAACCCCGTGAGAAGTATGGCGTGAAGCTTTCCGACGACTTCGGGTCGAAGAAGACATTGGGCTGGTTGGTTCCCCGGTCAATGGCGGGGCATCCCAGTTCGGTAAAGCGGATGGGTTTCGATTGCGGCACCCATGTGGTTGGCGTGCCGCTCTCCACCCCGCCGGGCCGGTTGAAATGCGGGTTCGTCCACCAGGCGCGGATGTCCTTCGGGCGGAACACCCACGGCTTGCCCGCCGCGCCATCGGTGATGGACGTGCGGATTTGCGCGGAGCGGTCGGCGGCGCTGGCGTAGAACCAGTCGAACCCCTCACCCCCGGCGATGTTCGCCTGCAGATAGGCCCGGTCGTAGATCGCTGGCCAGCTTTCAAGCGCGTCGGCATGGTCGAAGCCGTCGCGCCAATCGGACAGCGGCAGGTAGTTGTCGATGCCGACGAAGTCGATGTTGGCGTCCGACCAGAGCGGATCGAGGTGGAAATAGACGTCGCCGCTGCCGTCCTGCGGATGATGGCCGAAGTATTCCGACCAGTCGGCGGCATAGCCGATCTTGGTGCCCGCGCCTAGAATGGAGCTCACGTCAGCCGCGAGGGTCTTGAATGCCGTCACGGCAGGATAGGTGCTGGCCCCCGAGCGGATGGTGGTCAGGCCGGGCATCTCGGTGCCGATCAGGAAGGCATCGACCCCGCCCACTACTGCACAGAGGTGCGCGTAGTGCAGCACCATTCGGCGCAGGCCCCAGTCGCTGGGCGAGCCGGTGAAGCTGACGCTCTCGCCCGACACGTTGAAATTGCCCGGCGTCGCCGCCCCGAACAGCGCAGACACTTGGGTTGCGGCCGTGCCGGTCTTGTCCACCGATCCGGCAAAGCCAGCCGCCGGGGAACAGGTGATCCGCCCCCGCCACGGGAAGGCGGGCTGGCCCGGCGTGGCGGCATTGGCGCTGTAGGGGTTCGGCAGCACATTGCCGGGCGGCACGTCCATCAGCAGAAAGGGATAGAAGGTGACGCGCAGCCCGCGCGCCTTCATCTCCTGGATTGCCTGCACCACCGCGAAATCCGCCGGCGTGCCGCCATAGACCGGGCGATCTTCGGCATCACGGCTGACCAGATGCGCGCTGGCCCGGCTGACGCCATTCACCGACCAGTTGGCGGGCGTTGTGGCCTTTGTGGCAACCTCGACACCCGGTTTCACCTTGCAGAACCCTGCGCGCAAGTCGTTGCCAAACCAGGCCACCACGAGGCTGACGCTTTCGACGGCCGGTGCCATGGCCTGCAACCGGTCCAGCGCCACGACGATGTCCGGCTGATCGGGCAGCGCGTTCAGGTTCTCCGCGACCGTCGCCCCACCGCTGCCCTTGCGGATGGCATCGGTGGCGTAGGTGAACTCGCCCGAGGCCGGAATCAGGGTGACGGCACGGGTCAGGCTCTCGGCGGTGTCCGGATCGGCCAGCGGGCGGAAGACTTCGAACGACAGCTGCGGCAAGCGGTTGCCGAAGGTCGCCAGCGCCAGATCCTCGAATACGACATAAGCAGTGCCGCGATAGGCAGGGGTGTTGGCCGCGCCCAACTTGGCGACGATAAAGGGATCGGCCGTTTGCACCTCGTTGCCGGAATACCATCGCCAGGTCACGCCGGTCATGTCCATCGCCTTGCCGTCAGCCCAGACGCGGCCGATGCCGGTGATCGGCCCCTCGCACAGCGCCACGGCGAAGGACGCATAGTAGAGGTATTCGGTCGTCTTGACCTTGCCGCCCCCGCCGCCCTTGCCGCCGCCCTGCGTGGTGGTCTTGGTTTCCTCGCGGAAATCCGTGGCCCAGATGATGTTGCCGCCGATCCGCATGCGCCCGTAAAGCCGCGGGACCACCGCACCCTCGGTGGCCGAAGTGATGCGCAGCGTGTCGAGCCGCGCCCCTTCGATCCGCTGGGCCGGGGCAAGCGACGACACGATCCAGCTGTCGACGACCGATCCCACGGTCGAGCCGATGAAACCGCCGATGGCTGCGCCGGAAAAGCCGAGGATCGCACCACCAAAGGCCCCGCCGATGGCAGTGCCGACAGCGCCGAGGACAAGCGTGGCCATGGAAAACTCTCAGCGTTGGGGAAACAGGAAGGCGAAGGCAATGCGCCGTCGCCACGTTGGGGTCAGCGGTTCCTCGATCACGCCGAGCCGCTCGTAGGCATGCAGGAAGGTGCCGGGCTCGGTCAGGATGCCGACATGTTTGGCGACGGCGCGCGGCATCATGCGGAACAGGATCAGCGCGCCCAGCGGGGCGTTACCGGGTGCGATCTCGGGCATCATCCGCCGCGCACCTTCGGCAAGAACCTCGCGCGGGCCGCTCTCACCCCAGTCCCGGCTGTAGGGCGGGATTGGGAAAGGTTCAGGCCCGACGACATTGCGCCAGACGCCGCGCGCAAGGCCAAGGCAATCGCAGCCGACGCCCTTGAGACTGGCCTGATCGTGGTAGGGCGTTCCAAGCCAGGACCGGGCGGCGGCAATGACCATGTCGGGATCGGCCGCTGTCACAGCACAGCCCCCTCGTGGCCGCCATCGGTGGTGGCATAGCGCAGGACAGCGTCCTGGCCGGGGATGTTGGGAAAGCCCCGGAAGTTGGCGACATTGCCGAACTTCGCGCCACACGTCACGATGCGCTTGTCGCACCCAGCGCTGATGGTGAAGGTGTTGGTCGCGACGATGGCGCGCACCGGCGCTTCCAGCAGGGTCAGGATGGCGACGCCATCGACGAGGTCATGCGCCAGCACCTCGGCCCGCCTCCCGGCATTGGCTCCACTCGTCCAGTCGAGGGTGCCGAAGGTGAACCAGCCGGACGTGAAACCGCCAAGCCCCGAGGCGGTGAAGGCACGGTCGCGCAGCAGGTCGATGATCGCGCCGGTGCCCTTGAAGGCCGGGGCCTCGAGATCGACCCCGCAGCGCACATCGCCAAGGGCCGCATCGCATGTCGCCTGAAACGTCCGGCCGACGGTTTGGCCCAGCACATGGGCCAGGGATCGCACCTCGGCCACGAACGCCAATCGCCCGCGCCGGATCTGGCCAATGGCCCCGCGCCGCATCAGCAGGCGCTGGGAGGTCGCGGCCCAGTTCACGCGCCAGACCTCGACGGCCGCATTGTCCCAGCGACCGTCAAGGATGTCGGTCTCGGTGATCCGGTCGGAGGACAGAACGCCTTGGGCATCCTGCGCGTCCACAGACAGGTCGGACCCCGAGCGCACTTCGGAGGCCGCGAAGCCGCTCTCCGGCTCGAAATCGGTGCCGTCAAACGTCAGTGTCTGGTCATGATCGGTAAAGCCGAGCGTAACCCCATCGGCCCGCAAGATCCGCCAGCACCAGGCCAGCGTTGTCGTGCCTTCGTCGAGATGGGCCTGTAGTGCGGGCGGGAGCGCCTTCACTTGCGCCCCCAACCGCGCCACAGGGCGACAGAAGCCAGCGCCGAGGAGACCACGCCCCCGGCGGTGCCGGTCAGGGCGTAGAGGTTGAAGGGGCGCAGGTCGAAGCTGCCGGTCAAAAGATCGAAATCCGCCAGCCCGGCAATGGCCAGCCCGGAGGCGGCAAGACAGGCCAGATAGACAAGCCCGCGTGCGAGGTTCCAGTTCATGATGTTGCCTTTCCTGTGAGAAATTCCATCATCCGGTGCCACCACGACCGGGCGGCAGACGGTTGGGTCGGTACCGGCAGTGGCACGGGCAACGGCACCGGTTGGCTCGTCGGGCGCAGAAGTGCCAGCGCCTCGGCCTCGGTCAGCCGTCGAATGGGCCGAGAGAAATCCACCCGGCCGTTGCGGTCGACCGCCCAGACAGGAATGGTGCCGGTCGGGTAGCGGCCATCCCGGAACAGATCGCGTTCGGCCTCGCGGCGCGTACGGATCGCGGCGGGTCGGAGCCAACCCATGAAGCCCTGCGCGGCGGCGGCGCGGTTGCCTGCGTTCAGGTGGCGGGTCAGCGACGCTTTCGCGATGCCGCCGGTGTTGTAGTGGAAGCTGACTAGCGCATCGAACTCGTGCGGTTCCAGCGGCACCTTCACCGCGCGCAGCACCTCGGCCTCGTAGGCGACGATGTCGCTGCGGAAGAGCCGGAACGCCTCGCGGATTCCTGCATCGAGATCATCGGGCATGCCACGCGGCATCCGTGCCGGATCGGGTGGACCAGCGGCAGCGGTGTGGCCGATGCCGAAGGTCCAGACGTTTTTGACATCGAGATAGGGTCCGGGCACGAGTCCTTCGTGCCGGACGAGGGCCAGAAGCCCCCGGTCTGTCATGTGCATGGGATCACCCGACGATGGAGGAAAGGATCAGGATCAGGACAGCCACCAGCAGGCCGATGCGCAGGCGATGGCCGAAGGTCTGAGCCGGATCGGCGGCATCGCAGCGGATGGCGCGTGCAAGGCGGAGAAGTTCATGCATCGGGGTTGCCCCCCTTGCCGCTGCGCAGCCGGGCGAGGACGACCTCGATGAAGGCGGGGCCGAAGACGCCGACCAGATAGGCGGCGGACCCCGCCGCACCCCCGGCGGGGATTGCCTGAGATGGAAGGCCAAGCCAGGCGGTGATGATTGCCATGGACAGGCTGCCCATCCCCGCCGCGATCAGCCCGCCCAGCAAGATATGTCGCAGGGCATCGCGCAGACGCATCCGGGTGGTCAGGGCGTTGGTGGCCCCGCCAAGCGCGCCCCAGGCCGCAAGGATGACGGCGGTGGAGGTTGCCAGATCGCGCAGCACAGCGGCCACAAAGCCGGTTTCTTCGTTCATCGCCGGATCTCCAGCAGCGGGATGGATGTGATCGACCCGAGCCGCTCGAGATCGAGGGTGACGTCGAGCATGTCGGTGTCAAAGCGAACGGGGACGTCGAATTCGAAGCCCGCCGTGATTGCAACGCCCGCGCCGGGGGCAGTGGTAAAGGTGACGCTGCCGGTGGCGGTGTTGACGCTCCAGCCGGACATCTGCTCGACGCCGTTCAGTGCGATGCGGACCGTCCCTGCCACCGGCTTAGCAATCGCGCGGGTCCAGCTTTGCGCGCCGGAAGCGTAGCGTTTCAGCAGGGCGAATGTGTTGACCGCACCATTGCCGGTGCCGATGGGCTGGTCGGTCGGGGCCACCGCCTGCGATGGCAGGCAGGATTTGTAGTCGGCCCAATCCTTGTAGCGAAAGCCGTGCAGGCGGCCGTTTCGTGCCTCGAAGAAGGCCACGACCGCCGCCAGATCGTCGGCGCGGCGGATGCCATAGGCCACATCGTAGCGGCGGCGCGAGTTGGCCCAACTGGCGTTGCGCTCCTCATCGCCGGAGGCCAGTTCGATCACTTGCGTGCGCCGTTCCGGCCCGCCGCGCGCCCCGCGGCTGATGTTGTCGGGGAACCTGACCTCGTGAAACGCCATCACATGCCCCTCCGACCCAGCGACACGGCGCGGGCGATGTCGCTGGCCACCTGCGTGCGCGATTGGCGGAAGCTTTCGGCATCGCGGGCCATGATGGTGACGTTGACCGCCGGCGCGCTGGATTGGCCGTAACCTGCTGCCTCGCGGCGGGAGAGCACGCGCTCGCCCTTCTGAAGGATCGCCGGAACTTCGTCGGGCTTGATCCCGGCCCAGCCTCCCGAGTGCATCCGGGGTGCTCCGGCGAATGCCAAAGCCGGGACCATGCGGCCCGGGCCAGGCGATCCGACCATGCCGCCCGCATGCAGGATGTTGGCGAAGATCCCGCCCGCACCGCCAAGTGCGCCAGACAATGCATTGGCAATCGGTCCGAGGATGAACGTCCGCGCCGCCAGCTTGGCCAGATCGGCGATCATCGACGTGACCAGATCGCGGAAGTCGAGCTTGCCGGTCTTGACGAATTCGCCCACCGCGTTCTCGGCCGAGGTAAAGGCCCCGACCAGTGCCTGGCCGATATCGCCACCGATGTCGCGCGCCTTGGCGGCATAGTCGGCGAGTGCTGCCGTCACTGCACCCCATCCGGTCGCGGCCCGATCGGCTCCTGCGGCAGCTTCAGCCCCGGCTTCGCGCGCAGCCGCACCGGCGCTTCCGGCAGCGGCGGCGGTGCCGTCCAACTCGGCGTTCAGGGCATCCGCCGAACTTGCGGCATCGGCCAGTGCTGCCTCAGCTTCCGTCCCGGTGCCGGTCACCGCATCGCGCAGCGCCTGCCAACTGGCCAGCGGACGACCCGCAGCATCGGCCAGCATGCCTGCTGCTTCGCGGTAACCGTCAGCCCGGCCACGCGCATCGGCTGCCATCGCGCCCAGCCCGAGGTCGGGCGGTTCAAGATACGTCCGAGACAGCGCTGCCGAAAATGCATCTGCAGCGGCCGCTCCGGCTGCAGTTGCCGCGCCCTCGAACGGGTTGCCGATCCGCGCCAGTTCCACCGGGTCAAGCGTGCCAACCCGCACCCCACCTTCGCCGACCGCCCAGTCTGGCAGCAGGTCCAACGCGGCGTTCAACCCGTTGATGAAATTGTTGATGCGCGTGACGACGCCGTTCAGCATCGCCTCGACGCCCGAGATCAGCCCGTTCGCGGCCTGAAAGGCGAAGTCACCGATGGCGCCGGGCAGACTGCTCCAGATTGCCACGGCGGCATCATAAGCGCCTTGGAAAATCGCAGCCGTCCGGTCGCCAAAGCTGACCACGCCCGCGATGGTGCTTTCGAGGGCCGAAAGCCCGGCAGCATTCAAACCTTCCCAGCCTGCAGCCATGTTGGCGAAGGCCGCATCGAGCGCGAGGCCGATGCGCGACCAGACCTCCGATGCCAGATCGCCGAGCAGGCGGAACGCCTCGCCGACACCACCAACACGGGTGACAAGTTGCGACAACTGATAGACCAGTTCCCCCGCGCCGACGATCAGGGCACCGATCCCGGTTCGGATCAGCGCCCCGCGCATGATGACCAGCGCAGTGGCGAGGCCGCGCACCGACAGGGCAGCGACGGCCAACCCGGCCACCCAGCGACCCGCCATGAAGGCAGCGAAGGTCGCGGCATAGGTAGCAAGCCGGGCGAGGTTGTCGAAGACCATGGAGATTGCGCCGCCGATGGGCCCGGTGCCGCGCGCCATGTCGGCCAGTGCGTTCGCCACCGTCTCAAGCGCCGGCGCGACGGCGGCGGTCAGGCGATTGGTCAGTCCGAGCCAGATCAGGCTGAGCTTTGCGATGGCATCGCCGGTGCGTTCGATCTGGTCGGCATCGGCCGCGCTGACCGCCACCCCGAAATCTCGCACATCCTGTGCCGCCTCGCGCAAGGTGGCCGGGTCGATGCGAAGAAACGCCAGCGCCGCCTTGTCACCGAAAAGGTCAGAGGCGACAGCAGCCCGTTCCGCTTCGGGCACAAACCGGTTCAGCGCTTCCTGAATGGCGACGATGCGCTGGTCGAGTGGCAGCGCTTGCAGTTCGGCGGCTGTCAGGTTCAATCGTTCGAGCGCGCCGACGGCCGATCCGGATCCGGCCGCCGCTTCAGACAGCCGCGTGGTCAGCTTCTTGGTGGCCTGTTCGATCTCGCCCATCGAGACCCCGGCCAACTCGCCAGCCCAAGTCAGAACCTGCAGGCTTTCGACGGTGGTCTTCAGCGATGCGGCCATGTCGGCCTGCGCGCCAATCACCTCGAGGCCCGAGCGGACCATCGCCACGCCCGCTGCCGCAGCGGCCGCCGTCACCGCCGCAAGTGCAATCCCGGCTTTGCGGGCAAAGCTGCCAAGCCGGGCGTTGGCCAGTTCCATCTCCGACGAGAGGCGGCCAAACCCGCGCGTTCCCGCCCCACCGATCCCTTCCAGCTCGGCCCGGACCTGACGGCCGCCTTCGGCGACCAGCCGCACACTGACCCTTTTCTCAGCCATGGCCGTCTCCGATCTGTTCGTTGAGCTTGCGCACCATCACCGCCTCGATCTCGGGCAGCAGCTCGGCGGCGATCAGGGCGTCGATCCCGAGCGCCTTGGCCATCGCGAGGGCAGCGCCCATGTCCCAGCCCAGCACCGCGCCGGGGATCACCCGCAACTGGCCACCAAGGCGGCCGACCAGGTCCCAGACCTGCCAGCCATCTTCTGTCTGCGGCCGGTTCAGTCTTGCGGGGCAGTCCGGGCAGCGCCCCGTACAGGCCGCGCAGTAGCGGTCGCCCCCGCCGAAGGACCATTCGGCGAGGGCGCGGAGACGTTTTTTTCCGCGTCCAGGATCAGGCCTTTGGCGACGTATTGCGTCTGGAACGCCTCGAAGACCGGCCAGATTTCTAGAAGGGCATCGATGCCTTCGGGCGAGACCGGGACGATGTTGCCAGCATCGTCGCCGACCCCTTCCCAATCCAGAACGGCGCGGCGGGCGACGGCCTTGGCCATGGCCAGCGCCAGTTCCTCCTGCGTGGCGGTCTCCGGCAGGGCTTCGATGGCGGGATCGGCGCGGGCCGAGACCATCAGGGCGGTGGTCAGAGGCGCGACCTGCAGGCGAAGGCCGGGGGCGAGGGTCAGCCACGACGGGGCTGCAGTCAGGTTCAGTCTGATCATGATCAGTATCCCACAACGGAGTTGACGAGGACGGCGGTGCACATGCGGGCAGGGCTGACGGCGAGTGCTGCTTGCCAGTCGAAGGACGCCTGGACGCCTTTGGGGCCTTTGATTTCGATGCGCGGGCGGGGCAGATAGACGGCATGGGCGGTCAAGGTCAGGCTCTCGCCGCTCGGAAGCACGTAGCTGAATTCGAGTGCTGCCGCCGTGCCGTTGATGGCTTGGGTCAGAAGCGTGGTGTCGGCGAAGCGCACCTCGATCTTGCCGGTCAGAGCCGCAATGGTCGGGTCAGCGCCGTCGATCTTGGCATCCGAGCGGATGGTCTCGATCCGGTCGAGGTTGTTGGCATAGGTCAGGTCCGCAGAGACGATGTTGCCCAAGGCCACCCCGTCACGCTTGATCGCGCCGTTGAAATGGCCGAACCGCTTCAGGGCAATCGCGGCGGGTGTACCTGCGGCAGTAACCCCCGCGATGGCCTCCCCCTGCGCCACCAGCATCGCCTTTGCACCGAGAAGGCCGGATCGTTCCATTTGCCAGGAAAGCGCATCCAGGACGCAGCCCGAATACATGGCAAAGCGCGGCACTTCCGGCATGCCGACCTCGATCGACATGCTTGGCAGCGTCCAACTGCCCGACATGAAGGTGTGGGAATTCAAGCCGCCAGTAAGGGTCGCTGCCGACACCGTGCCGTTGGAGGCGGGAGAAACGGACGCCGCCAGCGTGAAGGTGTTGCCGGTGCTGCCGAGAACGTCGAACACCATGTTCAGCGCGGTGGCCGTGCCGGTGTAGGTGGCCAATGCCACGCCGGGGACCACGCTGGCGTTCAGCGCGACGGCCAGCGCCGTCATTGTCGCGGCCAGGTTGGCGCCGATGTTGACCTGGTTGCCCGTCGCGCCCGAGGCCACGAAGGTGAAGGCGGTGCCATTGATGGTCAGCGTGCTGTTGACGGCGGGCTGGGCGGAGAAGGTGATTGCGCCGGTTGCCGCGACAGTGCCAGCGGTCGTCGGTGAACCGAACGCCGCCTTGAGCCAGAAGCCGAAGCCCGCGGCATCGATCGGCACCTCGACATCGCCATCAGTGGTGATCGCATCCAGCAACGGCGCGCGGGGATCGCGGCCATAGCCCAGCAGTTCCGAGGCCAGCAGCGGCTGCTCGGCCGCCAGCGATGAGGTGATGAAGGGCATCTGGGTATAGCCGGACCCCGGTGGGGTGCCATAAACCGTCTCGAACGCAAGCGCCATCTGCGCCCGCGCCCCTTGTGCGCGTGCCATGTTGGTCTCCTGTTTTGGGTTGGATCAGGCCAGCGGATCGGCCAGCGAATAGTGCAAAACCACCGTGATGACGGCGGCCTTCAGGCTGGCGGCACCTTCCACGGCCAGATCGACCGGTCGAGGCGCTTCCGCCTCGACCCAGTCGCAGAGACCGCCCAGCGTGCGGTCGGCGGCAATCGCCGCGCCGACACTGGCGCAAAGCGTGTCGAAAGCGGCATCACGGGTGGCACCCTGCACGACGGCCTCGATCTCCGCTCTGTGCTGGTAGTGATAGCGCAGCGGCGACAGCGTCACCTCGGGCTCCCCCGGCTCGCCGTCGCGCAGGATCAGGAGGCCAGCAGCTGGCACACGTTCGGGCAGCACATCGCCGCGCAGGGCTGCGGCGGGCAGCGCCGAAAGCCGCGCGTGCAGCGCGGCGAGGATGGTTTCGCGGGGTGTGGGCATATTGATTTCCGGAGGTTGAGGTCGTCTTGACCCCAACAGCGATCTTAGTCAGGCAAAACCACTGAGGGCTATTGCATGAACGCGAGCGAAAGCTGTCGAGTGTTTTGTTCTGACTGATAGCGCCAGATACTCGCATCAAATTCACGCCGAGAGATAGCCAAGAGGTCTGCTGCAAAGCTGAACACTTCACGCAGATAATCGTAGCTATCGTCTTCCAATCCTGCGACCTCAGCAAACCCCCGGATATGACGGTCAACCGCGATGCAATCTACCCCAACCAGGCAAGCCATGTAATCGACCGTTTTTGGGCCGATTCCTCTCACACGCCGGATATCCACTCGAAAGCTTTCGTCCCGCAAGGCCTTGCCGAGATCACATGTGCTCTGAATTTGAGCTTCGGCCATAAAGGCAATCAGATTATCAAAGCGTGAAACCTTTTCCCTATGCTCCCATTGCAAGAATTTGGGGCTTCCCTCCTGTTCGATCACGCCGATCAAGATATCAATACTAATGGCGTGCGGAAACGATCTAAGAATGGAAGCGATCCGGGGCTTCACGACTTTCGCGTAATTCAGACCGGCCTGTAATACCGAGTCAGCAAGTACCGCACCCATGTGATGATAGACCGGCCTGCATGAGGCGCGAGATGCCAGAATGCCTGTCCGGACAGCGTGGTCCGCAACGCGCCTCGCTGCGTAAAGGGCGTCGGAGTAGTTCAGGTGTTCCGCCATTTCTCTTGTTTCCATTTACGTAATGCCAGCTTCTGCCAAGGCTTTCAGCCGCTCTACGCAGTTTGGGCAGGCCCCGCAAGGAAACGAACTTGAGGCTTGACAGGAGAAGGTTCGGCCGATGGGTACGCCAAGCTGCAGCGCTTGTCGAACGACTTCGGCTTTAGTCTTCTCGCGGAAGGGAGCATGGAAACGCACAGCACCGACGCCACGGGAAAGCTCTTCAAGACCGTTCATGAAGGCGGTGCTGCAGTCGATTTCCTTGGCATGATTGCTGTTGATGAAGCCCGAATACACATTGAGGATTTTCAGCGTCTGGGCACGAGCCGCGGCCACAGCGAAGAACAGCATCGTCCGGTACGGCAGGTACAGGTCATCATCAGAGACGGCTTCCTTCCAAAGGTCTGCCTCCACGATCATCCGTGATGGCGAGCCCCTGAAGATATCCGAGATATTCAGACGCTCTGGCAGCATCGCCTCCTGCGGAAGGACCTCCTGTACCTTCGCCCATTCTGTCTCGGCACAGTGTTGGCCGTAGTCGAAGAAGATCGGATGAACTTCCGTCCCCTCGCTGACCAGCAGATAGCAGACCGTCGTCGAATCGAGTCCACCGGAGACCATGACAACAGCCTGTTTCATAGGCGCGTCGCCCTCAGTTTCGACATGGTTTCGAAGAGGCCGTTCAGGCAGCTATCGAGCTTGTCCGAATAGACCGTGCTACCCGCAATGACCATTGTGTTGGCATTTTCATTGAGGGGATCGTAGGTGATGACCGGCTTCCTTAGCGTGAGGGCCAGCCCGATTTCAACGAGTGTGCCTGGATCGCGCCCCAGAGGCAGAGCGAAAACAAGATCACACTCCTCAAGAAGGCTTAAATCACCCAGATATGCGGCACGCATCTCATGCATCGAGCTTTGCGGATTTAGCTCTCCGTTCTCTTGTACTGGTCGGCGGAGCCGAAAATTATGGTAGGCGAGCGCCCGAAGTGCCTCTTCGAGGTGCGTCCGGTCGATGTAGGAAAAATCGGGAGCGGCGAAGTATATCTGAAAGGCTGGTCTTACGTGCCAAGGCAGAACCGTGCCGCCTAGGCCGCGCATCTGATCGACGGAGAGCGCCAAGCTGCGCTGAACATCTCTTTTGAAGTCATCCGGGTAGGTCGTGTGGGCATAGCAGGTGGCAGCGCGTGCTGCCTTCCATCCAGCGTCAAAAACGCCCGCATCCAGCGTAGACGAGAAAACCGCTGAATAAACATCACCGACTCCGATTGAGTTGACTGTTTCGCCGAGAAGCGCCGGAACCTCGTCTACGTCATCTTTCTGCAGATCGAACACGCGGCTGCCGCCGCGGTTTTCTTTCAACAATATCGCCTGCGGCGACAGCTCGCGGAGATCATCCAGCAGGCTGGACATATCCTCTGATGCTTTCTCCAGGAACATCGGAGACGAAGTGGAAGTGATTATGGAGACAAGATTTCCTTTAAACGATGAGAGCAACTTAAGGTCAGGAAGATCATAGGCGATATCGAAGCTTGCCTGAACATCCTCTGCAAGTAGGGATCTCAGGACTGTGAGATCGTATTTTCCAGGGAAGATCAGACAGGTCTTGTACGCCTTTAGAATGTCAGCTTCGCCGCGATACCCGACGGATTTTTCGCCTCTCAGGATGTCTTGGTAGGCTTGGTCCGCGAGTTCGGTCGGGTCGCCAATCGCCATCACGTTGGGTGCGCCCTTGACCTCTGCCAGCCAAATGAATTCGCTGCACCCCAATCGTTCGAGGTAGGCGCGTGCCTGATCGACCAGATAGCCGGGGCATACTGCGGCGACAGAAAAGCTCGCGTCTATTGCCCATAGCCCGCGGGCCGCGTGAACGATGCCACCGAGCCGTAGCTTACTTTCTGCTCCCACCTTGGGCAGGGTGAAATCTACGTAGACCTCGCCGACCACCAGAAGGTCGTGATTGCGGCTCATGGTATCCGCGGCGCAAAATCCACGCTGACTGATGCAACTGGAGCCGATCCGGAGGAGTTGACGCGCCCCTCATAGGTGAAACCCGCAGCCATGCAGTCTGCCAGGTAGTTGAACGCGGTAGGCAGCGCTCCCACGGTTTGGCCGCCCGCGTCGACTGCAAATAACCTGCCGCGCTGCTCGATGGATAGCGCCATGTTGGCCGGAGGAACGCCGCCGTTTGCGGAAAAGTAGTCACACTGCTCAACCTCTTCGAGGGCGCAGGAGAATGCCCGGGCGCAGCGATCTTCCCCACTGGCGCCGCCACCGCCGGCTCCTTGACCTCCCTCTTTAGGGCGCGAGCCGGGATAGTCCGAAAAGCTTCCAGAGCCAGTGCTACCCATACCATCCCTCAAATCAGCATTTTGTGTTCCAAAGATGGTCATTCAGTTGATCTGGTGTTGCAAGCGCTAAATTTGGACTTCCACGAACCACGAAGACAAAAGGCACGAAGGTTGGCGACCACAGCGACCGACAGTTCGGTCCATTCTGGCCCGTTCACAACAATCGTCTCCCCTCCCAGTTCACCACAATCAGCCCCGGCACGGCGTCGTGCGCCCGCTCGGCGTCCCGCGCCAAATCCAGCCGCTTCGGCAGCTTTACCTGCGGCACCAGCAGGAAAATCGGCGCAGTCACGACGCCCCGGCCAGTTTTCGACTTTGACGCCACGGCGCGGCCCTTGGTGTTCAGTCGCCCTTCCGCCACCAACAGGCTCGGTCCCCGGCGGCGATAGATGAATCGAAGGCGCAGACCGGTGCGGCGTTCCCATTCGCCGGGGGTGATCCGGCCACCGCGCGAGGATTTGCCAGCCACTGGCGTGGGGATCGCGAGCCAGAAGCCGTTTTTCGAGCGGATCAGCGGGCCGGTGTCATGCGCGCCGATGATCACTGGGGCATTCGACCAGACCAGCGCCGCCGCGTTCAGGCTTTCGCCGGATTTCGGAAAGCTGGCCGAGCGGATCGAGTTGGCGAGGCGCGTGCCCAGCCCCGCGCCAGTGATCTGGCCGCGCCAGGCGGATTTCAGGCCGGTCCCGGCTTGGCGCATCGCTGCGGTGACAGCGCGTTCGCCCGCCGCGACCTCGGCTGCCATCAGGGCGACGATGTCGGGATCGATGGCGAGTTTCAGTTTCAAGCAGGCCTCAAATCCACTGTCCAGACCAGCCGTTCGCGATCCCGGACGGGCTCGCCCTGTATCAGGAAGGCGTCCCCGTCGATCTCGATCCGGTCGCCGGGGCGCGGGTTCGGCACCTCGGCCACGCAGAGGTCAATCCGGGTGGTTTCGGACCAGAGACGTGCATCGCCGAAGTCGGTGACGGCATCGGCGCGCCGGGCGACGACGCGTACCGGAACGGGCGCGCCGCCGTCAGCGATGTAGACCGCATCCCGACCCATGTTCGGATCGGCGAAGAGCGCGCCGACGGCGGCGGCGAAGGCAGACATCAGAACGCGCCGTTCAGACGCACCCGGCCGATCAGGTCGGTTGCCCCACCTGCGACAGCCTCGGTCGCGACGCCGATCAGCGTGTTTGCGGTCAGGGTCTTGGTGGTCTGCTTGGCGGTGTTGTCCCAGTAGATCCTGTCGCCTGCAACCCAAGCCTGCGAGGCGACCTTCTTCAGATCGTAGACGCCTTCGACTGCAGTTTCGACCGGATCGCCAAGGATAGCCGTGCCGGCGGCAACGCCGAAGATGGAGCCGACGAGCAAGCCGTCGCCAGATGTGACGGCATAGGGGGCAGTCAGGGTGATGGTATTGCCGGGTTGGACGTAGTTCTTCATGGCGGATGTCCTTTCGCGAACGTGGAAACAGGCGGCGTAAGGGCCGCCTGTAAGGGTTCAGGTGATGGAATGGTCCCGGCTTACGCGCCGGGATTTCGGTAAAGTCCGCGCCAGTCGATGGCCTTGGCGCCGAAGTCGAGGCGGCACTTGATCTCCACCCCGTCGACGTCGAAGCCGTTGCGGGTCTCGACGTAAGCACCCTGCTGGCCCTCCAGATAGGCATACTCGATGGTGTCGATCTGGTTGGGCGACGCCGCCAAGTACCAGGCGATGGGACTGGCGGCATCGAGCCGGGGCTCGCTGATCGGGCTCAGCGTCCGGATCGATTGCGGCACCACCTTGGAGGTGTCGGCGGGCACGAGGTTCTGTGCGACCAGTTGCTCGGCCTTCAGTTCAAGGGCGGCGGGCACGATCAGGAAGGCGGGGCGGATGTTCAGGACGGTCTTCTTGTCGAAGCCGGTCTGCAGCGCCATCGCGGCCCGCGCGGCACCCACCGCATCGACCGCCAGCGCCGTACCGGTCGCGGCGAGGTTCTTGTGGGTGGTATGAAACAGCGCGTTTCCGTCGGCCATCGCCGGGTTGGCGGTGATGATGCCCCAGACCACGTCGCTTTCCAGCTGGGCAATGGAGTTGCCGTACATCGCCGGGATCCGGGTGAAGGCATCGAGATCGTCGTTGATCAGGGTCTGGCGGGTGATTGCGACCACACGGCCATAGGTCTTGACCTTGTAGCTTTCCTTGCTCTCGCCAAGCGTACCGCGCTTGAACTCGCCGCTTTCGCCTACTTCGAGAAGCTGCGGGGCCTCGCCAAGCTGCACCCGGTTCATCGCCTTGAAGTCGGTGGCCAGCACCTGGCGGCAGAACAGCATGAAGGTGCGGGGATAGGTCTCGTAGGCCTGGCGCAGGGTCTTGTTGGTGACGGCCGACAGGATTTCGGGGAAGTCGGAGGTGGAATGCAGCGAGCGCGTTGCCACCTCGTCGCGCGACAGGCCGCGCGTGTTGACCCCGGCATTGGCCAGGCTTTCGCGCGCCAGTTCGAGGAGCGACATGCCGCGGTATTGGCGGGCAGAGTCGTCCAGCTGGAACAGCGTCGGGCTGTAGCGGTGCAGCAGCGCACTGGCGACGGCGTCGCGGCGGGTCACGCGTTCGTCTCGGCCACCGAGGGGGATCGAGACATGCGGGAAGGTGCGGGTTTCGTCGGATTTGGCGGCGACCTGATCAAGGATCAGGCGGCGCGATTCATCGACGGTGACGCCGCGCTTGACCAGATCCTCTGCAAAGCCGCGCTCGAGGTTCAGGCGGCCCGTCAGATCGTAGATGGTGGAGACGCGTTCGCGCTCACCCTCGCGCGCCCGGGTGGCGATGGCTTCGGTGTCGGGCGGGGTCGTCGGCGCGACCTGCGGCAGCACTCGCGTGTCCATTGCGCGCGCCTGTGGTTCGGTGGCATTTGCGGGGTCAGTCATCTGGGTCTCCTCGGTCGCATGGGGTTCGGCGGCCGCTGCGGCCGGGGTCTGGGTCGGATCGGTCATCGGGGATGCTCCTTGTCGTGGGGTGGAAGCGTCCCGGCGATGAAGGACGCAGTCGTGAAGGGGTTGCTGGGCGCGGAAACCTGCGGCGGGGTCGGCCCCGACCGGCACGGCGGAAACCTCGAAGGGTGTCCAGTCGACCGCGCGCCAAAGCTCGCGGCCGCCATCAGGCTTCGAGACCTCAAAGCGGTGGACCTGATAGCCGATCGACACCGCCCGGATGTGCCCGGCCTGAATGTCGCGCCAGATCGGCTCGACATCGTCGCGTTCGCTGATCCGGACCAGCGCGATGCCACGGCCGTTTTCAAGGCGGGCCGAGCCGGGAACGACAGAGCCGATGACCGCGTCCAGCGCACCCAACTCATGCACCTTCAGGAAGGGCGCGCCCGCGTTCAACCGTTCCAGCCGCACATGGGCGGGGTCGAGGCTGAGTTCCTCGTCGTAAGGCTCGCCGAAGAAGCTGGCGCGTCGGACGCGGGCCCCAGCCGACCAGACCACCTCGACGGTGCGAGCGGTCGCATCGGCCGTGTTCGGCGCAAGCTCCGCCGTCCGGCGCATGGCCGGCAGTTCGATCATCGTGTCCATGGGGTCAGTCCTGTTGGGCGGCGTTGGGTTGCGCCGGGTCGTCTTCGGGATCAGCGGCTGGATCGCTTGCGGGATCGCTGGTTTGCGCGCTGCCGGTTTTCGTGACGCGGCGCGGGTCGCTGTCGAGCACCAGCCCCAGCGCATCTAGCTTGGCGTTGGTGGCGGCGATTTCCGCCAGCACAGCGTCGGGGTTGCGCCCCTGCCGAGCGATCACCTCGGCCAGCGTCATGGTGCCAGAGCGGATCGACAGCAGGTTTGCCATCGCATCCTTCTGCGGATCGACCGCTTCGAACTTCGGCGGCGACCATTCGACCGGCACGTCAGGTGTCGGGATCTGGCCTGCGGCCCATGCGGCTTCGGTAAACCAGCGCCAGACCGGCGCGCAGAACATGGGAATGAACAGCTGCCATTGGACCGCGTCGATCTGGCGGCGGAACTCCACCAGCCCGGCCCGGATCGAGGAATAGTTGACCTGGCTGAGATCGCCGGTCAGCAATTCATAGGGCACCCGGAACCCGGCCGAGATCGTGTGCAGGCTGGCTCGCTTGTATTCACCATAGCCACCGGTTGCCGAGGGCTGGTTGAAGCGGATATCTTTGCCGCCCCGTGCATAGGCGATCAGCCCCGGCTCGAACTGCTCGACCCGGTTGCCGTCGGCATCGACCACGGCGGGCGCGATACCCTGCTGGGTTTCATCGTCGCCGAAGACGATGGCGGTGACGCAGGCCTCGGTCTTCTTGCGGACCAGTTCGGCCACCTCATAGTCGTCAAGGTCGCGAAGGGACCGGATCACCGGCGCGCCCCACGGCACGCCACGCGCCTGCGTGCGCTGTTTTTCATAGACATGGGCGATCTCGGTCGCGGGAACCGGGCGGCTGTCGAGCCCGCCGCGCAAGGCACCATGCGCGTCGCCGGGGTGTTCGGGATGCAGCCAATAGGCGCGGCGCTTGCCGACCGGGTCGAATTCTATCCCCTGCACGATGCGCCCCGCGCCGACGTTGTTGGACTTGGTGGCATCGAGAAAGTCGGCCTCAAGCACCTGCAATTGCAACGGCACCGGCAGACCATCGCTGGCCCGCCGCAGCCTGCGCCGCACCAGCACCTCACCCGCCTCGACCATTTCGCGGCAGATCAGCGTTTGCAGACCGTAGAAATCCAGTTGGCCGTCGGCGTCGCAATCCGCCGTCCAGCGTTCGAACAGGGCATCGACCTTGCGGTCCAGCTTATCGTCGCCGCTGGCCGCACGAGGCATGATGCCACTGCCCACGATGTTGTTCACCAGCACCGCCACGGCCTTGGCCGCATGCGGGTTGTTGCGGACCAGGTCACGCATCCGGTCGCGCAAGAGCGCCCCGGCGACACCGATCTCGGTGTCCGCCGAGGACCCCGGCGCGCGCCAACCGTCCGTCCGCCGCCCCTTGGACGCGCCGTCATAGCCGCGTGTCAGGGTCTCGAAGGCCTGCCGTGCCAGCACGCGCCGGGCCGCCATGCGCGGGGCGACCGAGGCGATGGCGTGGTCCATCCAGTTCGCGGGCATCAGCGATCCCCACGGGAGAAGCCCGCCAGCCCGGCAACGGGCAGCGGCCGGGTCGTCCCGGCGATGGCGCGTTCAATGGTTCGGATGCGGCCCAGCAGATCCTCGGCCGAGCCGTAATCCACCGACTTGCCGTCATAGCTGACGCGAGTCGTGCCGCTGGCATAGGCCCGGCGCAAAGCGGCCAGCTCGGTTTCCGTCCAGTCAGTCATCAGAACCATCCTCCGCGTCGGCCAAGCCAATCCGACTGCCGTTTTCCCTGGGGTGCGGCCTGCGGCCGGTTGACCCGGCCTGCCGCATCCATTTCCGTTGGCGCCGCTCCGAGTTGATCCTCGAGATCGCGCCATTTCTCGTCGGTCCAGCGATCCGCGCCCGCGATCCAGGCGGCGGCGCGGGCATAGACCCGGCAATCGAGCGCCTCGTTGCGCTCGCGCAGCTTCTGCCATTCCAGCCGCGCAAAGCCGCGCTTGGTGCGCACCGTCACCAGCTGCTCGGCTACGAACTGCTTCAGCCATTCATTCTCGACCCAATGCGGCAGATGCACCGAGCCGGGCGGAAACGCTGCCCCTTCGACCATGTCTTCCTCGGTCGGCCGTTCCAGCCGCAGGAAGCGATAGGTCTCGGCCTTGAAGGTCGAGACCGCCACGGTCCAGAGCCGCGCGCCGCGCCGCAGCCGCTTGCCGCCTTCGGTCGCATCGACAAAGGTTGGCCCCGACACGGGGCTGGAGCGGCTGAATCCCTCCACGCCCTTCACCGGCGACACCTGCGCGAAGCCTTGTGCCCGCGACCAGGAATAGACCGCCGGGGCCTCGTAGCCGGTGTCGATGGCAAGCCGCGCGATGCGAAGATGCGCGCCGCGTGCGTGCGGCCAGGACCGATCCAGCAAGGCTGTCAGTTCCGACCACGCATCATGCCGATCCGGCCCGCCCTCGATCACGACGTGATCGACAAGCCAGCTTTCCAATCCGCGACCCCAGGCCCAGACATCAACCTCGATCCGGTCCTTCTGCACGTCAGCCCCGGCGGTCAGGAACAGCCCGCCCGTTGGCACCGTGCCGGATTTCCAGCGCTCGCGCCGGTCGTAGAGCCGCTGCCAGTCCGGGGCTTCCCCGGTCTCGACCCACGTCTCGCCGAGGATCGTATTGCGGAAGGCCTTGATCGCCTCGTCCGACCCTTGGGCTGCTTCCCATGATCGCACGATCCGCTCCCAGCTCAGCCAGCCGATCGGCGAGTAGAGCGCCGAGAGGTGATACCCGACCGTGGTCGGATCGGCGGCAACGGCCGTCGCCCGCCATTCGCCCGCCTCCAGCATCGCCGTCTTGTGGTGCTCACCGAAGGGCTGATCACAGCCTTCACAATGATATTCCGCCGTCTCCGGCTGGCCCTTCTGCCAGCGAAGCCGGTCGAACTTCAGCCATTGCGCATGGCCGCAATGCGGGCACGGCACGAAGAACCGCCGCTGGTCTGAGGCCTCGTATTCCCGTTCGATCCGGCTCAGCCCCCGGATCGTCGGCGTCGAAACCAGAAACACCTTGCGCCGGTGGGCGAAGGTCAGCGACCGCGCCTCGGCCAGCGTGACCGGATCGCCTTCCTCGTCGGCCGAGGCCGGATAGGCGTCGACCTCGTCGAGGAAGATGTAGCGCGCCGGGGTCGAGCGCAGCCCGACCGCCGAGTTGGCCCCGGTCATGATCAGGATGCCGCCCGCGAATTCCTTCGACAGCATGGTGTTGCCCGCGTCGCGGGACCGGGCCGGTTTGACCCTCTCCCGCAAGTCGGGGCTTTCGTCGATCAGCGGATCGATCCGCTGGCGCGAGTTGCGCTTGGCAAGTTCCACGGTCGGCTGGACCGCCAGCATCGGACCCGGCGCCTGGTGGATGGCAAAGCCGATCCAGTTATTGCCCGCCTCGGTCGCTCCGACCTGCGCGGCCTTCATGAACACGATCCGCTGCATCACGTCGCCGGGCGACAGCCGATCCATGATCTCGCGCATGTAAGGCGTGCGCGCCGTCCGGTACCGCCCCGGTTCCGCCGATGCGCGGCCCGACAACATCCGGTGCTTGTCTGCCCACTGCGAAACGGTCAGATCGGGATCTGGCGTCAGCCCGGCGCCCCAGGTGCGCAGAATCTCCGCCGCGCCATCGAAGTCGGTCAGGTCGTCGCCAGTTTCACCGGAAGTCAGGCCGGACCTCGGCAAGCTCGTCGAGGTGGGCGCGTACATGTTTTTCCAAGGCCTTCTGCATCACGGCCGGTTCGACGCCCAATTCCGCCGCCATCAGCGCCGACGACCGCGCAGGCCAGTTCACCCAAGCGTCCCGCACTTCCCGCGCCAGCCGGAACACCAGCGACAGCGCGCGTGCCCGCTCGATCAATTCCCCCTTCAGCTTCTGCAGCCGGATGCGCCGCTCCTGCGCCTTCAACACCTCGTTGGCGGTTTTCGCCTGCAGGTAGGTTGTACCACCGCCAACCACTGGCACTGCCAGACCCTGCTCGCGCAGAGTGTCGCCGACGGCAGCAACGGCCGCCTCGGGGACCGGCTTCAGCTTGGGTTCGGGCGGCTTGCGGGTCTTCGATGGGTCGGTCGTCTCGACACGCCGCGCGTCGCTGGCGGCCGCGTTGATGCTGCCGTCGGGATAGAGGACCAGCCGCTCGGCCGTCTTCGCCTTCTGGATCGCGCCTCGTGACAGCCCGACATGCGCGGCGTACTGGCGCTCGCTCATGCCCTGCATCGACGGCTCCGATTATCATTCAAGATCATATGCTTATCTCGTTGATAAGCATCGCGGACAGAGCGAACGTCCTTTCAGAAGGACGATGCAACTCACTTGGGAGCCACCGAAATGACCCGCCGCGCACAGGACAACACGAAAGCCCTCGACGCCTTCATCGGCAAGAAGGCCGAGATCGACGCGATGCTCGCCCGACTTCAGGCGCTCAGTGACGACCATTTCAACTTCGATCCGGACGCGGTCAATTGGGGCAGCGTCGGCTCGATCAGCAGCGTCGCCAGCGACCTCCAGAAGATCACCGATTTCCTTTTCGGCGAGGGCGAACACGCCGAGTAACCCAGCCAGCCATCTCGCAAGCCCCGCCCTGCGGGGCTTGGCCTCGTAGAAGGGCCCGCATCCCGCGCGCCCCGACACGGAGACGACGATGACCCAGCTTTCCGACACCCAAGCCATGATCCTGAGCGCCGCCGCCCAGCGGCCCGAGCGCATCGCACTGCCGCTGCCCGAAAGCCTGCGCGGCGGTGCCGCCGCCAAGGTGGTCGGCGCGATGATCGCCAAGGGCCTCCTGCAGGAGGTCGACGCCGACCTGCGCAACGGCGAACCCATGTGGCGCGAAACCGGCGACGGCCACGGCACCACGCTGGTCGCCACCGACGCAGGCCTCGCCGCCATCGGCATCGAGCCCGAGGACGCGCACACCGCGCCCGTGTGCGCGACGGACGCGCCGACCGAGGAAGCCGCGCCCGACACCGCCGCCGAACCAGACGCCGCGCCCAAGGCGCGCACGCCGCGCGAGGGCACCAAGCAGGCCAAACTGATCTCCATGCTGAGCGCGCCGGACGGCGCGACCATCGAGGAGATCATGGTTGCCCTCGACTGGGCGGCTCACACGATCAGGGGTGCCATGGCCGGGGCGCTGAAGAAGAAACTCGGACTCGAAGTGACCTCGGAAAAGGTCGAAGGGCGCGGACGGGTCTACCGGCTTCCGACAGCCTGATCAGCTTCGCAAGCAAAACGCGAAACACGAGAGGCTTTCGTCAAGAAAGCCTCTCGCTATCTCATTCACCAGTGTAGATAGCTGCATTATGATCGCCAAGGCAAAGCAATGGGCACGCGGAATCAAGCGCGACATCCTCGCCCTGTGGATTGCCGCACGCGATCCGCGCACGCCTTGGTATGCAAAGGCGATGGCGGCGGCGGTTGCGGCCTATGCGCTTTCGCCGATTGACCTCATTCCGGATTTCATTCCGGTGCTTGGCTACCTTGACGATTTGCTCCTTCTGCCAATCGGGATCCTTCTGGTCGTCCGCATGATCCCTGCAGACCTCATGGCGGAGTTCCGGGCGAAAGCGGTGCTCCTCGAAGCAAAACCAGTCAGTCGGGCCGCAATGGTGTTCATCATCGGCCTTTGGCTGATCTGCGGCGGGCTCGTCATTTGGCTCTTCTGGCCAGCTGTGACTGGCGAAAGGGGCTGATCGCAGGCTGCGCGGCCCAAGTGACCCGGATCGTTTCAAAAAGCCGTCGAAGCGCAAACGACCGTGCGATGCTGACGACCGAAAAGATAGCGCCCATTTGGAGGTTCTGCGCCAGCGTGGTCTGCAGCCCGAAGATCGGGAAGATCAGAATCTGCGTGACGACAGCGACGCCGTAGCCCACGACCACGTTGGCTATGGATTCGACCAGCGACATGACGCGCGACTGCTTCATGCCGTCACCTCATCCACCGGCCAGCAGTTCAGCTGCGAGAGTTCGCAGCGCATGCGCTGCAACCAGTGGGACCACGCCGTTGCCACAGAGGCGAAGCCGGTCCACCCGGTGGGCCAGCCCATCAGCGCCTCGACGAACAGCGGGTTCAAGGTCCGGCGCACATCGGAGGTATCGCTCCCAGCCATCGGCATCACTAGGACCTGGCGGCCAAGCAGGCCGTTCACCGGCGTGTTCGCCAGTGTCGTCGCCCCGTCCTTGTGATCGCGCGCCGTCGGCGTCATCCACATCCCGGCCGCATGGGTCAGATCGGCCGTCCGCCGGTTGCCCGCGCTCGGCTTGCAGCCGTCGTTCGCCATCGGCGTCGGCCAGTCGCGCGCCATGCGGTCCAGACCTTTTTCGTCCCTCCGCTCGCCACCCCGGCTGCGGAAGCTGTCGATCTGCGGCGTCGGCCATAGGGCTGCCGTCGTCGCGAGGTTCATGCCGTGCTGCCCCGCCTCCTGCGACGGCGTCGGTTTCGTCTGCCGGTTCTCGTTGGCGCTGGCGCGGGGCGTTGGCCAGAGCCGCAGCAGCTCGGTCCGATTCCCGCCACTCGATCGGGTTCCGGAGCAGGCGCGCGGGGTCGGCCAAGTCGTCGCCGTCGCGGATGGCAAGGATGAACAGCCGCTCGCGTTTGTGGGGCGCGCCGACTTCCGCCGCAGTGAAGAGGCCTGCCGCAAGCTTGTAGCCCATGCCGACCAGTCCGCTGGCGACTTCGGGGAAGCCGAGGCGGAGATGATGGGCGACATTCTCGAGGAAAACGAAGGGCGGCTCGACCTCACCGATGATGCGGGCGACATGCGGCCAGAGGTGGCGCGGGTCGTCAGCGCCCCGGCGTTTGCCTGCAACCGAGAACGGCTGGCACGGATAGCCCGCAGTGATGATGTCCACCGCGCCGCGCCAAGGGCGGCCGTCGAAGGTTCCAACGTCGTCCCAGACAACAGCCTGATCCAGGGACGCGTCTTCCATCCGCGCCACGAGAGTGGCTGCGGCGAAGGTTTCCCGTTCGACATGGCCCACAGCACGATACCCGGGGATGGCGATGGCAAGCCCAAGGTCAAGCCCGCCAGCGCCGGAGCAGAGGGAGAGGCCAAAGAGGCATGCGTCTCCGTTCCCGGAACCGCATCCGGAGGAAGGTAAAGCCAGGTCATGCATGCCTCAGGCTACAGATTTGGGTTTGCGGGCCAGTTCGGGATCGCCGTTTGCGTCCGGCATTTCGACCGGGGCATCTGCAGTGGCTTCGACGTTGTAGCCCAGCCGCTCGGTTTTCACGGCCGCGAAGGTCCGACCATGACCGTCGAGGATCGCTTCGCGCCCCGTGTCGGCCTGCCAGCGTTCGACGGCCACGTCGATGTAGGCTGGGCTGATTTCCATCGCGAAGACGCGACGGCCATTGGCCTCGCCCGCCATGATCTGCGACCCTGACCCCGAGAACGGCTCGTAGCAAAGCCCGCCCCGAGCAACATGCTGGCGCATCGGGATCCCGAAGGCGTCAAGCGGTTTCGGCGTGGGGTGGTCCGGCCGCTCGTCCTTGGCGAAGCTGGGCAGCGCCCAAGTTGACGGGAGGGTTTCTTCCGCCACCTTCGGCGGCCGGTTCGGGCGGCGCCAGCCCATGAAGCAGGGCTCGTGTTTCCACAGGTAATGCGACCGGGTGAGGACGCCACGGTCCTTCACCCAGATGATCTGCTGGTGCACAAAGGCACCGGCCTTTTCCCAGCAGGCCTCCAGCATCGCCTGGCGGCGCGAGGCGTGCCAGCAATACCAGGCGGCATTTTCGGCGATGGCTTCCGCCACGGCCGCCGCGATGAAGCCGTCGTAAATCTCGGCCCCCTGCGAACTGTCGTCCCAGGTGGTGCCGTAGGATGCCGACCAGTCCTTGTTCCGGGTCGGATGGTTGGACCCGTCGTAGTCCACCAGATACGGCGGATCGGTCGCGAACAGGATCGCCCGTTCGCCATTCATCAGGCGGCGCACGTCGGCAGCGCTGGTGCTGTCGCCGCAGAGCAGACGGTGGTCGCCAAGGATCCACAGATCACCCGTCCGTGATGCCGGGTTGCGCGGCGGTTCGGGGATGGTCACCGGCGGCATGGAGCCCCCGGCGCCACCTTCTTGCCCGTCCTCTTCCGGCACGAAGGCCAGCAGCTTGTCCAGTTCCCCATCGGAAAACCCGACCAGCGACAGGTCGAAATCCTCTGCCAGCAGATCGCTCAGTTCGGTCGACAGCAGCGCCTCGTCCCAGGTGCCGAGTTCCGTCAGCTTGTTGTCCGCAATGCGATATGCCCGGCGCTGCGCCTCGGTCAGATGCCCGAGTACGATCACCGGCGCTTCGGTCAGACCGAGTTGCGTTGCCGCCAGCACCCGGCCGTGGCCCGCGATCAGCTCCCCATCCTCGGCGACGAGGCACGGCACGGTCCATCCGAACTCCGCCATGTTGGCGGCGATCTTCGCGACCTGGTCGGCGCCATGCGCCTTGGCATTGCGGGCGTAGGGCTGGAGCTTCGCCAGCGGCCACATCTCGATCCGGTCCGGGGCAAAGCTCAGCGTCATCGTCGGGTCAGTCCTCGGATCAGGGTGGAAACCCCTGGCTTCCGGACTCCGGGGTCAAGACTGGACTCCATGCGGGGTCCAGTGGCCACGAGGGGTGTCCAGCATCAAGGGTTTGAATTTGCAGTGTTTCAGGCGGGTTCAGGCGATGCTGGCTTCCGGGTGGCTTCCCAAAAATCCGGCCCTGTCGCTAGCGATGTGCCGCGCTTCGCCCGCCAGCATACGAATATGGCCAGGAAGGAACCAGAAATCAGTGGGTTAGCGGAATGGACCCCGATTGGCCCCTTGCCGGACCCCGGAAACCAACCCGAAATCCAGCCGTATCCGCCCAAAAGCAAAGGGGAGAGCAAACCCTTCGGCGCACTCTCCCCATCTTGCCTTCGGAATAGCACGAACATGTTGCAGATGTCGAAGGGAAAAGTGTTGCAACACATTGGAGTCGCTCACGCATTCAGTCGCGCTGCGATCTTGGTCAGCGCCAGCTGCCAGCGTCGCCATGCGGTGGTGCGGTCGCAGCCCATCTCCCCGCTGATCTGCTTCCACGGCACGCGGGCCGCGCGCGACCAGACGAGTTTGCGCTCGGCCTCCTCGATCCACAGCACCCAGTCCGAGGTCTGCTCCAGCCGCGTGATGGCTGCGGCTGATGGCCAGACCCGCATGGGCTCGGGCTCCATCGCCGCGATCTCGCGGCTGGTGCGGACGATCTGCGGCCAGGCGTTGAAGAACCCCTGCGCCCTCACGGGCGGCAGCTTGCGCAGGGTGCGAAACGCTTCCTCGAAATGATCAGCCACGCACTCGGCCGTCCAGACGCGGTCAGCCATGGCGAACCTCGTTTCCCATCGGGCGTCGCCCGTAAAGCCTCTCGCCAAGCTGACGGACCAGTTCGCGTTCCGGCCAGGTCAGCCGCTGATCGTCGGCCGACACCGCCAGCACGCCCTGTTCGTGCCAGCCCTCGCGCTTGACCTGCTCGGGGTTGCGGCGCTGACCGCCGTAACCGTGGGGATGCCACCTCATGCGACACCCCCATTCGTTGCGATGGCCCAGAGCAGAAGCGCGATTGCGTCGGCCTCGTTGTCGTCCGCAGGGCTGAAGCCACGAGACCGGGCGGCGGCGATCATCGCGTCCTTGTCGGCATTGCCCTTGCCGGTGGCGTGGCGCTTGATCGTACCGACCGGAACGCCCTCGTAGGGCACGCCCCGCAGTTCCGCCCATGCGGTCAGCGTGGCCATGAGCCCGCCGTAGATGTGACTCGCATCGGTGCCCGCGTGGCGGCGAACCTCTTCGAACCAGATGGCCGCGATGGGACCGGACAGCCGGTCCAACTCGCCCAGCCAGTTGGTGAAGCGGAGGTATCGCATGCCGCCCCCGTCGAAGCGGCCGGGACGAAAGCTTGCAGTGCCGCTGGTGATCAGACCGTCGTGGCCGCGCAGGGCCCAGCCGGTCGTGGTGCCCAGATCGAGGGCAAGCATGCAGCGGTGGCTTGAACTGGTGACGGGCAGCAATTCAAACCTTGCGCTGTCGGATTTGGGGATCAGAGTCGTCGCAGCCATGATGGCTCTCCTGTCTTGGGGGGCTGGTCCTGGTGGAAGACGACGGCGGTCATGTGCTTGGCGGTACGGGCCGCCGTCGTCGGATCGGGGGATGGGGGACCTGTCAGGGCGGCCCGCGCGCCAGGCCCTTACGCATGGGATGAGTGGCCCACCCTTGGGTGGGGCCATCCCATACGTAGTATGGGGGTTCAGCACCTAACTGTTCGAGCCGATTCAACACGTTGATTTTGTTGGGGAATAAGACTTCATGAAGTCTTCGGGCATGAGTTAGGGACCTAACTCTTATTTGCGCGTAACCCGTTGATTTCATTGAGTGCACAGTTGGCGCTGTCATATGAGTCAGGCCTCACTCATATGAGTTAGGTCGTCCTTGGGCCCGTCCTGGTAGACCCAGACAGCCGGATTTTCGACCTGAAGGCTGAGCCCGGACTGCGCGCATTTGAAGTGGCTGGGCAGGACCGGACGGGCGGTCGTGGTGACCTCGCCGGTGGTCGGATCGACCTCCTCGACGGTTGCGCCGAACTGCATGCCTTCGACGCAGAGATAGCCGAACCGCGACCGGGTGACGGGAAAACCAAACCCGGAGGGGTCGCGCAGGAACTTCACGAAGCCCTTGGTGGCGAGCACGCTGAGACGTTCACGGATGGTGTGCTTGCTGCCCAGACCGCCCCGATTCTCGAAGGTCTCAGCGAACTGCATGGCGGTGTAGAGCCGCTCGCCCGCCGCCTCATCCAGCAGCATGCCGAGGATGACATCGTGCTTGCGCAACCGTTCGGCGTCGAACTTGGCCCCGACTTCCTTGCGCACCAGCCGCTCGTTCATCGGGTTCAATTCGACCCAGCGACCCGCCACCTTGTCGATCAGCTTGCCGGGCAGCGCGGGTCCGTTGCGCAACTCGATTTCCAGGCGGCGCTGGGTGATGTCCTCGTCGGGCCGGTGCATCAGCAGACCCGAGGTGTAGAAGCCGCGCAGAGCGCTGGCGCCGGAGAGGGCGAGGAAGGGATCGTCTTTCACCTGATGCTTGGCGGCCTTGCGGGTGTGGTGGGCCAGGATGACGCCCGCGTCCGGATTGACCGCTTCGCGGAGAACCTCGACCCGATCCTTCAGGAAGAACATCATGGCCGTGTTGTCGTTCTCGCCGCCGCCAACCGGGCCGCCGTCAAAGAGGTTGCGGATCGGATCGATGACGATGATGTCGGGGGGCGCGTCGGGGAATGCGGCCCGGATGGCCTCGGCGATACGGGTGACGCCATCGGCATCAAGCAGCAGCTTCAGCTTCGGTGTGGCGATGAAGGTGTCGCGTGCGGCGGCGATCACCCCGGGCGGCAAGCTGATCTGCTGCATCCGTTCGCGCAGGTAGTGATACTGGATCTCCGCCTGCAGATAGAACACCCGCAGCGGCCGGGGTGGTGTGAAGCCGAGGAACGACACGCCTGCCGCCATGTGGACAAGCCACGAGATCAGGAAATCGCTCTTGCCGACCTTCGGCGCGCCGCCCAGCACCAACAGCCCGCCCGGCGTCAGGACGCGCGGAGCGATGATGTCATCGGGCATCGGGCTGCGATCATCGAGCAGCGCACCAAGACTGAAGGTCGGCAGCGGGCTTGCGGAGGCGTTGGGGCGGGCAGCGCGAATGAGCGGCGGGCCGTTGCGCTTTACATGTAGTGCCCAGAGGCGTTCGGCTTCGGCCTGCAGCCGATCAAGCGGCCATTCGGGGCGCAGCATCGCAGCGTTGTAGCCGCAGATCGCTTCCCAGCCTTCGGCGGGGTCAATGCGGCCGTCATGCACCAGGCGGATGTAATGGCCGATGGCGGCGCTCGCCCCCTGAAACCGCGACCAGTCATCCACCGCGCCTTCGCGCACCGGGGTGGTCAGCACGGCATCGACGCCCGGCTTGGAGACGGACTGCGGTGCGCTGGTCATACCAACGCCGGGCAGCGGCGGCATGTCGGCCACCCTTTCCGCGAAATCGGCTAGGTCGACCTCGACCGTATTGTGGTCGCGGATCTGCACCAGCCGCTGATGGCCGTGCTTGTGATAGACCGTCCCGGCCACACGGATTGGCTGGTGCGCCGAGCGGAAATGGGTATCGCCGCCGACCTTGACCGCGATATCTCCGCGCAATCGGCAGAGCGTGGCAAGATCCTCTCCCTCGGCGGGTTCGGTCAGTTTCCACCAGACATGCAGCTTGGCCGCGCCCTCGGGCGTTCGTCCTCCACTTTCCACGATCAGCGTGGGGGTGCCGAGGTGGCTGACGATGTGATCCAGCTTGGCCGGAATGTCGCCCGCGTCGAGGTCGACCACGAGGGCCTGTATTTGCAGCACATCGGCGGCACGGGCCTGGCCCTGTTCCGCGACCGTGCCGGGGATGACATAGACCGCAGCCCCTTCACGGTTGGCCCATGCGGCAAAGGTCGCGAGCTTTTCGCAGGCGGTCCCATCGGCCGCGATCCAGATGTTGTGGGGCTTGCCGTCCCGGCCCTGACCCTTGTCGACAAAGCCGCGCAGGGGGATCAGCCCTTCGCACCAACTGAACACGGTGTCGAGGAAGATGGCGATCTGGTCCGAGTCCGGATCGCAGCCGAACGGGTTTTCGGCCGGAGGGCCGTCGTTGAAATCCATCCACGGGTTGAAGTGCAGGATGCTGTCGTCGCTCACCGCGCCAGCCTCCAGCAGCGAGCGGCCCATGGGCAGAAGCGGCATTCGAAGAAATCGGCGCTGGCGGCAATGCGCGGGAGCAACTCGCCCGCATCGGTCGCCTGGAGGATCCGCACCCCGCGATCCGACATGCGCTGCGCAAGATCGGCATCGAAGGGCACCTGCTCATGGTGCATCTCGGCCGTGTCCTTGTTGATCGCGGTGAACACGGCAGGCGCGGCGCTGATGCCGGGCACGCTGGCTTCCATGTAGGCCTGATAGACGGCGATCTGGGCGGCGTAGACGGGCTTCGATTTCGTGACACCGTCCTTGACGCAGGCGCGCCAGTTCTTGGCGTTCATGGTCTTGCATTCCCAGAGCGCGGGAACGGCGAGATCGAAACCCACGGGGCCAGCAGCGATGATGCCGTCGATATGGCCCCGGATGCGCCCGCCCGCGACGGAAAAGCCGAACTGGCCGCCATCGGGTCGGTTGCCCTTCCGGGTGTAGAGATCAAACCCCGCGCCGCGCAGCCACGCCACGGCCAAATCCTCCAGAGCATGGCCGATGGCAAAGATGCGCAGCGACTGGCCGCTGAAGTCCTGGCCCTCGTCCTTCGGCGTGGCCGTGAATTCAAACTGAAGGGCGCGTTCGCATGCGTGGCCAAGGCGAGAGCCGCCAAGATAGTCGCGGGGCGTGCGTGTTGCCTGATCGTCGGTCAGGGCGCAATCGACGGCGGCGTTGACCCGGTCGGCGAAGCTCGGGCGGTGATTGAAGTCCAGCGTCAAAACGGCACCTCCGGCGCATTGGCTTTGGCGATGTCGGACATGGACTCACGGAACCCTTCGACCGCTTCCTCGATCAGGGCGCGCACCTGTGGCTCGGTGAGATCGGCAAGTTTCGTCGACCAGCCGATCTCGTCCATCAGCAGGGCGACGCGCCTCATGGTCACCGCGATGGCGGCGCGTTCTTCATCGGTCAGGTCAACCATTGCCACACGCTCCCGCGCCAAACGCGTCCAGTAGCCTTGGCAGGACATCGAGCAGAACCAGACCGATGGCCGGGGCCGCTTCGAGCGGTGCGGATCGAACCAGCCAAAGCCACGGCTGGGTTGCCGGCAGACAGCACAGAGTGTTCCACACGGATGCCATAGCCGCCGCCGGTCCTCGGCCGTGATGATGGTGATGGAGGTCATGGGTCATGCCGCCCTCCGCTCAGAGCTGGCCGCGCCGTCGATCAACTGGCGGATGGCGCGCTTGTTGAAGCCGAAGGTCATCAGCGCCGAGGCGCGGTAGCGCGTCAGACCGAAGTCATGGCGGCACTCGGGCGGCAGATATTGCAGCTGCTTTTCGGTTGGTGGCTGGCGCAGCCAGGAACGGGTCTTGAAGGCGCTTTCGTCGGTTTCATGCGTGTTCAGCCAGTCGTCGGCCTGTGCGAGGCAGACGGTGCGTTCGCCAACACCCAGCAAATGCGGGCGCTCATTCTTGCCACCGCCCACAGCGTACCAAACCCCATCCAGCCAGAAGATGCCGCCCCAGGCGGTGAAGCCGGTGGCCATCATCGCGTCGTCGGTGCCGAAAAGGTCGACCCATGCGAAGCTGGACCGTTTCAGCAGGTCGATCTCGGTCATGATGAAGCCGGACAGCGGAGCCGTGCCGCCGCCTTCGCCGCCGTCTTCATCTTCCCGCGGGAAGACCTCGCCGCAGAGCGGGCATTCCGTGGCGGCCAGCGGGATTTCAGCGCCGCAGCCGGGGCAGGATTTGGTCGGGGCCTCGCCGCCCTCGGTCTTGCCTTCCAGATCGACATCCTGTTCCAGTGTGCCGTGGATCAGGCTGGAAGTGCCGAAGTCCAGCACGACGCAATCGGTTTTCACGATGCCGGGGTGTTCTTCCGGATCCACGATGCGCAGGCCACGCCCGACCATCTGGATCATGGTGGACTTGTAGGAACTGGGGCGCAGCAGCACGACACAGGAGGTGGGCGGGTGATCCCAGCCTTCTGTCAGCACCGCCACATTGACGATGACGCGGATGCTGCCCGCCGCGTAGTCGACAAGGATGGCCTTGCGGGTGTCGGACGCCAGATCGCCATGGATCAGCGCCGCCGTGATCCCCGCCGCGCGGAACGCTTCGGTGACGTGTTCGGCATGGGCGACCGTGGAACAGAAGATGACGGTCTGCCGATCACCCGCCTTTTCCTTCCAGTGGCGGATCACCTCATCGGTGACTGGCGCACGGTCCATGATGCCCGCTACTTCGGCCATGTCGAAATCCGACAGGGTCTTGCGGACGGACCGCAACTCGTCCTGCACGCCCACGTCGATGACAAAGGTGCGGGGCGGCACCAGATGGCCCGAGGCGATCAGCTCGCCCAGACGCACCTGGTCGGCGACATTGTCGAAGACGTCGCGCAGCCCTTTCTTGTCGCCCCGGTTGGGCGTGGCGGTGACCCCGAAGATGCGGGCATCGGGATTGGCGTTGCGCACCCGGTCGATGATGCGGCGGTAGCTGTCGGCAACCGCGTGATGCGCCTCGTCGATCACCAGCAAGTCAAGGCGCGGCATGTCGGCCAGGTTCGTGGTCCGTGCCAGCGTCGGCACCATGGCAAAGGCGACCTGACCACCCCAGGATTTCTCCGTGGCATCGATCACCGAGGTGGAAATCCCCGGCACAACGCGCTGGAACTTGGCGCGGTTCTGCGCCGTCAACTCGTCGCGATGGGCCAGTACACAGGCTTTGGCGCCGTCACCGATCATTTCGCCGGTGACCGCCGACAGCATGATGGTCTTGCCCGCACCGGTGGGTGCCACGCTCAGCGTGTTGCCGCGGGAGGCGAGCGCAGCCACACTGCGCTCGACGAAGGTTTTCTGGCGGGGGCGCAGGCGCATGGCCGATCCCCCCTTACTGGGCCCAGCTCGGCCGCCCGGCATTGCCGGGGGCGGAAGCGGGCTGGCTGGGTCGGGCGGCGGGGGTGATCTGCTGCGGGGCATAGCTCTGCGGGGCAGAGGTGCCGATCGGCAAGGCAACCGTCCCCATCAGGGCGGCATAGTCGCGGTGATCGGGGGTGACAGCACCCCGAACTTCGTTCTTGTCGTCGCCGTTGGTGTCCTGGCCAATGTCGATCCGGGCCACGAATTCCAGCCCATCCAGATCGCCGAACCCGTTGATGCGGCGGCGGGCCTGCGCTTCGGGCGAGTTGTCCTTGTCGGAAATGCCGCGCGCCGAGTTCAGGATGCCGCGGATCAGGCTGCGGCCCATGTTGGCCCAATCTGGACCCTTGGGGCTGTAGAGGCCGATCAGCGACCAGATCTTGCGGCGCGCATAGGGCCCGTCGACCACCGTGTATTCGGCGTCGAGGTAGACCGCACCGGTCGCGGCGCGCTTGGCGAAACCGCCGGTCCAGCCCTGCGACGGATCATCGAAGCCACCGGGGCGGATGGTCAGGCGCACCTTGGCCAGCGTGCCCTTCGGGATGACGTTGGAGTTGGATTGCGCGGAGTTGAAGTCGTTCCAGATGCCGGACATGGCATGGGTCCTTTCAGTGGGAGGTCAGGACGCGCAGCGGCGTCAAACGGGAAAAGCCATCGCGGGGTCCGGATCGGGACATCGGGCGTGGCGAGGTGCGATCAGCCATTGACCGGCACCTCCCCAGCGGCAGGATCGGCCGACGTGACGGCCGGATAACTCAGGCGTTCCATTGCCGGGCGGATCGGGCTCTGGATCTTGGCCATCAGTCGGCCGAGGTGGGGTTCCTCAATCATGGCCAGACGCCCCGAACGATCCTTGGCCGGATAGCCCCAGGGGTTCAGCGTTTGGCAGACGAAGGTGCGCTGGGGTTGGCCATTGGCATCGGCGATGTCGGCCATGGTGATCACCTGATCGACGATCCCCGGCAGCTCCAAGCCGGTCTTGCTGCCATCGATCTGCGGCTGAAAGACCTTGCGATTGAAGTCGTCCAGCTTCTCGTCGAGGATGCCCACGAACCAGACATGCTTGCCCCGCGCGTGCTGCAGGTGGGTCAACCACCCGATCATCTCGCGGCCATGGAGCCCGTATGCCCCCCGGATATCCGGCTTGCCGGTCTTGTCCGAGAAGGCTTCGGGCTGACCCCTGCACCACTGAAAGCAAAGCCGACCCGCCACGGTAATGCTGTCGATGAAGATCGTCTCGTAGCGGTGCACCACCGCCGGATCTCCGAACCGGCCGCAGACCTCGTCGAAATGCGCCTGGCTGTACGGCTGGTCCTCACGCAGCGCCGGGTTCGGTCCGCCGATGAACACCGCGAAGTCGCGGCATTCTTTCCAGGTGCGGGGCCGCAGCGTGTCGCCATCCCAGCCCTCGACCGCCAGATCCCCGGCTTCGAGATCCATGAACAAGGTGGTCGGGGCATTCAGCGTCCACAGGAGGCTGGTCTTGCCGATGCCCGACCGGCCAAAGATGCAGCCCTTGATGCCTTTGCGCTGCGCCAGCCGTTCGTCGGCACTGATGATCGGGAGGGCCATCAGGGCTTCTCCCGCTTCAGGGCAGCGGCGGCGGCACGGTCAGACCCGATGGCACCTGCTTCACGAGCAAGATTATGGAGGCGCTTCAGTGCGGATGCCTGTCCGAGGGCTGCCGAGCTTTCCCGTTCCGCCGCGACGATCGCAAAGGCGATGTCATCGACGGTCGCCTCCATCACGGGCAGCGGCTCCCTCGCGGGCTCGCTCGGATGCTTCGGAAAACTCACGGTTTCCGGCAGTTCGTCGAGGGCGTAGTGCGACTTGCGAAGACGATTGATGTCGTCCGGTTGGTCCGGCATGTGAGTTCTCCATGGGATGAGGTGATTGAAGAGGCGCATCAGGTGGCCTCCGGGATGTCGGGAACCGGATCGCTGACAAAGATCGCCAGCAGTGGCGTGCCGTCGGCGTGGGTGCCGGCGTCTTCGATCTGGTAGTTGCGGTGCGCCTCGAAGACCTCGGTCAGTTCCCAACGCCGGTAGAGGCCGGGGATGCGCTTGAGGTCCGTGGGCGAAAGGTCGGCAATGCTGTTCATGCGTGTCGGCTTTCGGTTGGAGGAAGACGCGCGGTGGCGTCTGATTGTGAAAAGCCACCGCGCTGTCCGGATCGGGACATCGGGGTCAGTGGATTTTCTGCAGGGCGTCGCGCAGCCGCTGGGTGGCGCGCTGGTAGCGTTTGCGCGCCGCCGCCTCGGACAGGCCAAGTTCGACGCCAGCTTCCGCTTGGCTGAAACCTTCGACCGCCACGCGGATCACAAGGATTGCATCGGCACCCACCAGCAGCCGCAGATCGCGAAGCAGTTGTGCTTCGCTGATCGCCGCGTCGCCTGAACCATCTTCGGCAGCGATCTCGTCAGGTTCGGTTTCGCTGCGCAGGTTCTGGCGGCCAGCCTCCCGCTGATGGGCGCGCAGGATATCCCGCTCGACGTTGCGCAGGATGGTGGCCGCGATCCAGTTGACCCGCTGCAGGTCCAGAGCGCGAATTGCCTCAGTGGTGCGGCCAAGGATGTCGGCGGCGATTTCATCGCCGGTGCCGACCTTGCGCCAGATGCACCGGCGCCGAATGGCGTCGAGACCGGGCCAGAGCGCCAGCAACATCAGGGTAAGGGCGCAATCGCCCGTTTGCCCATCGGAATGCGCAGCGCGGGCAAGGGCGGCGAGGATCAGGTTCTTCTGATCCGGGCTGCCCGCCTTCTGATGCAGCGCATCCAGCAAGGCGGCAGGATCGCGGAACGGCACAACCGGCCCCTGTTCGCGCCGGATGGCATCGAAGCTGCGCTGAAAGTTGAGGGTGGAAGCGGAATGCATGATTTGATCACGGATCTCGTGCCATGCGAAAGACATTGGACGCCTGCCTTGCGGCCAGGCGTCCAGCGCCTTCTCGTGGCCAGGTCAGGACGTCGCGCGTCTCTGCGATTTCAGGGGGTTGGTGGTCGTGGGGCGCGTCAGCCGGTCGGGCTGGACGCCTGATTCAGCGTCCCGCAGCCGCGGCACGTGGCCTGGACGGGGAAACCCACAAAATACTCGTGCCCCCGCGCAAAACGCAGGTGCATGCGGCCGTCCCGGCAAACGCCGAGTAGCTTGTCACAGCGCGTGCAGCGCCATTCCGGGTTCAGGATGGTGGGCTTGGGTTTCGCGCCGGTGGGCCAGCTCGGCGGGGCGGCTTGGCGCGATGGGAAGGGAGTCGGCATTGGGGTGCTCCTCTGTGAGTGGAGCACCCGAATTGCATCAGGGAATCATCGACCGACGACCGGTCGAAACATCAATGGAGCATCAATCAAGCTCGGACGGGGAGGAATTTAAGTGCTCAAAGCCCAGAATTTTCGCCGAAGGTTTCGGACGTAGGTGTCTTTGATCGCATCCCATCGTGTTCCGAAAAGTTGCCCAACCGACTTTGAGCTGCTGTTACCAAGCAACGCGGAGGTCTCGACGCCGACCCCACCACGATGGTGGTCTTCAACCAGAAGACGGATGCAGTTTTGCTGATGTTCGCCATCTACTGGAAGATGCGGCTTGCCAGGCACTTTGAGGATGAGTTGCTTTCCAGGCCCCGGTTCCAAACTCACCTTTTCGGCCCCAAGAGCAGCAGCAAGGCCGGTCCGGAAGGCTGCCTCAACGTCACTCGCAGTCAGGACATTGCCAGTTGTCGGGAGAGTCCCGCTTCGCACTATCGGGATCACAACGTGGGGACCGATGTGTTCCCAGCCAATTTCCTTGCCAGTGAAGACGATTCCGGGGAGCGTCGATACGTCCTGGCGGAACTTGCCGTCTGCCTGCATGTAGCGGTTCGTGTCGGAGAGCCCGCGGCATAGGTAGCAGGGGACACTTTGGTCACCGAACCTTGCCGATCCGATCTTTACGAAGTCTCTGTCAGATTGGGCTCGCGGTCGATCATCGATCAATCCTTGCAGCGCATCGACCAAGCGTTGCTCAAGCCAACCATGCTTGACCTGGTAGACGACTCGACTGTCTTGGGATGGGGGGTCCTGTTCCGCGTCGATATCTTCAATCAGTATCGGTTCGGCCGAATGTCGAACCAGTAGTCCAGCTTGTACAAGGCGTGTCGGGTCAACGCCGCGCTTTTCAAAAAATTGAGCGGATATTTTATCTTCACCCAAATCAAAAAGTTCCGCGAGAATCGGCAGCAGGGCATCAATCTCACTATGATCCAGATCACGAAAGGGTTGCATCACGCCCCAATGCGAAAGAAGCGCTCTCCCAAGTCGGCGCAACTCGGAATCGACGTTAGCACTCAAATTGCAGCGGTTCCGATCTGATATTGCGAATTCCAACAGTTCGGCGACATCGTGACCGTCCCGAGTGAACTTGATTGAAAAAGCAATGCGGCTAACCCCGAGTGCTCGCCGCAATATGCGTTTGTGGCCGATTGTCTGTTCAAGAAAATGCGAAATGTCATCTCGGAAGGGGACGCGCAGTTTTAGGCGGCGTTCCCACTGCCCGACACGGAGCTCAATCTCTGTGACTGTAGCGCGCTCTATCAAAAAACCCGGTACTTCGGGGGCATCGAGCTCTAGCGATTGCAGAAATCTGGATGTGTCGTAGTTTGCCCATGTCAGTGGCTTGCTCGAGATATCATGCTTTAGCGCCACTTTTGCAAAAGTCTCGGACACAGCACTGCGAACTTCAGCCGTTTGCGCGCAGACCTCCAGCCTCTGGCTACTTGGAGTGAAGATCAGGACAACCTCATCCTGTGGCAGGAAATAGTGAAGCCGACGACTCCCATCATCAGGGTGCTCAGCAACGCTCGACTTTCGCCCCCCATGTCGAACGATTGCCATTACTGATGCTGGGTAGTCTTTGTTTTTAGGCAGGTCGATAACGCTGATTCCGCATCGTTTTGACAACTTCAGCTTCTTCTGGATGGCTGTGAGCAATTCAACTTCGGGCACGTCATCTCCGACAAAGCCGAAGTTTTCTTCCAACGGAACATCCAGCGCGCTGAAGGCATGCTCAGCCTTTCGCCATTCGCGCGCATTACGAAATGCGACACAGTCGTCAAATGCCTTGCGGTGCTTCACGTGCAGCCAAATCGCACGACAAAGGTCGTCTGGCTGCGACTGCCACGTTTCAAATTCTTCGTTGGATAAATGGCGTTTCAGGACCGGTGGACATGAGTCCGGGCCCTTTCCTTCTGCTAGCAGATAAATCCGCTGGCTCTCAGTCTCAATCGGCTGAAGGTCTTCCAATGATAACTTTGATAGGTCTGCGGCAAAAACATTCCGCAGGCTATCCTCGTCGTGGTCTTCGATGCTACTCAAAGACGCCGAAACAACGGCAAAGTTCTCGTCCGGCTGTTGCAAGTACAACGAAAGATGCTCGGTGCTGGCGTTATCCAGGACGTATGTCAGGGACCGGCCCATACGTTTCGACTGACGCGCCATCTCACCTCCCGTAATGATTGTTAAATACTGAACCAGATCAACTTCCGTGAAGTTTTAGGCGGCTGCAATCAGATTCTTGCAGAGACAACGACTGGCGTGTCCCACGCGGGCATCCGGGGTGGCTTTAGGCTTGTGTATGCTCCCGCCAGGTCAACGATGAAACGCCCCAATCCCACACCGCCAACCCAGATGACCCCCGCCCAGCGCCGCGCCGAACTGTGTGGGTTGCTGGCGATCGGACTGATCCGCCTGCGAATGCGGGAAAAGGGCGAAGTCTCTGACCAGACTGGAGAAAGTTGCCTACACTATCCGCCCGACCAATGCCTTCATGCAACTCCAACCCACCGGAGTGACGCATGACGAAACCCGACCCCATCCCTGCGCGCCTGGTCGCGCTCAAGACCACGACGACGCCCGACTTGAAGAAGCAGTGGCGCGACCTGTTCGAAACGTAAGCGCTGTTCTTCCCCCACCTTCCTGCTGAATCTGTAAGCTGCGATGCGGCCCGTGCGGAGATTTGCAGGGGAGGCGTCATTGGGAGTCCGTCGGGAGCGCAGTATGGAGGCCGTT
>JAIXRW010000036.1 GCA_027484985.1 Rhodobacter sp. | reverse complement strand
GGGGGCAGTGAGGCAACGGGCCGTCTGCGGGCCTGAGCTGGTTGCGCTTGTTTCACGGCAGACAGGGGGGGCTGTCTGCCCCCCGTCGCGCCAAGGCGCGCCCCCCCCGAGGATGTTTGCGCGAGTGTGAAAGGGGGGGCGGGGCGGGTGGTGGTTGGGGGGAGGGAGGATCAGGAGATGGGGGGCAGAGAGGCAACAGGCCGTCTGCGGGCCTGAGCTGGTTGCGCTTGTTTCACGGCAGACAGGGGGGCTGTCTGCCCCCCGGTCGCGCCAAGGCGCGCCCCCCCCGAGGATATTTGTGCCAGTGTGAAAGGGGAAAGGGGGTGGGGCGGGCGTTTGGGTCGGTTGGTTCGGACGGTCGGGGAGGGTGCAGGCGGTTGCGATGTTCTGTGGTCGGGGAAGAAGTTTTCGGGTGCCGAGGGGGGCCGATGCGCAACCTCGCCGTCTGCGGGCCCAAGGTGCTTGCGCTGGTTTCGTGGCCGAAAGGGGGGGGAGCGTCCCCCTGCCGCGCAGGGGCGCGACGAGCCCCGGGGATTTGTGCGCCTGCGGGACGGGAAGAGGGGCGGTTGGGGCGGGGCGGTTTGGCCCTGCGCTGCGGCAGGGTTTGCCGGTGGCGGAGGGTGATCGTCAGGTCGGGAAAGCGGGCCAGTATGCGGGCGGGAAGCGGGTCGCGGAAGGCGGGGCGCGGCGGGGGAAGTCCGTTCCTTACGGGGTCGATTTCACCGATTGGAGAAGGGCGAGCACCTCGGGGCCGAGGACTTCGACCACCTTGGCCACGCCGTCCTTGTTGGGGTGGATGCCGTCGGCTTGCAGCCAAGGGCGCATGGCGGCGGGGTCTTCGCTGCCGCCTGTCAGCGGGGCGAAGAAGGGTTGGGCAAGCATCGCGCCATGGGTGGCGGCGAGGTCGGGATAAAGCGCGTCGAAGGCCTGTTTGTAACCGGCGCCGAAATTGCCGGGGGCGACCATGGGCACAAGCAGGGTGGGCAGGTTGCGGGCCTGCGTTTCCTTCAGGATGCCGTCGAGATTGGCGCGCGTTTCGGCGGGGTCGATGCCGCGCAGCAGGTCGTTGCCGCCAAGGGTGACGATGATCGCGTCCACCTCGGGCGTGAGGGTCCAGGCGATGCGCGACAGGCCGCCTGCGGTGGTGTCGCCCGAGACGCCTGCATTGAGCACCGTCACATCCACGCCCCTGGCCGTAAGCCATGCCTGAAGCTGCGGCACGAGGCCATCGCCATCGGGCAGGCCGTAGCCCTGGGTGAGGCTGTCACCGAAGGCGACGAGGGTGAGCGGTTCGGCCTGTGCCGCGCCGGAAAGCGGGGCGATGGATGCTGCCAACGCAAACGTGAGGTTGCGGAGGCGGCGGGCCGCGCCATATGTGACCGAAAGGATAGGGGCAAGTTGCATGGCGGATACCGTTCTGGCGCTGGAAGAGGCGCGGTTGACCTTGGCGGGAAATGCGGGGCCGGTCGAGATACTCAAGGGCATATCACTGCAAGTTCATGCCGGCGAGACGGTGGGGCTGGTCGGGCCATCCGGTTCGGGCAAGTCATCGCTGCTGATGCTGATGGGGGGGCTGGAACGCGCCACGGGGGGCCGCGTCATGGCGCTGGGGCAGGACATGACCGCGCTGGACGAGGATGCGCTGGCGCGGTTCCGGCGCGGCCGGATGGGGGTGGTGTTCCAGTCGTTCCACCTGATCCCCACCATGACCGCGCTTGAGAATGTGGCGGTGCCGCTGGAGTTGATGGGCGCGGCCGATGCCTTTGCCCGCGCCGAGGCGGAATTGCGCGCCGTGGGTCTGGGCGCGCGGATGGACCATTACCCGAGCCAGATGTCGGGCGGCGAACAACAGCGCGTGGCGCTGGCGCGGGCGGCGGCACCGCGGCCTGCGATCCTGTTGGCCGACGAGCCGACGGGGAACCTTGACGGGGTGAACGGGGCCGCGATCATGGATTTGCTGTTCGGCCTGCGCGACCGGCATGGGGCGACGCTGGTGCTGGTGACCCATGCGCCGGAACTGGCCGGACGGTGCGACCGCGTGGTGCGGCTGGCTGACGGGCGGGTGGCGGCATGACGCTGGCATGGCGGATCGCGCGGCGCGAATTGCGCGGCGGGGTGCGGGGGTTCCGCGTGTTCCTTGCCTGCCTTGCGCTGGGGGTGGCGGCGATTGCCGCCGTGGGGCTGGTCAGGTCGGCCATCGAGGCGGGGTTGAAGGAACAGGGCGCGGTGTTGCTGGGCGGCGACGCGCAGATGGAATTCACCTATCGCTTTGCCACAGCGGACGAGCGCGACTGGATGCAGGCGCGGGCGGCGGCGGTGTCGGAGATCGTCGATTTCCGGTCAATGGCCGTGGTGGGCGACGATTCGGCGCTGACGCAGGTGAAGGCGGTGGATCAGTCCTATCCGCTGGTGGGCGCGGTGAAGCTGGAGGCGGGTTCGCTGCCCGAGGCACTGGCCGCAACGGGTGGCCTGCCCGGTGCCGCGATGGACAAGGTGCTGGTCGAGCGGCTGGGGCTGGCCTTGGGCGACCGGTTCACGCTGGGCAGCCAGACCTTTCGTCTGGGCGCGGTGCTGCTGCGCGAACCCGATTCGGCCAATGGCGGCTTTTCGCTGGGGCCGCGGACGATCGTGCTGACCGAGGCGTTGCAGGGGTCGGGCCTGCTGGCGGCGGGATCTCTTTATGAAACGCAGTACCGGCTGCGCCTGAAACCCGGCACGCGGCTTGAGGCGCTGCAGCGCGAGGCGGAAGCCGCCTTTGCCGACAAGGGGATGCGCTGGGCCGACAGCCGCCGCGCGGCGCCGGGGGTGGAACGGTTCGTTGACCGGATGGGGGCGTTCCTGATCCTTGTGGGCATCGCGGGGCTGGCCGTGGGCGGCGTGGGCGTGCAGGCGGCGGTGCGGGCTTACCTTGACGGCAAGACCGCGACCATCGCCACGCTGAAAACGCTGGGGGCCGAGGGGCGGCTGATCTTTCGCATCTACCTGTTGCAGGTGGCGGTTCTTGCGGGCTTTGGCGTGACCTTGGGGCTGGGCTTGGGCACGGCGCTGCCCTTGGCCTTTGGCGGGGTGATCGAGGCGTCCTTGCCCTTTCCGGCCGATATCGGGGTTTATCCCGCGCCGCTGGTCGAGGCCGCGTTTTACGGGCTGGTGACGGCTTTCCTGTTCACGCTGTGGCCTCTGGCGCGGACGGAACGGCTGCGGGCGGCGGCGCTGTATCGCGGGGCGGCGCGGTCGGGGCGGGTGGCGGGGGGCCGTGTGCTGGCCATCGTGGCGCTGGCGGCGCTGCTGCTGGGCGGGGCCACGTGGTTTTCCGGGAACTGGAAGCTGACGCTGGGGGCGGCTGGCGGGGTTGCGGGGGCGCTTTGCGTGCTGTGGCTGGCGGCGTTGGCGCTGCGGCAGGCCACGCGGGCGGCGGCGCGCAGCCGCTTTGCGCGGGGCCGGGCGGGGCTGCGGCTGGCGCTGGCGGCGATCGGGGGGCCAAGGGAAGAGGCGTCATCGGTCGTGCTGTCGCTGGGGCTGGGGCTTTCGGTGCTGGCCGCCGTGGGGCAGATCGACGCCAATCTGCGCACGGCCATTGCGACCGATCTGCCCACACGGGCGCCTGCCTTTTTCTTCGTCGATATCCAGCCCGACCAGATCGACGCCTTCCTGAAGCGGACGGAAGGCGACCCCCTGGTCAATAAGGTGGAAAGCGCCCCGATGCTGCGCGGCGTTCTGACCCAGATCAACGGGCGACCCGCGAAAGAGGTGGCAGGCGAACATTGGGTGGTGCGCGGCGACCGGGGCGTGACCTATTCCGCCGAGCCGCAGGCCAATGCCAAGGTGGTCGCGGGCCAATGGTGGCCCAAGGATTACACGGGGCCCGCGCAGGTCTCTTTCGCGGCGGAAGAGGCCGAAGAGATCGGGCTGAAACTGGGCGATACGCTGGTGGTGAATGTGCTGGGGCGGGATATTCCGGCGACGATCACTAGCTTCCGGCAGGTGGACTTTTCCAGCGCGGGCATGGGATTCGTGATGACGATGAACCCCGCCGCATTGCAAGGCGCGCCCCATACCTTCATCGCCACCGTCTATGCCCCGCCCGAAGCCGAGGCGCCGCTTCTGCGCGACATCACCAAGGCCATGCCCAATGTGACGGCGATCCGCATCCGTGATGCCATCGACCGCGTGACCGAGGCGTTGTCGGCCATCGCCACGGCCACCGCTTGGGCGGCGGCGGCGACCTTGGTGACAGGCTTTGTCGTGCTGATCGGGGCGGCGGCGGCGGGCGAGACGGCGCGCATCTACGAATCGGCGGTGCTGAAAACGCTGGGGGCCACGCGCGGGACGATCCTTGCCAGTTTCGCGCTGCGCTCGGGGCTGATGGGGGCGGCGGCGGGCGGGGTGGCGATTGTCGCGGGGGCGCTGGCCGCGTGGTCGGTGATGGTGTGGGTGATGGACACGAGCTACCGGTTCGAGCCGGTCTCGGCGCTGGCCATCGTGCTGGGCGGCGTGCTGGCCACCACCGTGGCAGGCCTTCTCTTCGCGCTGCGCCCGCTTTCGGCGCGGCCCGCACAGGTGCTGCGCGGGGCAGAGTAAGGGGGCATTCTGCCCCCTCGCCCCTGCGGGGCTCACCCCCTGAGGATATTTGGGGGCAGAAAATGCCGCGGCCGCTTCATCTTTCGTAAACCTTTCCGCGCCAGTCTGGGGCTACGGTACAGGGAGGGATCCCGATGACCGTGGCGGGAAATGGCACCCCGTGTCCCTAGGGCACGGGGTGTTTTCCGTTTATTTTCTGCCCTCAAATATCCTCGGGGGGAAGAGCGCGGAACGCGCTCTGTGGGGGGCGGAAAGCCCCCCTTGCGGAGACAAGCGGCGCTTGCGCCGCGCAGGCGACAGGGGAAACTTGTGCGCGGAACGCGCACTCCGTTTGGCAAGGGGGCGGGTTGGCAAGCAGGCGGGCGGGGCGGGGTTAGCCGGTCAGTCCCTTCAGCACGGTTATGGCGGCTTGGCCGTCCGCATCGTCCGGTTCGATCCGCACATCGACCACGCGGACCATGCCGAATTTCGGCGCGGCGCTTTCCAACAGGGTCAGGGTAAAGCCGTCATCGCGGAAGGCCACCTGTTCCACCGCCTTGTCGGAAGCGAAGATATCGTCCGACACCTCGACATACAGGTCCGCAAGCGCGGCGCCGGGTTTGCCCTCGAACAGGACATAGCCGTCTTCGGGGTCTTCGCTGGCGGCAAAGCCCGCCGCGTGGCTGCCGCCTTCGGTGTCGATCCAGAAGGCGCGGGCCTTGATTTCGATGTCGGCCATGTCTGCCTCGGCTTTTGGTTGCGCCGTGGGCTTACCCCGCGCGGGCGGTCAAGTCCACTTCGCGATGGGGGGCAGGCTCATCAGCACGGCATTGGCATCGTGGCCGGTTTCCAGCCCGAACTTGGTGCCGCGGTCATAGACAAGGTTGTATTCGGCATAGAGCCCGCGATGGACCAGCTGCGCCTCGCGGTCGGCATCTGTCCACGGGGTGTTCACGCGGCGCTCGGTGAGCGGCACGAAGGCGGGCAGGAAATGCGCGCCCACATCGCGGGTAAAGGCGAAATCGGCATCCCAGTCGCCGGTGTTCAGATCGTCGTAGAAGATGCCGCCCACGCCACGGGCGCGGCCGCGATGGGGGACGAAGAAATACTCGTCGGCCCATGCCTTGAAGCGGGGGAAATAGGCCGGATCATGCGCGTCGCAGGCTTCCTGCATCTGGCCGTGGAAATGGGCGGTATCCTCGGCATATTCGAGGCAGGGGTTGAGGTCTGACCCGCCGCCGAACCACCAGGCGTGGGGTGTCCAGAACATGCGGGTGTTCATGTGCACGGCGGGGCAATGCGGGTTGACCATATGGGCGACAAGGCTGATTCCGCTGGCCCAGAAGCGGGGATCTTTGTCCATGCCCGGCACGCCGCGGGCAGCCATCGCTTTTTGCGCGCGTTCGCCAAGGGTTCCGTGCACTTCGGACACGTTCACGCCGATCTTTTCGAACACGCGGCCGCCGCGCATCACGCTCATCAAGCCGCCGCCGCCATCGGCGCGGGTGGTGGGGGTCACCTCGAACCGGCCGGGGGTTCCGGTGCCGTAGCGGTCTTCGAGATCTTCGAACGAGGCGACGATCCGGTCGCGCAAGCTGCGGAACCAAGCGGCGGCTTCGGCTTTGCGGGTGTCGAACGGGTCGGCCATGACTGTCTCCATAGGTTTACACATCAATGCCTAGCAAATGGAACAACTGCCGCCAACAAGGCATTTGCATGCGCGGCAATCGGACCTAGATTGCGCCACCCGTTGCCCCAGAGGTGAATCATGCGCCGTCTTTTCCCCGCCCTGTCTGTCCTGTCGCTGCTGGCCGCCTGCGGCACGCCGCAAGAACAGTGCATCAACCGCAATACGCGCGATCTGCGCACTGTCACGGCGCTGATCGGGCAGGTGCAGGGCAATATTGACCGTGGCTATGCCATCGAGGAATACACCGTTGCCGTGCCGGTCTGGGATGAATGTGTCGTGCGCCCCGCCACCGATACCACCCCCGTGGTGACGCGCCCCTGCCTTGACACGGCAGAGGAAACCCGCACCCGCCCGCAGGCCATCGACCTGAATGCCGAACGCGCCAAGCTGGAAAGCCTGCTCGCCAAGCGCGACCAGCTTTCGCGCGAGGCCGAGGGCGTTATTGCCCAGTGCAGGGCGCAATATCCCGAATGATCAATAGGCGGGGGCGGCGGCCGCATCGACAAGGCCGCGCCCGCCATCGACCGCCAGCACCTGCCCCGTGATGAAGGCGGCGGCGTCCGAGGCGAGGAACTGCACCGTCTCGGCCAGATCATCGGCGGCGGCGATCCGGCCCAGCGGGGTTGCCGCTTCGATCACGGGGCGCATGGCGGGGGTGTCGCGCAGGCTGGATTGCAGGCTTGCGCTCATCACCGAGGCGAAGGAGATGGCGTTGACCCGGATGCGATGCGGCGCCAGCGCCACGGCAAGCGAGCGGGTCATCTGTTCCACCGCCGCGCAAGAGATGGAATAGCCCAGCAGGTTCGCCTGTGTCCGCGTCGCTGCCAGCGATGACAGGTTGATGATCGACCCGACCGCCCCTTCCGCGGCACCTTCGCCCGCGCTGTCCCTGGCGGCGCGCTGGATCATGCGCCGCGCCGTCATCTGCGACAGGCGCAGCGCGGTCATCAGGTTCTGTTCGAGCAGGGTTTCGACGCAATCGCCTTCGGGGTTCAGCGCATCGGAGGGGGAAAACTGGCGGCTGGCATTGACCAGCACATCGACGCGGTCAAAGGCATCGACGGTGGCCGACAGCAGGTTGGCGATGGTCAGTTTCTGGCGCAGGTCGCCCGCGAACATGCGGATGGGGCCTTCGGCGCGGGCATCTTCGCCCACCTCTTCGGTCAGGCGGTCTTCGTCGATGTCGGTGAACATGACATTGGCGCCCTTGGCCACCAGATGGCGGGCGATGGCAAGGCCGATGCCATTGGCGGCCCCCGTGACGATGGCGGTCTTGCCGGCAAGCGAGAAGGACATGGTCAGCCTCTTATCGGGTGCGGATGGGAAAGGCGGCGCGGACCAGCCGGAAGGCGGGGGTGCCGCCGATTTCGGCCACCTCGCGGAACAGCGCGGTCAGGCTGCGATCATAGGGCAGATGGCGGTTGGCGACCAGCCACAGCACGCCCTGCGGGTTGAGGATGCGGGCGGCGGCGGCGATGAAGCCAAGGCCAAGCGCCGGATCGGCGCCGCGCCCCGTGTGGAAGGGCGGGTTCATCACCACATGGTCAAGCCCGCGCGGCGATTTCCACGTGGTCGCATCGGCCCAGTGGAAGGTGGCGCGGGGGTCGGTGATGTTGAGGCGGGCGCAGTCGAGGGCGTCGGCCTCGGCTTCGACCAGATGCAGTTCCTTGACGGCGTCACGGGCAAGGATGGCGCGCGACAGAGAGCCCCAGCCTGCGCCCAGATCGGCCACGCGGCCCTTGAGGTCGGGCGGCAGGGCGGCTGCAAGAAGGGCCGAGCCTGGATCGATGCCATCTGCCGAGAACAGGCCGGGGGTGGTGGTGAAGCCGTCCACCTGCGCGGGTGTGGCGGCCCAGTCGGACAGGGCCGGGCCTGCGGGAAAGACGGCGAGTTTGCCATGGGCTTTCGACAGCGATTCGGACAGGGGCACGCGGGGGCGCAGGTCTTTCAGCACGGCGTCGATGCCGTCGGTCTTTTGCCCGTCCACGATGACGGGGCCGCCTGCGGTGACGATGGACGCGGCTTCGGCCAGCAGGGCGCGGGCATGGGCCTTGGCGCGGGGCAGGCAGACGATTGCGGCGGCGAAGGGGCCTTCGGCCTTGGCGGCGGTGGTGTGGCCACGGGCGGCGAACCAGTCATGGTCGGGGCGGAAGCCGGTGATAACGGTGACGCGGTCACGCGGCAGGGCCGAGAGGTCATCGCCAAGCCGCGGGCGGATCACAGCGATTGCCCCCGCCTGCGGCAGGGTGAACAGACCGAGGTCAAGGGCTTGGTCAAGGCGGGCGCTGCGCATGGGGGGCTTTCGCTGGGTTCGGCGCCATGTCTTATCGCGTGGCGCGGCCATGGCCAAGCCCGCATGGCAGGGCGCCTGTCGGGCCGGGTGGAATGCTGCACCATATGCTGCGCAGCAATCGTTCCGGATCAAGGGCTTGGGTGAGGCGCTAGTTTGTCAGCAGGCTGAAACTTGCCGCGGTTTCGCTGCGGTTTGTCACTGTGACGGTCACGCTGCCATTGTCGGGCAGGACAAAGCTGCACAGGCTGCGGTCGGCGGGGCCGGTTTCAAGGCAAAGCGGGGCGCCCGCCGCATCGGTGACGGCAAGGTCAAGGTTCGCTGTGCCATCGCCCAGCAAGCCCACCTCGGCCAGGGCGCCGCCGAAAAAGGGCAGGGCAAAGCCCTGGCTGGCCTTGGCGGGGATGCCTTGGCTGGTTTGGCGCAGGGTGCGGGTGGGCAGGCGTGTCGCCTCGGCCTCGCTTCGGGTGATGAGATCGGCCATCGCGGCATCTTCGGCGGCAAGGGCGCGGGCGGTGGTGAACATGGTGGCGGCATCGGGGTGGCTGGCGGGCAGCGCCTCGGCGGGGGGGTCAGATTTGCGCGGGGCCGGTTCGGGCAGGATGCGGGCGGCAAGGCGGGCGGCGGCCAGCACGGCGGCGGGGTCTTTCTGCGCGCGGCCGAGGGCGAACAGGTCTTGCGCCGCCATGAACTGCGCCACAGCCCCTGCGCTGGCGGGGGCTGGCGGGGCGGCGGTTTCGGCCGTGGCGGCAAGGGGCAGGGTCAGGCTGAGGGCAACGAACGGGACAAAGCGCATGGGGTGGGGCCTTTCGCAATGCTGCGACCTTTGCACCGGCGGCAGGGTCGGGGCAAGGTGCGCCCCTTTCACATTCCGGCGCTTTGCGTTTAGGTGACGCCGACAGGAGTGACCCATGCAGACCCGCGATATTCTGGAACGCCTGATCGCGTTCGACACCGTCAGCCACCGCCCGAACATCGCGCTGATGGACTATGTGCGTGACCTTTTGGCGGCGGCGGGGATCGGGGCGGTGCTGATACCGGATGCGGGGGGCGGCAAGGCGAACCTTTATGCCACCGTGGGGCCGGAAGGCGTGGGCGGGGTGATGCTGTCGGGCCATACCGATGTGGTGCCCGTGGAAGGGCAGGCCTGGACGCATCCGCCCTTTGCGCTGACCGAGGCGGAGGGGCGCTATTACGGGCGCGGCACGGCGGATATGAAGGGCTTTGTCGCCTGTGCCATTGCGGCCATGCTGGCGGCCGCGCGGCGCGAGTTGCGGGTGCCGCTGCATCTGGCGCTGTCTTACGACGAAGAGATCGGCTGCATGGGTGTGCGGTCCTTGATCGACATGCTGGGGGCGGCACCGGTGCGCCCGCGGATGTGCATCGTGGGGGAACCCACGGGGATGATGGTTGCCACGGGGCACAAGGGCAAGGTCGCGCTGCGGGCCACCTGCACGGGGCGCGAGGGACATTCGGCGCTGGCGCCGCTGGCGCTGAACGCGCTGCATCTGGCGGCGGATTTCGTGGGCGTGGTGCGGGGCGTGCAGGCGCGGGTGGCGGCAGAGGGGTTGACGGACGGCGATTATGACGTGGCCTATTCGACGCTGCATGTGGGCAAGCTGAATGGCGGGGTGCAGGTGAACATCGTGCCCAATGCGGCGGTGGTGGATTGGGAGATCCGCTCGCTGGCGGGCGAGGATGTGGCGGCGCTGATCGCGGAAGTCGAGGCGGGGGCCGAGGCGGTTGTGGCGCCCCTGCGGGCCGAGTTTCCGGAAGCGGCGATACGGGTCGAGCGGTTGTGGGATTACCCCGGCCTTGGCACGGCCAGCGATGCGGGGGTGGTGAATTTCGTCAAGGGCCTGACGGGGGCCAATGGCACGATCAAGGTGGCCTTCGGCACGGAAGGCGGGCTGTTCGATGCGCGGTTGGGTATTCCCACGGTGATTTGCGGACCCGGATCGATGGCGCAGGGGCACAAGCCCGACGAGTTCGTGAGTGTGGAACAGATAGACCGCTGCGAGGCGATGCTGGTGGCATTGCTGGACCGGCTGGAGGCGGGGTTCTGATGGCGGTCAAGCTGGGCGGGTTGCTCGACATTTTCGGGCTGGGTTTTGACGAGATCATCGACGTGCGCGCCCCTGCCGAATGGGCCGAGGACCATATTCCCGGTGCGATTTCCCTGCCCGTGCTGGATGACGGGGAACGCGCAAGGGTGGGGACGATCTACAAGCAGGTGGCCCCCTTTGCCGCCCGCAAGATCGGGGCGGCGCTGGTGGCGAAGAACGCTGCGCGGCATCTGGAAGGGCCGTTGGCCGACAAGCCGGGCGGGTGGCGGCCCTTGGTCTATTGCTGGCGCGGGGGGCAAAGGTCGGGGTCTTTCGCGTCGATCCTTGCGCAGATCGGCTGGCGGGTCGAGGTGGTGGAGGGCGGCTATAAAAGCTGGCGGCATCTGGTGGTGGATGCGCTTTACGACCATCCGGTGCCCTGCCCCGTGGTGGTGCTGGACGGCAATACCGGAAGTGCCAAGACCGAGGTGCTGAACCGTCTGCCCGCGCGGGGGATACAGGTGATTGATCTTGAGGGGCTGGCGAACCATCGCGGGTCCTTGTTCGGGAATATGGGCGACCAGCCGAGCCAGAAGGCCTTTGAGGGGCGGCTGGCGGTGGCCTTGGCGCGGCTTGATCCGGCCCGGCCTGTGGTGATCGAGGCGGAAAGCTCGAAAGTGGGCGAGGTGCGGCTGCCGCCGCGGCTGTGGCGGGCGATGGTCGCGGCCCCCCGCGTGGCGATTGCGGCGACACGGGGGGCGCGGGCGCAGTATCTGGTGCGGGCCTATGCCGATATGGTGGCCGACCCTGCGCGGCTGGACGGGGTGCTGGCGTCGCTGCGGCATGCCCATGCGGGCGAATTGGTGGCAGAATGGCGGGCCATGGCGCAGGCGGGGCGCTTTGCCGATCTGGCCGATGGGCTGATGGCACACCACTATGACCCGCGCTATGGCAAGCACCGGGCGCGGATGGAGGTTCCGTTCACCGAAGTGGCGGTCGATGCGCTGGACGATCTGGACGCGGTGGCCGATGCCGTGGCGGGGGCGGTGGGGTCGGTGATCTGACGGAGCGGCGTGCCGCCGCACGCCATGAGCCCGCGCCGGGGGCGCGGGCGGGTGAGGGGCGCTCGCGCCCCTCTTGGCGCAAGTTTGCGCCAATTCACCCCGAGAGTATTTTCGCAAAGGTGAAGAGTCAGAGCACGGTGAGGTGCGGGGGGCCTGTGGTCACATGGCCGATGATCGCGGCGGGGTCGCCCAGGGCGCGGAGTTGGGCAACAAGGGTTTCGGCGCGGTCGGCGGGCACGGCGGCGAGCAGGGGGCCGGCGGTTTGCGGGTCGTGGAGGAGTTTTGCCCGTGCCGTGGCGGGAGCGGTCATGTGCCAGTCGGTCGCGGCGCGGTTGGCGGGGGCGATGGAGCTTTCATGGCCGGCGGCGGCAAGCGCCTCAGCCCCCGCAAGGAAGGGGATGGCGTCGAGGTGGATGGTGGCCGCCGTGTCCGAGGCTTGCAGGATTTCCAACAGGTGGCCGGCAAGGCCGAAGCCGGTGACATCGGTCATGGCATGGGCATGGGGGGCGAGGATCGCGGCGGCAGGGCCGAGGGGGCGCGACATCGCGGCATAGGCGCTGGCGACCGCTTGGCCGAGGATCAGGCCCGGCACATGGGCCAGCGCCATGTCGGCGGCAAGGATCGTGCCGGTGCCAATGGCGCGTGACAGGATCAGCGCATCGCCCGCTTTCGCGCCCGTCTTGGTGACGGGGCGTTCGGCAAGGCCAGTCAGCGTGAAGCCAATGGTCAGTTCCGCCCCGACCGAGGTATGGCCGCCGACAAGGTCGGCCCCTGCGGCGCGGAAGAGGGCGGTGGCTTCCTCCATGATCTCGGACAGGGTTTCGGCCTGCATCCGGTCGCCCATACGGGGCAGGGTGATCTGGGCCAGCGCCGCCTGCGGCTGTGCGCCCATGGCCCAGATATCGCCCATGGCGTGGATCGCGGTGATGCGGGCCATGAGGCGCGGATCGCCGCAGGTGGCGCGGAGGTGGTCGGTGGTGATGACCTGACGGGTGGTGCCGAAGGACAGGATCGCCGCGTCGTCACCCGGGCCGGACAGCACATCGGGGCGGGCAGGGGGCGCGAGGTGGGACAGCGCGCCGGCCAGCGCCTGTGGCCCGACCTTGGCCCCGCAGCCGCCGCAAAGGGGTTTTGCCCCCATCGCCTGTTCCAGACCGCGCACCGGATGGGCGGGCAGGGGGCGGGGCATGGCGGGATAATCCGCGAATTTCGCCATGAATTTACGGTCGATGCGGTCTTTCAGCCGCCAGAGCCATGCGCCGCCCGTGGCCATGCCGAACTTGTCGGCCAAGGCGCGCCGGTCGCCCAGCGACACAAGCTTGAGGTAATCGCGCTGCGGGCGGAAGGGGCGCAGGGGTTGGCCTGTCAGCGCGGCGCGCAGGTTGTGGTACAGGATCGGGGCGGCGCGGACGGCGAAGACGCCTGCCTTGGGGCGCGGGGCGAAGGCAAGGTGGGCGCAATCGCCTGCGGCGAAGATCGCGGGGTCGCTGCTTTGCAGGCTGGGCGAGACGGTGACGAAACCGTCATGCAGGGCAAGGCCGGTTTCGGCCAGCCATTCCTGCGGGCGGGCGCCTGCGACGGACAGGGTGAAATCGGAGGCGAGGATGCGCCCGTCTTGCAGGGTCACGCTGTCGGGCCCGATGGCGGCGGGTGTCGCGCCGGTCAGCACTGTGATGCCTGCGGCGGCCAGTTCGCGCAGCAGGTTGCGGCGGGCACCGGGGCCAAGGTCGGGCAGCAGCGCGGTTCCACGGTTGACCAGCGTGATCTGCGGCGCGGCCCCTTCGGCCCGCAGGCGGTGGGCCGAGGCGAGCGCGAGTTCCACCCCGCCCACGCCCGCGCCAATGATCACGAGGCGCGGATGCGGCAGGCGGCGGGCGACGAAATCCTGCCAGTGTGCGGCATAGGGGCCCAGCGGTTTGGCGGCGCCCGCATGGTCGGCAAAGCCCGCCACATCGGGCAGGCCCGAGCCGATGCCGATATCGAGCGAGCAGAGGTCGTAAGCCAGCGGCGGACGGCCTGCCAGATGGATGCGCCGTGCCTGCCGGTCGAGGCCCGTGGCGCGGTCGAGGATGATGCGCGCCCCTGCGAAACGGGCAAGGCGGACAAGGTCGATCATCAGCGCGTCTTGCGCGTAATGGCCCGCGATATGGCCGGGCAACATGCCGGTATAGGGGGCGGCGGGATCGGGGTTGATCACCGTCAGGCGCACGCCGGGCAGCGGGTCCATCGCCCACATGCGCAAGACCAGCGCATGGGCATGGCCACCGCCGATCAGGACGACATCCTGAACAAGGGGAAGCGGTTCGATCATCCGTCTCTTTCACACTGGCGCAAATATCCCACGGGGGGAGCCTGTCGGGGCACCCGACAGGCGCGGGGGGTGTGAAACCCCCCGCCTTGCCGCCAGTTTAGGCCTGCCCGCCGGGAAAGGGTAGGGGGCGGTTGTCAGGCCCCCTGCCTGCCCCGCATAATGGCCGGATGGAAACCCGCCAGAACATCCGCGTCACGCAAAGCCAGCGGTTGCAGCTCAATCTCGGGCTACAGGCCGCGATCCGGCTGCTGCGGGCTGATGCCGAGGGTTTGACGCGCTTTCTGGAAGAACAGGCTGCCGAAAACCCGCATCTGCGCCTGTCGCCTGCCGCGCCCGAACCGGGCGATTGGCTGCCGCGCTGGGAACGGGCTTTTGCGGGGGCGGGGCTTGACCCCGATCTTGCCGCCAGCGCGGGGCCCAGCCTGATGGCCCATGTGACCGACCGCATCGCGGTGATGGGCCTGACGGGGGCCGAGTTGCGCGCCGCGCAGGCGCTGGCCGAGGCGCTGGAACCTTCGGGCTGGCTGGGCCGCGACCTGGCCGCCATCGCGGCCGAGGCGCGGGTGCCCGCCGGTCTGGCCGAGGCGGTGCTGCGCCGTCTGCAAGGCATCGAGCCTGCGGGCCTGTTCGCCCGTTCGCTGGCCGAATGTCTGTTGCTTCAGGCCATCGAGGCGGGGCAGGACGATCCGGTTCTGCGCGGGGTGCTGGGCAATCTGCCGCTGCTGGCCACGGGCGATCTGGCGCGTCTGGCCCGCATCCTTGGCGTGCCGGTCGCGGCGGTCGAGGTGCGGCTGCGCCTGATCCGGCGCTTTGATCCGAAACCGGGGGCGCAATTCTCGGCCCTGTCGGCGCCGTTGCGCGAACCCGATCTGGTCGCCCGCAAGCGCGCCCATGGCTGGGAGGTCATGCTGAACCGGTCGGCCCTGCCTGCCCTGTCGGTCAGTGCGGGGCGGGGCGAGGGGCGGGGGGCCGCGCGGGCGCTGCTGCGGCTGGTGGAAAGCCGCAACAACACGCTTTTGCGCGTGGGGGCCGAGGTGCTGCGGCGGCAGGAAGCGGCGCTTGATCTTGGCCTGTCGGCCCTGGTTCCGCTGACCATGGCCGAGGTGGGGCAGGCGCTGGGCCTGCATCAGGCCACGGTAAGCCGCGTGGTGGCGGGAACGGCGGTCGATACCCCGCGCGGCACGCTGTGGCTGCGCCATCTGTTCAGCGGGCGTGCGGGGCAGGCCGACAAATCCGCCGCCGCCATTCGGGCCCTGCTGGGCGATCTGGTCCGCCGCGAACCCCCCGAAGCCCCCCTGTCGGACGAGGCGCTGGCCCTGCATCTGGCCGGGGCGGGCGCCCCCGTGGCCCGCCGCACCGTGGCGAAATACCGCGAGGCGCTGGGCATTCCGCCCGCCCATCGCCGCCGCCGCCCGCAGGGGGGGGCCTGAGAGCGGTTTTTGCCGCCGCTTGTCCCTCGGGCGACGAAAAACGTCGCCTGCGGGGCTGACCTTGGCCGCGCTTCGCATTAGGTGCGGGGAAAAGCACGGGGATGGGGCGCATGGCGTATTTTCTGGGTGTCGATACCGGTGGCACCTATACCGACGCGGTGATCGTGGACGAAGCCGCCGACCGCGTGATCGGTTCGGCCAAGTCGCTGACCACGCGGGGCGATCTTGCCATCGGGATCGGCAAGGCGGTGGATGCGGCGCTGGCGGGGGCCGGCATTGCGGCGGCCGATGTGGCGCTGGTGTCGCTATCGACCACGCTGGCCACCAATGCGCTGGTCGAAGGGCAGGGCGGGCGCGTGGCGCTGGTGTTCATCGGCTTTGATGACGGCGATCTGGAACGCGGCGGCCTGACCGAGGCGCTGAAGGGCGACCCCGTGATCCGCATGGCAGGCGGGCACAACCATGCGGGCGGCGAGGCGGCGGCGCTGGACTTGGCCGCGCTGGGCGCGCAGGTCGCGGCCTTGGGCGAGGGGGTGATGGGCTTTGCCGTGGCCGCCCGTTTCGCCACGCGCAACCCCGCGCACGAGGTTGCGGCGCGTGATCTGATCCGCCGCGTGACGGGGCGGCCGGTCACCTGTTCGCATGAACTTTCCGCGCAGTTGAACGGGCCGAAGCGAGCGCTGACGGCGGTGCTGAACGCGCGGCTGATCGGGATGATCGACCGTCTGGTCGCCGCCTGCGAGCGGCATCTGGCCGCGGTGGGCATTTCTGCGCCCCTGATGGTGGTGCGCGGGGATGGCGCGCTGATTTCGGCCGCCATGGTGCGCGAACGGCCGATCGAGACGATCCTGTCCGGCCCCGCCGCCAGCATCGTCGGTGCCCGCTGGCTGACCGGCGAGGCCGATGCGCTGGTGTCGGATATTGGCGGCACCACCACCGATGTGGCGCTGCTGCGCGGCGGCCTGCCCGAGATCGACCCGCAGGGGGCACGGGTGGGCGGGTTCCGCACCATGGTCGAGGCGGTGGCGATGCGGACCACCGGCCTTGGCGGTGACAGCGAGGTGCATCCGGTGACCGAGGGGCTAGTGGGCGGGTTGCGCCTTGGCCCGCGCCGTCTGGTGCCCGTGTCGCTGCTGGCGGTCGATCATGGTGCCATGGTCCATGCCGCGCTTGACCGCTGGCTTTCGGCCGATGCGGTGGGCGAGATGGACGGGCGGTTCGTCATTCCCATGGGTGGCAATGCGGGGGGGCTTGGCCCGCGCGACATGGCCGTGCTGGCGCGGGTGACGCAGCCGATGCCGGTGGGGCAGGCGCTGACATCGCGGCTGGAAGTGGCGGCGCTGGAACGGCTGGTGGCGCGGGGGCTGGTGATGCTGTCGGGCGTGACGCCTTCGGATGCAAGCCATGTGCTGGGCCGTCTGGGCGCATGGGATGCGGTGGCCGCCGAAAAGGCCGTGCGCCTGCTGGCCCGCCGCCGCAACGGGCGCGGCGAACGCTTTGCCGCCGATGCGCCGACACTGGCGCAGGCGATCATCGACCAGTTGACGGCGCAGACGGTGGATTGCCTGCTGGAAGCCGCCTTTGGCGAGGATGCGGGTTTTGCGGGCGAGGTGCCGGAGGTGCTGGCGCGGCACCGGCTGGCCACGGCGGGGCTGGCCGGACATCGCGGCGTGGTCGAGGTGAGCCTGCGCCTTGGCGTGCCGGTGATCGGGCTGGGCGCTTCGGCGCCGTCCTATTACGGCGCGGTGGGTGAACGGCTTGGCGCGCGGATGATCCTGCCCGAGCATGCGGGCGTGGCCAATGCCATCGGCGCCGTGGTGGGGCAGGTCAGCCAGCGGGTGACGGGGCTGGTCAGCAGCGCGGGCGAGGGGCGGTTCACCGCGCATCTGGCGCAGGGGTTGCAGGTCTATCCCGACCGCGACGCGGCGCTTGACGCGATGGAGGCCGCCCTGGTGGCCGAAGCCACCACCCGCGCCCGCGCGGCAGGGGCCGAGGATCTGCGCGTCACCACCACGCGGGATGTGAAAGAGGCCGAGATCGAGGGGCGGTCGATGTTCATCGAAGCCACCCTGACCGCCACCGCATCGGGCCGCCCGCGCGTGGCCCATTCGCGCCCTGACGGGGCTTTGTAACCGGGGCGCGGGCGCGTGACGATTCGGCTTGACGCCCCGCGCCGCTGGCCTTAGTCACCCCGCCAGTGGCTAGGTAGCTCAGCTGGTTAGAGCACATGACTCATAATCATGGGGTCGGGGGTTCGAGTCCCCCCCTCGCCACCAACAGTATCAGATAGTTGCATGAAGCGGTCGGGGCCTTGGCGGGTGCCGTTTACAGGGCCGTTTAAAGTGGGATGCACGCGGGTGGGTCTGGCAACTGCGAAACCCAACAGAATCCGCCTGCGGCGAACCGATCGGGCCTGACGCAAAAACGAAAAGCGCCGCCCCGATTTCGCGGGACGGCGAGACTGATGGCACGCGATTTGGTCTGGTCTATTCCCCGCCGGACTCGACACGGTCCGAGGCAAGGTAGGCTTCCACCTTGCTGATCGCCGAATCCGACAGCTTCTTGCTGGAGCCGAGATAGTTGGCCTGAATGATGGCGGCAGCGTCGAGCATGCTGTGGCCCGTGACGCTGGCGATTTCGGCCAATGTGCTTCCGGCTTCGGCCAGTATCACGACAGCGGTGCCGCGGGTATCGTGAAATGTGAGGTGCTTGATCCCAGCCTTTTCCTTGGCTTTGCCGAAGCTGGTCTTAAAGCCGTCCGAGGTCCACGGTTTCGCTTCGCTGTTCAGGCAGATGTAAGGGCCTGACTGTTTGACGCGCAGCGCATCGAGGCGCTTGCGCATTTCCGGCAGCACCCTGACGATCACATGCCGCCCGCCCTTCGTCTGCTTCACTCGGAAATAGGTGCCGTCGTAATCGGTCCAGCGCAGCTTTAGAATGTTGAGCTGGCGCTGGCCCGTCTCGAGCCCCAGTGTGAAAGGCAACTCGACATGCGCGGGAGCAACGGCGCGGAACTTTGCGATATCCTCGGTCGTCCAGATCGAATCCACGCGACTGCCGCTATAGAGGCGCTTGGGCTTTTCGAGCTGGTTCACGTCGATCTTGCGGAAATGAAGGGCCCAGGACAGGATCACCGCGAGCAGGGTGATCCTGTAATCCGCTTCGCGAACCCCGTTGGTCTTCGCCACATCCGACCGCCATTCCAGAAAATCGGTCCTGACGCGGGGTGAGTTCAGGGCTTTGATGGGCAGCTTGCCGAACTTCGCTTCGATATGGCGGATGCGCTGGATATACCCTTTTTGCGTGACGGGCTTCAGTTTCTTGAACGACTCGTCATGCTGGTATTGATTGATCAGTTCTTGCAGGGTTCCGGCATGATGGTTGGGCTTGTCGCGGGTGGCAATGTGGGCCGCGAATTCCACGATGAATGCGTTGGTGCCGTAGACGGCCTCGATCTTCGGGCCGCCCCGCCATGCGTAATAGTGCACCCTGACCCCGCCATCGGCGAGGCGACGGGATACTTAGTGAAGACCCGTCAACGTCTGCTTCATTTGTGCGAAGCCTTCCACGCGTAGTAGGCGTCGTCCGCGCTTTCGGCTGCGGCCACGGTCGACAGGATGATCGTGCCGTTCGGGCCGATCTCGCAGCGGGTGACGGACATGCCGGCCTCCTTGGCGGCGCTGAGCGCGCGGGTGAGTTCGGCTTTGGTGGGGGTGGCGCGTTTGCCCATGTTTCTTGCCTCGTTTCGGTGCCTTGCGTTCTTGCGTTCGGGAGATCCGTTCGTCGTCCTTCAAACCCAAATCCGGTTTGGAAGATTTTTTCGGGCGGCGGTTCGACCTGTGGTCTTCCCCCGTTGCGGACGGGGAGACAGCAGGGTGAAGCGCTGGCTTTCCGATGCGTTGGGCGCGATCCGGAAGGTTTAGAGGAGGTTCATCCCGTGCGGGACCGATCCCGCTTGAACCTGCAACCTGTGGTGGCTAACGATGCGGGGGTGAATGGTTTTCCGGTGCGAGTAGATGGGCAGCAAATACGCCGACATGTCCCACGACCAGCTGGTCAAGCTGCTGGAGGCGCGGGATCGGCGCAAGAAGCTGGGGCTGGTGTGGGAGCGGGACGAAATCCCCGCAGACCGCCGCCGGAACGCCGATTTCGTGGCCTGCGAGCTAGGTTCTGAACTCATAAACGGGATTCCGATCTGGACTTCACTGTGATTCACTTCGGCTGAAGGAGGTGATCATGGCGCGTTTCGATCTTTCGGATTTCGAGTGGGAACTGATCCAACCGTTGCTTCCGAATAAGCCGCGAGGCGTGGCGCGG
>JAIXRW010000038.1 GCA_027484985.1 Rhodobacter sp. | reverse complement strand
GGCGCCGGCCGTGCTGGACGCCTCGGCCCATGCGGGCATTGCGGTAGCGGCGGGGCGGATTGCCGATGCGGCGGCGGGCGGGGCTGCGGTTTACGGGGTGAATACGGGCTTCGGGAAGCTTGCCTCGTTGAAGATCGCGGCGAAGGATACGGCGACGCTGCAAAGGAACCTGATCCTGTCGCATTGCTGCGGCGTGGGTGAGCCGATGCCGCGGGCGGTGGCGCGGCTGATGATGGTGCTGAAGCTGTTGTCGCTGGGGCGCGGGGCGTCGGGCGTGCGGCCCGAGGTTGTGGCGCTGATCGAGGGGATGCTGGCGAAAGGGGTGACGCCGGTCATTCCGGCGCAGGGGTCGGTGGGGGCTTCGGGCGACCTTGCGCCCTTGGCGCATATGGCCGCCGCGATGATCGGCGCGGGCGAGGCAGAGTTTGCAGGCCACGTGAAGCCCGCCGCGCAAGCGCTTGATGAGGCTGGGCTTTCGCCTGTGACGCTGGGGCCGAAAGAGGGCCTTGCCCTGATCAACGGCACGCAGTTTTCCACCGCCTATGCGCTGGCGGGCCTGTTCGATGCGTGGCGTATGGCGCAGTCGGCGCTGGTGGTTTCGGCCCTGTCCACCGATGCGATCATGGGGTCCACCGCGCCGTTGCACCCCGAAATTCACAGCTTGCGCGGCCATGCGGGGCAGATCGAGGCGGCGGCGGTGATGCGGGCGCTGCTTGACGGGTCGGTGATCCGCGAAAGCCATGTGACGGGTGATAGCCGCGTGCAGGACCCCTATTGCATCCGCTGCCAGCCGCAGGTGACGGGGGCCGCGATGGACGTGCTGCGGCAGGCGGCGCGGACGCTGGAGATCGAGGCCAATGCCGCGACCGACAACCCGCTGGTGCTGTCGGACGGGCAGATCGTTTCGGGCGGGAATTTCCATGCCGAACCCGTGGGATTTGCCGCCGACATGACGGCGCTGGCGATCAGCGAGATCGGCGCCATCGCCCAGCGCCGCGTGGCGCTGATGGTGGACCCCACGCTGAGCTTTGATCTGCCGCCGTTCCTGACGCCGAACCCCGGCCTCAACTCGGGCCTGATGATCGCGGAAGTCACCACCGCCGCGCTGATGAGCGAGAACAAGCATCTGGCACACCCCACGGTGATCGACTCGACCCCCACAAGCGCCAACCAAGAGGACCATGTCAGCATGGCCGCCCATGGCGCGCGGCGTCTGGGCCGGATGAATGAAAACCTGTCGGTCATTCTGGGGGTCGAGGCTTTGTGCGCCGGTCAGGGCGTTGAGTTCCGTGCGCCGCTGACAACCTCGGCCCCGTTGCAGCGGGTTCTGGCCCGCCTGCGCGCCGATGTGGCCACCCTTGGCGATGACCGCTACCTTGCCCCCGACCTGACCGCCGCCGCCCGCCTGATCGCCAGCGGAGAACTGGCGCAAGCCGCCGCCATCCCCCTTCCCACCCTGTGAGGTCCCGATGAACAAGCGCCACAACACCCGCGACATCTACCCCGCCACGGGGACCGAGATCACCGCCAAAAGCTGGCTGACCGAGGCCCCGATGCGGATGCTGATGAACAACCTGCATCCCGATGTCGCTGAAAACCCGCATGAGCTGGTGGTTTATGGCGGCATCGGGCGGGCGGCGCGGACGTGGGAGGATTTCGACCGCATCGTCGCCACGCTGAAAACGCTGAACGATGACGAAACCCTGCTGGTGCAATCGGGCAAGCCGGTGGGCGTGTTCCGCACCCACAAAGACGCGCCGCGCGTGCTGATCGCCAACTCGAACCTTGTGCCGAATTGGGCGACATGGGACCATTTCAACGAACTCGATAAGCGGGGGCTGGCGATGTATGGCCAGATGACCGCGGGATCGTGGATCTATATCGGCACCCAAGGAATCGTGCAGGGAACCTATGAGACCTTTGCCGAAGCAGGGCGCCAGCATTACGGCGGCAGTCTGACGGGGCGCTGGATTCTGACGGGTGGCTTGGGCGGTATGGGGGGCGCGCAGCCCTTGGCCGCTGTCATGGCGGGGGCCTGCTGCCTTGCGGTGGAATGTGACGAGACGCGGATCGATTTCCGCATCCGCACGCGGTATCTGGATGCCAAGGCGCATACGCTGGACGAGGCGCTGGCGATGATCGCGGATTGGTGCGCGAAGGGCGAGGCGAAATCGGTCGGCCTTTTGGGCAATGCCGCCGATATCTTCCCCGAACTGGTGGCCCGCATGAAGGCGGGCGGTCCGCGCCCCGATATCGTGACCGACCAGACATCGGCCCATGACCCGCTGCACGGCTATCTGCCGCAGGGCTGGACGGTGGGCGAATGGCGGGCCAAGCAAGAGAGCGACCCGAAGGCGGTGGAACGCGCGGCCCGCGCATCCATGCGCGCCCATGTGGCGGCGATGGTCGATTTCTGGAATGCGGGGGTGCCGACGCTGGATTACGGCAACAACATCCGGCAGGTGGCGCAGGAGGAGGGGCTGGAAAACGCCTTTGCCTTCCCCGGCTTCGTGCCCGCCTATATCCGCCCGCTGTTCTGCCGTGGCATCGGCCCCTTCCGCTGGGTGGCCCTGTCGGGCGACCCCGAGGATATCCGCAAGACAGACGCCGCGATGAAACGGCTCTTTCCGGATAACGCGCATCTGCACCGCTGGCTCGACATGGCGGGCGAGCGCATCGCCTTTCAGGGCCTGCCCGCCCGCATCTGCTGGATAGGCTTGGGCGACCGGCACCGCGCAGGGCTGATGTTCAACGAAATGGTGGCATCGGGGGAGTTGAAAGCCCCCATCGTGATCGGGCGCGACCACCTCGATTCAGGCTCGGTCGCCTCGCCCAACCGCGAGACTGAAGCGATGAAGGACGGGTCCGATGCGGTGTCGGATTGGCCGCTGCTCAACGCGCTTCTGAACACCGCAAGCGGCGCGACCTGGGTGTCGCTGCACCACGGCGGCGGGGTGGGCATGGGCTTTTCGCAACATTCCGGCATGGTCATCGTGGCAGATGGCACCGAAGACGCCGCGCGCCGCCTGTCGAACGTGCTGTGGAACGACCCTGCCACCGGCGTGATGCGCCATGCCGATGCAGGCTATGACATCGCCACCGATCACGCCCGCGCCATGAACCTGCGGCTGCCGGGCATCCTCGGCAACTGACCCGCATTTTCTGCCCTCAAATATCCCACGGGGGCGCGGGGGTGTGAAACCCCCGCTCCGCCGCCAGCCAAAGGCGCCACGCATGCAGTATTCCCCCGGCCAAGAGCCCTGCCCCCTGCCCTTTTCGCCCTTCAAATCCTGTACCGTGCCGCGCCCGATCGGCTGGCTTTCGACCATTTCGAAGGATGGCAAACCGAACCTTGCCCCCTATAGCCAATGGCAGAACCTGTCCTTCGATCCGCCGATGGTAATGTTTGCCGCCAACCCCTATTCGGACGGCCGCCGCAAGCATACCGTGATCAATGCCGAGGAAACCGGCTGGTTCGTCTGGAACATGGCGACCTATGATCTGCGCGAGGCGGTGAATATCAGCGCGATGGAATGGCCCGAAGGGGTGGATGAGTTCGAAAAAGCGGGTGTGACCAAGGCGCCTTGCATCGATGCCCCCGGCCCGCGCGTGGCCGAAAGCCCTGCCCATTTCGAATGCCGGTATCTGAGCACCCACCGCCTGAAGGGCAATTCGAACCACGGCTGGGTCGATGTGGTTTACGGCGAGGTCATCCGCATCCATGTCAAGGACGAGGTGATCAGGGCGGATGGCAAGCTGGACATTCCCGCCATCCGCCCGCTCGCGCGGTTGGGGTATTATGATTATACCAGCGTAACCGAAACCTTCGAGATGCGGATCCCCGGCGCCACGGGTGCCGCGGCGGCGGGGCTGGAAGGAAAGGCCTGACGGGGGGCCTGACAGGGACAGGTGCGGATCGGGCGGAAGGGCGCGCGGGGGAAAAGTTTTCGGCGAAAACTTTTCGTCACGAAAAATTTTCGCCGAAAATTTTTCTTGCCCGCGCTCATCCCAATCGCGGGTTCCGCTCGGCCATATCGCGCCAGAACGGGTTTGACCATGCGCGTTTGCCGGCAGCGTCGATCACCGTCACCCGCAGCCACGGGCTGTTGAGCAGGCGGTCTAGCGGCACTTCGGTGCGGGTCATGGAATGGCCATGCACACCTTTGGCCCCCGTGCCCCAGCCTTGGACGATTACGGAGGAGACGGCCGAGGATTCCACGACAACGCGGTCGCCTTCCAGCCGCACCTCGCGCAGGTCGGGGCCTTGGCTGGAATAGAAATCGCCGCGTTTCAGGGCGGCGAGCAGGGCTTCGGGTTCGTTTGCTTCGGACTTGACCATGACCCAGCCACCGAAATGGTCGGGTTCGGAAAAATGCGCGTCATCGGTGGCGATCATCGAGAGCTTGCGCCCTTCGGTCAGCAAGAGGTCGGCAATGGCGAAACCGTCGGGGCGGTCGCAGCCTGCGGCGCAGCCGTGGTTATAGACCTCGACCGCGTGGGCCGCCGTGACGGTGCGGGCATCGGCCAACGTGAGGCCGGACCATTGCGGATGGGCGATGGCGACGAAGGCCCCTGCCGCCACGGCGCGGGCGGCGATTTCGGCGGCGGTTTCCTGACCCTCGCGCGGCACGAAATCGGGGCTGTTCGAGGGGGCGAAATCGGGGGGCAGGCCCACGGCGAGGATATGCCACAATTCGCCATTCGACATGGCACCGGAATGTAGTTCGGCCCCGAGGATGGTGGTGAAGCCTTCGGTCCGGTAGGGCACGGTATCGACGATGGGGTAGCCCCAGCGCCCGACGAAATGGTCGGTGAGCGCGAGGAAATCATAGCCTTCGGCGCGGTAGCGGCGGCAGACCACTTCGGGCGAAAGCACCCCGTCCGAGCGGGTGGAATGGGTGTGCAGGTTGCCGCGCCAGAAGCGTCCGGCGGCGGTAAAGGCGGAAAGGCGCATGGGAATCCCCGTATCGTTTCGGGGGGCAGACTAGCAAGCCGGCCGTAACAGTCCAGCACCGGAACCGACACCTTTGTGTAACGGCGCGGGGCGATCGGGCGGGGGCAGGGAATGGTCCATTGCCGTGGCGGTAATTTCCCTTATGTCAGGGGCAGACCGGAACGGCACAGGGATGACAGGCATGGACGCGGCGGGCACGGCGATCAACTTCGAACCCGGCGCATCCGAGCCACGGCTGCTGCGCGATGCGTTGGGGCGCTTTGCCACGGGGGTGACGGTGATCACCTGCGCGGGGCCGGACGGGCCGGTCGGGATTACGGCCAACAGCTTTGCCTCGGTCTCGCTTGATCCGCCGCTGGTGCTTTGGTCGATTGCGCGGACCTCGTCGCGATATGCGGCCTTTGCGGGGGCCGGGGGCTTTGCGATCCATATCCTTGGCGCGGATGAACGCGATCTGGCCGCCCGCTTTGCCAAGGCGGGCAGCGGGTTTGACGGGCTTTCCGTAAGCACCGGGCGCGGCGGCGCGCCGTTGATCGGGGGCACGCTGGCGCGGTTCGATTGCGCGCTGCATGCGGGGGTGGACGGGGGCGACCATCTGATCATGCTGGGGCGGGTCTTGCAGGCGTCGTTCCGCGAGGGGGCGCCTTTGGTCTTTGCGCAGGGCCATTACGGCCATTTCGCCCCCTAGGGCGGGGCGCCCCGATACGGCGCCCAGTCACCGTGCCCTAGCCGCGCCCGATATAGGGCATGTCGCGTGCCATGATCGTGACGAAGGGCATGTTGACCGACAGCGGCAGACCCGCCATGTGCAGCACCGCATCGGCCACATGGGACACATCCATGACGGGTTCCACCCTGACCGACCCGTCGGCCTGCGTGACGCCCTTGGTGAAGCCTGCCGCCATGTCGGTCATGGCATTGCCGATGTCGATCTGGCCGCAGGCGATATCGAAGCGCCGCCCGTCAAGGCCCAGCGTGCGTGTCAGCCCCGTCACCGCATGTTTCGACATGGTGTAGGGCGCCGAGCCGGGGCGCGGCACATGGGCCGAGATCGAGCCGTTGTTGATGATGCGCCCGCCCTGGGGTGACTGGCGGCGCATCAGGCCAAAGGCGGCGCGGGCGCAAAGGAACATGCCGGTGATATTGACGCCGGAAAGCTGCAACCAGTCATCCACCGCGATTTCGTCGATGGGGGCGGCGGGCAGGGATTGGCCGGCATTGTTGAACAGGACGTCAAGGCGGCCCCATTCGCGCCCGACCTGCCGGAAGGCCGCATCGACCTGTGCGGCATCGGTGACATCGCAGGGCAGGACCAGCGCATCCTGCCCCGCTGCCGTATCGTGCAGGGGGCCTTCGCGCCGGCCCAGAAGCGCAACGCGCCAGCCCGCCCGCAGAAAGGCCTGCGCCGTGCTGCGCCCGATGCCGCTGCCCGCGCCGGTGATCAGGATCGTCTGTGCCATGGCCCCCGCCTATGCGATGAAATCGTATTTCAGCAGCCATAGCAGGCAACGTTCGGCCCGCGTAGAGGGGATCTTTGTCGCCACCGACAGGGCGGGGGCGGTAAGGCCGGTTTCCCCCGCCTGCGCGATGGCGGCCATGACCTGCTCGACCACGGCGAGCGATTCAAATTCGCGTCCGGTCTTGGCATAGTCGCGCAGGGCCCAGACCTCGGCCACCGACAGGGCGCCGGGACGGGCGGTGAAGGCGCGGTCGCTGTCGCGCGGCAGGTGGGCGGTGGGGAAGCTGTCGAACAGCACCATGGGCGAGGGTGCCACCGCCATGTGATGGGGCGAGATCGGCTTGTGGTGTTCGGGATCGGCGGTCTTGCGGATGGCGGCGAGTTCGGCAAAGAGATCTTGCATTTGCGGGATGACGGCCGCCCAGTCGAACTGGCTGCGGGCCCGTTTCAGCCCCGCAGCCCCCATCCGTCCGCGCAAATCGGGGTTTTGCATCAGCGACCGCACGGCGGCGGCCATGGCGCCGATATCGATCTGGGTCAGGGCCGAGTTCTGCGACAGGTATTGCATGTAATTGTCGGTCCCGCCCGCGTGGCGCAGACCGTAAAGCGTGGTGTGTTCGGCCCGCCCCGCCAGCGTGGGGATGCGGAAGCCCGAGGCATCATCGACCGTGTCGCGGATGCCATCCCAGTCCGAGGCGATGACGGGCAGGCCTGCCGCCATCCCCTCGACCGGGGCAAGGCCGAAGCTTTCTTGCAGGTTGTCGATGGGAAAGAGGAACATCTGCCCCGCCGACAGCGCCGCGCGGCGCCGGGCTGCGTCTTTGTGGGGCAGATGGTGAAAGCCGACATCGGGCATCAGCCGCGGGGCCGAGGTCTTGAACACCCGTTCGCTGTAGCCATCGGGGAAATTGCCGTAGAGCAGCAGGTGCAGTTTCTGGCCGGTGCCTTCCTGTGCGCGTTGCAGAGCGCGGTAAACCGGCAGGGGATCGAACTTTTCATGCGGGCTCATGCGGGCCACGATGACGGCGACGATATCGCGTTCGGCAATGCCGAGTTCGGCCCGCAGCTGCGCCCCTGCCCCCGCATCGCGGGTGAAATCGGCGCAATCGATGCCAAGCGGCAGGACGGGCAATTGCGGGCGTGGCGGCATCCGCCCGCCAAAGCGACGCGACAGGTGGTCGTCGATCAGGTCAAGCTGGCTGGTCACGGCCGCATGGACGGCGCGCGAGGTGCAGATCACCGCGTCCCATTCCATCTGCGGGGCGGCGCGCAGGTGCCAGAACCCCTCCATCACCGCCTTGGTCGAGATGGTATGGGTGATGCCGCACATCGAAAAGCGCGTGGCCCCCCAGAGTTCGCGCCGCCACAATTCGGGCGCGTAGTTCGGACCCGAGAAATAGACTGTGCCCAGCGGGGCCATCGAGCGCGCATCTTCCAGCCGCACGGTGCGGACAGGGCGGGTGACGCCGCAATCGGCGGCAAGGGCGGTAAAGGCGCGGGCATCGCCCACGCCATGGGTGAGGCCGACAATTTCATCGACCGCGGCATTGCGGAAATAGCCGCGGATGAAGCTTTCGCCTGCCATGCGCCGCCCGTTCACGCCCTTGGCCGGATCGAACCCGTCGGGCGCGAACCAGATGGCGGCATTGCGATCAACGGTCATGGTTTTGGCCTTTTCTTCATCCACAGCCACGGCGTCGGGGTCGAGCGCCATTCCCAAAGCAGCAGCAGGCGGTCAAGATCGCCCAGGCTTTCGGTCCATTCCGGCAGGCCGCTATCGACGGTCATGCGTTCGTATTTCAATATCTGGTGGCTGGGGGCGAAGCGGGCGACCAGAAGGTCAAGCAGGCCAGGCGACATGCCTTCGTGCACCTCGACCAGAATATCGGCCTTGAGCAGGCCGGGGGCGGCGGCAGGGTCGAGCAGGTCACGTTCGGCGCCTTCGATATCGCACAGCACGACGGTCTTTTGACCGGCGCAGATGGCGAAATCCTTGTGGGTGAAGGCGCCGCCGATCTCGACCCGGCCGTCAAGCCCGTTTGCCGCCACCATGGCCGCGCAGGATTGCCGCGCGGCGGGGTCGGTATCGCGGGCCAGCACGCGGGCCTTTGGCATCCGCAGGGCAAGCCCCGTGGCATAATACCCCTCGGCGCAGCCCACATCGATGACCAGTTTGTAGCCGCCCGCGATGATCTTTTCGATCACGGGGTGAAGGCTGGCTTCGTAGCTGCCCAGAAGCCGCGCGTTGCGCGACCCTTCCGAGGCGCGCACGGCATAGTGCATCCCCTTGAACGGGCCGGACAGCACATGTTCGCCCGAACGCGCGACCAGCGTATTTTCAAGCATCTGTGCCCGCCATTTCGCCAGATGGCGCAGGGCGGAATTGAGTTGCTGCTGCGAGGGTTCGCCTTCGAGCAACTCGGCAAGACGGCGCCGCGCCGCCATGACCATCGGTGTCGTCATCGACAGACCTCACTCATTAACCGCGCCCATGCTACGGTCGGTTGCGCCAAGGGTCCAGCCCCGCAACGCGGACGGCTGCGGTCTTGACGCGGTTGGCGCGAAAAGGGCATCACGGGACGGGTAATGGTGACGGGCAAGGGTATGAAGGCGGAACGCAAGGCAAAGCCCCCGCGCGGCGCATCCGCCCTGTTCGGCACGGTGCCCTTTGGGGTGCGGCGCCATGCCAGCCCGCACGGGCAGGTGACGGCCGTGTCGATGATGAAGGACGAGGGGCCTTATGTCATCGAATGGGTCGCGCATCATCTGGCGGTGGGGTTCACCGATCTGGTGGTCTATACGAACGACTGTTCGGATGGCACCGATGACATGCTGATCCGGCTGGAAGAGCTGGGTCTGGCGCATCACCGCCGCAACGTCATTCCCGAGGGCATACGCCCGCAGCCGAGTGCGCTGAACTACGCGCAGGAAGAGCCTGTGGTGTGCCAGTCGGACTGGGTTATGGTGTTCGATGCCGACGAGTTTCTGTCGATCCGGCACGGCGATGGCACGCTGGACAGCCTGCTGGCCGCTGCCACGGAACAGGGCGCCAACGGGATTGTCGTCACGTGGCGCATCTTCGGGTCGGGGGGCGTGGTGGACTGGTCGCGCGCGCCGGTGACGGAACAGTATCTGATGGCGGCCCCCACGGACTGGAACAAGGGTTGGGGGGTCAAGACGCTGTTCAAGTTCGATCCGGACTACTGGAAGCTGGGCATCCACCGCCCCAAGATGAAGAACCGCCATATCGACACGCCCTTTCCCGATACGGTGAAATGGCTGAACGGGTCGGGGCGGCCGATGGAGGAATATTTCAAGTTCCGCGGCTGGCGGTCGATCACGCGGACGCTGGGATATGACTGGGTGCAGTTGAACCATTACGCGGTGAAATCGGTGGACAGCTATGCCATCCGCAAGCTGCGCGGCAATGTGAACAACAAGAAGGACAAGTATAATTCCGATTACTGGTCATTGCAGGACCGCAACGAGGTGCGCGACGAGACGATGCTGCGCTATTCCGAGAAGCGGGGCGCGCTCATCGCGGCGCTGCTGGAGGACCCCGTGTTGAACCGGCTGCACCATGCGGCGGTGGAACGGGCCGAGGCGCGGCTGGCCGAGATCAAGGCCACCCCCGCCTATGCCGATCTGGTGGCCGATCTGGCGAAAGCCTCGGCCAAGCCCTTGGGCGAGATCGTGGCCAAGCCCCCGCAGGCGCGCGACCGCGAAAAGATCGCGGCGCTGATGTCGGATGTGGAAAAGCGCCGGACGGCCAAGGCCAAGGAAGAGCGCAAGGCGAACCCCGTGGAAACGGTCAAGGCCCAGCCTTCGGCCAGTTATCTGAGCCGGATTGTGGCGGAAACGGAAAGCCCCTGCGAGTGGACGGCGAACCATACGGTGCTGTTGCCGCAGGACGGGCGGGTCTTTACCCCAACGGCGCTGGCCGCCATCGCGGCGGGCAAGTTCGAGCGCGGTCTGGCGCGGCGGATGCCGCAGACATTGCCCAAGGGGGCAGGCGTGCTGATCCTTGGCGCGGGCTGCGGGTTTCTGGCGGCGCATCTGGCGCGGGCGCGCCCCGATCTGGCGCTGGCTTTGGCCGAGGCGGACCCTGCCCTGCTGCCCATATTGCGGCGGGTGCTGGCGAGGAACGGCGTTGAACAGGGCGAGCGGTTCCGCCTGATCGAGGACCCTGCCGCCACGATGGCGGGGCCGAAGGCGCTGATCGTGGCGGATCCGTCGGTGTCGGTGGCGGGGCTGGCGGCGCTGCCGCCCGTGACAGAACAGGTCTATCTGTGCGGGCGGTTTCTGGAGGGGTTGAGCGCGCTTTCCGATCTGGACGACAGCCTGAAGGCGCAGGGCTTTGCCGATGCGGGCTTTGGCTTCGATGCCGCACTGACGCGGGCCTATGCCCGCCCAAAGGCGTAAATTCTGGACAGAGGTGCGGGCATCGGGCATCTTTCGGTCAAAACCATAAGCCCGCGAAAGCCGGGCGTTAGTGAGGCATCATGTCAGTACCCCAACGCCGCCCCGTGGCATCGCTCTGGATCGGGACGCGGCTGCATTACCTGAACCAGTTGTGCCTGTTGTCGCATCTGCGGCAGGGCCATCCGACCATTCTTTACTGCACCGATACGGTGGAAAATGTGCCCCAAGGGGTCGAGGTCAGGCCCGCGACCGATATCATGAAGATCGATATGGGGATCGTGGCGCAAACGTCCGAGTCGTTCCTGTCGAACGTGTTCCGCTACAAGATGATCCAGGCGATCGATGCGGTCTGGATCGATTGCGATGCGTTCTGCCACCGCCCCTTTCCCGACGAGATGCAGAACATCTATGCCGGTCACGGCTTTCGCGGGGCGCTGAATTGCGGGGTGGTCTATATTCCGCCGAAGGGCGCGCTGATCGAGCAGTTGCTGAATTACTACGACAACCTGCCCGATGCACCCGCATGGTTCAACAAGCATCAAAGGAAGCGGCTGGACAAGCAGGATAGCAGCCTGCCGCAGGCGGTGCGGATTTATAACGCGGAACGCACGGCCTTTGGCCCGCAGGCGTTCACATGGTTCGCGCAGCAGACGGGCGATTATGAAAAGGCGCTGACGCCCGATGTGCTTTACCCCGTGCCCTTTCAGTTGAACGATGTGTTCTATGACCCCTACGGTCGGGTCGAGGGGCATTTCACCGAGGCCACGCTGTCGGTTCACCTTTACACCAACGGCACGCGGCCATGGTGGCGCAAGAACCCGCCGATGGCGGGCAGCTATGCCGCGCGCATGTGCGCCGAAATCGGGCTGGACCCCGCCACGGCGCTGGAAGAGTGACTATTCGGCGGCTTCGGCCGCCGTTCCCGCCTTTGACACCTGCGCCATGCGGCGCACGCCCGCCTGTTGCTGCAACATGTCTTTGGCCTGACGGGCAAGCCCCGTTTCGCGCAGCACATCCCATTTGCGGTAATGCACGGTAAAGACCTGCGGCTCTTGCGGCAGGGGTTCGCCCCGTTTCATGCCGCCAAGGATGAAGTGTTGTTCCTTGGGCAGGATGTTCCAATCCAGCCCCGCCTTGCGGATGGCCAGGGGCAGGCTCATCTGGTCGAGATAGGGGCGCTTTTTCGGGATATCGGGGTCGGCATCGATGGTCTGCGCCATCTCCATCCACACTTCGGGGAAGCGTTTGCCTTGGGCGTTGCGGTGCTGTTCGGGAAAGACGAAAAGGCCCGAGCTGAAATAGGGGATGCGGTCGCCGCCGTAGCGCTGGTTCATCAGGCGGATACGCTCGGACGGCAGTTCCATGCCGCAGGTGGCGTAGATGCGTTCCCATTCCGCCTGCCCGCCCCAGACCATCGAGGCGGCGGGGGTGAGCGAGACATGGCCGTCTTTCACCAGATTTCCCACGTCATTGGGGCGCAGGAACAGGATATCGCTGTCAAGGAAGGCGGAAAATTCGGTCTCGCGCGGTTCGAGCGCGGCGAGAAGCTTGTTGCCATGCGGATAGGGCGGGTCGAAGCGGCCTTCGGCGGTGAAGGGGCGCACCGTGCAGCCCATGCGGGACAGGACCGTGATCACTTCGGGGCTGACCTCGGGCAGGCGGTGGGCGGGGCAATAGCCCACCATGGCCACGCTTTGCCCGAAGGCGGCGCGGATCGAAGCGGCAAGGTAACAGGCCATGTTCTGGTAGGTGGGCGGTTCGACGATGAAGAACATGGTCAGGCGCGGCTGGTCCATCATTCGTCCTCGGCATCCAGATGGCGTTCGCCGGGGCGCAGGGGGCGCATGGCGCCGCGCTTGTCCTGAAAGGCGTGCAGCATGGCGGTCACGGCGCCCTCATCCGGCAGGTCGGGGCGGAAGGCGGGGGGAAGATAGCCGCGTTCGGCAAGGTCGCGGAAGAGGGCCGCGAAATCAACCTCGCCCACGGAACGAAAATCGACGCGGGCGGCATCGTCGCTGATCCAGTCGCGGCGGATCACGTCGATCACATCGGGGGTGACATCGCAGAAGGACCGGAATTGCAGGATGTAATCTTCGGCATTGGCGCGCGAGCGGCGCAGGACCATGCCCACCCGGGTGCCCGGTTCGGCCACAAAGGCGGCCAGATGCAGCGCCGATCCGTCGAGCGCCACGATCTGGCGGGCGGCGCGGTAGCGGGCGATCTGCACCTCGACGGGGTGTTTTTCGGGGTGGAACACCTCGTATCCCGCGCGGGCGAGGTTTTCTTCGATCACCGTTTCGCCCAAGATCCCGCCACGTTGCGCGTTCAGCTTCGCGCGCGAGACATAAAGCCTTTCGCCGCCTTCGGGGCGGGTGGCCGCCCGCAACCGGCCCTGCATGAAGGCGCGGTAGGCGGGGGAACCGGCGTAACGTTCGCTCCAACCGAACCCCAGTTCGGGCACGATCAGCCGTTCCACGCGCAGCACGGTCGGATGGGTGCGGATCGGGGTGTCGATGCCCAGAAGGCGGAAGAACCCCTCATGCCCGCCCATGGCGCGCAAATTGGCCCCCGCCGCCCCGCGATAGGGCAGATACAGGATCGAATCGGGCGGGGTATCGAGATGGTCGAGCGCCCAAAGGCGGGCGGTGGATTCCACAAGGAAATGGCCGAAATGGCCACGGAAATGCCCTGCAAAGAGATGCGTTCCGGGCAGGTCGAGCACGGGTTCACCGGGGCGCAGTTCGGGCGGGGGCGTGGGTTTGCGCGCCCGTATCCATGCCTGCGACAGGGTGCAATAGCGCCCGCCCGCATGCAGCACGCCCGAGGCGAGCGACTGGTCATGCGCGCGTTCGGGCACCAGAAGCGCGCGCGACAGGGTCAGCAGAGTGCCGTCAAAGGGGGGGGCGGGGTTGCCAAGGGTGATGGTTCTGGTCTGGTCGGGGGCGTGCTGCATCGGGCGCCCCTCGGCCAGACGCTTGGCCTCGCGCCGGGGAAAACCAAGATCGGGATAGGCGCGGCGCATCGCATCGACGGCGCGGCGCAGCAGGGCCAGATGGCCCCGCTGCAAGGCCGCCCCCACCAGCGCGCGCTGCCATGCCACATCGCCCCGCCGCGCCCGAAAGCCGCGCCAGAAGGCGGGCGCGTCGAAATCGCCGCGCAATTCGCCCTCGATCAGCTGGTCGAGCACGCCGAGGGTTTTGAGCGCGCGGATCGCCCTGTGCCCCATCAGCGGCACGCGGATATGCTGCACCCCTGCCCCGTCGATCCGCATGGCATGGGCGCGGTCTTCGGGCACCTGCGGGTCATAGACCAGCACGATCCGCCGCCCGTCGGCCGCACCGGCGGCATCGTGGAACGGGCCGGTCCAATCCCATTTGCGCGACCCGTAGCGGTAGCGCCCTTCAAAGGGGGCGGCCTTGCGCGACAGCGTGCTTTGCGGGCTGAAGGCCAGCACCTCGGCCCCCGGCACAAGGCGCGCATAGGCCAGCGCGGCAAAGCCGCCCATCGAGGCGCCGGCAAAGATCACCCGCCGGAAGCCCGCAAACAGGCCCGCATCGCGCAGCGCGGAAATCAGCGCGGGCGTATCGTCGTTGCGATACCAGTCCTTGCGGCTGGCCATGATCCCGAGGAGGGACACCCCGATCTTGGCCGCCCTTGCGTAAAGCCATGGCTGGGGCGGGTCATATTCGCCCACCGACGACAGGTTGTCGAAGGTGACGACCAGCGTGTCCGAGCGTTTCTCGAACCACGCATCCACCAGACCGCCGCGCAGGAAGAACGCCTTCTTGCCCTTGGCCAGCGCGGCCTTTGCGATCAGCGGCGGGCGTTTGGCCAGTGACGGGCGGGCAATCGGCGCGTCGGCATCCTTCATGTCGGCCCCACCGGGGCGCACAGCCCCGGACCCGCGCAACCTGTTACACCAAACGACACAGCCCTTACCCCTTGTCGCGCCCTCTGACGGGGCTTGCGGTGAAAGGGTAACGCGGATGTGCGCTTTGGGTCAAACGATCAATCGAAAGGCGGTATGGCCGCCCCCTGGGCGGGGGGTCAGATGTCGCCGGTTCGCAGCCATGACAGGTTGCGCTGCTGGGACAAGACCGACGTATCGGTCACATAGGTGCCCGACGCGTCAAGGATCATCAGATCGCGCATGCGCGACACGGGACGCAGGCAGGACACCCGCGCGCCGCGCAGGATCAGTTCGCGCATGCGGGTGGCACCGGACAGCGGATCGAGCGTTTCAACCGGTGTAAAGGACAGATCGAGCGTTTCGAGCAAGGGCAGATCGGCCAGCGGCCCGAGGTCGGACACAAGCGTGCAGCTGATATTGAGCCAGCGCAACGACCGCAGGTGCCCCAAGGGCCCCAGATCGGACACCGGCGTGCCAAACAGCACCAGCCGTTCGAGCCGTGGCAAGGGTGACAGCACCCGCAGATCGGACACCGCCGTGCCCGACAGGTTCAGCGTCCGCAGGTTGCGGCATTGGGCGATTTCGGGCGGAATCTCGGGCAGGTCGGGCAGGTTGGACAGGTCGATCCCTGTCGTCGCCTCGCCCTGCATGGCGCGGGCGGCCAGCCGGAAATGCAGATCGGCGGGGTTTTCGGTTGCGTCTTGGGGCAAGCCGTCATCTGGCGGGGCGTCGGTCAGGTCGCTTTCGCGCAGGCCGCCGGTCGAGAAAGGCACGCGGTTATTCGGCATTGACGGTGATGTGCTTGTAAAGCCGCTTGCTTCGCAACACCGATGACAGCCCGCGCGCGATGACATGGTTGGGTTCGTCGGCCACATTGACCGGCAGGCCCAGACGCGCCGAAAGCGCCTCGCAGATGCCTTTCATGCAGGCGACACCGCCGGTCAGCATGACGCCGTTTTCCAGCACGTCCGACATGATGTCGGGCGGGGCCTGTTCGATAACGTCGGAAATGGCCATGGCGATGGAATCAAGCACCACCATGATCGGGCGCACGATATCCTCGATCGGGACGATCACCTCGACCGGCATGCCGGTCACGGCGTTGCGGCCCTTGACCCCGACCGAACCGCCGCTTGCCGTGTCAAGCACGGCGCCGCCGACGCGGTCTTTCAGTTCTTCGGCCGTGCCTTCGCCGATCAGGATGCCGTGCTGTTTCTTGATCGCGGCGCTGATTTCTTCATCCATCGTCTCGCCCCCGATGCGGAGCGAGCGCGAAACGATCAGGTCGGTCAGCGAGATGATCGAAATCTCGCAGGTGCCGCCGCCGATATCGACGACCAGCGACCCCACCGGCTGATGCACGTTCAGCCCCGCCCCGATGGCGGCAACGATGGGCTTTCGCACCAGTGTTACCCGCCCCGCCCCCGCCGCAAGCAGCGATTGGCGGATGGCGCGCTTTTCCACGTTGGTGGCGGATTCGGGCACGCTGGCCACCACGTCAAACCGGCGTTGCGGCGCGAAAGAGGCGGTGTTGGTGCGGTGCACCAGATGCTTGATCAGGTCGGACGCGCAATCGAAATTGGCAATCGCGCCCTGACGCAGCGGGCGGATCACCACAATTGAAGGCGGCGTCTTGCCGTTCATCGCCTTGGCGGTGGCGCCGAATTCAAGCGCCTGCCGCGCGCCCGAAGCCCGCGTGCCATAGGCGACATAGGTCGGCTCGAACAGGATTTCACGCCGTTTGTCCACCACCACGGTGGTGTTGGACGACCCTATATCGATACCGAGCGACTTGCGCGACCAACCAAACACCGCTCACACTCCTTCGGGCCGAAAGGCCTGATCACGCCTCGGTGGCGGTGGTATCGGTCGCGGATTTTGCGGGTTCGGAGGCCACGACATGCAGCGTCATCGGCGCGGGTTCCAGATGGCGGTCCGAGCGAAACACGGTGCCTTCGATGGCGGCGCCCGCCTCGACGACCAGAACGCTGTGGTGGATCTCGCCGGACACGGCGCCGGTGGTGTTGACCTGAAGCTTGATGCAGCGCACCACACCCTCGACCGTGCCGTCAACCACGACCACGGCGGCCGAGATCGTGCCCTGAAGCGTGGCGCCTTCGGCGACGGTGATGCTGTTGGCGGTCACTTCGCCGCGCACCGACCCTTCGAGAAGGATGTCATCGCTGGTGTTGATATTGCCTTCGAGGTGAAGCCCGGCGCGGATGACGGTGGGGGCAATGGAGGCGGGCGACAGGTCTTGGCCGCGGTCAAACGGCGCGCGGAAGCTTGTGTTCATCTTGGGTTGCTCCTTAGGCAAAGCGACAGGGTCGGCGGAAAACTCTCGGGCCGTGGGGGGCACACCCGGTGCGGCGGAACGGGCAGATGCGGGGGCAGACAAGGCACGCCCGTCAGATGCAGGCGACGCGGCGGCACCAGGGGCGACCGGTTGCGGCGGAGCGACCCCGACAGGTTCGTCTTTCGCCGTCCGCTTGCCACTCCACCAGCTTGCCATGGTTTGTTCCGCCCGATTTTCTATTGCGACACTTTGGGCTTCCACGCCCTTTGAAGTCAATTCGTCCAAACGATCCGTTTGATATCCTTTTGATAAGGTATGGGTGATTTTAACTTTCGATGTAAAAACCTGTCGGATGGCGCCAAAAGTTTCTTTGGGACATGCCGCCGTGTTGGAATTGTAACACCCCGGATTTTGCCGCATTCATGGCCTGCGCGGTGGATCGCCGCCCCCGTTTGACACCCGCGGCAAGGCAAGACGACAGGATGCGGAACCTTATTCCCAGAGTGCAGGTGGTGGTGGCCCGGGACCGGGACCGCGCCGAACGCATGCTGTCGGGGTTGAAACCGGGGCAAGAGGTGTTCCTGTCACCGCTGACCGAAGCCTTGCTGAAAGTGTCGGACAGCGCCGATGCCGATGTGGCGCGGGTGCTGGGTGTGCTGTCGGCCGACTGGTCGGACCGCATCCTTTCGACCGAGGCGACGGGCCGCAAATGTAGGGCGTGGTTTGTGGGAAATCTGCCAAACGGCGTGTCGGAAGACGGGTCTTACCGCATTGTTCTGACGGTTTGGTGCGCGTCGCTGGGCGGGCGGGCGGAATGGCGGGAACTGTCGGTGGACGAACTTTTGGCGCCCGCGCGCGAGGGGGGCGAACGGGCCGGAACCCCGCCACAATCGCCCTTCGGGCGGTCGCGCCTGAACGATGCGGGCCTGCGCCAGACCGCCGCAAGCGGCGCGACAAGGCCCCCTGCCCCGCCGGTTCCGGCCAAGGCGCCAGCGGCGGGAACGGCGGCGGGACAAGACCGAAGCGGGTTGCGAAAAGACCAGATCGATCTGATCCGCGCCGCTGTGCAGCGGAAATTCCCGCCCAAAGGCGATTGATGTCTGCACGCCGTGATTGAATGGCACGGTGCCGTTCCTTTTTTACGGCCCTTGCCAAATTCGGCGCAATCGATCTATTTACAACGACTCTCATAAAGATAATTAATCTATGCCGCATCTTTCGTTCATGACAGCTTGGCCAAGGCGGTGCGGGCGGGCTGTGCGCGGCGGTCCGGGCCGGGCAGGTCTGGCTTTGGTTCTGTGGTCTGTGGCGCTGCCCTGTCTTGGCGGGCAGGGCGATGCCCCGCTTGACGCCGCGCTGCGCGACTATGCCCGCGCCTTGGCCAGCATCGGGGATTGCGAGGCGTTGCTGACGGGGCAGCCGGCGGCGCCTGCGGTGGACCTTGCCATGGCGGGGCTGGCCGCGCTTGGCATCGGGCCAGAGGAGCGGGCGCGTTACGAAGAAATGTTCCTGCGCGATTATGACCGCGCGATCCGCCAAAGCGGCGCGGCGCCCGAAGCGCAACGCAGGGGGTTTTGCCGCCAGATCCTGCCCCAGTCGCGCAGCGCCGCCGCCACATTCCAACGCCGCTATCTCGAGACGCTCGGCATCGAATAGACAGGCGGTGGCGGGGCCTAGAGCAGCGCCCGGAACCGGCGCGGCACGGTGTGCAGGTGATCCTGGTCGATCAGGTCGAACCGCCAGTGAAAGGAATAGCCCGAAACATCGCCGCGCAGGACGCGTTTCCAGAAATCACGCTGCACCAGATACCGCCTGCGGCGCCAGGTTTTGTGGCATAGGGCGATTTCGGGACCGAAATCGAACCTTTCGGTTACAGGCAGGCGGGATACCTTGTCGAAGCTTTCGGTGATGACGGCGCGGTATGTGAAATCGCTGCCATCATCGGGCGGAAAATCGACAAGCCGGTTTGTCTGGTTCGCGCGCAGCCTTTCGCGGTTCAATTGGGTTCCAAGAACGAAATCACGGTCGAAATACCGCAGATGGAACAGGTAAAGGCCTTTGGGAATGGTCAGTTTCGGATCATTCGACGCATGGTTGCCAAGATTGCGCCGGATCACCCGGTTGGTTATGGCCGGCTTATGGTAAAGCGGTGCAACCTTGCACAGCGGCCGCTGGGCAAGGATCGGCCTGTCCAGATCGATCGGCGCGGGGTGTTCGGCCATGTGCTGCCAGACATCCAGCCCGAATGCGGTCAAGGTGCCATGCGGGGCAAAACGCGCGATATATTCGGGCAGGCTATCGGCAAGGTCGGGATCGGCCACCAGATATTCGTCGGCATCCGTGACGATGACATGATCGAAATAGGCCAGCAGGCTGTTGGCAAGGTTGTTGATCAGGCGAAAGCGGTCGATATTGAACCGTGTCTTGCCGATCGTATCGTCCTGCCGCGCCGGCAGATGGATGTAATTCACCCGCCCGTCGAGCGCCCGTATTTCCGGCGCATTGCCATGGACCAGCACATAAAGGTTTTCGTGCCCGATCTGGCGGCCGTAATGCGCGATCCATTTCCTGATATAGAACAGGTCATCGCGCACCATAGTTATCGCGGCAATCGTCATCGCGGTTCAGGCCTGCCTGCGCAGGATGATATTTCCTTCGACCCGGGCCACTTCGGCAAAATCGCGGTCGCGAAAGACGCCGTAAAGATCGCGGGTCCAATAAGAGCCGTGGACATATTCGATGATGATGATGTCGGGCAATTCGGCCACCGGCGCCTGTGAAAGATAGCTGTAAAGCGCGCGGTCCTCATAGCCTTCCACATCGATCTTGAGGGCGCGCAGGTCGCAATCGGGCTGCCGTGCCGGAAGGGTAGCGGCAAGGGTGGTGACAGTCACGCGCGTTTCGGTAAAGGCCGATCCCTGATCGAGCAGGCTTGCGCTGCCCAGTTCGCGAAAGCGGTATCGCGGGATTTTAAGCGCCATGGTTCCGCTATCTTCGCCCACCGCAAAGGGCATGACGGTGATGTTGCGCGCCTGACTAAGGGCGATATTGCGCCTGAGGCGGCGCAGCATTTCGGGGTTTGGTTCAAAGGCCAGAATGGTGCTGCGGGGATGCGCGTGGGTGCTGACCATCAGGGAATAGACCCCGTTATTGGCGCCGATATCGAAGAATTCGACCCGCTTGCCCCGAATCTCGGACAAAAGGAAAGCATAGGTTTCGCTTTCGGGCGGAGCGCCATACAAGGCCAGCCAGTATTCGGTATGGTTGTCGCACGGATGGGCCAGAACTTTCCAGCCGTCATAGGCAACCATCTTGGGCGGATGCATGCGCCGCGCCAGACGGTGAAAAACCGTTCCCGGCCGTGCTTTGCGCAAGACAAGACCTGAAAGGCTATGTCCCATATCCGGTCCTGTTTGCAATCGCCATGGCACGAAAGCCGGTTACGCAGCGCCCGCGCAAGGTTCGAACAGCCGTGGCAAAGGCCGCCCGAGGGCACCTGAAATGCCCCGAACCGCAAGAGAACCTGGCATCACCCATGGGCCGATCTTTCCCGTGTCTGGTCACATTCCGGCACCGGAATATCCGGGCCATTCAGGGCTGGCCCGTGCTAGCAGATTGCCCGCAAGCGGAAAAGCCCCCGCACGCCCCAAGGCCGCACCACGGGGAAGGGCCGCACGGGCGCGCGGCCACAGGCACGGGCGGCGCGCCAAAAGGGGGACGCAGGTGAAGAACATCGCACCCGCCCGCCCAAGCGACGCCCCGCACCACATCTTTTGCGGCACCATCGGTCCGGCCGGCAATGAATTCTGGTGCCCCCAGAGGGGCTCGAACCCCCGACCCCCTGATTACAAATCAGGTGCTCTACCAGCTGAGCTATAGAGGCACGTGCTTCAGATACCTTTCTGTGGGCGGGCATGCAAGAGGTGCGGATTTGGGGGTGGGCGGGGCGGGTGAAACTTTTGGTGCGGCGTTTTCGTAGATGCGGGCAAAACGGAGATGACCGCATGATCCACGAAGCCAGACTAGCGCCTCGACTGCCCGACAGCGCCACCCTTGGGCGCATGATCTGGTTGCTGGACCGGATGCTTGCGCAGGGCGAGCGGACGTCGATCCATTATGAACGCTTGGCCCCCTTTTCGCGGGGCACCTATTTCCGCACCCGCAATGCCTGTATCGCGCACGGGCTTGTCACCCCCTTGGGCAGCGGGCGCATGTTGCGGCCCGAACCTGCGCGGATCGCCGCATTCCTTGGGCAGGTCGTGCCCCGGATCGCGGCACTGATAAAGGATTAGCGGTTCGCCCGCGCCAGCAGCAGTACCGCCGACAGGCCGACCAGCATCACCACCAGCGCGGCGGGGGCGGCCTCGGACAGTTTCTCGAGGCTGGCGAGTTCGAACACCCGCGTGGAAAGCGTGTCGAAGTTGAAAGGCCGCAGCAGCAGCGTTGCGGGCAATTCCTTGACGCAATCGACAAAGACCACCAGCAGCGCGGTTGCCACCGATCCGCGCATCAGCGGCAGATAGACCGATTGCAGCGCCCCGCCGGCGCTTCGCCCAAGCGAGCGCGCCGCCATGGGAAGCGAGGGTGACACCCGGCCAAAGGCCGAATCCACCGCCCCCTGCGCCACGCCGAAAAAGCGCACCGCATAGGCGATGACCAGCGCGGCCGAGGTGCCTGTCAGCATCAGGCCGGGGTCATGGCCGGTGACGGCCAGCACCGCATCGGCCAGACGGTTGTCGAATGCGGCCAGCGGGATCAGGATGCCCACGCCCAGCACGGCCCCCGGGGCGGCATAGCCCAGCGTGGTCAGCGGCAGCACCACGCGGGCAAAGCCCCGCCCCGCCATCCGCACGCCATAGACCAGAAACACCGCTGCCGCCACCGTCAGCACCGCCGCCGTGCCGCCGACGACAAGCGTATTGGCCAGGGCCTGCACCAGTTCGGGGGCCAGCCAGACCGAGGGGCTTTCGAAGGCATGCACCAGCATCACCGCCACGGGCAGCACGAAGCCCATGGCAAAGGGCACAAGGCACAGCGCCAGCGCCGCCCAGCCCTGCCTGCCGGTCAGGCGGACCGGATCGACCGGGCGCAGCGCGCGGGTCGGCCGGTGAAAGCGCGCGCGGCGGCGGCTGGCGCGTTCGGCCGCGACAAGGATCAGGATGACGACCAGCACAACCCCCGCGATCTGGGCCGCCCCCCCCGCATTGTTGCCGTTCAGCCATGTGGAAAAGATGCCCGTGGTCAGGGTCTGCACGCCGAAATAGGTGACGGTTCCGTAATCGGCCACCGTTTCCATCAGCACCAGCGCCACGCCCGTCGCAATGGCCGGACGGGCCAGCGGCAGGCCCACGCGCAGAAACAGCCCCCATGGCCCCGCGCCCAGCGCGCGCGCCACCTCGAAGGAACTGCCCGATTGTTCGCGGAACGCGGCGCGGGCCAGCAGATAGACATAAGGGTAAAGCGCGAAGGACAGCACCAGAATGGCAAAGCCCTGCGAGCGCACTTCGGGGAACCAGTAATCGCGCGCGGTCTGCCAGCCCATGGCCGCGCGCAGCCCCGTCTGCACCGGCCCCGCATATTGCAGGAAATCGACCAGCGCGAAGGCCCCGACATAGGCCGGAATGGCCAAGGGGAACAGCAACGCATGGTCCAGCCAGCCGCGCCCCGGAAAGCGGTACATGACCACCAGCCATGCCGCGCCCGTGCCCATGGCCGCCGTCAGCGCCCCCACGCCCGCCATCATCACCAGCGTGGTTTCGATATAGCGCGGCAGCACCGATGACAGAAGATGGGGCCAGATATTCTCGGTCGGATGAAAGGCGATCCAGACCACGGCCAGCATCGGCGCCAGCACGATCGCGGCGATAAGGGCTGCGCCCAGCGACCAGCCGTCAGGGCGTAAACGCGGCAGGACGGGGCGAACTTGACTGTTTTCGTCAGACATGATCGGCCCCGATTAACCGAAAGCCGTTTCCCTGTCCAGAAAACCCCGTATAGTCCACGGCGTAACGGTTAGGTTGGCAGCAAGTCCTTCATGCGTATTGTGTATCACCTTGGCGCCCATTGCACCGATGACGAACGGCTCATCCGGTGCCTTTGGAAGAACCGCGTCATCCTTGGCCATCAGGGCATCGTGGTGCCGGGGCCCACGCGGTATCGGGCGCTGCTGCGCGATACGGCGATCACGCTCAAGGGGCGGCCCGCTTCACGCGATACGCAGGCGCTGGTTCTGGACCAGATCATGGATGAGGACCGTGCAGACCGGCTGATCCTGTCATGGGACAATTTCCTGTCCTATCCGCAATGGGTGATCCGCGACCGCCGCCTTTACCCTGCGGCAGCCGAACGCATCCGCGCCTTTACCCAGATCTTCCCCGAGATCGAGGCCGAGTTCCATCTTGCCATCCGCAGCCCGGCCAGCTTCCTGCCTGCGCTGTTCGCCAAGCAGCGCGGCAAACCCTATGAGGAATTCATGGGCAATGCCGATCCGCGCGCCCTGAGCTGGAGCCGCATGGTCGAGGAAATCCGCACCCTCAACCCCGATGCGCCGCTGACCATCTGGTGTGACGAGGATACGCCGCTGATCTGGCAGGATGTGCTGCAAACCGTGTCCGGCCATGCGCCCGATACGCGGCTGACCGAAACCGACGAATTGCTGGCAAGCCTGATGTCGCCCGAAGGGCTGGCGCGGCTGAACGCCTATCTGGCCGCGAACCCGCCCGCAACGCCGCTGGCCCGGCGGCGGATCGTTTCGGCCTTTCTGGACAAATTCGCCCTGCCCGACCAGATCGAGACCGAGATCGATCTGCCCGGTTGGGACGAGGGGCTGTTGGCCGAGCTTGAGGAAAACTATCGCCGCGACATCGCCCGCATCCGGTCGATGGAAGGTGTCAGCTTCCTTGCGCCCTGAGGGCGAAGCGCGGAACCGGCCTGCCTTTCACACTGGCAAAAATATCCTCGGGGGAGTCGGGCAACGCCCGACGGGGGCAGACAGCCCCCCCGCGCCGCTGGCCGCAAGCGATGCAGTGGGGGGCCGGGCGCAGGGGGATGCGGGATGCGGGATCAGTTCATCCCCAGCGCCTGCTTGTACATTTCCAGCACTGCCTCTTCCTCGGCAATGTCATCGGGCTTGCGCTTGCGCAGGGCGATGACTTTTTTAAGCACCTTGGTGTCATAGCCGCGACCCTTGGCTTCGGCCATCAGCTCTTTTTGCTGTTCCGCCACGTCTTTCTTTTCGGCTTCAAGCTGTTCGAACCGCTCGACGAACTGGCGCAGCTCGTCTGCGGTGACGTTGTAGGCGTCGGTGGGATCGCTCATCATGGCCTCATCACTTGGGGAACGCCCACCCTCCTATCCTTTCCGGGCCCTCTTGTTCAAGACGGCGGCGGGCGGCTTGTGTGGCGCGGGCGGGCGGGCTAGGACAAAGGCCGTGTCACGGGGGAGGCGGTTATGGACGGGTTGATCTGGGGCGGGGCGGTTCTGTCGCTGGCCGGTGTGGCGGGGCTGGTCTGGTGCATCGCCATCGCCTTGCGGGCGCGGCGGTCCGGTCTGGCCGATGACGAAATCCGTGCCCGGCTTCAGCGGGTGGTGGCGATCAACCTTGCCGCCTTGGCGGTGTCGTTCCTTGGGCTGATGCTGGTTCTGGTGGGCATCATCCTGAAGTAAAGCCGCGCCCGTCCGACACAAGCCTGTCGAGCAGCGGTGCGGGCGACCACAGGGCGGCATCGTCGGCCTGCCACTGCATCAGGTCGCGCCGCAGCACCAGAAGGCCGCGGCGATCGGCCTGATACATCGGCCCGCCGGTGGCGCGCAGCATCAACCCCGCCGCCACCGCCACCGCATCGACATGCAGGGCCGAGGGGGCCTCGGCCGCCGCGATGGCGCGGGCGCCGGCATTGGCCAGCGCGGCAAGGCAGCGCAGCGCCACCTCGTCGGCCACCCCGCCCGCTCCGAGCGCATCGCCCGATCCGCCCGCCAGACCTGCGGCCGCCAGCGCGCGCGCGATGGTGTCGCGCGGGCGGCCCTGACCTTCGGCCCAGTGCACGGCATCCGACAGCGCCTGTGCCAGCCGCAACGCGACCGGATGGCCACCGCCCGTGACCACCGGAACCCAGCCCATCGCCCGCACGAAGCCCACGGCGCGCGCCAGATCGGCGGGGGCGGCGCCGTTGGGTTGCACTTCGCCCAAGCCGTCAAGGCGGGTCAGATGCGCCACGCCCGCGACCGGATCGGTGCCAAGCGAGAGCTTTGGCCCGGGCACATCGCCTGCGGCCATCATCACGGCCAGATCGACGCCAGACAGCCCATCGACGCCGACCTGCGGCAAAAGCCGCGCCCAATCGTCATCGCGCGCCTGGGGTGACAGACGGCCCGCCTGCACCTCGGCCTGTTGCCATTCGGCCAGATCGGCCAGCAGGCGGACCACCGTTTCACGCTCGGCGGCGGCGCATTGCACGGTAAGACCGGCGCGCAGGGCCTGCGCGGCCAGCCCCACCGCCTGCGCCCCGCCGCCCCACAGGCCCAGCCGCGCCACCCGCGCCCCCGGCCCGCCGCCCGCCGCTTGCAGCGCCCGCGCGGCGTGGTGCAGGCCAAGGGCCGTATCGCTGGCCGCGAGATCCGCCAGACAGACCCGTTCCAGCGCGCGGCCCTGTTCGACGGGCAAAAGCAGCGCGGCCTCGATGCAATCGACCATGTGGCGCGGGGCGGGGCGGGTGGCGGTCTGCCGTGCGGCGGCCACGGCGGCAAGATAGCCGCGCCCATCGGCAAAGCCGCGGCGGCGCGGTTCGGCGGCCCCTGCCAGCCCCCGCGCCAGAAGGCGGGGATCATCCTGCGCCACCTGATCCACAAGACCGATGGCCAGCGCCTCGGCCGCGCCCAGAACCGCCGAGTGAAGCAGCAGGCGCAGCGCCTGTGCCCCGCCCACCAGCCGCGGCAGGCGCTGGGTTCCCCCCGCACCGGGGACAAGGCCGAAGGCAAGATCGGAAAAACCCATCTGCGCGTCGGGCGATGCGATGCGATGCGTGGCGCCCAGCGCAAGTTCCAGCGCCGCGCCGCGCACATCGCCACCCAGCAGCGCCACGGACCCTGTGAGCGATGCGAGCCGGTCGGCCAGTGCCGCCACCTCGGCCACGGCTTGGGGCGTGGCGATGTCTTCCAGCGGCAGGCCGTCGGAGGACACGGTCAGCACGACCGGACCTGTGGCCTGCGCCAGACGCGCGGCCGTGCGGGCACGCAGCGCCGCCGAAAGCGGCCCGATGACCGCGATCTCGGTCAGCACGGGCGCCGCGCGGCCGGTTTGGCCGTGCCCGAACCCGTGGTGTTGCCTGATCCGTCTTGCGCCCGGTTCCGCGCCATACCGCCACTCCCTAACGGCACCATGAAAGCGCGGCAGGGCCTTCTTGGCAATGCCCCAGCGGGTGCAGGGGCGGCGGGCGGCGGAAAGCGGCAAACGCGGTCAGGGGCGCGGGGCGGGTTGTGGCGGGGTTTCCTGCGCCATTGCCGCCCGCGCCCCGCCCGCCTGCGGCGCTGGCCGTGGCCAAAGCCCGGGCATCAGGGCGGCAAGCGCCTCCATCTCGGCCTGCAACCGCGCAAGGGGACGGTCGGCCTGTTGCGGCGATGGCGAAAGCGGGGCGAGGCCGATCATTTCGCGCATTCCTGGCAGAGCGGCGTTGCGGGCAGGGCATCCAGCCGCGCCTCGGCGATCTGGGCGCCACAGCGGGTGCACAGCCCGTAATCGCCTGCCGCGATGCGTGAAAGGGCGGCCTTGATCTGGCGGATTTCGGCCTGTCCGCCCTGCCCCAGCTGTTCCAGCACCTCGTCGGCTTCGCGCTGGGTGGCAAGGTCGGGCCAGTCGTGGCTGTCATGGCTGTCAAGCTCGGCCTCGATGCCGGTAAGGCGGCCTTGCAACAGGGCCAGCCGGGCGGTGAGTTCGGTCTTGCGGGTGGCGATGGGTTTCATGCGCGATCCTCTGTTCCTGCCGCCGATCCTGCACGCGACGACCGCCCCTTGCCTTGACCTGCGTCAAGCCGGGCGGTTGCAAGCGGCGGGTGTTGCGCCCTATGATCGGGCGTAACCAAGGAGTGCGCGCATGCAGGCCGGAACGCCCTTAATCCTGCCGTTTTTCGACGCGGCGACGAATACGCTGACCTATGTGGTGCGCGATCCGGCGGGAACGGCCTGCGCGGTGATCGATTCGGTGCTGGATTTCGACCCTGCCTCGGGGCGGACCGATACGCGGTCGGCGGATGCGGTCATTGCCTATATCCGCGACCAAGGGCTTGATGTGCAATGGCTTTTGGAAACCCATGTCCATGCCGACCATCTGTCGGCCGCGCCCTATTTGCAGGAACGGCTGGGCGGCAAGATCGGCATCGGCGACCGGATCACCGTGGTGCAGGATACCTTTGGCAAGGTGTTCAACGAAGGCACGCGGTTCCGGCGCGACGGGTCGCAGTTCGACCGTCTGTTCCGCGAGGGCGACAGCGTGATGATCGGCCAGTTGCGCTGTGATGTGCTGCACACGCCGGGCCATACGCCGGCCTGCCTGACCTATGTGATCGGGGATGCGGCCTTTGTGGGCGATACGCTGTTCATGCCCGATTTCGGCACGGCGCGCTGCGATTTTCCGGGCGGATCGGCGGCGGTGATGTTCGATTCGGTGCAGAAAATCCTGTCCCTGCCAGAGGAGACGCGCATCTTCGTCGGCCATGATTACAAGGCGCCGGGGCGCGAGCATTTCGCCTGGGAAACCACGGTGGGCGAGCAGAAGGCGCGCAATGTGCATATCGGCGCAGGCAAGAGCCGCGACGAATTCGTGGCGCTGCGCGAGGCGCGGGACAAGACGCTGGCGATGCCGAAACTGATCATCCCGGCCTTGCAGGTGAACATGCGGGCAGGCCATATGCCCGAACCCGAGGAGAACGGCACATCCTATCTGAAAGTGCCGATCAACGGGCTTTAGGCGCCGCGCCGGCCGATGCCGGTATGCACAGGGGATGCACAAGCGATGCAGATCGAATGGATTTGGGGCCTGATCGGCGGGCTTTGCATCGGCTGTGCCGCTGCCGCCTATCTGCTGGTGAACGGGCGGATCATGGGGGCATCGGGCATCGTGGGCGGGCTGGTCGATGGAACGGCCGGGGGCACATGGCGCGAAAGGGCGGGGTTTGTGGCCGCGCTGGTGGCCGTGCCTGCCGTCATGGCCTGGGCCGCGGGCGGGGCGCAAACGCATGTGACCGGGAATGTGGCGGTGGTGATCGTGGCGGGGGGGCTGGTGGGCCTTGGCACGCGGATGGCGAATGGCTGCACATCGGGGCACGGGGTCTGCGGGATTTCGCGGCTGTCGTTGCGGGGGATCGTGGCGACGGTGTTCTACATCGTTGCGGGCGGGCTGGTGATGGCCGTGGCGCGCCACGGGTTGGGGATCATCTGATGCGGGTGGTGTTTGCGGCGCTGGCGGGCGGGTTGTTCGGGCTTGGGCTTTACCTGTCGGGGATGACCGATACCGCGCGGGTGCAGGGCTGGCTGGATGTGTTCGGCCAGTGGGACCCGACGCTGGCCTTTGTGATGGGCGGGGCGATGCTGCCCATGGCCGTGGCATGGCGCATCGCGGCGCGGCGGCGGGTTGCCGTGCTGGGCAATGCCTTTCCGCCGCCGAACCGCAGCGGCGTGGATGCGCGGCTTGTCACGGGGTCGGTGCTGTTCGGGGCGGGCTGGGCGCTGGCGGGGCTGTGCCCGGGGCCTGCGCTGGCCTCGCTGTCCTATGGCGGGGTCAACGGTGCCCTCTTCCTGATTGCCATGCTGGCCGCTATGGTGGCCGCACCCCGTGCCAGCGCCCTGCTGGACAGACTGACCGCGCCGACACGTGCGCCCAAAGGAACCGCCATGGATATCCGCGCCCTGACCCCGACCTATGCCGTCTCGCCCCAGATCGAACCCGAGGACCTGCCCGCGATCAAGGCGGCGGGCTATACGACCGTGATCGACAACCGCCCCGATGGCGAGATACCGCCCCATCTGCACGGGGATGCCATGCGCGCCGCGGCCGAGGCGTTGGGGCTGACCTTTGTGGCCAATCCGGTGATCGGCGGCGCGCTGACGCCCGAGAATGTGGCCGTGCAGGCCGCCGCGATCGAGGCGGCGGGCGGGCCGGTCTTTGCCTATTGCGCCAGTGGCAACCGGTCTTCGGTGGTCTGGGCACTGGCCCATGCGGGGCAGATGCCGGCGGATGAGTTGATCGCCATTCCCGCGCGCTTTGGCTATCAGCTGGAACATCTGCGCCCGATGCTGCGCGGCTGAGCGCTTCGCTAGCCTGCGATCTGCGGGGCGGGCAGCGGGGCGGGATCGGCGGGTAGTGACAGCCTGACCGCGCGTTGCCCGCGCATCTGGCCAAGCTTGCCTTCGGCAATGGTCTGCCCGTCCACCCCGCGCAAAAGCAGCCGTGCCACGGTTGCATCGGCCAGCGGCACGACATCGCCCACGGCCAGCGCCATGACCTGCCCCAAGGGCAGGGTGATACGGACCAGTTCGGCATCCATCCGGCAGGCGACCGTTTCGACCTGCCGCGAAAAGGCGGTGCGAAAGCCGTCGGCCTGCGCGGCATCGGCCAGTGCGGCATCTGCCTGTGCCGCCATCTGGGCGGGCTGCGGCGAACGGCGCGGGCGCGGGGCGGCGGGAAGGGCCAGCAGCACCTGCCCCGCCACCCCGCCCTGCGGCAGCGACAGGTCGGCGCGGAACAGCCGGTAGGCGGTATCTTCAAGCAGCAGGGCCAGCGGGCGGGCATCTTCCAGAAAGCTGGCATAGCGCCAGCCATCGGCAAAGGCGCCGTCTTCCTGCGCGGCCAGTTCCGCAGCCCAACCTGACAGGGCCGCGTCGATCAGCGGGGCCAGCATGGCGGCATCGGTACGGGTGGGGCGGCGCGGGGTTTCGGGATCGAGCGGCGCGCGACCCGTGGTCAACAGCGCGACCAGCCCCGACAGCAGCGGCGGCGCAAGGGCGCAAAGGCCCAGTGCCGCCCCTTCGCCTTCGTCGAGCATGGCGATGAGCGAGCGGTCGGCCAGATGTTCCACCAGTTCGGCCAGCGACACCCGCGTTTCGCGGCCCGCCGTCACCTCGGGCGAGAGGCCGGTTGCATCGCGGGCGGCGCGGGCCAGCGACAGGTGCCATGCGCCTTCGGCGCCCTGAGCGGTGCCTGCCTCGACCCGACCGAATTTTCGCCGCAGCACGCCCATCGCCACCTCCGCCCGGCCAAGCTAGCCCGCGTTGGTTGACGTATCGTTAAGCGGCCTGCCGTCCGATCCGCAGCGGCAGCGTGACGCGAAACGAGGCGCCGCCGCGTCCGGGCAGATAGCTGACCTGCCCGCCCAGATTGGCCATCACCTCGCGGCAGATGGCCAGCCCCAGCCCTGCCCCGCCCGCGCGGTGCTGATCGCTGAGGCGGGCGAATTTCTCGAAGATGATCGCCTGATGCTGTTTGGCGATGCCGGTGCCGTTATCGGTGAAATCGACATGGACCCGCCCCGCCCGCTGGCGGACCGAGATGGTCAGCGCGGGGCTGGCGGCATCGCAATATTTGCGGGCGTTGGAGACAAGGTTGATAAAGACCTGAACCAGACGGTCGCCATCAGTGCGCAGGAACAGGTTTTCGGCCGGAAGGTCGCGGATGACGGTAAAGCTGCGTTCGGGGCGGGTATGGGATGCGGCGGCAAGGGCGCGGTCGAGCAGTTGCTGGAGGTTGACCAGCGACAGGTTGAGCTGGACCGACCCGTTTTCCAGCACGCTGAGGTCAAGCAGGTCATCAAGCAGGCGCGTCAGGCGGATCGCCTCGTCATGGATGATGCGGCCGTAATTGGCCACCAGTTCGGGCGGCAGGTCGCCTTCGGTCAGGACCTCGGAAAAGGCGCGGATCGAGGTCATCGGGGTGCGCAATTCGTGGCTGATCTGGCTGAGGAAGGCGTCTTTCTGCACGGAAAGCTGGGTCAGTTTCTCATTCGCCTCGCGCAGGGCGCCGGCGGTGCGGCTGAGTTCTTCGCGCTGGGCTTCCAGCTGGGCGGAATATTCCATGATCTGGGCGGTTTCATTGGCGACGGCCATCAGGTCTTCGACCGACACGGTGGCGCGCCCGACGATCTGGCTGATCATCGCATGGGCGGTGGCGGCACCGACCGATCCGGCGAGCCGCCGTTCCAGCCCTGCCACGAAATCGGGGGTGGCATCGGGCAGATAGCCTGCCTTGCCCTGGGCGCGGGCCTCGGCCTCGAACAGGGCCAATGCGGGTTCTTCGCCAAGGATGCGCTGGGCCATCATCAAAAGCGCTTCGGGTTCGGCGCGCCCGCGGGCCCAGCCCTGCGGGCCTGCGGCATCGGCGTCAAAAACATTAACAAAGGCGGCGCCCTGCATCCGTTCGACCGGACCGGGAAAGGTGAGAAGCGAGCCCGCGCAGAAAGCGGCCGTGTTCAGCACCGCCGACCAGAAGATCGCATGGACCAAGGGGTCCATCCCCGCAATCCCGAACAGAGCCTGCGGGCGCAGCCAGCCAAGGCCGAACAGGCCATGGTCGAACACCGCCTGCGGCAAAAGCGTGCCGGGGCCGAAGAAGGGCAAGAGCAGCGTGAAGGCCCAGACGGCAAAGCCCGTGACCAGCCCCGCCACCGCCCCCGCCTTGGTCGCCCCGCGCCAGAAGATGCCGCCCAGCAGCACCGGCAGCACCTGCGCCATGCCGGCGAATGCAATGAGCCCCATCGCCGCCAGCGCGGCCGATCCGCCCGACATGCGGTAATAGGCATAGCCGAGCCCCAGCACCCCCACGATCGACAGCCGCCGCGCCAGCAGCACGATGCGCCGCACATCGCCCTTCATCGCGGCCTTGGGGGCAAGGCGCAGCCAAAGCGGCATGACGATGTGGTTGGACACCATGGTCGCGAGCGCGATGGATTCCACGATCACCATCGACGTGGCCGACGAGAACCCGCCCAGAAAGGCCAAAAGCGCCAGCCCGCCCTGCCCTTCGGCCAAGGGCAGGGTCAGAACGAACATGTCGGGGTTCGATCCGGCGGGCATGCGTTCCAGCCCGATCACCGCGATGGGCACGATGAACAGGCTCATCAACAGCAGATAGGCCGGGAAGGCCCAGCTTGCGAGGGCGAGGTGGCGGTCCTCGCCGCCTTCGACGACCATGACCTGAAACATGCGCGGCAGGCAGATCACCGCAGCGCCCGAAACCGCGATCATGCCGATCCAGCGGTCGGGTTGCAGGGTCCAGCCTGCGGCTTGGGTCGCGTCGATGCGGGCGAACACCTCTTGCGCGCCGCCAGCGATGCCCCAGACCACGAAGATGCCCACCGCCAGAAGGGCGACCAGCTTCACCACCGCCTCGACCGCGATGGCCAGAACCACGCCGTGATGCTGTTCCTTGGCATCCAAGTTGCGGGTGCCGAACAGGATGGTGAACAGCGCCAGCCCCCCCGCGACCCAGATCGCCGTGGCATCGCGGTTGGGCAGGGCCCAGCCTTCGGGCGTGCCGCTGGCAAAGACGGCGAAGGACAGCGTGACCGACTGGAGTTGCAGCGCGATATAGGGGGTGGCGGCGATGACGGCGATCAGCGTGACGACCACGCCAAGGATGTTCGACTTGCCGAAGCGGCTGGAGATCAGGTCGGCGATACTGGTCACGCGCTGTTGCCGCCCGATCCTGACCAGCTTGCGCAGCACCCACCACCAGCCGACGAACACCAGTGTCGGGCCCAGATAGATGGTCACAAATTCCAGCCCCGAGCGCGCGGCATATCCGACCGCGCCGTAAAACGTCCAGGCCGTGCAGTAGATCGACAGCGAGAGCGTATAGATCGCGGGCGAGCGCAGCCAGCGCACCCGCCCCTCGGCCGCGCGGCGTTCGGCCAGAAAGGCCACGCAAAACAGCATGGCGACATAGCACAGGCAGAACAGGACAAGCAGGTTGAACGGCATCAGCGCGGCCTGTCGGGCGGGGCGGGGCTGTCGGCTTCGCCATCGTCACCCGGATCGGAGCCGAGCCCCGCCGACAGCGCCGCCGCCGCCGCCACCAGACCCAGCCAGACCAGAAAGAGGTAAAGCCCGTGCCCCGCCGTGTTGCCCGCCCCCCCTGCCCCGATCAGCGGGACCAGCAGCAGGAACATCCCCACCAGCGGCAAAAGGCGCGCCGCATCGCGCAGGCGCCGCTGCCGGTAGCTGCGCCGTTTGAGAAACAGCGGAACCCGCCGCGCCATTCAGCCGGCCCCCCGCCGCGCGACCAGCCCGCGCACGGCGGCCAGCATTTCTGTATTCGAGAAGGGCTTGGTCATGAAATGGTTGACCCCGGCCTGAAGCGCTGCCTCGCGGTCGCGCCCCTGCCCCTTGGCGGTCAGCATCATCACCGGCACGCCGCGCAGGCCACGGTCGGCGCGGATCGCCGCCAGAAGTTCCAGCCCCGAAATGCCCGGCAGCATCAGGTCAAGGATCACCAGATCGGGGCCAAGGCTGCGCAGCTGTTCGATGCCGCCCATGCCATCGGACAGGGCTGTTACCGTGCAGCCATCCCGCGACAGGATGAAGCGGATCGCCTCGGCGATGTTCGGTTCATCCTCGACCAGCACGACATGTGCCATCTTTCCCCCCCGCGGCAGCCGCAAGAGACAGGTCTAGCGCCTGTCTTGCACCAAGGATGCCCCATCTTTGGCCGCGATGTCAAAACGCGCCTTCAGGGGGTGGCGACGACCGAAGGTTCGCGCCGGGCGGGGCATGCCCCTTTGGGGCAGATGCGGCAGGTGGGGCCGACGACGAGCGGCGGCGGGGCGGCGGCGGCGGGCGGGGCGGCAGATAGGGCGGCGGGGACCAGCGGGATGACCAGCATCGCCGCCTCGCGCAGTTCGACGCCGCCAAAGCCCTGCGGATGGCTGGCCATGGCATGGGCCAGAACCCGGTAGCGCCGCGAGGGGCGCCCTGCCACGGCGACCTCGGCCAAGACGGCGCGCCCGGGATGGCCCAGTGCTGCGTAAAGCGGCCAGAGCGGGCAGGCCGACCCGAAGCGCGGCAGGGCAAAGCCATCGGCGGGGCGGCGGAAAACCGGTGTGCCGGACCCGTCGCAGACCACCAGCCCCCAGCCGCGCCCTGGCACAAGCGCCAGCCTGCGAAAGACCAGATCGACCGGCACATCGCAGGCGCGGGCGATCAGCAGCGGGTCGGGCGGTTCGTCGGTCAGCAGGCCATCCAGCCGCGCCATGGGCAGCGCGACCGCATCGCGCAGCGCGCGGTCAAGCCATGCCCCCGCCAGCGCCCGCGCGGCCCCTGTGGCCAGATGCGCCACCTCGGCCCGCAGGGGGGCCGGATCGCCGCCTTCGAGTTCGGGCAAGGACCAGCCGCGCCCCGCAAGCCATGTTTCCAGTTCGTCAAGCGGGGTCGCCATGCCGGTTTCGGCAGCCGCCGGATTGCCATCAAGCCAGGCCACCAGCGCCTCGGCCCCCGCGGCCATGCGTTCGCTGTCGTGATGCAGGTTGCGGTGGAAGCGTTCGCGCCATTCGGGTTCGATATCTTCGGTTTCGGCAAGGATCGCGGCGGTCGAGCGCACCGCCGAGAGGGCCGACAGCACCTCGTGGATCGAGGCGGCCAGATGCGGATCGTGGCTGAGCCGGTCATTGAGCGTTTCCACCGCCCGTTCCAGACCGGCGCCGTGGCGGCTGAGCCGTGCCACCACCCCCGCCCAGCCCGGAAAGCGGCCGGCAAATTCGTCAACGCGGTCAAGTTCGGCGCGGGCGGCGGCGGCGGGAGAGGTGCCGCCCAGCGCCTCAGCCGTGGCGGCGGCGGCGCGCAGGTCATCGACAAGCCCGCCTTCGGCGCCTTCGGCCAGTTCGGCCGGCACCGCCCCGAGTGCGGCGGCGAGCGCGGCCAGCAGATCGGCCCCGATGCGGCGGCGGTTATGTTCGATCAGGTTGAGGTATGAGGCCGAAATGCCCGCGGATGACGCCACTTCGGACTGGCGCAGCCCCAGCGCAAGCCGCCTTTCGCGCAGGCGCGTGCCGGTCAGTGACGAGATCGGCATGGCCCCCCCTTTTGCCGTGGCACGGAGGGCAGTTTACAACAGGGCCGCGGCTTTACAACGGGCTGTAAAGGCGCGGCATCAGGCGTGGTCCAGCCAATCGGTCACGCTGTCCATCAGCGGGCGGAAATAGGCCACCATGCGGCCCGGCGGGTCGGCTGTCGCGCCATCCTGCCACGGGGCCACGCCATGCAGGCACAGGCGGTGCAGCACCACCGCCTCGCCCACCCTTCCGGGCAGGGTGATGCGGCGGCAGGTGGCGAATACCTCTTTGCGGGCGGATTGATAGGCATCGGTGATATCGGCCTGCCCCCAATCCTGCGGCGGCACATCGGCTAGGGCCGCGCGCAGGCGGGCCTGCATGATCAGGTGGCTGCCTTCCCACAGGGTCAGGGGTGCGGCGGTGTCATCGGCCGCATTGAGCGCCATGCCAAGGATCCAGCGATGCGGTTCCGCGATGCGGCGGCGTTTGCCCGCGCCTTCGGCGATCAGCCCGTCCAGATGGGCGGCATCGCGGGTCAGGCGGTAGCGGAAGGCGGCTTCGGTTTCGGCGGGCGAGGGCTGGGGATAGCCCGCCCGCACCACCGAAAGCTGCGCGGGATGCAGGGCCACGGGGTCAAGCCCGGCTTCGGCCCAGGGAAAGGCAGCGCCGCCCACCGCACCCGAAGGATCGTTGGGCAGGGCATCGAGCCCGACGAACCATGTGCCGCCGCAGCGCCATGCCTCTGTGCTGGCCTGCACGGCCTGTTCGGCGGTGCCACGGGCGGCGCGGGCCCATGCCAGAATGGCGGGCGCCGCCACGCGGCGCCAACCTGATCGGGCGAAATCATTGCTCATGCCAACCTCTCCTCTGGTTTGGCGGGGGCAAAAGGGGTATGGGGGAACGGCACCCCCAGAAAGTCCGTGACCATGACAGACCGTATCGCCCGCCCTGCCCTTGTGCTGGGGCTTTTGTCCTGCATCGGCCCCTTTGCCATCGACATGTATCTGCCCGCCATGCCCGCCATCGGGGCCGATCTGGGCGCAAGCGTGCAGGACATGCAAGCCACGATCACCGCCTATTTCATCGCCTTCGGACTTGCCCAACTGGTCTATGGCCCCTGGGCCGACCGGTCGGGGCGGAAACCGCCGCTTTATGCGGGGATTGCGATCTTTGTCATCGGGTCGGTTTTGTGCACCATGGCGCCTTCGGTCACGGCGCTGATCGTGGGCCGCGCCATTCAGGGCCTTGGCGGGGCGGCGCTGATGGTGGTGCCGCGGGCGATCATCCGCGACATGTATACCGGGCATGCCGCGACACGGCTGATGGCGGCGGTGATGCTGGTCATTTCGGTGTCGCCCATGCTGGCGCCGTTGGCGGGGTCGGGGGTGATGGCGGTGGCCGGATGGCGCGGCATCTTCGGCATCCTGCTGGGCGCAAGCGCGCTAAGCCTTGCGGTGCTGACCTTTGCCCAGCCCGAAACGCTGCCCCGCGCGCAGCGCCAGCCCTTTCACATGGCCGACACGCTGCGCGGCGCGAAGCGGCTGCTGGCAAGCCGCAGTTTCATGGGGCTGACCTTTCTGGGCGGTTTTGGCATGGCGAGTTTCTTTGTCTTCATCGCCAGCGCGAGCTTTGTCTATACCGAAGGCTACGGCCTGACGCCCACCGGCTTTTCGCTGGCCTTCGCGGTGAATGCGATCGGCTTCTTCGCGGCGTCGCAGGCGGCGGGAAGCCTTGGGCTGCGCTATGGGGCGCGGCGGGTGATGACGGTGGCAAGCACGGGGTTCCTGCTGACCACGGCGGCGCTGTTCGCGCTGGCGCTGGCGGGGATGGTGCCGCTGGTCGTGTGCATCGGCGGGCTGTTTGTGGCCAATGCCTTTCTTGGCCTTGTGATCCCCACCACCATGGTGATGGCGCTGGACGATCATGGCGATATCGCGGGGCTTGCCTCGTCGCTGGGGGGCACGTTGCAGATGCTGGCGGGCGGCGCGATGATCGCGGCCGCGGGGCCGTTCTTTGACGGCACCGCCACGCCCATGCTGGGGGCGATTGCGCTGTGCGGGGTCTTGTCCTTTGCGATGGGGCGGCTGGCGCTGGCGCG
>JAIXRW010000070.1 GCA_027484985.1 Rhodobacter sp. | reverse complement strand
TCTAACCCCCACCCCCAACACCCTATCCGAACACGAAATCCGTCACCGTCACCTGCCCCGCCCGCACCCCCTCAAGGCGGACCGCCCCCCCAGCGCCCATTTCCCGGCGCAAGGGGCGGATGCGGTGCCGCCATCGCGGATCGGCACAGAACCGCACGCCACCGTCCCCCACCCCCAACATCCTAACCGAACACGAAATCCGTCACCGTCACCTGCCCCGCCCGCACCCCCTCAAGGCGGATCGCCCCCCCAGCGCCCATATCCCGGCGCAAGGGGCGGATGCGGTGCCGACATCGCGGAGAGGCGCGGAACCGCAATCCGCCATCCCCCACCCCCAACACCCTAACCGAACACGAAATCCGTCACCGTCACCTGCCCCGCCCGCACGCCCTCAAGGCGGACCGCCCCCCCAGCGCCCATATCCCGGCGCAAGGGGCGGATGCGGTGCCGACATCGCGGATCGGCGCGGAACCGCACGCCACCGTCCCCCGCCCCCAACACCCTATCCGAACACGAAATCCGTCACCGTCACCTGCCCCGCCCGCACCCCCTCAAGGCGGATCGCCCCCTCCAGCGCCCATATCTCGGCGCAGGGGGCGGATGCGGTGCCGACGTCGCGGATCGTCAGGGTGCGGAACCGTTCCGCATCCCCCGCCCCGCCCAGACCTGCCAGCAGCAGCCGGTCGGTGCCATCGGCGAAATCCGTCACCACATCCACTTCGCCCGCGCGGTATCCGGCAAAGATGAACACATCCGCGCCCGCCCCGCCGGTCACACTGTCATTGCCGCGCCCGCCCTCGATCAGATCGCGCCCGGCGCCACCCGACAGGCGGTCCTGCCCGAACAGGCCCGACAGGCTGTCATCGCCCTCTCCCCCGTCAAGCCTGTCATCCCCGGTCGAGGCTGCCAGCACATCATTGCCCGCCCCGCCCCACAGCGCATCCGCCCCCGCCCCTGCCAGCAGCGTGTCGTCGCCCGTGCCCCCGAACAGGCGGTCCACACCATCCCATCCCGCCAGCAGGTCATTTCCGGCATCGCCCAGCAGCGCGTCATCGCCCGCCTCGCCGTCCAGCCGGTCATCCCCGTCGCCCCCCGCCATCCAGTCGGCCCCGTCGCCGCCCCACAGCCCGTCGCGCCCCGCCCCGCCCGCCAGCACATCAGCCCCCGCCTCGCCGCGCAGGCTGTCCTCGGCCGCGCCGCCCGACAGCCGGTCATCGCCCGCACCACCCGTCAGGCTGTCGTTCCCGTCCCCGCCCGCAAGCACATCGTTCCCGCCGCCGCCCCACAACACATCCGCCCCAGTTTCCCCGTCCAGCGTATCGGCCCCCTCGCCCCCGTCCAGCGCGTCCGCCCCCGATCCGGCAGAAAGCAGGTCATTGCCCGCCCCGCCTTCCAGCCGGTCGGCATCGGCGCCGCCCCACAGCCGGTCAGCGCCCTCGTCGCCGCGCAGCAGATCGGCCCCCGCGCTGCCCCAACCCGCATCATCGCCCGCGCCACCGCTGATCGTATCCGCCCCGTCCCCCCCGAGCAGCCGGTCTGCCCCCTCGCCGGCCAGCAGCGCATCCGCGCCCGCGCCGCCCTCCAGCAGGTCCACCCCGTCGTCGCCCGACAGGCTGTCATTGCCCGCCAGACCGGCCAGACTGTCGGCCCCGCCCCCCCCTGCCAGCGCATCGGCCCCGATCCCGCCCAGCAGCGTATCCTCGCCCGCATCGCCCGCCAGCACCGCCGCTCCGGCCAGCGCGGCCAGCCGGTCATTGCCATCGCCGCCCCACAGGCGGTCGCGCCCCGCATCCGCATCCAGCCGGTCATGTCCGCCGCCGCCCCACAGCGCGTCATTGCCCGCCCCGCCCGCCAGCGCATCGGCACCCGCGCCTCCGGCCAGCCTGTCATCGCCCTCTGCGCCGGTCAGGCTGTCATCGCCATCGCCGCCCCACAGCCCATCGGCACCCGCGCCCCCCGACAGGCTGTCATTGCCCGCCTCGGCATAGAACTCGGCCGCCCCATCGCCTGCCGCCAGCGTGTCATGGCCCGCCCCGCCACGGAACAGCGCGGCCCATTTGCCGCCCTGCATCACATCGCCAAAACCGCTGCCGATGAACCCCTCGATCCCCGAAATACGCAGCCGCGCCACATCGGCAGACCCGTCGCCCCAGCGCGCCATATCCACCCGCACAGCCGCCGCGCTGGCCGACAGGTCCAGCCAGTCGCGCCCCGTGCCGCCTTCCAGCGTATCGGCCCCGCCACCGCCCGACAGCGTGTCATCCCCGCCCAGCCCGCGGATCACCTCGGCCCCGCCGCGCCCGGCCAGCCGGTCGGCCGCCGCCGTTCCCGCCAGAACGGGCGGCCCCGCAGGCACATCCGTCCCCGGCGGATCGCCCGTGCCCCCGCCCGTGCCCCCGCCCGTGGCCGGAACCGCCTCGCCCACCGAAAGCCGCGTCGGCCCCGCCACGATCGCCGCGCGGATCTCGGCCTCGGACAGCGGCTTGCCGCGCAGACTGCGGATATCCAGCTCTTCCCCGAAAAACCGCAGCACCGCTCCCGTGCGGTCGGGCAGCACCGTCACCTGGCCCGCATTGCGGTAAAACGCCCAGCGCGACAGGTCCAACCGGTCCAGCGCGGGGTCAAAATCGGTGATCGTGTCGCGCGTGCCATCGGCCAGCGGCACGAACAGGTCTGCCCCCGCCCCGCCCGCCAGCCGGTCGATCCCCGCGCCATCGACCAGAATATCCGCCCCCGCCCCGCCCGAAAGCGTGGCCCCGCCCGCCCCCGCGACCAGCAGGTCATCGCCCGCGGTTCCCGTCTCGCCCCCCGCCGCACCCAGCCCGCGCAGATCGACCGACAGATGCGTCAGCCCCGCCTCGGCCGCCGACAGCACGGCAATCTGCATCACCCCGTCCACCACCGAAAGGCGCAGGTCACTGACCCGTGCCAGCCCCAGCGTCGCCGTATCGGCCAGCGCGGCCAGATGCAGCAGCGTCCCGTCCGGCAGCAGCGTGAACAGGCTGATCCCGTCATCCGCCCCCGCCGCCACCACAAAGACCCGCCCGTCATGGCTGATCGCATCCAGCGCCGTCACCCCGGCAAAGCGCGATCCCCGCTCGTCGATCACATGGTCCACCGGATCGGGCATCCCGTCCGCCCCTATGCGGAACACCGTCAGGCTTGACGATCCCGCCGCCCCCGCCACCAGCCATGTCTTGCCCTCGGCACTGACCGTGCGCAGCGCGGTCAGTCCCTGCACCGGCACGCCCTCGGCCATGCCCAGACTGCCCAGCACCGACAGCGCCCCGCCCGCGCCCACGGCATAGGCCGTCACCCCGTGCTCGCTGCCCGAGGCGGCGTAAATCACCGTCCGCCCCCCCGCCTCGGCCATCGCCAGCGCCGAGATGCGCGCCCCCGCGATGTCGGGCGTATCGGCCAGCCCCGCCACCCGCTGCAACGACTGGTCCGCCCCGATGCGGAACATCTCGATTCCGCTTCCCGCAGGGCGCGCCGCCACCAGATAGGCGGCCCCGCCCGCCTCGAAGGCCATCACCGCCACGGCCTGCGCGGCCGTGGGCGATTGCGCCGCCAGATAGCCCGTCAGCATCACCCCCGGCGCCAGCCGCGCACAGGCAACCAGATCGGTCGCCACCGATCCGGCCACCCCGTCCACCACCAGCGCCACGCGCTGCGCCCCGTGACTGACCAGCCCCGTCACCTGCGCGGCCCCGGTCGCGGCTGCCGCGCCCGCAGGCAGCGCCACGCGCACCGTCTCGGCCGCCACGGGGTTGAACACCCGCAGCGCCGCCCCCCCCGGTTCGACCAGCAGCGACGCCCGGGCCATCGGCAGGCCAAACCTGTCCCCCGCGAGAATCCCGCGTTCCGTAAATTCCATGACTGCACACCCCATGCCCGAAGGCAGGGTCAGCCTGAAAGCACAGCCTTAACCGCGCCTTTCCCGAACAGGGCATCTCGGCGGCGCTTGCGGCAAGGTTTCACCCCCCGCCCCGCCACCGCCACATTGGCGCCAAAACCGCGTCACGCGGTCAGACGGTTCCGGCATCGGGGGGCGGGGTCAGCCCCGCCCGCTTCAGCACCGCCTCGCGCCATGTGATATAGCTGATCGCCCCGATGATGACCGCGCCCCCCAGCAGCACCATCGGATCGACCGCCTCGCCAAAGACCACCGCGCCCAACGTCGTGGCCCAGACCAGTTGCAAAAAGGTCACCGGCTGCGTCACCGCAAGGGGGGCCGCGCGAAAGGCCCGCGTCATGCAGTAATGCCCGCCCGTGGCAAAGGCCGCGACCAGCGCCAGCCATGCCAGTTGCGCCCCCGTCACCGGCACCCAGACCCACCACGCCAGCGGCGCCAGCGCGACCGTCACGCTCAGCGACATCATCGCAACGATCGTGCTTGCAGGCAGCATCTGGCTCAGCCGTTTGGCAATCAGGTAACTGCCCGCGAAAAAGGTGGCGGCGGCCAATTGCGACAGATGCCCCGCCGTCACCTCGCGCAATCCGGGGCGTAGCACGATCAACGCCCCCGCCAGCGCCACGGCCACCGCCAGAATCCGCCGCAGCGCCAGCGCCTCGCCAAAGAACAGCGCCGCGCCCACCGTCACCAGCACGGGGTTCAGATAGCCGATGGCCGTCACCTCGGCCACGGGGATACGCGCCATGGCATAGAACCAGAACACCACCGCCGCCGTATGGAACAGGCCCCGCCAGCCGAACAGCCGCAGGCTTCCCGCCGGAAACCCCGCCCGCAGCATCGGCGCCAAGGTCGGGATCAGGAACAGCACCCCCCAGCCAAAGCGCAGAAAGGCCGATTGCGCGGCAGGCAGGTCGGTGCCCAGATAGCGCACCACGCCCGTGACGCCCACGAAACACAGCCCCGTGGCCAGCATCCACAAAACCCCTTCGACGGGGCGGCCCAGATCGGTCTTTGCAACGGCGTTCATCGCGCCACCAAACCCCAGCGGCGGGCGAAGTTCAAGCGACGACCAGCCCCGCCGCGATGGCCCACATCGTCACCCCCACCACCACCTCCAGCACCACCCACGCCCTTGGCTTGGCAAACAGCGGCGCCAGCAGCCGCGCCCCAAAGCCCAGCGCCGAAAAGAACGACAGCGAAGCACAGGCCGCCCCCGCCCCGAACCACCATTCCATCGGCGCGTGCTGGGCCGAGATCGACCCCACCAGCACCACCGTATCCAGATAGACATGCGGGTTGGCCCAGGTGAACAAAAGGCAGGTCGCCAGCACCCGCCCCAGCGGGGCCCGCTCTCCGGCGGCGGGCATCAGCGCCGCGCCCCCGCGCAGCGCGGCGCGGAACCGCAACGCGCCATAAACCACCAGAAAGGCCACGCCCAGCCAGCGCATCGCCTCGGCAATCCCCGGCACCGCGCCCGACACCGCGCCGAACCCCGCCACCCCCAAAAGGATCAGCGCCGCATCCGACAGCGCGCACACCGCGACCACCGCGCCCACATGTTCGCGCCGCAACCCCTGCCGCAGCACAAAGGCATTCTGCGCCCCGATCGCCACGATCAGGCTCAGCCCCACGGCAAACCCCGCAGCAGCGGGATAGAGAATGGTCATCATTCCGCGCCTTTCTCAGCCTTGGCGCAGGGCGCGGAAAAACAGCATCGCGGCCACCATCACCACCAACAGCCCGATCATGTCGCCGATCACGCTGCCCGCATAGGCCAGCAGCAACTGGTCCGAGGTCAGATCGCCGCAGCAACCCAGCCAGAACCGCGCCTGATTGCTCAGCCCCGATTGCACCAGCCCGATCAGGAACAGCACGCGCCAGTTCAGCCCCATGCCGCTGCCGCGCGCATCGATCCCCGCCAACCGGAACAGATCGAATGTCAGCGGCGCCAGCGCCACCTTGATCAGCGTCAACGCCATCAGCGACGGCTCGAACACCGCGGCCCCGCGCAACAGATACACCGCCAGCAGCGACGCCGGATAGACGATGGGCACCGACATCCAGCCATAGAACCACGCCAGCAGCACCAGCACGCCATGCGGCAGATAGATGATGGTAAAGGCCCCGAACACATCGAACAGCGATTTCGGGTGCAGATAGCCGCGCGCCAGATCGCTCAGCCCATAGGCAGCCAGCACCAGCACCGAGCCGACCAGAAAATGTATCAGGGGGCCGATAAGGCGCTGCCGGTTCATATCATTCTTTCGTTTTGTTCGCGGTCGGGCCGGTCAGCCGCGCGCCGCCCCGCCTTCGCTGGCCACCGCCTCGCCGATCCCGCGCGTGACCACATAGGACCCCGCCTTGGTATCGGGGGCATGCTGCACCAGCCCGCGCTGCACCAGACTTTTCAGCGCCCGGTGATAGGTCGCCTGCGGAATCGCCGCCGCCAGCGGATGCGACCGGATCGCCTCGGATTTCGCGGCCTTCAGCACACCTGCCGAAACCTCGTTGATCGCATAAAGCACATCACGCTCGTTCGGGCTCAGTTCCACCAGGCCGAGGGCGGTTTCCATTTCGAGCAGCAGGGCCCGCAGCTGAGAGACGCTCTTGATGTTCACACCAGACACCGTTTCCAAAAGATGGCCACATTGCAGGCCCTGCGCGGACCCTAAGCGAAGCGCAGCGCCGCTGCAACGGGCGCATCCATTGTGACCGATGCAATTATCATATTGACAATAACACCACCCGAATGGTCTGTTTTCCCTGCCGGAACGCCGTGCTCCCGACACGAAAGCCGGTCCGCGCCCGCTCTTTCCGCCCCATTCAGGCGGGTATCTGCGGCCCGTCCCGCGTTCCGGCCCCTTCGCGGGCATACCTGTCCGTGCAGCCTGTCTGTCCGGCCCGCCGCCCCCTCCCTGTCGGGCGGCGGTTCCTTCCCTCCTCGGTGTGATCCCCCGATCCCCGATACCTTGCGGTCCCCCCCCGAAACCGGGGGGGGCCGCCTTTTCCTGTCGAAAAAGCACCGCGCCGGCGCTACCTTTCGCGCCGACGGGACAAGGATAGACAGCATGACCCAAGCCAGACCCGAACGCGCAGCCTATGGCTACGATGCCCCCGGCATCATGCTCGGCCTTCTGGCCACGGGCACGGCGCTTGTTGCGGCGGGTGCAACCGGCTGGGCATGGCTTGGCGGCGTGTGGCAGATCGGGGCGGCAGCCCTTTGCCTGACCGGCCTTGTCCCCTTCGTCCTTGGGGTCATGATGGTCCTTTACGCCCTTTATGGCAAAACCCGCACCCGCGACCACATTCTCGATCTTGCCCGCCTGTCCGGCGCTACCAGCCTGCTCGATATCGGCACCGGCGCGGGCCTTTTGCTTGTCGGCGCGGCCAAAGGCCTGCCCCATGGCCATGCCACCGGCATCGACATCTGGGCCGCAAAAGACCTGTCCGACAACAGCGCCGACGCCGCCGCCCGCAATGCCCGCATCGAAGGCGTAACCCCGCGCGTCACCATCCGCACCGCCGATGCCCGCGCCCTGCCCTTTGCCGATGCCAGCTTTGATCGCGTCCTGTCGCTGCTTTGCCTGCACAACATCGAACCAAAGCCCGACCAGTCCCTTGCCTGCCAGGAAATTGCCCGCGTCCTCAAACCCGGCGGCCGCGTGGTGATCGGCGACTACGTCCCGACCCACGGCTATGCCAAGGCGCTTGCCGCCGCAGGCCTGACCGTCCGCCAATCGCAAAGCGCCATCGGCGTGGCGTGGTCGCTCATGTGGGTGCTTGTCGCCGACAAACCGGCGCGCTAGGGGGCCAAAGCAAAACGCCCGCAGCTTGCGCTACGGGCGCCCGCACATCCTGCCCCGCGGGGCCGCGTCAGACCAGCTGCGCCGCCACATCCTCGGGGATGTCGAAGTTATGCGTCACGTCCTGCACATCATCATCTTCTTCCAGCATGTCGATCAGCCGCATCAGCTTTTGCGCGGTCTCAAGATCAACTTCCGTGCGCGATTGCGGCCGCCAGACCAGCTTTGACTCGGTCGATTCGCCCAAGGCCTTTTCCAGCGCGTCCGACACATCCGACAGCGCCTCGACCGAGCAATAGACCCAATGCCCCTCGTCGTCGCTTTCCACATCATCCGCGCCCGCATCCAGCGCGGCCATCATCACCGTATCGGCATCGCCCGCCGATGCCGGATAGGAAATCTCGCCCACGCGGTCAAAGGCATGGCTGACCGATCCGGTCTGCCCCATATTGCCGCCGCATTTGGTGAAATAGGACCGCACATTGCTTGCGGTGCGGTTCAGGTTGTCGGTCATCGCTTCCACGATGATCGCAATCCCGTTCACGCCATACCCTTCATAGCGGATCTCGGTATAATCCGCCGCATCGCCGCCCTGGCTTTTCTTGATCGCGCGTTCGATCACATCCTTGGGCATCGACACCGATTTGGCCGCCTTCACCGCCAGACGCAGACGCGGGTTCTTGTCGGGATCAGGATCGCCCATCTTGGCCGCGACGGTGATTTCCTTCGCCAGCTTGGAAAACATCTTCGAACGCAGCTTGTCCTGCTTGCCCTTGCGGTGCTGGATATTCGCCCATTTAGAATGGCCTGCCATGACCCGTACTCCGGTATCCCTGTGGGGTGATGGCGCTCTATATACAAAGCGCCCCCCCAACGGCAACCCCGCGCACCGCGCAGCCCGCCCCACGGCCCCCCGCGATACCCGACAGCGCCCGACCTATCCTTTGGGATCATGGCGCGCGCCCGCGCAGTTGTTTACAATGCTAATGAGTGTTACCAAATCAAACGAGAATCCGTCGCCTTGCCTTTCCCCTCGTCTGCCACTCCGCGCCCCGTTGCGCGCCGTCCGGTCGAGGTGCGCTTCCTTGCGGGAACGCGGCAACAGTTCTTTCTTGACGAACTCCCCGCCATCCTGCGCCACCCCGCCGTGCTGCTTTATTTCGCGGGCTCCATCCTTGCCTGCTTCGGCGTTTCGGTCCTGCTCGACCGGCCGACCGCCGTTCCCTATATCCTGCTCTTTCCGGTGCTTGCCTTTGCCAATGTGACCGGCATGCTCAGCTTCGCGCTGTGGGTGAATGTCAAATCCTGGGTTCTGCGCGGCGATGAACCGATCCGCATTTTCCTGACCCTGCCGCTGATCGTCTGCATCCTCATCGTGCAAAGCGTGACGCTCTTGTCATGGAACCTCGTGCTCGAAGTGCCGACCGCCCCGCTGAAAACCTCGCTTCTCGTGGTCACGCTGATCTATGTGCTGGACGAATTGCTGCTGCACTTCATCGTCCGCCCCCGCACCGCCCAAATCGTGGCCGATGTCCGCAGCTTCACCGGCGCCGCCCCCCGCCTTGCCGAAGCCGAAGCGCCGCCCCCGCAGGGCGCGATGCTACAGGCGGGCAATCTGCGGCTTCCGGCGGCCTCGGTCCTGCATATGCAGGCACAGGGCAACTATGTGGTGATCCATTCCGACAGCGGCACCCATCAGGTGCCCGGCCCCTTCTCGGCCCTTGTCGCGCAACTGCCCGACGGGCTGGGCGCCCTTGTGCACCGTTCGGAATGGGTGGCCAGCCGTGCCGTCACCTCGGCCCGCCGCGAACGGCGCAGCACCCTCTTGGGGCTGTCCACCGGCCAGACCGTCCGCGTCGCGGCCACCCGCACCGGCCCTATGCGCGACTGGCTCGCCAGCCTGACCGACCCGCCGCGCCGCCGCCCCTATTCCACCGGCGGGGGCGAGGCAAAGCGCCAGTCGCGCCCGCTCGATGATGTCAGCACCACCTCGGCCAAGGGCGATACCGCCCCCTCCAGCCCCAAGGCGCCCGACAGCCCTTCGAACACCTGACGCAGCGGATTGGCCCTGGCCTCGGGGATCACCCGATAGTCATAGCCCGCGCCGCAGGGCTCCAGCCGGCCCGCCCCGCCCGCCGCCTGCCAGTCGGCGCGGCACATGCTGCCATCTGTCAGCGTCACCGTCAGCACGCTGTCCGAAAGCCGCACCTCGCGCGGCTGGGCCCCGCCCGGCACCGCCGCACCGCAGCCCGCCACCAGCCCCGCCACCGCCAGCGCCACCATCGCCATCCGCATCGCCCGTCTCTCCCTCTATCCGCATCGGCGCACCGGCACCAAATCCGGCCATCCCGCACTCATCAACCGCAAACCCGCCGCAGGCCACACCCGTCAGCCCGCCACGGCGCGCCCCGTCTCGCGCGGACTGACCAGCGCCACCCCGCACAGCAACAGCACGACCGCCAGCCAGACAAAGGGCGAAAACCGTTCGCCCAGCAGCGCCATCGCCCAGAATATCCCCGCCCCCGTCACGATATAGGAACATTGCGCCGCAAAGACCGATCCCGCCCGCGCCGCCAGCCAGACATAACCGGCATACATCAGCGCGTGCACCACGCTCGATCCCACCAGCGCCGCCTCGGGCCGCCCGAAACCGGCAAGGGGGTCGATGAACTGCCCCGTGGCCAGCGTCACAGGCAGGCACAGGATCAACCCCATCACCGAAGCCCCCAGCATCGCCTGCACCGCATCCATGCCCGCCGTGCCGTTGCGCGCCACATAGGTGGCCTCCATCGCATAAAACAGCGGCCCCACCAGCGCCACGGGCAGAAACGCGGCCATCGCCGGATCGGGCAGCACCGCCCCGGGCGCGGCAATCACCCCCACCGCCGCCAACCCCAGAACCAACCCCAACAGCCGCTTCCACGCAAACCGCTCCATCCCCATGGCCAGCGCCATCGGAAAGGCCAGCATCGGCACGCCCGAGATGATGATCGACATGATCCCCGCAGGCAGCTTGGCCGCGCTGATGTAAAAGGTCGCATTGGGCACCAGCGTGCCCATCACCGCCACGATGACATAGAATTTCAGCGTGGCACGGTTGACCACCAGCCCCTTGCCGCGCACCGCCGACAGGGCGCCCAGCACCAGCACGCAAATCACCAGCTGCCAGAAGATCAACCCGAACGGCCCATGCCCCGACATCGTCGCCATCTTGCCCAAGGGCTGCGTCGATCCCCAGCCCAGCCCCAGCACCACCAGCATGGCGACATAAAGCCGCCGCTGCCCGGCCTCTGGCCCCGCGGTCACGGCCGCGCCTCGTCCAGCCGCCCGCCGATGCGGATCATACGCACGCGGGTCGCCTTGCCCGTGCGGTCATCGGTTTCCACATAAACCCCCGACAGGGTCGCAGGCCCCGCCGCAGGCTCGAACCGCGCTTTGGGCATGCCGGTGATGAACCGCCGGATCGGCTCGAGCTTTTCCATCCCGATCACGCTGTCATAATCCCCGCACATCCCCGCATCGGTCAGGTAGGCCGTGCCCCCGTTCAGGATCATCGCATCCCCCGTGGGCACATGGGTATGGGTGCCCACCACAAGGCTGGCCTGCCCGTCGCACCAATGCCCCATCGCCATCTTCTCGGACGTGGCCTCGGCATGCACATCGACCACCGCCGCCTGCACCGAGGCGCCCAAGGCATGGGTTTTCAACACCCCCTCGATCGCGCTGAACGGGTCGTCGAACGGCCGCTTCATAAAGACCTGCCCCAGCACCTGCGCCACCAGAACCTTGCGCCCCTGTGTGGCGTCAAAAATGCGATACCCCTTGCCCGGCGCCACTTTCGAGAAATTCAGCGGCCGCACGATGCGCGGTTCCGTCTCGATGAATTGCAGCATGTCCTTCTGGTCAAAGGCATGGTCGCCCAGCGTGATGCAATCGGCCCCCGCCGCCAGCAGCGCCTTGGCATGCTCCGCCGTCAGCCCCGCCCCGGATGAGGCGTTCTCGCCATTCACCACAACGAAATCGAGGCCCCATTCGCCGCGCAATCCCGGCAGACGCTCGGCCACAGCCGTGCGCCCCGTCTTGCCCATCACATCGCCAAGGAAAAGCAGTTTCATCCCCCGTGCCTAGCCCCGCCCCCCGCCCCCCGCAAGCCTGATTGCGACGGCGCGGGGTCGGGGAAAGCGGGACAAGGGGCCAGAGGACCGACGCGGAAAGGTCCAGTGGACCTTTCCGCGTCGGTCCTCTGGCGCAACGCCACGCCAATGATCGCCACTAGTCACAGGATGAACATTTACGGATCGTCAAAAGACCAACCCGCGACATCACCGCCAGCACCGGGCGCAGCGCGCGCTGCGCCCGCCGCGCCACCTATCAGTCACACCGCCCGTGCGCCCCGCGCACGGGCCGCGCCCGCCCAGCGGGGGGCGGGCGCGAGACAGCGCACCCGCCGGGCGGGCGCGCCCCGTGCCTGACAGGTCAGGCCTGCCCCACACCCCTTGCAGCCTCGTTGCCTCGGCTGCAATCGGACCGGCGCAAAGGTCCAGTGGACCTTTCCGCGTCGGTCCTCTGGCGCAACGCCACGCCAATGGTCGCCACCAGCCACAGGATGAACATTTACGGATCGTCAAAAGACCCACCCGCGACATCACCGCCAGCACCGGGCGCAGCGCGTGCTGCGCCCGCCGCGCCACCTATCAGCCACACCGCCCGTGCGCCCCGCGCACGGGCCGCGCCCGCCCTGCGGGGGGCGGGCGCGATACATCGCACCCGCCGGGCGGGCACGCCCCGTGCCTGACAGGTCAGGCCTGCCCCACACCCCTTGCAGCCTCGTTGCCTCAGCTGCAATCGGACCGGCGCAAAGGTCCACCGGACCTTTCCGCGTCGGTCCTCTGGCGGAACGCCACGCGGCCCGTCCTCGGCATCAGCCGCAAGCAACGGCCGGAAAAAGCCTGAAGAACCCGTAAACCCGCCGTTTTCCGCGTCTGCATGCCTTGTGCATCCCCTTCCCCCCTTTCCCGCCGCGCCTCACCCCCCTACCTTGCCCCCATGACCGCCCCCCTTCCCGCCCCCCTCGCCAAATGGATCGCCGCCAAAGGCTGGGCCCTGCACCCCCACCAGCAGGCCATGCTCGACCGCGCAGACGACCACGCCACCCTCCTCATCGCGCCCACGGGCGGCGGCAAAACCCTTGCGGGCTTCCTGCCAACCCTTTGCGAACTCGGGGAAAATCCCCCATCCGGCCTGCACACCATCTACATCTCTCCGCTCAAGGCCCTCGCCGCCGACATCCGCCGCAACCTGCGCACCCCCGTCGAAGGCGCGGGGCTGAACATCCGGATCGAGGACCGCACCGGCGACACCACCTATACCCAGCGCCGCCGCCAAAGGGCCGACCCGCCCCATATCCTGCTCACCACCCCCGAAAGCCTCGCCCTCCTGCTCAGCTACGAAGACGCGCCCAAAATTTTCGCGTCCCTCCAACGGGTTATCATCGACGAAATCCACGCGCTGGCCGAATCGAAACGCGGCGACCAGCTCATGCTGCTTGTCGCCCGCCTCCAATCCCTCGCCCCCGGCCTGCGCCGCGTCGGCCTGTCCGCCACTGTCGAAGACCCCCCCGCGCTCGCGAAATTCCTCGCCCCGAAAGGCTGCAACATCCTCGCCGCCGACCCCGGCCCCGACCCCGATATCGCCATGCTCGATATCGACAGCGATCCCCCATGGAGCGGCGGCGGCGGCCGCTACGCCATCCCTGCCATCCTGCGCGAAGTGGCCCGCCACCGCACCACGCTCATCTTCCACAACACCCGCGCGCAGGCGGAACTTTTCTTTCACGATCTCTGGCTACAAAACACCGACGACCTGCCCATCGGCATCCACCACGGCAGCCTTGCCCGCGAACAACGCGAAAGGGTCGAGGCGGCGATGGTCGCAGGCGCCCTGCGCGCGGTGGTCTGCACCGGATCGCTCGACCTCGGCATCGACTGGGGCGATGTCGATCTGGTGATCCAGGTCGGCGCGCCGAAAAACGTCAAACGCCTCGTCCAGCGCATCGGACGGGCGAACCACCGCTACAACGCGCCCTCCAAGGCGCGTCTCGTGCCCGCCAACCGCTTCGAGGTGGTGGAATGTCACGCCGCCCTTGATGCCGTGCGCGACCATACCCTTGACGGCGAACCGCGGGGGGCAGGCCCCCGCGATGTGCTCTGCCAGCACATCCTGCTCACCGCCGCCGCAGGCCCGTTTGACGCCGCGGCCCTTTATGAAGAAGTGGTTAACGCAGGCCCCTATGCCGCCCTCACGCGGGCCCAGTTCGACGCCTGCCTCGATTTCGCAGCCACCGGCGGCTATGCGCTAAAGGCTTATGACCGCTGGCAAAAACTGCTGTTCCGGGGCGACAAATGGCAACTGCGCGACCCCCGCGCCGCCGCCCCCATCCGCCAGAACCTCGGCACCATCATCGATACCGAAACCCTCAAGGTGCGCCTGCGCAACCGCATGGGCGGCCTGCCACTGGGCGAGGTGGAAGAGGATTTCGCCGCCACCCTGACCCAAGGCGATACCTTCCTGATCGGCGGTCAGGTGGTGCGCTTCGAAGGCCTCAAGGAACTGACGGTCGAGGTCTCGCGCTCCCCCGGCCGCGACCCGAAAGTGGCGGTGTTCAACGGCACCAGATTCGCCACCTCGACCCTGCTCACCCGCCGCATCCTCGATATCTTCCAACAGGAAAGCTGGCCCGACCTGCCCGCCCACACCGCAGGGTGGCTGTCCCTGCAACGGCAGGTCAGCCGCCTGCCCCAACCCGACCGGCTTCTGGTCGAAAGCTTCCCCCATGACGGGCGCGAACACCTTGTGATCTACGGCTTCGCGGGGCGCAACGCACAGGCCACGCTCGGCCTTCTGGTCACGAAACGCATGGAAGAACAGGGCCTTGCCCCCTTGGGCTTTACCTGCACCGATTACGCCACGCTGATCTGGGGGCTGGAAGCCGTCCACAACCCCGCCCCCCTGTTCGACCCCGCCTCCCTGCGCGAAGGGCTGGAAACATGGCTCCACGGCAATGCCGTGATGAAACGCACCTTCCGCAACTCGGCCATCATCGCGGGCCTGATCGAGCGTAACAACCAGGGCCGCCGCAAGACGGGGCGCCAAGCCACCTTCTCCTCCGACATCCTCTACGACACGCTGCGCAAATACGACCCCGACCACCTGCTTCTGCAAATCACCCGCGAAGAAGCCGAACGCGGCCTAGTCGATTTCGGCCGCATCGAAGACATGCTCGCCCGCGTCGCAGGCCGCATCGATGCCTTGCGCCTCACCCGCGTGACCCCGCTCGCCGCCCCCCTCTTCCTCGAACCGGGCCGCATCCCGGTGCAGGGCGCTGGCCGCGAACGCCTGATGCAGGACGCGGCCCTGCGCCTGATGCAAGAGGCAGGCCTCGCCTGACGGGCTGCGCCCATGGCCAGCGGCGCGGGGGGCTGTCTGCCCCCCACGGGCGCGTGCCGCGCCCTCCCCCCGAGGATATTTGAGGGCAGAAAATGGGAAAGAAACTTGCCTGCATTTTCTGCCCTTCAAATATCCTCGGGGGTGAATTGGCGCGCAGCGCCAAGAGGGGGGCGAGCCCCCCTTCTTTCCCGCGCCCGCGCCCATCGCGCGGCTTGCAACCCGCCCCCGCTTGCGCCATGCGAAGGGCCATGACCGCGCATGCATTCACCCTGTCCGATGCCGCCCTGTCAGCGCTCCCCTCGGGTGCGCTGCATTGGCCCGACCGCCGCTTGCTTTGCGTGTCCGACCTCCATCTTGGCAAATCCGAACGCCTCGCCCGCCGTGGCGGGGCGCTTTTGCCGCCTTACGAGACGCGCGAAACCCTGTCGCGCCTCGATGCGGTGATCGAGGCGACACAGCCCGAAACCGTCATCTGCCTTGGCGACAGTTTCGACGACCTGACCGCCGCGCAGTCGCTGCCCGAACCCGAACGGCTTTGGCTCGCCCGCCTGATGGCAGGGCGCGACTGGATCTGGATCGAGGGCAACCACGATGCCGGCCCCGTCGATGTGGGCGGCACCCACCGCGCCGAGGTGACGCTTGGCCCCCTCACCTTCCGCCACATCGCCGCCCCCGCCGCAACGGGCGAAATCTCGGGCCACTACCACCCGAAATTCTCCTTGCGCGGCCAGTCGCGCCGCTGCTTCCTTTTGGACCGCAACCGCCTGATCCTGCCCGCTTTCGGCGCCTATACCGGCGGGCTGCGCCATGACGATGCCGCCCTTGCGGGCCTGATGGGCAAGGGTGCTATCGCCATCCTGACCGGCCCCCGCGCCATTCCCTGCCCGCTGCCCGACCGCCCATGAAAAAGGGCGCCCGCAGGCGCCCCGATCCTTTCCATACAGCCCCTTCAGGCCGTCAGCCCCTTCGGCTCGGCCAGCCCGTTCGCGCGGCAGCAGGCGGTCAGCGTATTGGCCAGCAGGCAGGCAATCGTCATCGGCCCCACGCCCCCCGGCACCGGCGTGATCGCCCCGGCCACGCTGGCCGCGCTTTCGTAATGCACATCGCCCACCAGCTTGGCCTTGCCGTCCCGCTCGATCCGGTTGATGCCCACGTCGATCACCGTGGCCCCCGGTTTGACCATATCGCCCGTAATCATCTCGGGCCGCCCCACCGCCGCCACCAGAATATCGGCGCGCTTGCATACCTCGGCCAGGTCCTTGGTCCGGCTATGGGCAATCGTCACCGTGCAGCTGTCCCCCAGCAGCAATTGCGCCATCGGCTTGCCCACGATGTTCGACCGCCCCACCACAACCGCATTCATCCCCGCCAATGACCCGTGATGGTCGCGCAGCATCATCAGGCAGCCCAGAGGCGTGCAGGGCACCATGCTTTTCTGCCCCGTCCCCAACAGCCCCACGTTCGAGATATGGAACCCGTCCACATCCTTGGCGGGGTCGATCCGGTTGATCACCAACTCGGCATCCAGATGCTTCGGCAGCGGCAGTTGCACCAATATGCCATGCACCGCAGGGTCCGCATTCAGCCGGTCGATCAGCGCCAGCAGTTCCGCCTCGCCGGTCTCGGCGCTCAGACGATGCTCGAAGCTTTCCATCCCCACTTCGATGGTCGAGGCATGCTTGTTCTTGACATAAACCTTGCTTGCCGGGTCCTCGCCCACCAGCACCACGGCCAGACCGGGGGTGATCCCCTTTTCGGCCTTCAACCGCGCCACATGCGCGGCCACCTCGGCCCGCACATTCGCCGCGAAAGCCTTGCCGTCGATCACCTTAGCCGTCATTGCCCTACCCTTTTCGCAAGCTATCCGGCCCAAGCTTGCTTTCCTCGCGCGCGATGGACCAGTCGATCAGGCGACGCCACAGCTTTTCCACCAGTTCGGGCGGCAGCCCGTGGGTGGTCGCATGGCGGCGCACGTTTCTTACCACTTCCTCGACGCGGGTCTCGATCCGCGCCGGAAGATCGACCCGCGCCTTTATCTCGGCCGCGCGGTCGATATAGGACGCCCGTTCCGCAAACAGGCGCACCAGTTCCTCATCCAGCCGGTCGATCTCGGCCCGGATATGGGCCATGTCCGTGCAATCGGCAGGTTTACGCATGATCTCTCCCTTCGCAGCCCCCCCGACATAGGGGGGGCAGCGCAAGGACGCAACGCGACCGATTAGAACAGCCCCTCGACATGCCCCTGATCGTTCAGCCGGATCACCTCGGCCGACGGCACCTTGGGCAGGCCCGGCATGGTCATGATCTCGCCGCAGATCACCACGATGAAGCCAGCCCCCGCCGACAGGCGCACCTCGCGCACCGGCACCGTGTGGCCCGTGGGCGCACCGCGCACAGTCGGGTCGGTGGTAAAGCTGTATTGGGTTTTCGCCACGCAGATCGGCAGATGGCCGTAACCCGCCGCTTCCCAGCCCTTCAGCTGGTCGCGGATCGACTTGTCGGCAATCACCTCGTCGGCATGATAGATGCGCTTGGCGATGGTCTCGATCTTCTGGAACAGCGGCATGTCATCGGGGTAAAGCGGCGCAAAGTTCGACGCGCCCGATTCCGCCAGTTGCACCACCTTGTGCGCCAGATCCTCGATTCCCGCCGAACCGTTCGCCCAGTGCTTGCACAGGATGGCTTCCGCGCCCTGCTCGGCGACAAAGGCCTTTACGGCTGCAATCTCGGCATCGGTGTCGCTGTAAAAGTGGTTGATCGCCACCACCACCGGCACGCCAAAGGATTTCACGTTGGCGATATGGCGGCCAAGGTTCGGGCAGCCCTTCTTGACGGCATCCACATTCTCGGTGCCCAGATCGGCCTTGGCCACGCCGCCATTCATCTTCATGGCGCGCACGGTCGCCACGATCACGGCGGCAGCGGGCTTGAGGCCAGCCTTGCGGCACTTGATGTCAAAGAACTTCTCGGCGCCCAGATCGGCCCCGAAACCCGCTTCGGTGACGACATATTCGCCCAGCTTCAGCGCGGTCTTGGTGGCGATCACGCTGTTGCAGCCATGGGCGATATTGGCGAACGGACCGCCATGCACGAAGGCGGGGTTGTTCTCCAGCGTCTGCACAAGGTTCGGCTGCATCGCATCTTTCAGCAGCACGGTCATCGCGCCATCGGCCTTGATATCGCGGGCATAGATCGGCTTCTTGGCGCGGGTATAGGCCACGACGATATCGCCCAGCCGCTTTTGCAGGTCGTCCAGATCATTCGACAGGCACAGGATCGCCATGACTTCCGACGCCACGGTAATGTCGAACCCCGTCTGGCGCGGAAAGCCGTTCGACACACCGCCAAGGCTGACCACGATATCGCGCAGCGCACGGTCGTTCATGTCCATCACGCGGCGCCACATCACGCGGCGCTCGTCGATGTCCAGCTCATTGCCCCAGTAAATGTGGTTGTCGATCATCGCCGACAACAGGTTGTGGGCGCTCGTGATCGCGTGGAAGTCGCCGGTGAAGTGAAGGTTCATCTCCTCCATCGGCACCACTTGCGCGTAACCGCCCCCCGCAGCGCCGCCCTTCATGCCGAAGTTCGGGCCAAGGCTCGCTTCGCGGATACAGATCACCGCCTTCTTGCCGATGCGGTTCAGACCGTCACCCAAGCCAACCGTGGTGGTGGTCTTGCCCTCGCCCGCAGGGGTGGGGTTGATCGCGGTGACAAGGATCAGCTTGCCATCCTTTTTGCCCGCCAGCCCCTTGATGAACTCCTGGCTCACCTTCGCCTTGTCATGGCCATAGGGCAGCAGATGTTCCGACGGGATACCCAGCTTGGCCCCGATCTCCATGATCGGCTTCTTCTTCGCTTCACGCGCGATTTCGATGTCGGTCTTGAACGCCACGTTCGTCACTCCCCGGGGCTGCTGTACGCTTGCCCTTGTGTCTACAAAGGCAAACGTCAAGGGCAATGCGGGTTTGCGACACCTTCACGGTGAAATTCGCCAGAGGCCGTTTCCGATCGGAAACTTTGGAACGCCAGCGCAAACCTGTTCAATGGCGGAACATCCGTTCCATCCGCCGCCGCCGCCGAAGGAAAGGCCCCTAGGCCCCGCCCCGCCGCGCCTCGGCCAGATGGGGCCAGACGGGTTGGTCGGGAATGTGCAGCCGCACCTCCTCGCCCAAGCCAAAGGCCCCTTCCCGCTCGACCCAGGCGGTAACCCCCCGCCGCCCCCGCGCCGCCGCCTTAAAGGCCGCCCCCTTGCCCGGATGCGCCCCGTCGATGGGTTTCGCGGGCAGCACGCAGGGCCGGTTCTCCATATCCACCACCAGCGTGGCCCCGCCCGCGCCCTGCAAGCGGCTTGATGGCGGGACGCGGCTGAAATCGGGGATACCCTCGATCACCATCGTCGCCCCCAGCAGCGCGGGGTCCAGCGCCGCAATCCCCATCCGCGCCGCAATCGCCGCCAGATCCTCGGCCGACAGCACCGAAAACTGCCGCGTGTTGCGAATGATCGTCCCGCGCGGATATTGCCCCGTCACACGGGAACAACTCTCGCGCACCAGCCCGCCATGATCCTCGCCCTCGGGGCCCGCGAAGGTGGCCACCAGCCGCGCCACCGCCCGCGCCTCCAGCGCCGCCGCACGGTCAGGCACATGGCCAAGCCAGACGATCCGGCCAACAAAACGGGTGGGAAGAAGTGCAGGCATCAGACCCTCAGGGTAAAAAAGACGCGGGTGAACGGGAACAGCACCGATCCATCCGCCTGCCCCGGATAGGCCAGCGTCAGCGCCGCCTCGTATTCCGCCAGAAACGCCGCCTTTTCGCCTTCCGTCAACCCCTCGACAAAGGGCCGCATCGCCGTGCTTTCGGTGAAGGCCCGCACCGGATGCGCCCCCTCGACCGCCGCCAGCCGCTGCACATAGGTGGTTTCCCACGCGGAAACGTCGCCCATCCCCGCCAGCATCCGCGCATAGCCCTCGGCCCGTATCACAGGGGCCACCCAGCCGGAAAAATCGAACCGCGCAGGCCACATCCGCGCCGCCACCGCGCGCAGCAGCGCATGCGACGGCGCGTCATACTGGCGCGGCATCTGCACCGCCAGCACGCCGCCCGAAACCAGCATCCCCGCCAGCCGCCGCATCAGCCCCGCATGATCGCCCAGCCAATGCAGCGCCGCGTTGGAAAAGACCAGCGCCAGCCCCGCACCCCGCCATTCCGCGATATCCGCATGCACAAGCGCATCATAACCCACGGCCCGCGCCAGCATGGCGGACGAGCCATCCACCCCCACCAACCGCCGATCCGGAAACCGCGCCCGCAGCGGCCCCGCCACCGCCCCGTCCCCGCAGCCAAGATCCACCACATCGCCCGCAGGCAACCCGCCCACCTGCACCTGCGCCAGCAAATCCAGCGCGGGGCGCAAACGAAAGCCCCGAAACCTGCCATAGGTTTCGGGGCTCCAGTCGTTCATCCCTTGGCTCACACCGTCGGCTCTGGCTCCAGCCCGCCGCCCTTGGGCGCCTTGGGCTTGGTCTTGGGGATCGCGGCAATCGACCCGCCGCCCGCAGCGGGGCCAGCCTTGTCGTCATCCCCACCCAGCGCCTCGCCCGCTATCACCTTGCGGATCTCGTCGCCGGTCAGGGTTTCGTATTCCAAGAGCCCCTTGGCCAGCCGCTCGAAATCCTCGGCCTTTTCCAGCAGCACGCGGCGGGCGGTGTCGTATCCTTCGTCGATCAGGCGCTTCACTTCCGCCTCGATCAGCGTCTTGGTATCGGCCGAAACCGAAAAGCCCGCCGTATTGCCCTGATAGCCCTCATGCGCCTCGGCATAGTCGATATTGCCGACCTTGTCCGACATGCCCCAACGCATCACCATGGCACGGGCCAAGGCGCTGGCCTGCTGGATATCGCCCGCAGGCCCCGAGGATACACCCTCTTCGCCGTATTTGATGATCTCGGCCGCCTTGCCCGCCATGGTCATGGCGATCTTCTGCTTGCCTTCGTCCTTGTGCATGTTCAGCCGGTCCATCTCGGGCAGGCTGACCACCATACCCAGCGCACCGCCACGCGGAATGATCGTGGCCTTATAGACCGGGTCGCATTTCGGCATGTTCATGCCCACGATGGCATGGCCCGCCTCGTGATAGGCGGTCTTTTCCTTCTGGTCGTCGGTCAGCACCATGCTGCGCCGCTCGGCCCCCATCATCACCTTGTCCTTGGCATTCTCGAAATCGTCCATGGTGACGAAACGGCGGCCCACACGCGCGGCCATCAGCGCCGCCTCGTTCACAAGGTTCATCAGATCCGCCCCCGAAAAACC
>JAIXRW010000015.1 GCA_027484985.1 Rhodobacter sp. | reverse complement strand
GCCGCGACGTTGTGGATGACGTATTTGTATTTCTGGATGTTGTCGGCCTGTTCGACGAGACCGCCGAAGATCATGCCGAGTTCGTGCTGGCAGGTCGCCACTTCGTGGTGGTGCTTGTCGACCTTGATGCCCATGCGCTTCATGGTCGAGAGCATTTCGCCGCGCAGGTCCTGGGCTTCGTCGATCGGGTTGACCGGGAAGTAGCCGCCCTTGTAGCCGGCGCGATGGGCGAGGTTGCCGCCCTCGAACTTGCTGTCGGTGTTCCATGCCGCCGCTTCTGCGTCGATCTGGTAGGACACCTTGTTCGGCGAGACCTGATAGCGGACATCGTCGAAGATGAAGAATTCGGCTTCGGGGCCGAAATAGGCGGCGTCGCCCACACCCGAGGATTTCAGGTAGGCTTCGGCCTTCAGCGCGATCTGGCGCGGGCAGCGGTCATAGGCTTCGCCGGTGTCGGGTTCGACCACGTTGCAATGGATGCACATGGTCTTTTCGGCATAGAAGGGGTCGATATAGACCGAAGAGGCATCGGGCATCAGCTTCATGTCGGACTGGTCGATCGACTTCCAGCCGGCGATCGACGAGCCGTCGAACATGAAGCCTTCTTCGAAGAAGTCTTCATCCACGAGGTCGGCGATCAGCGTGACGTGCTGGAGTTTGCCTTTTGGGTCGGTGAAGCGGATGTCGACATATTCGACTTCCTCGTCCTTCATCAGTTTCAGAGCATTCGCTACTGCGCTCATCATGATGCCTTTCGGGTTGAGTGTTACGGGACGGTCGGGCGCTGGGCCGTTCCGCGGAGGTTGGGGTCAGACCGCGTCGTCGCCGGTTTCGCCGGTGCGGATGCGGATGGCCTGTTCGACGGTCGAGACGAAGATCTTGCCGTCACCGATCTTGTCGGTGCGGGCGGCGGCGATGATCGCTTCGATTGCGGCATCGACCATGTCATCGGTCAGGACGACCTCGATCTTCACCTTGGGCAGGAAATCGACGACATATTCGGCGCCGCGATACAGTTCGGTATGGCCTTTTTGGCGACCGAAGCCTTTGACTTCGGTGACGGAAAGGCCCTGGATGCCGGCTTCCTGAAGCGCTTCCTTCACCTCGTCGAGTTTGAAGGGCTTGATGATCGCTTCGATCTTTTTCATCGGCCGACTCCCCCGGTACTGCCTTCTTTCGCCCTCTGACCACTTCTTGGGGACAGGGACAATCTGCTAGGGTCGGGGCGGGGCGCTTCGCCGCGGCTTTTGGCGGGGTGTGATTAATTTTTAGGCAAAGCGTCGCAATATTGGGCGGTTTGCGAACAAAACGGGCGGGACGATGGCGAAGATTCTCAGTTCTGCACAAATGCGCGCCATCGAGGCCAAGGCGATTGCCGAGGGCCGCGTGACCGGGCTGGAGTTGATGGAACGGGCCGGGGCGGGGGTTGTGGCGGCGATGCTGGAGCATTGGCCAGAGCTGCGGGTGGGCGCGTTCCGGGCGGCGGTGCTGTGCGGGCCGGGGAACAATGGGGGCGACGGGTTCGTGGTGGCGCGGCTGTTGGCTGCGCGGGGATGGGAGGTCACTTGCTATGCGTGGGAGGGGTTGGCGCGGCAGGGGGGCGATGCGGGGGTGATGCGGGCGCGGTGGCTGGCGATGGGGGGGCGGCTGCTGGACTACGGTGCCTTTGATCCGGTGCATGACGGGGTTGACGTGACGGTGGATGCGCTGTTCGGGATCGGGATGGCGCGACCCCTGCCCATTGGGGCGGTGAACGGGGAAAGAGTGGCTTGCGCGCACCGGATGGTGGCGGTGGACATTCCGACCGGACTTCTTGCCGATAGTGGCCGTACCATCGCGCCTGCCTTCCGGGCCGATCTGACCGTGACTTTCCACGCCGCGAAATGGGGGCATTATCTGGATGCGGGGCTTGCATCCTGCGGCAAGCTGGTGGTGGCGGATATCGGATTGCCGCAAGGCCCGCAGGATTGGCCTGCGGATGCGGTCGAGGTGGTGGGGGCGCCGACAGGGCGGCGGCTTTCCAAAAACGGCGGTCATAAGTTCGATCACGGGCATACGCTGGTTTTGTCGGGCAATACGGGGCGCGGGGGGGCGGCGCGGCTGGCGGCGCGGGCGGCGCTGCGGGTGGGGGCGGGGTTGGTGACGGTGGGTTGCCCGCCCGATGCGATGGCCGAACATGCGGCGCGGCTGGATGCGGTGATGCTGCGCGAGGTGCCCCACGGCGCGGCGCTGACGCGGATGCTGGCGGACGGGCGGATTTCGGGCCTGTGCCTTGGGCCGGGGCTGGGGCTTGGCACGCGGCAAGAGGGGCTGGTGGCGGCGGCGCTGCGAGCGGGGCGCAGGCTGGTGCTGGATGCGGACGCGCTGACCATTCTGTCACGGCGGGCGGACCTGTTCGGGGCAGTGCATGACGCCTGTGTGCTGACGCCGCACGGGGGCGAGTTTGCACGGCTGTTTCCCGATCTGGCGGAGCAGATGGCGCGGTTGCCCGCGCAGGAGGCGATGTCGAAGGTCGATGCCGTGCCGGCGGCGGCAAGGCGGGTGGGCTGCGTGGTGTTGCTCAAGGGTGTGGATACGGTGATTGCCGCGCCAGACGGGCGCTGTGGGGTGCATGCGGCGGCCTACGGGCGCGAGGCGCCTTGGCTGGCCACCGCGGGGGCGGGGGATGTGCTGGCGGGGATCATTGCGGGGCTGATGGCGCGGGGGTGGGAGGCGTTCGACGCGGCCTGCACGGGGGCCTCGCTGCATGTGGAAGCGGCGCGCGCGTTCGGGCCGGGGCTGATTGCCGAGGACTTGCCCGAGATGCTGCCCGCGGTGTTCCGGCGGCTGGGGGTCTGAAGGGCGATTTTTGACGCAAAAATCGCGGCGGAATTTGACGCAAATTCCGGTGCTGCACCGTCGGCGTGGCCCCGTTTCCTGGTCCGCGAAACGGCGCGAAATCTGCGTCAGATTTCGCTGGCATTTTCCTCTCGCATCCCCGGTGGCGCTTTGCTAGAACGGCGCGGAATTTTCGGGGTGCGTCTGGTCCGGACCGAAGGGGACGGGCGGGGCGTGCTTTGGGCAATTTGCGGGTGTGGCGAAACTGGTAGACGCACCAGATTTAGGTTCTGGCGCCGCAAGGCGTGGGGGTTCAAGTCCCTCCACCCGCACCAGTGGATGAGGAAAAGGACGACACAATGCAGGTCATCGAGACCCTGAACGAAGGTCTGAAGCGCGGCTACACCATCACGGTGACGGCCGCCGAGCTGGACGCCAAGGTGCAGGAAAAGCTGGTCGAGGCGCAGCCCGAGATCGAGATGAAAGGGTTTCGCAAGGGCAAGGTGCCGCTGCCGATCCTGAAAAAGCAGTTCGGTCAGCGGATTCTGGGCGATGCGATGCAGGACGCCATCGACAGCGCGATGAAGGACCATTTCGACAAGTCCGGCGACCGCCCCGCAGTGCAGCCCGAAGTCAAAATGGTGGACGGCGAAACCTGGGCCGAGGGCAAGGATGTCGTGGTCGAGATGACCTATGAAGCCCTGCCGCCGATTCCCGATGTGGATGCAGGCAAGGTCGTGCTGGAGCGTCTGGTCGTGAAGGCGACCGATGCCGATGTGGACGAGGCGCTGAAGAATCTGGCCGGCACCGCGCAATCCTTCGAGGATCGCAAGAAGGGGGCCAAGTCCAAGGACGGCGACCAGATCGTGATCGATTTCAAGGGCTCGGTCGATGGCGTGGCCTTCGAGGGCGGCTCGGCGGAGGATTACGCGCTGGTGCTGGGATCGAAGTCGTTCATCCCCGGGTTCGAGGACCAGTTGATCGGCGCCAAGGTGGGTGACGAGGTTTCGGTCAATGTGACCTTCCCCGAAAGCTATGGCGCGGCCCATCTGGCCGGCAAGGCCGCTGTCTTTGCCTGCACGGTCAAGGCCGTGAAGGAACCCAAGGCCGCCGAGATCGACGACGAACTGGCCAAGAAGTTCGGTGCCGAGGATCTGGCAGCCCTCAAGGGGCAGATTTCGGAACGTCTGGAAGCGGAATACAAGGGTGCCTCGCGCGCCGTGCTGAAGCGGGCGCTGCTGGACCAGCTGGATGGCATGGTCAAGTTCGATCTGCCCGCCAAACTGGTCGAGGCGGAAGCCGCGCAGATTGCCCACCAGCTGTGGCATGAGGAAAACCCCCATGACCACGGCCACAACCACGGCGCCATCGAGGCGACCGACGAGCACAAGGCGCTGGCCGAGCGCCGCGTGCGCCTTGGCCTGCTGCTGGCTGAAGTGGGCCGCAAGGCCGAAGTGACCGTCACGGACGCCGAGATGACGCAGGCCGTGCTGGCGCAGGCCCGCAACTACCCCGGCCAGGAACGCGCCTATTTCGACTTTATCCAGAAGAACCCGCAGGCCCAGCAACAGCTGCGCGCCCCGATCTTCGAGGACAAGGTGGTGGACCACATCGTCGCGGGGGCCAAGGTCAGCGACAAGGAGGTCAGCAAGGAAGACCTTCAGAAGGCGATCGAAGCGCTGGACGAGCTGTAAAAGTTGCAAGGCCGGGGTTGATCCCCGGCCTTTTTTCTTGCCCCGGGGCGGGCAAGTGTTTTTCATGAGTGAAAGTGCGGACGCGATCCTGCGAACCGCCGGGGTTTGAAGACTGCGAGGCCAGGAATGGTGTTCGGCACGAAGCGCGTGAAATCCGGTCTGACCGTTTTGGAAGGCGGGGCCTCTGCACAGGCCGAACGCGAGGAGGCGCCTGCCTTTACCGGTCGGGCGGCGGTGTCGGGGCGGCCGGTCCCGTTTACCCCCAAGGGCAGCGCGCTGCCGGTGTTCTTTCTGCATATTCCGCGCAGTTCGGGCGGGACGGTGCTGCGCTATCTGGTGCAGCTGTGGGGGGCCGATACGATCGTGTCGGGGGCAGATGCGCTGTTGCCGGGCCTGCTGGCGCGGCGGTCCGAGACGCAGGTGGCCGATGTTGTGGCGGGCCATATTCCGCTGGTGCGCTGGGAATTCTTTACCGGATCGGCGGCCTATCGGCGGATCACCGTGCTGCGCGACCCATGGGCGCGGCTGGTGTCGCAGATCAATGCGGTCAGTCGCTACAATGACGGCGAACCCTTTCCTGACGGGCCTTCGGGGGCCGCGTTGCGGACGATGGCGGCAGCGGTGGCGCGGACGGATTTCGCCTCGCGGCCGAGCATGGAGCGGCTGGTGCGGCTGTGGTCACCGGTCGAGGGCGGGTTCGACAATTTGCAGGTGCGGATGCTGCTGACGGGGTCGATGTCGTCGATGGTGAAATCGCTGACGGCGCGCGATGTGGACCGGGCGGTGCAGAACCTTGAATCCTTTGCCGTGGTCGGCTTTTGCGAGGATCAGGCGGCGGTGCAGCGCAAACTGGCCACGCTGGCCGGCGCCAAGGCCGCACCGATGGTGACATTCGAGAATGCGGGCAAGGCCAGCGTGCTGTCGGTGCGGAACGATCTGGCGCGCGAGGTGCTGGAGCCCTGGTATCTGTTCGACAGCGAATTGTACCAGCGGGCGAAGACCGTGGTGCTGCGTCAGCCGGGCTGAGGCCCGGGCGCACCGTCGCGCCAGAGCACGTAAAGACCCGCGCCGATGATGATGGCGATGCCCGCCCAGCCGGTGCTGTCAGGCCATTGCTGCCAGAACACCCAGCCATACAGCACCGACCAGATCAGGCCGGTATATTCGAAGGGCGTGACGACGCTGGCCTGCGCGATGCGGTAGGCCTGGGTCAGGAAGGTCAGGCCAAGGGCGGCGATCAGGCCACAGGCCATCATCAGGGCGGCATCGCCGGGTGTCGGCATCGCCCAGCCGCGCAGCAGGAAGGCAAGCGAGGGATGGGCCTCGTGCCCGAAGGCGCCGCTGCCAAGGATGGCCGACATCACCAGGGCGGCGGCCAGAAAGACGGCATTGCCCCAGAAGGCAAGGGCGGCCGCGGTTTCGGTGGTGCCAAGGCGGCGGGCCGAGATCATCGACAGCGCATAGGTAAAGCCCGACAGCACCGGCAAGAGCGCGGCCCATTCGAACACGCCCGTGCCGGGGCGCAGCATAAGGATCACGCCGGCAAAGCCCGCCACCAGCGCCCCCCAGCGGCGCGGTCCGACGCTTTCGCCCAAGACCAGCACCGACAGCAGGGTGATGAACAGCGGCGCCGAGAAATAGAGCGCCACGGTGGTCGCCATCGGCAGGGCGGGCAGGGCGATGTAATAGCAGGTATAGGCCAGAAACATGATGCCGCCGCGCCGGATCATCGCGCCGGTTCCGGGGGTGAACAGACGGTGCAGCCCGCCTTCGGCGCGTACCAAAAGCAGCAGGAAGGGAATCGCGGTCAGGCTGCGGAACACCATGGCCTGATGCAGCGGATAGGCATCCGAGAGAAGTTTCAGGATCAGATCCTGAACGGAAAACACGGCCACGCCTGCAACAAGGAAGGTGACGCCCTTGGCATTGTCGCGCCGGATGGGCGAAAGGGGGGATGGCATGGCTGGTCCGGCGCTGTGGCTTTGGCCCGAAAGGTAGGCCCGTGGCGGGGCGCGGCTATGCCACGGGCGACATGGGCTGTCGCGGCAGGCCGTTCACGGATGCAACGATCACGACGGTGACCTTGCGGAGCGGCGTTCCGCCGCACGCCACAAGCCCGCGCAGGGCGCGCGGGCGCGTCAGGGGCGCTCGCGCCCCTCTTGGCGCGTGCCGCGCCAATTCACCCCGAGGATATTTGCGGGCAGAAAATGACGCGGCCATTCATTTTCTGCCCTCAAATATCCTCAGGGGGAGTCGCCGGAACGGCGACGGGGGCAGAATGCCCCCCTATCCCTCGCGCCTTTGGCGCGAGAGATGGCGTGCGGGCGGAACGCCCGCTCCGTTTGGCAAGGGGGGGCATGAAAAAACCGCGCGCAGGGGGCTGCGCGCGGTTTGGTCTTTTCGCAGGCCCGAGGCTTATGCGTCTTCGCTGGCCGCAGAGCCCATATCGTCGAAAAGCTCCGCGATTTCGAAATCGGCTGCGGCTTCGGCTTCGGCGGCGAGGTCCTGGATGGACTTGCCCGAGGCTTGCAGTTCGGCTTCTTCCGGCGAACGGGCGACGTTCAGCGTGACCTTGACGGTCACTTCCGGGTGCAGAACGACCGAGACGGTGTGCAGGCCGAGATCCTTGATCGGACGATCAAGCACGACCTGCGCGCGGTTCACGGTGAAGCCGGCGGCGGTGGCCGCATCGGCGGCGTCACGCGTGGTGACCGAGCCGTAGAGCGCGCCGGCATCGGAGGCCGAGCGAATCACCACGAAGGTCTGGCCGTCGAGCTTGGCGCCGACGGCATCGGCTTCCTTCTTGGTCTCGAGGTTTTGCGCCTCGAGCTGGGCCTTGCGGGCCTCGAAGGATTTGATGTTGCCTTCGTTGGCGCGCAGCGCCTTGCCCTGCGGCAGAAGGTAGTTGCGGGCATAGCCGTCCTTGACGTTGACGACTTCGCCCATCTGGCCAAGCTTGGCCACGCGCTGGAGGAGGATGACTTGCATTGGGGTCTCTCCTTACTTCACGGCGTAGGGCAGCAGGGCGAGGAAGCGGGCGCGTTTGATGGCTTGCGCCAGTTCACGCTGCTTCTTGGCCGAGACTGCGGTGATGCGCGACGGCACGATCTTGCCACGCTCGGACACGTAGCGCTGCAGAAGGCGCACGTCTTTGTAATCGATCGCAGGAGCATTGTCGCCCGAGAAGGGGCAGACCTTGCGGCGGCGGAAAAACGGTTTGTTGGCCATGGTTTATCCTTTCCTACCGATCAACGACGGAAGCCGCCGGGGCGTTCGCCACGGTCGCCCGAGGGACGTTCGCTGCGCTCGGGACGGTCGCCGAAGCTGCGCTCGCGGCGTTCGCCACCGCCAAAGCCGCCTTCGGGACGGTCGCCGCGTTCGCGGTCGTCACGCTTTTGCATCTGGACCGACGGGCCTTCGCCGTGCACATCGACCTTGATGGTCAGCACGCGCATCACGTCGTCATGCAGACGCATCAGGCGTTCCATTTCCTGAACGGCCGAGGCGGGCGCGTCCGACTTCAGGAAGGCATAGTGGCCCTTGCGGTTCTTGTTGATCTTGTAGGCCATCGTCTTGACGCCCCAATACTCGTGTTCAACGACTTTGCCGCCGTTGTCCGAGAGGACGGTCGAGAAATGTTCGATGAGGCCTTCGGCTTGCGTGTTGGACAGGTCCTGACGCGCAATGAAAACATGCTCGTAAAGCGGCATGTCAGCTCCAGTTCATGTAAGCGCATTTCATAGGACGGGCGTTTGGCCCTTCCGCGGCCCGTCCACGAGAGGCTGCGCCGGTTCGTGGGATTGCGGAAAGGATGCGGCCTTATACAGAAGCGCGGCACGGATGCAAGCGCGGCATGGCCCCCGTGCGCCGTGCGGGCATGGGGATGCGGGGGAACCCGGCCCCGGCTGCGGGGTGGTTGCGGCATCGTCGCCGCAAGCGGGCATCGCGGGTGGTTGCCGTGGCGGCGTCAGGGTTTGCGGATCAGGCCGACGAATTTGCCCTCGCAGGCCAAAACGGCAAAGGGCAGCGACTTCGACGCCGCGAATTGGGCAAAGAACAAGTTGTCCTGGATGTCGTCGGAAATGAACAGCCCGCCGGACGCAAGGGCGTTCCACAGTTTGGGATAGGCATAGGCGCGGCCCCACCAGCTTTTGTCGGAATCGTAGTGGCACAGGTCGATCTGGCCACCCAAGGCGGCGATGGCCTTTTCAAGGCCGCTGCGGTCGGGTTCGCGGATCAGGGTCCAGCCTTGGCGCAACCGGTCGGGCACCACGATGCCGACGAAGGGTTCGTTGCCCAGTTTGACATAGGGCATATCGACACTGGCGAGTTTGCCGCCGCCGTTCCGGTCCATCGCATCAAGGACCGCGAGGCTTGACCAGCCATAGGCGACACCGGTTTCAACCACCCTGCGTGCCCCCGTCAGGCGCACCGCATTCGACAGAAGGTCGAGGTCGCCCGCGCCCCCCATGGCGACTGCCGATCTGGCGGCGCGCGCCGTTCCCTCGGCCACGAGCGCGCTGTCGATCGGGCGGAGGTCGCCCTTGACCCCGACGATGGCAAGGGCTTGGGCCAGGGGCACCGCGCGTTCGGCGGCCCATGCCCGTGCCTTGGCGCGTGCGTCGGGGGTATCGTGATCGGTCAGGACTTTCCGCACGGTCAGTGCAACGGCGTGCCGCCAGTGGCTGGGGCGTTGCGCGAACCATATGGCCGTTTTCAGTTTCTCGATCATCCGGCGACCCTTGGATCTTGATTATGGGGGAATACCAGCCGCATTTGCACGCGCGGCTTTCCTGTTATTCAATATTAATATGCCGCAATCAACACTTGCAACCCGTGCCGCTGACCGCAACGCCCCCCCATCAGCGACCTGACACGGCATGTCACAATGACTTTGCCGAACCATGGCTAGCGGGCCGAGGCGGGCAGGCCGAAGATGCGGTCGAAGGCCCAGGTGAAGGCCCATGTGTAGCACAGAAATCCGAGGATCAGCGCGGATTCGTAGAAAAAGGCGGTCAGCAGCGGCACGGCGAACCACCATGCCGTCAGCGGCAGAAGAAGCGCGGCAAGGCCGGTTTCGAACAGCACGGCGTGTAGCGCGCGGCGGGCTAGGCTGCGGCCGCGGATGGTCTGGCGGGCCTCCCACCGCTCGAACAGGCTGTTGAAAACGAGGTTCCACAACATGGCCACGGTGGCGGCAAGCACGGAAAAGACAAAGGACGTGGGGCCGGTCGTCTGGGCCATGAGCAAAAGCAAAGCCGTGGACAACAGGACGCCCCCCGTTTCGAACAGGGTCGCATAAAGGATGCGGCGCAGGCGGGGATGTTCGTGCAGGGCCATGGAACCGGCGTAAAGGGGCGGGCGATTGCACGCAAGGGCGGCTTTCGCTATGCGGGGGGCCGACAGGGGCCTGCCGTGCCCCATGGCATTGGGGGAGGGCGGGCATGAGCCGAGCATTCGTATTTCCGGGACAGGGCGCGCAGACCATCGGCATGGGGCGTGCGCTGGCCGAGGCCTATCCGGCAGCACGGGCCGTTTTTGACGAGGTGGACGCGGCGCTGGGCGAAAAGCTGTCGGCGCTGGTCTGGGAGGGGGATATCGAGACCCTGACCCTGACGCAGAATGCCCAGCCCGCGTTGATGGCGACCTCGATCGCCGCCGTGCGTGCGCTGGAAGCCGAGGGGATCACCGTGGCGGGTCACGCGGCCTTTGTCGCGGGCCATAGCTTGGGCGAATATTCGGCGCTGTGCGCGGCGGGGGCGCTGGGGCTGGCCGATACGGCGCGGCTGCTGCGGATCCGCGGGCTGGCGATGCAAGAGGCGGTTCCGGTGGGCGTGGGGGCGATGGCGGCGCTGCTGGGGCTCGATTTCGCGGCGGCGACCGAGGTTGCGGCCGAAGCGGCACAGGGCGAGGTGTGTCAGGCGGCCAATGACAACGACCCCGCGCAGGTGGTGGTGTCGGGCCATCGCGGGGCGGTGGAACGCGCGCTTGATATCGCCAAGGCCAAGGGGGCAAAGCGGGCGCTGCTGCTGCCGGTCAGTGCGCCTTTCCATTGCGCGCTGATGCAACCCGCGGCAGACCGCATGGCCGAGGCGCTGGCCGGCGTGGTGGTGACAGCGCCCGTGGTGCCGGTGGTCGTGAATGTGCGGGCCGAAGCGGTAAGCGCGCCTGACCGCATCCGCGACCTGCTGGTCGAACAGGTGACGGGATCGGTGCGCTGGCGCGAATCCGTCCTGTGGATGGAAGCCGCCGGCGTGACCGAGTTCTGGGAGATCGGCGCGGGCAAGGCGCTGTCGGGCATGATCAAGCGCATCGCCAAAGAGGCCACGACCCGCGCCATCGGCACAGCCGAAGATGTGCTTGCGGCCAAGGGCTGACGCCCGGCCGCGGAAAAAGGGGGGCTTTCCGCCCCCCTCGGGGCTTTGCCCCTCACCCCCCGAGGATATTTGAAGGGCAGAAAATGGGGCCGTGTGGCATTTTCTGCCCGGCAAATATCCTCAGGGGGGAGGCACGGCACGCGCCGTTGGGGGCGGAACGCCCCCTCAGGCTTTGATCGCGCCGCAGGGCGCGGGCAAAGCGCATCGCGTGCGGCGCAAGCCGCGCCTTTCGGTCGGGGTTGGTTTTGCGGGGCGCTTGCTGATAGGTAGCGGCAAAGGGACGGGAGATGGCTGTGATGTTCGATCTGACGGGAAAGACGGCGCTGGTGACGGGGGCTTCGGGCGGGATCGGGGCCGAGATCGCGCGGGCGCTGCATGCGGCGGGGGCTGTGGTCGGGCTGTCGGGAACGCGGGTCGAGCCGCTCGAGGCTTTGGCGGCCGAGCTGGGGGGGCGGGCGCATGTGCTGGCCTGCAACCTTTCGGTTCCCGACGAGGTCGAGGGGCTGGTGAAGCGCGCGGCCGAGGCGATGGGGTCGGTCGATATCCTTGTGAACAATGCGGGCATTACGCGCGACGGGTTGGCGATGCGGATGTCGGACGAGGATTGGCAATCGGTGATCGATGTCAACCTGACCGCGACCTTCCGGCTGTGCCGTGCTGCCATCCGCGGCATGATGAAGGCGCGTTGGGGGCGGATCGTGAATATCTCGTCGGTCGTGGGGGCCACGGGGAATGCGGGCCAGATCAACTATGCCGCCAGCAAGGCGGGGATGGTGGGCCTGTCGAAATCGCTGGCCGCCGAAGTGGCGAGCCGCGGCATCACCGTGAACTGCGTGGCGCCCGGTTTCATCACCACCGCGATGACCGACAAGCTGAACGAGCAGCAGAAGGCGGGCATCCTTGGTGCGGTGCCTGCGGGGCGGATGGGCGAGCCTGCCGAGATTGCCGCTGCCGTGCTGTATCTTGCCAGCCCCGAGGCCGGCTATGTGACCGGCGCCACGCTGCATGTGAATGGCGGCATGGCGATGCTGTGACGGTGGCGGGCGGGGGGCTGAAAGCGTTTGCCTTGTGGCCGGACCCTTGCTATAGGCGCGACGAACCGGCTGGGGAGCGAACCCCGGCCGTCCCGTGTTGAGCGGGGCAAGGGACGAAGACCGGGACAGACCCCGCAACGGAAAGAGGAAAGACATGAGCGACATCGCAGCCCGCGTGAAGAAGATCGTCGTCGAGCATCTGGGCGTCGAAGAAGACAAGGTGACCGAGAATGCCTCGTTCATCGATGATCTGGGCGCGGACAGCCTCGACACGGTCGAGCTGGTCATGGCCTTCGAGGAAGAGTTCGGGATCGAGATTCCGGATGACGCCGCCGAGACGATCCAGACTTTCGGCGATGCGGTGAAGTTCATCTCGGAAGCCGCCTGATCCTTTCGGGTCGGATGTTATGGCGAAGGGCGTCCTGCGGGGCGCCCTTTTGCTTTTGGCGCGGATGATTTTTTCCCGAGACAGCGCGGGGCTTTGCGGCGAGGCTGGGGGAAAACCGGGGAGGGGTGGCGATGGCGAGTTTGGCGGCGATGTTCGGGGCGGGACGGGTGGCGACCTTTATGGGCTTGCCGCGATGCCACGATCTGGCGGCGGTCGAGGGGGGCGTGGTGATCCTGGGGGCGGCGGGGTGCACGCCCTATCCTTCGGTCGGGTTCTATTGTGCGGGTGCGCCCGAGGCGATCCGCGCGGCGGGGGCGGCCTATGCCGCGAACCTGACCCATGTGGATTTCGATCTGGGCGGGCCGATGCTGCCCGAGGGGGTGCGGGCGGTCGATGCGGGTGATTTGCCGGTGCGGGAAGAGGATGCCGAGGGGAACCGCAAGCTGATCGCGGGGGCGGTCCGGCACATCCGCGCGCGGGGGGCGGTGCCGGTGCTGCTGGGCGGGGATGATTCCGTGCCGATCCCGCTGATCGAGGCGTTGGGGGCTTCGGCGGGGGCTTCGGGGCGGAAACTGACGGTCTTGCAGATCGACGCGCATATCGACTGGCGCGACGAGGTGTCGGGCGAGCGGTGGGGGTTGTCCTCGACCATGCGGCGGGCGAGCGAGATGGCGCATGTGGAGCGGATCGTGCAGGTGGGCCAGCGCGGCATCGGGTCGGCGCGGGTGGCGGATTTCAACGATGCGAAGGCATGGGGGGTCGGGTTCGTGCCTGCGGGCGAGGTGGCGCGGGCGGGCGTGTGGCGGGCGGTGGACCTGATCCCCGAGGGGGCGGATGTGGTGATCTGTCTGGATGTCGATGCGCTGGACCCGAGCGTGATGCCTGCCGTGATCGGGCGGACGGCGGGGGGGCTGAGTTATTGGCAGGTGCTGGAGCTGGTGGGGGCCGTGGCCGAGAAGGCGCGGATCGTGGGCTTCGACATGGTGGAATTCATGCCCGAGCGGGATATTGACGGGCTGGGGGCGATGGTGGCCGCGCAGTTGCTGGCGGGGGTTGTGGGCGTGATCGCGCGGCAGGGGTGAGGGGGGCTTGGCTGTTATCCCCGCGAAAGCGGGGATCTTGGGGGTTTTATCCTGATAGAGATCCCCGCTTTCGCGGGGATGACACCCCGCCCCATTTGGCAAAGGCGGGTGCCTTTGCCATACGGTACGGGTTCCGCCAGACGGCCGTGTGCCCGAAGCACACGGCCAGCGCCCGCCCCGCCCCCAGGCGGGCGCTTCTCGCCCGCCCGTCTCGGGCGCTGGCCTTTGCCATGCTTGGGACGGACGGTACCGGGGCAGGCGTTTCGCAGCGGGCGGGGAAACGCGGATCGCGTTTCCTGTTCCGCCCGACCGGAGGGAATAGGGGGTTTGACCCGCCCCGTGTTGCGCCACCCGAAGCGCGCGTGTATCACCGCTGCCAACAAACGCCACTTGCCGGGAGAGACGGGATGCGTCGGGTCGTTGTAACGGGTCTGGGGATGGTGACGCCGCTGGCTTGCGGGGTCGAGGAAACCTGGAGCCGTCTGATTGCGGGGCAATCGGGGGCGGGGCCGATCACGCGGTTCGATGCGAGCAATGTGGTCACGCAATATGCCTGCGAGATTCCCTTCGGTGACGGGTCGGATGGCACGTTCAACCCCGATGACTGGATGGAGCCGAAGGACCGCCGCAAGGTGGATGATTTCATCCTGTATGGCATGGCGGCCGCCGTGCAGGCCGTGCGCGATGCGGGCTGGGAAGCGCCTGACGAAGAGGGCAAGTTGCGGACCGGCGTGATGATCGGGTCGGGGATCGGGGGGTTGACCTCGATCGCCGAAACGGCGGTGCTGATCAAGGAAAAGGGGCCAAAGCGGGTTTCGCCCTTTTTCATTCCGGGCGCACTGATCAACCTGATTTCGGGGCAGGTTTCCATCCGCTTCGGGTTCAAGGGGCCGAACCATGCGGTTGTCACCGCCTGTTCGACGGGGGCGCATGCCATTGGCGATGCGGCGCGGTTGATCCAGTGGGGCGATGCGGATGTGATGATCGCGGGCGGGGCGGAAAGCCCGATCAGCGAGATCGGGATCGCGGGGTTCAATGCCTGCAAGGCACTGTCCACCAAGCGGGCGGATGACCCGACCAAGGCGAGCCGCCCCTATGATGCCGACCGTGACGGGTTTGTCATGGGCGAGGGCGCGGGCGTGGTGGTGCTTGAGGAATACGAGCACGCCAAGGCGCGGGGTGCCAAGATTTATGCCGAGGTGCTGGGCTACGGGCTTTCGGGCGATGCCTATCACATCACCGCACCCAGCGAGGATGGCGATGGCGGTTATCGCAGCATGGCGGCGGCGCTGAAGCGGGCGGGGCTTTCGCCTGCGGATGTGGATTACATCAATGCCCATGGCACCAGCACCATGGCCGATACGATCGAGCTTGGCGCTGTCGAACGGCTGATGGGCGATGCGGCGGGCAAGGCCACGATGTCCTCGACCAAGTCGAGCATCGGGCATCTGCTGGGGGCTGCGGGCGCGGTGGAGGCGATTTTCTGCGTGCTGGCGCTGCGCGATCAGGTGGCGCCGCCGACGATCAACCTTGATAACCCTGCCGTTGCGCCCAAGCTGGACCTTGCGCCGAACAAGGCGGTGACGCGCAAGATCGACGTGGCGCTTTCCAATTCCTTTGGCTTCGGGGGGACGAATGCGAGCCTTGTGCTGGGACGGGTGGCGGGCTGATGTGGAAATCTGTCGCCTCGAACGCGCTGACGCTGTTCATCGTGGTGCTGGTTGTGGCGGCCGGATTGCTGGCCTGGGGGCGGCAGCAATTTGACGGGCCGGGGCCGCTGGCCGAGGCGATCTGTTTCCGCGTCGAGAAGGGGGATTCGCTTTCGGCGGTGAGCAAATCGCTGGAGTTGCGCGGCGCGATTTCGGATGCGCGCATCTTTCGGATCGGGGCGCAGTATTCGGGCAAGGCGGATGATCTGAAATTCGGGTCCTATCTGGTGGGGGCCGGGGCGCCGATGGCCGAGGTGCTGGCCGATCTGACGGCGGGCGGGCAATCGACCTGCGGGCGCGAGGTGAATTTCCGCATCAGCGTGGCCAGCGCCGAGGTGGTGCTGCGCGAGCTGGATGCCGCGAGCAACCGCTATGTCGATGTGGCCAAGTTCGATCCGGCCACGCAGGCGGCGCCGCAGGCCTATGTCGATGTGGCCGAGGCCGATGATATCCGCTGGCGGATCACGCTGGCCGAGGGGGTCACAAGCTGGCAGGTGGTCGATGCGCTGAAGCGGGCCGATTTCCTGACCGGGGAAGTGGCCGAGGTGCCGCCCGAGGGCGCGCTGGCGCCGGACAGCTATGAGGTGGAGCGGGGTGCGGACCGCAAGGCGCTGCTGGACGAGATGGCGGCGCGGCAGACGGCGTCCATGGCCGAACTGTGGGCCACGCGGGCCGAGGGGCTGCCCTATGACACGCCGGAACAGGCGATGATCATGGCGTCGATCGTCGAGAAAGAGACGGGCATCGCGGAAGAGCGCAAGCGCGTGGCATCCGTCTTTATCAACCGGCTGGAACAGGGGATGCGGTTGCAGACCGACCCCACGGTGATTTATGGCGTGACCAAGGGGCAGGGCGTGCTGGGGCGCGGGTTGCGGCAAAGCGAGTTGCGGCGCGAGACGCCCTATAACACCTATGTCATCGACGGGCTGCCGCCGACGCCGATTGCCAATCCGGGGCGGCTGTCGATCGAGGCGGCGCTGAACCCGGAAAAGACCGATTATCTGTATTTCGTGGCCGATGGATCGGGCGGGCATGTCTTTGCCAAGACCCTGAAAGAGCATAACGAGAACGTGGCCAAATGGCGCGAGATCGAGGCGCAGGCCGGGGCGGCGGACGAGGGCGGCGTGCAGCAATAGTGAAGAAAGCGTTAAGCGAAAGTACGCTAAGCATTTGGTAACGCTGAATTTTTCGCTTGACCCGGCGCACGGTCGGGTGTAGATGTTATGACATGCTGACAGAGGTGGGCAAGCGGCCGGGGGGCAACCCCTTGGGCCGCTTTTTCATGTGGTCGCATCGGTTCGGGGGCGACGGGACGCATGGCAATGGGCGCGGAGGATGACGCGCCTTTGGCGCTGGTCGGGACAACGGGACGGATGTTCGAACGCGCGGCGGCCCGGATGGCCGCTGCGATTGAACAGCTTGAAACCGGAAGTCCGGCCGAGGTGAGGGCGGCGCAGCGGGCGATCCGCGAATTGCGCATGGCGCTCTGGATGCTGGTGGATGAGAGGACACGCCTTGACAGGCTTCGCAACAGGGTCGCCGGACTGGTCGGCGAGGGAGATGGCGGCGGCAGGGGCGGCGGGGGGGGGCGACAGCTTGACCTTGACGCCGCGCGCGATGAGATCGGGCGCAGGCTGGCTGGCCTTAGAGCCGCAGGCGACGGTGGATGATTTCGTCGCGGGGCTGAGCGAGGGGGCGCTGCTGGCGCTGCCGTGGATCTTCGAGTTCTGGGCGCTGCCGCACCAGTTGCCGCCCGAAGGCGCGTGGCGGACATGGGTGATCATGGGCGGGCGCGGGGCAGGCAAGACGCGGGCGGGGGCCGAATGGGTGCGCGCGCAGGTCGAAGGCGCGCGGCCGCAGGACAAGGGCCGTGCGCGGCGCGTGGCGCTGGTGGGCGAGACGGTCGATCAGGTGCGCGAGGTGATGGTGTTCGGGGAAAGCGGCATCATCGCCTGTTCGCCGCCCGACCGTAAACCGGTTTGGGAAGCGTCGCGCAAGCGGCTGGTCTGGCCCAATGGCGCGGTGGCGCAGGTGATGTCGGCGCATGACCCCGAAGGGCTGCGCGGGCCGCAATTCGACGCGGCCTGGGCGGACGAACTGGCGAAATGGCCAAAGGCGCGCGAGACCTGGGACATGCTGCAATTCGCGTTGCGGCTGGGGCCTGCCCCGCAGGCGGTGGTGACGACCACGCCGCGCAATGTGGGGGCGCTGAAGGCCATCTTGAAAAACCCGTCAACCGTGATGACCCATGCACCGACGGAAGCCAACCGCGCCCATCTGGCGGCAAGTTTCCTGCACGAGGTGCAGGCGCGCTATGGCGGGACGCGGGCGGGGATCGAGGAATTGCAGGGGCTGCTGGTCGAGGATGCCGAAGGCGCGCTTTGGACGCGGCCCTTGGTCGAGCGGTGCCGCGCCGGCGGGGCCGAAGGGCGCGATCTGACGCGGATCGTGGTGGCGGTCGATCCGCCGGCGTCAACGGGGGCCGGGGCGGATGAATGCGGGATTCTGGTGGTGGGGGCCTTTATGGAGGGGCCACCGCAGGACTGGCGGGCCGTGGTGCTGGAAGATGCCAGCGTGCAGGGCAAGGGTGCCGCCGAATGGGCGGCGCGGGCGGTCGATGCCTTTCACCGCCACGGGGCTGACCGGCTGGTGGCCGAGGTGAATATGGGCGGTGACATGGTGCAGGCGGTGCTGCGGCAGGTGGACCCGCTGGTGCCGTTCCGCGCCGTGCGGGCCACGCGGGGCAAGGTGCTGCGGGCCGAGCCTGTGGCGGCGCTGTACGAACAGGGGCGGGTCACGCATCTGCCCGGGCTTGCCGCGCTGGAAGAGCAGATGATGCAGATGACGGTGGGCGGCTACCTGGGCAAGGGGTCGCCCGACCGTGTGGATGCGCTGGTCTGGGCGCTGACGGACCTTTTGATCGACGGGGCGGCCAGCTGGCGGCGGCCGCAGGTGCGGACACTTTGAACGGACGAAATGGCGGGTTCAGCCCCCCTTGGCCTTGGCCGGGGGATGGCGGAGCCATGCCGCTAGGGGAGTGGTGCGGATGGTTTGGAAGTTTCTGCGGAAGGCGGATGTGCCCGAGGTGAAGGCCAGCGCCACGGGGCGGGTGGTCGCCTGGGGCGGGGCGGGGGGCGCCACGGGGCGGGTGCGCTGGTCGGCCCGCGATTTGGGCAGCCTGTCGCGGTCGGGGTTCATGGGCAACCCTGTCGGGTTCCGCGCGGTCAAGCTGATTGCCGAGGCGGCGGCGGCCCTGCCCTTGGTGGTGCAGGATCAGGCGCGGCGCTACGAGGTGCATCCGGTGGTGGACCTGCTGCGCCGCCCCAATGCGGGCCAAGGCCGGGCCGAGCTGTTCGAGGCGGTTTACGGGCATCTTCTGCTGTCGGGGAACGCCTATCTTGAGGCGGTGGCGGGTGCCGCTGCCCTGCCCGGCGAGTTGCATGTGCTGCGGTCGGACCGGATGGCGGTGGTGCCGGGGCCGGATGGCTGGCCTGTGGCCTATGACTATACGGTGGGGGCCAAGGCGCACCGCTTTGACATGACGGGCGAGGTGCCGCCGATCTGCCATATCCGGTCGTTCCATCCGCAGGATGACCATTACGGGTTTTCGCCGCTTCAGGCGGCGGCGGTGGCGCTGGATGTGCATTCCTCGGCTTCGGCATGGTCGAAGGCGCTGCTGGACAATGCGGCACGGCCTTCGGGGGCGATCGTCTATCGCGGGGCGGACGGGCAATCGGCGCTGACGGCGGACCAGTATGACCGGCTGGTAAGCGAGATGGAAAGCCACCACCAGGGCGCGCGCAATGCAGGAAGGCCGATGCTGCTGGAAGGCGGCCTTGACTGGAAGCCGATGGGCTTTTCGCCCAGCGACATGGAGTTCCAGAAAACCAAAGAGGCGGCAGCGCGCGAGATTGCCACGGCATTCGGCGTGCCGCCGATGCTGCTGGGGATACCGGGGGATGCGACTTATGCGAACTATGCCGAGGCCAACAGGGCGTTTTACCGCCTGACCGTGCTGCCCTTGGCTGCGCGGGTGACGGCGGCGGTGTCGTCATGGCTGTCGGTGTTCACCGGCGAGGCGGTCGAGATACGGCCCGATCTGGACCAGGTGCCCGCGCTGGCGGCCGAGCGTGATGCCGCATGGGCGCGGATCGCGGCGGCCGATTTCCTGACGGTGGCGGAAAAGCGCGTGGCGCTGGGATTGCCGCCCGTGGGGGATGATGCGTGACGCGGCGGGTGCCGCCGACGGGGCCGCCCTTGGGGGGGTCGCGTTTCCTGTTCGACAGTTTCGATGCCACGGCGGCGCGGCTCGAGGCGAATGAACGGGTGGCCGAAGAGCGATGGGCGGCGCTGGAGTTCCGGCTGGGACAGATAGATGCGGCGCTGGACCGGCTGGAAAAGCGGGTCTGGCTGGGCGTGTTCGGGGTGGCGGGGTTCCTGCTGGCGCAGGGGGTCGAGGCGTTGATGGCTGCGGGGTTGAAATAGATGCTGGACGGTCTGGAACACAAGTTCCACCGCCCCGATGCGGGGCTGGTGGTCGAGACGGGCGGGGTCGGGGGCGCGCGGATCGAGGGCTATGCCTCGGTCTTTGGGCTGCGCGATCAGGGGGGCGATGTGGTGCTGGCGGGGGCCTATGGGGCATCGCTGGCGCGGATGGCGCGGGCGGGGCGGCGGGTGAAGATGCTGTGGCAGCACGACCCCGCCCAGCCCATCGGCGTGTGGGACGAGGTGCGCGAGGATGCGGTGGGCCTGTGGGTCAAGGGCCGGCTGCTGACCGATCTGGCGCAGGGCCGCGAGGCGGCGGCGCTGCTGGCGGCGGGGGCGATTGACGGGTTGTCGATCGGATACCGCACGGTGCGGGCCGAGCGCGACGCCAAGGGGCAGCGCTTGCTGGCCGAGCTTGATCTTTGGGAAGTGTCGCTTGTGACCTTTCCCATGCAGTCCGAGGCGCGGGCCTCGGCCAAGGCGGCCACGGGGCTGATGGAACTGGCGGCTCTGTTCAGACGCGCAGAGGCGGTGCTGGCGGCGCGGTGAGACGCGCGATTTCTGCAATGAGGTGAAGGATGGAGACGACCGGAGAGATGGCCGGGGGCGGGTTGCCCCACGGTCTGGATGCGGCTGGGGAAGTGAAATCGGCTTTGGACGGTTTCCTGAGTGAGTTCAACGTTTTTCGGGGAGATGTGAAGATGGCTTTGCAACAGCAGGATGACCGCATGGGCAAGCTGGGCGCCAAGATGGCGGGCTATGGCCGCCCGGTTCTGGCGGCGGGCGAGACGGGGGCGCCGCACAAGCAGGCGTTCGGCGCCTATCTGCGCAGCGGCGATGATGACGGCCTGCGCGGGCTGAGCCTTGAGGGCAAGGCGCTGGGCACGGCGGTGGCGGCGGATGGCGGCTATCTGGTCGATCCGCAGACCGCCGATACGATCCGGTCGATGCTGGTTTCCACCGCGTCGATCCGCGCCATCGCGCAGGTGGTGCAGGTCGAGGCGGCATCGTTCGACGTGCTGATCGACCGCAGCGATGTGGGCACCGGCTGGGCGACCGAGACGGCAACGGCGACCGAGACGGCGACGCCCGCGCTGGAGCGCATCTCGATCCGGTTGCATGAATTGTCGGCCATGCCCAAGGCAAGCCAGCGGCTGCTGGATGACAGCGCCTTTGATGTCGAAGGCTGGCTTGCGGGCAAGATCGCCAACCGCTTCCTGCGAGCGGAATCGGCGGCCTTTGTGGCGGGCGACGGGGTGGACAAGCCCAAGGGGTTCCTGACGGCCCCGAAGGTGGCGAATGGCAGCTGGGCCTGGGGCAGCCTTGGGTATGTGCCCACGGGGGCGGCGGCGGATTTCGCCACCACCAACCAGGCCGATTGCATCATCAACCTGGTCTATGCGCTGGGGGCGGATTACCGCGCCAACGCCACCTTCGTGATGAACTCGAAAACCGCCGGGGCCGTGCGCAAGATGAAGGATGCGGACGGGCGTTTCCTGTGGTCGGACGGGCTGGCGGCGGGGGAACCGGCGCGGCTGATGGGTTATGGCGTGCTGGTCTGCGAGGATATGCCCGATATCGCGGCGGGTGCCTTTGCCATCGCCTTTGGCGATTTCCGCGCCGGTTACACCATTGCGGAACGCCCCGACCTGCGGATTTTGCGCGACCCGTTCAGCGCCAAGCCGCATGTGCTGTTCTATGCCTCGAAGCGCGTGGGCGGCGACATCACCGACTATGCGGCCATCAAGCTGCTGAAGATCGCCACCTCGTAACACGGGGTGACTGCCCGGTCCCGTGCGGGGCCGGGTTTCCTTTTGGTCATGGGGGCGCGGGATGCGGCTGGATGAGTTGGGGGGAGTGCCGGATGCGGCGCTGCCGGTCGCGGCGTTGCGCGACCATTTGCGGCTGGGCACGGGGTTTGGCACCGACAGTTTGCAGGATGCGGTTCTGGCGGGCCATCTGCGGGCCGCGCTGGCCATGATCGAGGGGCGGACGGGCAAGGTGCTGCTGGCGCGGCGGTTCCGGCTGGTGCTGGAAGGCTGGCGCGGGGCCGAGGCGCAGGCGCTGCCGGTGGCCCCCGTTTCGGCGCTGGTCGAGGTGGCGCTGGTCGATGCGGGCGGCACGCGGACAGCGCTGCCTGCGGGCGGGTTCCGGCTGGTGAGCGATGCGCATCGCCCCAAACTGGCGGCGCGGTCGGGCGGATTGCCCGCGGTGCCGGTGGCGGGGGCGGCCGAGGTGCTGTTCGATGCCGGTTTCGGGGATTGGGCGGCGGTGCCGGCCGATCTGAAGCAGGCCGTGCTGCTGCTGGCGGCCGAGTTCTACGAGGCGCGGATCGATGACGGCACGCGCGGGCCGGGGCTGCCGGTGATGGTGCAGGCGCTGATCGAACGCTGGCGCATCGTGCGGGTGCTGGGCGGGGGCGAGGCATGAGCCGCGTACATCTGGGGCGGCGGCTGGTGCTGGAGGCGGCGGTGCAGGTGCCCGATGGCGCGGGCGGGTTTGCCACGGTCTGGCAGGCGCTGGGCACGGTCTGGGCCGAGGTGGTGGCCGGTGCGGGCCGCGAGGCGGGCGGGGTCGAGACGGTACTGGCCGCGACCGCCTATCGCATCACGGTGCGGGGGGCGCCGGTCGGCGATGCGGCGCGGCCGGTTGCGGGCCAGCGGTTCCGCGACAATGCCCGCATCTTTGCCATTACCGCCGTGGCCGAGCGTGATGCGCGGGGCCATTACCTGACCTGCTTTGCAACCGAGGAGGTGCGGACATGAGCTATCGGGGGGCGGCGGCCTTGCAGGCGGCGGTTTTCGCGCGGCTGGCCGGATGGCCCGCCTTGGCCGGTGTGACGGTGCTGGACGCGATGCCTGCGGGCGGGGGCGGGGGCACCTTTGTGCTGATCGGGCCGGAGGAGGCGCGCGACGCCTCGGACCGGACGGGGACAGGGGCGGAACACCGGCTGGTGATCAGCGTGATTTCGGATGCCACGGGGTTTCTGGCGGCCAAGACGGTGGCGGTGGCGGTGTCGGAGGCGCTGGCGGATGCGGCGGGGCTGGTGCTGGCCGTGGGGCGGCTGGTGGGGCTGGAATTCCAGCGCGCGCAGGCGCGGCGGCTGGAGGATGGCGATGTGCGGCGCATCGATCTGACCTTTCGGGCGCGGCTGGATTTTTGAGGAGAGCGGATCATGGCGGTACAAAGCGGCAAAGACCTTTTGGTGAAGGTCGATCTGACGGGGGACGGGCAGTTCGAGACGGTCGCGGGGCTGCGGGCCACGCGCATCAGTTTCAACGCCGAAGCGGTGGATGTGACGAGCCTTGAAAGCACGGGGGGCTGGCGCGAATTGCTGGGCGGGGCGGGGGTCAAGACCGCCGCGATCAGCGGTTCGGGGGTGTTCCGCGATGCCAATACCGACGAGCGGGCGCGGCAGATTTTCTTTGATGGCGAGGTGCCGGCCTTTCAGGTGGTGATCCCGGATTTCGGGGTGGTCGAGGGGCCGTTCCAGATTACCGCGCTGGAATATGCGGGCAGCCATAATGGCGAGGCGAGTTACGAGCTGTCGCTCGCCTCGGCCGGGGCTTTGACCTTTACGGCGCTGTGATGGCCAATCCGCATGCGGGCGAGGTCGAGGTGGTGCTGGATGGCGTGCCGGTCGTGGCCAAGCTGACGCTGGGGGCGCTGGCCGAACTGGAGGCGGCGCTGGGGGCGGGAACGCTGGTCGATCTGGTGCAACGCTTCGAGGGCGGGGCGGTGTCGAGCCGCGATGTGCTGGCGCTGGTCGTGGCGGGCCTGCGCGGCGGCGGCTGGCGCGGCACGGCGGCCGACCTTTTGAGCGCCGAAATCGGCGGCGGGGCGCTGGATGCGGCGCGGATCGCGGCCGAATTGCTGGCGCGGGCCTTCGGGACGGGGCGCGGGTGAGCGGGATCGACTGGGCCGGGCTGATGCGGGCGGGGCTGCACGGATTGCGGCTGCGGCCCGAGCAGTTCTGGGCGCTGACGCCTGCCGAATTGCGGATCATGCTGGGGGCGGAACAGGCGGTTCCGCCCCTGACGCGGGCGCGGCTGGAGGAACTGGCCGCGGCCTTTCCGGACCGGAGGGACAGGGATGGCTGAGATCGACACGCTGAACGAGCAGGTGACGGCGCTGGAAGCGCGGATGGGGGCCACGGCAGGTGTGGCGGCCGCCTTCGAGACCGAGATGGCGCGCATGGGCGAAACGCTGGTCTTTACGGGGCGCGAGGTCAATGCGCTGTCCTCAAGCCTGTCGGGCGGGCTGCGGCGGGCCTTTGACGGGGTGGTGTTCGACGGGGTGCGCCTGTCGGATGCGCTGAAGCAGGTGGCCGCGACCATGGTGCAATCGGTGTACAATGTGGCGATGAAGCCGGTGCAGAACGCGCTGGGCAGCGCCTTGGGCGAGGGCTTGGGTTCCGTTCTGGGGGGGCTTTTGGGCTTTGCCAAGGGCGGGGCCTTTTCGCAGGGCCGGGTGATGCCCTTTGCCAAGGGCGGTGTCGTCAGCGCGCCGGTGAGTTTTCCGATGCGGGGCGGGACGGGGCTGATGGGCGAGGCGGGGCCCGAGGCGATCATGCCGCTGGCGCGCGGGGCGGACGGGCGGCTGGGCGTGCAGATGGCGGGGGGCGGGCGGCCCGTGACGGTGGTGATGAACATCGCCACGCCGGATGTGCAGGGCTTTCAGCGCAGCCAGAGCCAGATTGCCGCGCAGGCGGCACGGGCGCTGGCGCGCGGCGAACGGAACCGGTGAGGGGTGGGGTGTGACATGAGTTTCCACGAGGTGCGGTTTCCCGCCAATCTGAGTTTCGGATCGACCGGCGGGCCCGAGCGGCGCACGCAGGTCGTCACGCTGGCCAACGGGTTCGAGGAGCGCAACACGCCATGGGCCCATTCGCGCCGGCGCTATGATGCCGGGCTGGGGCTGCGGTCGCTGGATGATGTGGCCGAGCTGATCGCCTTTTTCGAGGCGCGGCGCGGGCGGCTGCACGGCTTTCGCTGGAAGGACTGGGCCGATTACCGGTCTGGCCGTCCTTCGGCGCCGGTGACATCGCTGGACCAGTTGATCGGGACGGGCGACGGGGCGCAGCGCGTGTTCCAGCTGGCCAAGACCTATGACCCCGATGGCGTGCCCTATCGCCGCCCCATCGCCAAGCCGGTGCTGGGCACGGTGCTGGTGGCGCTGGCGGGGGATGACAAGGTCGAGACGGTCGAGTTCTCGGTCGATTGCACCACGGGGGCGATCACCTTTGCCGTGCCGCCCGATATCGGGGTGCCGGTGACGGCGGGGTTCGAGTTCGATGTGCCCGCCCGTTTCGATGCCGATCTGATACAGGTGTCGGTCGCGTCCTTTCGGGCGGGGGATGTGCCGCAGGTTCCGGTGGTGGAGGTGCGGCTGTGAGCTTGATCGGACATTTGGCGCAGGGGGCGACGACAACCTGCCTGGCCTGGGCCGTGACGCGGCGGGATGGTGCGGTGTTCGGCTTTACCGACCATGACGGCGATCTGCGCTTCGAGGGCGTGCTGTTTCGCGCCGAAACCGGCCTGACGGCGCGCAGCCTGCAACAGGCGACGGGCCTGTCGGTGGACAATACCGAGGCGGTGGGCGCCTTTTCCGATGCCGCGATCCGCGAGGACGAATTGCGCGCGGGCCGGTTTGACGGGGCCGAGGTGCGCTGCTGGATGGTGAACTGGGCCGATCCGGCCGAACGGGTGCTGCGCTTTCGTGGCCATCTGGGGGAAGTGTCGCACGGGTCGGGAGGCTTTCGCGCCGAATTGCGCGGCCTGTCCGAGGCGCTGAACCGCCCGCAGGGGCGGGTGATCCAGTCGGCCTGCGATGCGACCCTTGGCGATGGCCGCTGCCGGTTCGATCTGGCCACGCCGGGCTATCGCGGGCGGTTCGAGGTGGCGGCGCTGCGTGACGGGCAGGTTCTGGTGCTGCACGACAGTGGCGGGTTCGAACCGGGCTGGTTCACCCAAGGCGCGTGCCGGTTCGAGGATGGCGCGGCGGCGGGGCTGGATGGCTGGATCAAGGCCGATCGGGGCGGGGCGGGGTTGCGCGTGGTCGAACTGTGGCAAGAGCCGCTTCTTGCGCCGAAGGCGGGTGATTTTGTCACTCTGTCGGCCGGATGCGACCGTCTGGCCGAGACCTGCCGGTTGAAATTTGCCAATTTCGCCAATTTCCGCGGCTTTCCCGATGTGCCGTCCGAGGATTGGCTGACCGCCGCCCCCGCGCGGAGCGTGGGGTGATGTCGGTCGTGGTTCAGGCGGCGCGGGGCTGGATCGGCACGCCCTATAAGCATCAGGCCAGTCTGCGCGGGGCGGGCAGCGATTGTCTGGGCCTGTTGCGCGGCGTCTGGCGCGAGGTGATCGGGCCGGAACCGGAAGCGGTGCCCGCCTATACGCCCGACTGGTCGGAACCGGCGCGGCGCGAGGATCTGATGGCGGCCGCAAACCGCTGGCTGGAGCGGACCGACCGCGCCGAGGCGGGGGCGGTGCTGCTGTTCCGCATCCGCGAGGGGGCTGTGGCCAAGCATCTGGGCATCCTGTCCGTTGCGGGGGAGGATGCGGCCTTTGTCCATGCCTATAGCGGGCATGGCGTGGTGGAAAGCCCGCTGTCGCGCCCGTGGGAAAAGCGGGTCGTCGCCATGTTCCGGTTTCCGGGACTGTAGTTACTGCAAGGAAGGGTTTGGGATGGCAACGCTTGTCTTGGCGGCGGCGGGGTCCGCGATCGGTTCCACGGTCGGGGGCACGTTTCTCGGATTGACCGGCGCGGTGATCGGGCGGGCCATCGGCGCCACCTTGGGCCGCGCCATCGACGAGCGGCTGCTGGGGGCGGGGGCCGACCCCGTGCAGGTAGGCCGCATCGACCGGTTGCGGCTGATGGGGGCGGGCGAAGGCGGGGCCTTGCCGCTGGTCTGGGGGCGGGTGCGGCTGGGCGGACAGGTGATCTGGGCGTCCGACTATACCGAACGGGCCGAACAGAGCGGCGGCGGCAAAGGCGTGTCGCAGCCCGAGACGGTGGACTACAGCTATTCGGTCAGTCTTGCCGTGGCGCTGTGCGAGGGGGTGATCCTGCGCGTGGGGCGGGTCTGGGCGGACGGGGTCGAGGTGATGCCCGAACGGCTGGGCATGCGGGTTTACCGCGGGACCGAGACGCAACTGGCCGACCCCGTGATCGCCGCGATCAAGGGCGCCGATGCCGCACCCGCCTATCGCGGCACGGCCTATGTGGTGTTCGAGGATCTGCAACTGGCCGAATTCGGCAACCGCGTGCCGCAGTTTTCGTTCGAGGTGATCCGCGCGGCGCAGGGGCCGCTGGTCGGGGATATCGCGCCCTTTGCCGAAAGCCTGCGCGGCGTGGCGCTGATCCCCGGCACGGGGGAATATGCGCTGGCCACGACCCGCGTGCGCTATGCGACCGATCTGTCGAAGGGGCAGGTGGCCAATGTGAACGCCCCCGGCGCGCGCACCGATTTCAGCCTGTCTTTCCTGCAATTGCGCCAAGAGGTGCCATCGGTCAGGTCGGTTTCGCTGGTGGTTTCGTGGTTCGGGGATGATCTGCGCTGCGGTCTGTGCCGCCTGCGACCCAAGGTCGAGCAGGCCGAGATCGAGGGGCAGGGCATGCCGTGGCGGGCGGGGGGCATCGGGCGGGCGGCGGCGGGGCTGGTGCCGCGCGTGGATGACCGCGTGGTCTATGGTGGCACGCCCAGCGACGCATCGGTGATCGAGGCGATCCGCGCCATCCGCGCGGCGGGGCGCGAGGTGATGTTCTATCCCTTTGTCCTGATGGACCAGTTGGCGGGAAACACGCTGCCCGATCCGTGGAGCGGGGGCGCATCGCAGCCTGCTTTGCCGTGGCGGGGGCGGATCACCCTGTCGGTCGCCCCCGGCCGCAGCGGCAGCCCCGACCGCACGGCGGCGGCTGCGGCCGAAGTGGCGGCCTTTTTCGGCGCCGCCCAACGCAGCCATTTCGCGGTGGCGGAGGGCGCGCTGACCTATTCGGGGCCGCCCGATGACTGGGGGATGCGGCGCTTTATCCTGCATTATGCCCATCTTTGCGCGCTGGCCGGCGGGGTGGATGCCTTTTGCATCGGGTCGGAACTGCGCGGGTTGACGGCGATCCGCGCGGCGGGCGACAGCTTTCCCGCGACGGCGGCCTTGCAGGCGCTGGCGGCGGATGTGCGCGCCATTCTGGGCGCCGCGACCAAGATCAGCTATGCGGCGGACTGGTCGGAATATGCGGGCCTGTCGGCGGACGGAAACCGCTATTTCCAGCTTGATCCGCTTTGGGCCGACGCGAATATCGATTTCATCGGCATCGACAATTACATGCCCCTGTCGGATTGGCGCGACCGCGAGGGGCAGGCGGACGGGGCCTATCGGGCGGTGCATGATCTTGATTACCTCAAGGCCAATGTGGCGGGGGGCGAGGGGTATGACTGGTATTACGACAGCCCCGAAGGCGAGGCCGCGCAGCGCCGTATTCCGATCACCGATGATCAGGGCGAGCCGTGGATCTGGCGGGTCAAGGATCTGCAAGGCTGGTGGTCGAACCCGCACCATGCCCGCATCGGCGGGGTGCGCGCGCCAAGCCCTTCGCCCTGGGTGCCGCGGTCAAAACCGATCCGCTTTACCGAATATGGCTGCCCTGCCATCGACCGCGGCACCAACCAGCCGAATGTCTTTGTCGATCCCAAATCGTCGGAATCGGCTGTGCCGCGGGCCAGCCGGGGTATGCGCGACGATCTGGCCCAGATGCAGTATTTCCGCGCCATGGGGGAATACTGGGCCGATCCGGCACAGAACCCCGCATCCAACCTGTATGAGGGGCGGATGGTCGATATGGCGCGGGCCCATGCCTGGGCCTGGGATTCGCGGCCCTTTCCCTATTTCCCCGGCCTTGCTTCGCTGTGGGGGGATGCGGCCAATTACCGGCGCGGCCATTGGCTGAACGGGCGGGTGACGGCCCAGCCTTTGGCCGCCGTGGTGGCCGAAATCGCGGGGCGCGCGGGGCTTGACGCGGTTGACACGCGGGGGCTTTACGGGCTGGTCCGTGGCTATGCCGCCGGTGTGGCGACAGGGCGCGCGGCCTTGCAGCCGCTGATGCTGGCCGCCGCCTTTGACGCGCAGGAACGCGACGGGGTGCTGACCTTTCGCAGCCGCGATGCGCGGCTTGGCCTTGCCCTTGACGAAGGGCAACTGGTCGGGGACGAGGCGGGCGATTACGAGATCAGCCAAGCGTCGGGGGCCGATCTTGCCGGGCGGCTGCGGGTCAGTTTTCTGGAGGCCGAGGCCGATTACGCCGCGCGGGTGGCCGAAGCGGCGGCCCCTGACCGGCAGGACAGCGCCGTGCTCGATCAGGAAGCGCCGGTCGTGCTGCTTCCGTCCGAGGCGGATGCCATGGCCAACCGCTGGATGGCCGAGGCCCGTATCGCCCGCGACCGCCTGCGCCTGACACTGCCCTTGTCGCAACTCGGCGTCGGGTGCGGTGATGTGCTGGGCTTCAAGGGGCAACGCTGGCGCATTGACCGGCTGGAACAATCGGAAGCCTTGCAGGTCGAGGCGGTGCGGGTCGAGCCGGGTGTCTATGCGGCGGCACCGTCGAATGCGCGCGGATCGGAACTGAAGCCGTTTTCGCCGCCGGTTGCGGTGTATCCGCTGTTTCTGGACCTGCCGCTGATGACGGGGAACGAAGACCCGATCAGCCCCCATATCGCGGCGACCGCCGATCCCTGGCCGGGGCGCGTGGCGGTCTGGACCTCGGCGGGCGAGGATGGCTTCACGCTCAACACCATGCTGACCGCGTCGGCGGTGATCGGGGTGACGGAAACGCCGCTTATGGCCGCCCGTGCGGGCCTGTGGGACAGGGGCGCGCCGCTGCGTTTGCGGGTGGAACGGGGCGATCTTTCGTCGGCACAGATGCAGGCGGTGCTGGACGGGGCCAATGTGGCGGCCATCGGCGATGGCAGCAGCGACCGGTGGGAGCTGTTCCAGTTCGCCACCGTCACCCTTGTCGGGCGCGACCGGTGGGAGCTGTCGCTGCGCCTGCGCGGTCAGGCGGGAACCGATGGCATCATGCCCGATGTCTGGCCGGTCGGCAGCCGGATCGTGCTGGTGGACCGGCGGCTGCGGCAGATCGCGCTGGCAGCTTCGGCCCGCGGGCTGGCGCGGCGCTGGCGCATCGGGGCGGCGCTGCGCGGCGCGTCCGATCCCGATGTGGTCGAACGGACCGAGGCCTTTGCGGGCATCGGCCTGCGCCCCTATCCTGTGGCACATCTGCGCGTGGCGCAGGGGCAATCGGGCGACCGGCTGGTCAGCTGGACACGGCGCACAAGGGTTGACGGTGACAGCTGGCAAGCCGCCGAGGTGCCGCTGGGCGAAGAGCGCGAGGCCTACCGGCTGCGCGTGCTGTCGGGACCGAACACCCTGCGGACGGTCGAGACGGCAACACCTTTCTGGACCTATGCCGCAGCGCAGCGCGCCGCCGACGGGCCGGGCGTCACGATTCTGGTCGCCCAGCTTTCCGACCGGTTCGGGGCGGGGCCGGAACGGCAGGTCGGGGTTGTGTAATGCGGCGGGTGCAGATCGGGGATATTCTGGCGCTGGCCCATGCGGTGGCGGGCAGGCCGGATGGCCGCGCCCAGGCCCTGCGCCTGTGCGACGAGGCCCATGCCGCCCATGCCTTTTGCAAGCGGCAGGGCAGGTTGCACCCGCTTTGGGGCAATGGCAGCCTGATGTCGCGGGTGCATGCGGCAGGCGGTACGATGCAGGCCGATTGGGGCGCGCAGGGTCTGGCCGCGCTGGCCGTGGCCGCCGAGGCCATTCTTCTATGGCGCGCCGCAGGCTTGGACTGTCGCGCCCCGCGCCTATATGCTAAAAGGGATGGACAGCCGAAGGAGTAAGCCATGCCCGGACCGCAGCCCAAACTGAGCAGTATCGATCCTGTCTGGGCCCGTCTGTGCACCGAAGCGCATGAGGCGATCCGTCAGGAACCGCTTCTGGGCGGGTTGATCCATTCCTCGCTTCTGCACCATTCTTCCATGGAGCGGGCGCTGGCCTACCGCTTTTCGCTGAAACTGGCGAGCGGCGAGATGAGCGAGCAGATCCTGCGCGAGATCGGGGATGAGGCCTATTCGTCGGATGCCGAACTGGCCGCAGCCGCGCGGGCCGATCTTATGGCGGTCTATGACCGCGATCCTGCCTGTCACCGCTATTTGCAGCCGGTGCTGTTCTTCAAGGGCTATCAGGCGGTGCAGGCCTATCGCATCGGCCATTGGCTGTGGCAGCAGGGGCGCACCGATCTTGCCTATTTCGTGCAGATGCGGGTGTCGGAAGTGTTCGGGGTCGATATCCACCCCGCCGCCCGCATCGGCAAGGGCATCATGATCGATCACGCCCATTCCATCGTGATCGGGGAAACCGCCGTGGTGGGCGACAATGTGTCGATGCTGCATTCGGTCACGCTGGGCGGCACCGGCAAAGAAGATGGCGACCGCCACCCCAAGATCGGCAATGGCGTGCTGATCGGGGCCGGGGCCAAGGTGCTGGGCAATATCACCATCGGGCATTGCACGCGTATCGCGGCGGGGTCGGTGGTTCTGGCCGATGTGCCGCCCTGCAAGACCGTGGCAGGCGTTCCCGCGCGGATCGTGGGCGAAGCGGGCTGCGACCAGCCCTCGGTCAGCATGGACCACCGTTTCGCGGCGGTGCAGGGCGAATAACCGGCCGTGATCCCTGCGAAAGCGGGGATCCCTGTGGCGTTTATTCTGGGAGAGGTCCCCGCTTTCGCGGGGATGACACGGGAAAAAAGGGCGCGCCCGGCAGGCGCGCCCTTTTCCGTCAGGCCAGCATGGCCATCGGGTTTTCCAGATTGTCCACGATGGCTTGCAGGAATTGCGCCCCCAGCGCCCCGTCGATCACGCGGTGATCGACCGACAGCGTCATCGACATCACGGTCGCCACACCGATCGTGCCATCCTTCAGCACCACGGGCTTTTTCACCCCCGCGCCAACCGCCAGAATCGACCCGTGCGGCGGGTTGATCACCGCGTCGAAATTGTCGATCCCCATCATGCCAAGATTCGAGATGGCAAAGCTGCCGCCCTGATATTCATGGGGTGCCAGCTTCTTGGTCTTGGCGCGGGCGGCAAGGTCTTTCATCTCGGCCGACAGGCTCGACAGCGATTTCAGATGCGCGTCCTTCAGCACGGGCGTGAACAGCCCGCCCTCGATGGCCACCGCCACCGCCACATCCGAAGGCTTGATCCGCAGGATACGGTCGCCCGCCCAGACGGCATTGGCATCGGGCACCGCCTGCAAGGCCAAGGCACTGGCCTTGATGATGAAATCGTTGACCGACAGCTTCACGCCGCGCGTTTCCAGCTGCTTGTTCAGCTGTTCGCGGAAGGCCATCAGGTTATCCAGCCGCACATCGCGCCGCAGGTAGAAATGCGGGATGGTCTGCTTGGCCTCGGTCAGGCGCGCCGCGATGGTGCGGCGCATCCCGTCCAGCGCGACTTCCACATAAGCGCGGTCGGCATACATCTTCATCACCGTTTCCGCAGCCATGCCCGTGGGCATCGACGCCGCCGCAGCAGCAGGTGCCGCGACAGGTGCCGCAGCCGCCGCCGCGACCGGCGCCGCCGCCACCGGCTTTGCCCCTTCCACATCGGCCTTGACGATCCGCCCATGCGGGCCCGATCCCTGAACCTTGGTCAGGTCCAGCCCCTTTTCCGCCGCGATACGACGCGCAAGCGGTGAGGCGAAAACCCGCGCCCCACCCGACGCCAAGGGTGCAGCGGGTGCGGCAGGCGCGGCCACAGCAACAGCCGCCACGACCGGGGCCGCAGGTGCCGCCTTGGGGGCCGCCACAGGGGCCGCGCCCATCTTTTCGCCCTCGTCCAGCAGCACGGCAATGGGGGTGTTGACCTTCACCCCACCCGTGCCTTCGGCGACCAGCAGCTTGCCGATCACGCCCTCATCCGCCGCCTCGAATTCCATCGTGGCCTTGTCGGTCTCGATCTCGGCGAGGATCTGGCCCGATTTGACGGTATCGCCCTCTTTCACCAGCCATTTGGCCAGCGTGCCCTCCTCCATCGTGGGGGAAAGCGCGGGCATCAGGATTTCGGTTGCCATGATGCCCCCCTTACCGGTAGCAGACGGATTTGACCGCGGCGACCACTTCGGCGGTCGTCGTCAGCGCAAGCTTTTCAAGGTTCGCGGCATAGGGCATCGGCACATCCTTGCCCGTGCAGTTCACCACCGGCGCATCCAGATGGTCGAACGCGCGCTGCATGATCGTGGCCGCCAGATGGTTGCCGATCGACCCCACGGGGAAGCCCTCTTCCACCGTGACGCAGCGGTTGGTCTTCATCACCGATGCCAGCACCGTATCGTAATCGATGGGCCGCAAGGTCCGCAGGTTGATCACCTCGGCGCTGATGCCTTCCTTGGCCAGTTCGTCTGCCGCCTGCAAGGAATAGGTCAACCCGATCCCGAAGGACACGATGGTCACATCCGTCCCCGCCCGCAGGATCGACGCCTTGCCGAAGGGAATGGTGAAATCCCCCTCGGCCGGAACCTCGAAGGACCGCCCGTACATGATTTCGTTCTCAAGGAAGATCACCGGGTTCGGGTCGCGGATCGCGCTTTTCAGCAGGCCTTTGGCATCGGCCGCCGAATAGGGCATGCAGACCTTCAACCCCGGAATGGCCGCATACCATGCCGCATAGTCCTGGCTATGCTGCGCCCCCACCCGTGCCGCCGCCCCGTTCGGGCCACGGAACACGATGGGGCTGCCCATCTGACCGCCCGACATATAGAGCGTCTTGGCGGCCGAGTTGATCAGATGGTCAATCGCCTGCATGGCAAAGTTAAAGGTCATGAACTCGACAATCGGGTTCAGCCCGCCCCAGCTGGCGCCTACCGCGATACCGGCAAAGCCATGCTCGGTGATGGGTGTGTCCACCACGCGCTTGGGGCCGAATTCGTCAAGCAAGCCTTGCGAAATCTTGTAGGCGCCCTGATATTCGCCCACCTCTTCCCCCATCAGGAAAACGGCTGGATTGGCGCGCATCTCCTCGGCCATCGCCTCGCGCAGGGCTTCCCGCACGGTCATGGTCTTGGTGGGCACACCGGGGGGCAGATCGCTATGCGGCCAGCCTTCGCCGGCCACAGGTGCGGGCGCAGCCGCAGGGGCCGCAGCCACGGCGGCTGCCGCGGCAGCATGCGCCGCAACCGGAGCCGCCGCCACAGCCGCAGGCGCCGCATCCGCACTTTCGCCCGCTTCCACCAGCACGGCGATGGGCGTGTTCACCTTCACCCCCGCCGCACCTTCGGCCACCAGCAGGCGACCCACGATCCCCTCATCCACCGCCTCGAATTCCATCGTGGCCTTGTCGGTCTCGATCTCGGCGATGATCTGGCCCGATTTGACCACATCGCCCTCTTTCACCAGCCATTTGGCCAGCGTGCCTTCCTCCATGGTCGGAGAAAGCGCGGGCATCAGAACTTGCGTTGCCATATTCTTCCCCTCCCTTACGCGTAGATATCCGTCCAAAGCTCGTCCAGGGGCGGCTCGGGGCTGTCCTTGGCGAACTCGGCGCTTTCATTGACCACGGCCTTGATCTCGCGGTCGATGGCCTTCAACTCGTCATCCGATGCCAGACCGCCGGTCACCAGCAGGTCGCGCACATGGTCGATGGCGTCCTTTTCCGACCGCATCTTCTCCACTTCCTCGCGGGTCCGGTATTTGGCCGGATCGCTCATGGAATGGCCGCGATAGCGATAGGTCATCATTTCCAGGATATAGGGCCCGTCCCCCGCGCGGCAGGCGGCAACCGCCTTCTCGCCCGCGGCCTTCACGGCCAGAACGTCCATCCCGTCCACCGCCTCGCCCTTGATGCCATAGGCGGCACCGCGCTCCCACAAAGACGGCGACTTGGTCGAACGCTTCACGCTCGTGCCCATCGCATACTGGTTGTTCTCGATCACAAAGACCACCGGCAGGTTCCACAACTCGGCCATGTTGTAGGTCTCGTAAACCTGCCCCTGGTTCGCGGCGCCATCCCCGAAATAGGCGAAGGTTACATTGTCATTGCCCAGATATTTGTCGGCGAATGCCAGCCCCGCGCCCAGCGGCACCTGCGCGCCCACGATCCCGTGGCCGCCGTAGAAATGGCGTTCTTTGGAAAACATGTGCATCGACCCGCCCTTGCCCTTGGAATAGCCGCCGATGCGCCCCGTCAACTCGGCCATCACACCCTTGGCATCCATGCCGCAGGCCAGCATATGGCCGTGGTCGCGATAGCTGGTGATACGCTTGTCACCCTCTTTCGCCGCGGCTTCCAGACCCACGACAACGGCTTCCTGCCCGATATACAGGTGGCAGAACCCGCCGATCAGACCCATGCCATAAAGCTGGCCCGCCTTTTCCTCGAACCGCCGGATCAGCAGCATGTCGCGGTAATATTTCAGCAGCTCTTCCTTCGACACATTCGGTCTGTCAGGCGCTTTCTTGCTGGCCATCGCTGGTATCCTCCCGTCGCTGGCAAAAATAGTTCAACGTTAAACTGTCCATAGCGCATCGGGATTTGTTGGGTCAAAACAAAAATCCGCCCCCCGCTTTTGGCCGGCGCATATCTGCCATGCAGAAATCGCGGGGCTTGGCGCCCCGTTGCGCTTCACCTTTGCAAAAATACTCCGGGGTGAGCCCGCATCGCGGGCGAGGGGCAGCGCCCCTTTGTCTCAGCGGATCACGATCTCGTCCGCGCGCACATAGCCCAGCACGTCCCGCGCCTGTTCGTCCAGCAGATCAAGGTCCAGATAGGTATCCGACAGCCGCTTGGTGCGGTTCTGCATCTCGGCCAGTTCCGCGGCCAGCTTGTCGCGCTCGGCCCGCAGGGTTTCTGCCTCGGCCGAAATCTCGACCTGCCGGAACACGCCGTAATCCCCCTGCACGGCGGCAAAGGTGAAATAGCTGCCCAAGGTCAGCGCCATCAGGAAATACAGCATCGACCCTGCCGAGGGCCGCGCGGTCGGATTGCTCATTCTTGCCTCATCCCGAAGGTTCGGGCCGCCTCTCGCGGACGGTCCGGCAATGTTGGCACAACCGATTCGCCGCGTGAATCCCCAAAGCGATCACATCTTGCGGCAGAGCGGGTTAATGAGTCTTTCCTGTCACAGAAAACGGGCCGCAGGCGGTGCTGCGGCCCGTGAAATCCGTCCTTCGCGGTCTTGCTCAGGCGCGGCCCTTGTAGATATCGACCAGCTTGCCCAGCATGGCCAGCGCCTCGGCCCGCGGCCGCTGAAAGCTGTTGCGCCCGATGATCGACCCGTTGCCGCCGCCATCGCGGATGGCGCGGGCATCGTCATAGACCGCATCCTCGCCCTTGGCCGCCCCGCCCGAAAAGACCACGATCCGCCGCCCCGCGAAACAGGCATCGACCACATGGCGCACGCGGGCGGGCATGCTGGCGCCGTCGATCTTCTGCGCCTCATAGACCTTTTTCGCCTCGGCCTGTTCCAGCGTGTCGGCAGGCAGCTTCACCTTGATGATATGCGCCCCCAGCATGGCCGCGATATGGGCGGCATAGGCGGTCACATCGAACGCCGTCTCGCCCGCCTTGCTCAGCGCCTCGCCGCGCGGGTAAGACCAGATCACCGTCGCAATCCCGACCGATGCCGCCTCGGCCCGCAGCGCGCTGATCTCCTCGTACATGTCCAGCGCCATGTCCGACCCCGGATAGATGGTGAACCCGATGGCCGAACATCCCAGACGCAGCGCATCCTGCACCGAGGCCACCACCGCCTGGTTCTTGCCGGCCGTGTCCGACATCAGGCTGTTGGCGTGGTTCATCTTCAGGATCGTCGGGATCTGGCCCGCAAAGGTATCGGCCCCCGCCTCAAGGTTCCCCAAGGGTGCCGCATAGGCGTTCAGCCCCGCATCGATGGCCAGTTGATAGTGGTAATGCGGGTCATAGCCACCCGGATTGACCGCGAAAGACCGCGCAGGCCCATGCTCGAACCCCTGATCGACCGGCAGGATAATCATCTTGCCCGTCCCGCCAAGGCGCCCTTCCATCAGCATCCGGCACAGATTGGCCTTCACACCGGGCGTTTCGCCTTCGTAATGGCTCAGGATCTTCTGGACGGTTTTCGTCGCGCGCATGCTGTCATCCCTTTTTTGGTGAAATCGCGGGGCTGGGGGGCAGGGCCCTTTCCCTAGCCCTTAATCCAAGCGCAAAGCCTTCCGCAAATCTGTTAGCGCAATCATGGCGTGAAAATCGGTCAGCCCGGGCAGATGCGGTTTTCCACCCCCGCCGCGCCCGAAACCCGCAAGGCCAGCGCCCCCGCCGCATCCCGCGCCTCGACACTCGGGGCGCGCCCGCGCAGCACCAACGTGGCCTCGATATATTCCACCCCCAGATCGGTCAGCCCGATCTCTGGCGCGCCCAACGCGGCCAGCACAAGGGCGATCATCGCATCGTCGGAACGTGGGGGGGGGGCGGTCACCGGCCCGCCCGTGGTTTGACGGCAGAACGCAGCGCGGGGGCGGGTGTTCCCGACTTGACCAAGCCTCGCATGGCAAAGGCGCGTGCCTTTGCCACGCGCTGCCGGTCCCGCCTTCCGGCCGTGTGCCCAAAGCACACGGCCAGCGCCCGACCCGCCCCCAGGCGGGCGCTTCTCGCCCGCCCGTGCCGGGCGCTGGCCTCTGTCTTGCTAGGCGTAACCGGTCAAACGGCGCTGTTTCGCTACGGGCGGGGAAACGCGGTGCGTTTCCTGTTCCGCCCGACCGATCCTTGGGATTACCCCATCAGCGCTGTCACACCCGGCAGGTCTTTTCCTTCCATCCATTCCAGAAAAGCCCCGCCCGCGGTCGAGATAAAGGTGAAATCCCCCGCCGCCCCCGCCGCGTTCAGCGCCGAAACCGTATCGCCCCCGCCCGCGACCGACACCAGCTTGCCCGCCCGCGTCAGCCGTGCTGCCGTCCGCGCTGCCGCATTGGTCGCAGCATCGAACGGCTTTAGCTCGAACGCCCCCAGCGGCCCGTTCCAGATCAACGTCTTTGCCGCCTCGAACACCGCTTCCACCGCCGCCACCGTTTCCGGCCCCGCATCCAGAATCATCGCATCCGCAGGGCAGGCCTCCGCCGCCACCGTCTCATGCGCGGCATGCGCCTTGAACTCACGCGCCACGACCACATCGACCGGCAGGTGGATCGTGCAACCCGCCGCCTTGGCCTTGCCAAGGATTTCCCGCGCCGTATCGGCCATGTCGCGCTCGGCCAAGGATTTCCCGACCTCGATCCCCTGCGCCACAAGGAAGGTATTGGCCATCCCGCCGCCGATCACCAGATGGTCCACCTTGGTCACAAGGTTGCCCAGCAGGTCCAGCTTGGTCGAAACCTTGGCCCCGCCCACCACCGCCACCACAGGCCGGACTGGCGAACCCAAAGCCGCCTCCAGCGCCCTAAGCTCGGCCTCCATCAGCCGCCCCGCCGCGGCAGGCAGCAGCGCCGCAATGCCGGCGGTCGAGGCATGGGCCCGATGCGCCGCCGAAAAGGCATCGTTCACAAAGACATCGCCCAAAGCCGCCATCTCGGCCGCAAGGGCAGGATCGTTCTTTTCCTCGCCCGCATGGAACCGCGTGTTTTCCAGCAGGACCACATCCCCCATGCCCGCCGCCGCAATCGCCGCCCGGGCCGCCGCGCCCACGCAATCGGTGCCGAACACCACCTTGCGCCCCAGCGCCGCCTCAACTGCCGTCACCACATGGGACAGGCTCATCTCGGGCACGACCTTGCCCTTGGGCCGGTCGAAATGCGCCAGCAGCACCACCTTGCCGCCAAGCGCGATCACATCCTCGACCGTGGGCACGATCTTTTCGATCCGCGTCGCATCGGTCACGCGCCCTGCGTCCATCGGCACGTTGATATCGACCCGCACCAGCACGGTCTTGCCCGCCAATGCCACATCGTCGAGTGTCTTCCACGCCATCGCCTGCCCTCCGGGTTGTTCGCGCCCCTCTTTCCGCGCATCGGGGCCTTTCGTCAACCATGCGCCCGCCATTTGCCCTTTCCATGACGCGCCCGCGCCATTAGGTTCCGCCGCAGCAAATTTCGCAAGGATTCCGCCATGGCCGAGATCAAAGACCCCGAAAACACCGTCATCATCACGCTCAAGGATGGCGAGGTGGTGATCGAACTGCTGTCCGACGTCGCCCCCAAACATGCCGAGCGCATGAAAACCCTCGCCCGCGCCAAGGCCTATGACAACGTGGCCTTCCACCGCGTGATCGACGGTTTCATGGCCCAGACGGGCGATGTGGAAAACGGCAATATGGAAAACAACTTCAACCTGCGCCGCGCCGGAACGGGCGGGTCTGACCTGCCCGATCTTCCGGCCGAATTCAGCAAACTCCCGCATGACCGCGGCACGCTGGGGGCGGCGCGCAGCCAGAACCCGAACTCGGCCAACAGCCAGTTCTTCATCAATTTCTCGAACAACCATTTCCTGAACGGGCAATACACCGTCTATGGCCGGGTGATTTCGGGCATGGAACATGTTGACAAGATCACCCGGGGCGAACCGCCGCAGAACCCCGACCGCATGATCACCGTTCGGGTGGCCGCCGATGTCGCGTGACCGGTTCATCGCGGGCGGCATCTTCGCCCTTGGCCTTGCCGCCTTGGGCGGTTGGGGCATGTCGCAAATGGCGGCCGTGGCGCAGGATGCGACCGACGGCCCCGGCCCGAACCTGGTGATCGAGGTTGACGGCTCGGTCAAAGGCACCGTCACCATCGACCTTGCCTCGGATGTGGCGCCGAACCATGTGGCCCAGATCGTGGCGCTGGCCAAGGAAGGCGCCTATGACGGCGTGGTGTTCCACCGCGTGATCGACGGCTTCATGGCCCAGACCGGCGATGTGGAATTCGGCAAGCACGGGGGCGATCTTTCGCAGGCCGGCATGGGCGGGTCCGACAAGCCCGACCTCGCGGCCGAGTTTTCGTCGATGCCCTTTGATCGGGGCGTGGTGGGCATGGCCCGCTCGATGGACCCCGACAGCGCCAACAGCCAGTTCTTCATCATGTTCGCCGCCGCGCCGCATCTGGACGGGCAATATACCGTGGTGGGCCATGTGATTTCGGGCATCGAGGTGGTTGACGCCATCAAGAAGGGCGATCAGGCCGCCAATGGCTCGGTCGTCGATCCCGACTGGATGGCGAAGGTGACCGTTCAGGAATGACGCCGAAAGGCAGCGTAAGGGAAGGGGGGCTGCGGCCCCCCTTTTTCGTTCCGGCTGATTTCGCCTTCACCACGGCAGGGATGGGACCGTGGCCCAAAGCCACGGTCCGCGCACGCCGCTCGCAGGGCTTACGCCGCGCCACTGGCGCGACGGTCCCTGCGCGCACCCCACCGGGGCGTGCGCAAAAGCGCCCACCCCGGCGGGTCATGCGCGGCCCTAACGGCGGAGCGTGAAAACGCTCCACAGGAGCCTTTTCGCCTTCCTTGCGCTTGCCACAAGGACTCAATCAGCGCGGTTTTCTTCTGATGAAACAACGGTCAGGACCGGACCGTGGCCCAAAGCCACGGTCCGCGCGCAGCCCGCCCCCTCGGGCTGCGCGCCCAAGGGCGCACATCCCGGCGTGCAGCGCACGGCCCTAACGGCGGAAGCCGAAAACGCTCCACCGGAGCCTTTTCGCCTTCCTTGGGCTTGCCACAAGGACTCAATCAGCGCGGTTTTCTTCTGATGAAACAACGGTCAGGATCGGACCGTGGCCCAAAGCCACGGTCCGCGCACGCCGCTCGCAGGGCTTACGCCGCGCCACTGGCGCGACGGTCCCTGCTCGCACCCCACCGGGGCGTGCGCCAAGGCGCCCACCCCGCGGGCCATGCGCGGCCCTAACGGCGGAAGCCGAAAACGCGCCTCCGGAGCCTTTTCGCCTTCCTTGGGGTTGCGATTTCAACCCGTTGAAGGGCTAACCGAAAGACGAACCGTCAGCGAACAGACAACGCCCGCCGGTGCGCGACGCGCCCGCCCCCGTTACCCGATCACCACCAGCGCATGCCGCTTCTTGCCTGCGGTCAGCTTCATCGGTTCGGCCAGTTCCCCGGCGCCATAGCGCAGGGCCGCATCGGTGACGATCTCGTCATTCACCCGTGCCCCACCCTCGGCAATCAGGCGCTTGGCGTCCTTGCCCGATGCCGCCAGCCCCGCGCGGACGAACAGCTGCACGATGCCCACGCCTTCGGCCACTTCATCGACCGACAGCGCCACGGTGGGCAGGTCGTCGCCGATGCCGCCCTGTTCGAACACCTGCCGCGCGGTCGCCTCGGCCGCCGCTGCCGCCTCGGCCCCGTGCAGCAGGGTGGTCACCGCATTGGCCAGCACCACCTTGGCCGCATTCACCTCGGACCCCTGCAAGGCGCCCAGACGGTCACATTCCTCCAGCGGCAGATCGGTATAAAGCTTCAGGAACCGCCCCACATCGGCATCGGTCGTGTTGCGCCAGAACTGCCAGAACTCGTAAGGGCTCAGCAGATCGCCATTCAGCCACACCGCGCCGTTCTGGCTTTTGCCCATCTTCTTGCCGTCGCTGGTCGTCAGCAGGGGCGAGGTCAGCCCGTACACCTCATGCTCGATCACCCGCCGCGTCAGATCGACCCCGTTGACGATATTCCCCCACTGGTCCGACCCGCCCATCTGCAACAGGCACCCATAGCGGCGATTGAGTTCAAGAAAGTCATAGGCCTGCAAGATCATGTAGTTGAATTCGAGGAAGCTCAGCGATTGCTCGCGGTCCAGCCGCGATTTGACGCTTTCGAACGACAGCATCCGGTTCACCGAAAAATGCCGCCCGATATCGCGCAGAAAGCCGATGTAATTCAGCTGGTCCAGCCATTCGGCATTGTTCACCATCACCGCATCGGTCGGCCCGTCGCCAAAGGTGACATAAGGCGAAAACGCCCGCTTGATGCCCGCGATATTGTCGTTGATCTGCGCGTCCGTCAGCAAAGGCCGCTCGTCCGCGCGGAAACTGGGATCGCCGATCTTGGTCGTCCCCCCGCCCATCAGCACGATGGGCTTGCCGCCGCATTTCTGCAACCAGCGCAGCATCATGATCTGGATCAGGCTGCCCACATGCAGCGATTTTGCCGTCGCATCGAACCCGATGTAACCCGGCACCACGCCCTTGGCGAAAGCCTCGTCCAGTGCCTGATAATCGGTGCAATCGGCCAGATAGCCGCGCGTCATCATCACGCGCATGAAGTCCGATTTGGCATGGTAGGTCATGGGGCACCCGTGCTTTAAACTTGGCCTTGGCGGTATAGTCGGGACGGGGAGTGAAAGGAAGATGCGAAGCGGAAGGCCGATCAACGGCGCGGTCTGGGCGCTGGGCACCATGTCGGGCACCTCGCTTGACGGGGTCGATGCGGCCATGGTGCTGACCGATGGCGAACGCATCCTCGAATTCGGCCCCACCGCTTATCGCCCCTATTCGGCCGACGAACAGGCCACCATCCGCGCCGCCCTTGGCCAGTGGCCCGGCGATCCGGAAGTCGAACCCGCCGCCGCCGTGGTCGAAAACGCCCATGCCGAGGTGATGGCCCGCTTTTCGGGGGCCGAGATCGCGGGCTTTCACGGCCAGACGTTGGCCCATGATCCGCAAGGCCGCGGCACGCATCAGGCGGGCAATGGCGACCTTTTGGCCCGCACGCTGGGCCTGCCGGTGGTGTGGGATTTCCGCAGTGCCGATGTGGCGATGGGCGGGCAGGGGGCACCGCTTGCGCCCTTTTACCACTTTGCGCTGGCCCGCCATATCGGGGCGGAACAGCCCATCGCGATCCTGAACCTTGGCGGGGTCGGCAATGTCACATGGATCGACCCGCGCCAGACCGCGCCCGAACAGGCAGGGGCATTGCTCGCCTTTGATACAGGCCCCGCCAATGCGCCGCTGAACGACCTGATGCTGCGGCTGACAGGCCGCGCGGTCGATGAAGGCGGCGCGCTGGCCGCCACGGGCAGGGCCGATGCCGCCCTGATCGACCGCTTCCTGACCCATCCCTATTTCTACCGCATGCCGCCCAAATCGCTGGACCGGAACGATTTTCACGCCGCCCTCGATGTGGGCCACCTGTCGCCCGCCGATGCCGCCGCCACCCTGACCGCCGCGATTGCCGCCGCCGTGGCACGGGGGGCCGAACATTTCCCCACCCCCATCTCGCGCCTGCTGGTCACGGGCGGCGGGCGGCACAACGCCACGCTGATGGCCGAACTGTCCGAACGGCTGCGGATAGCGGCCGAACCGGTCGAGGCCGCAGGCCTTGATGGTGACATGCTGGAAGCGCAGGCCTTCGCCTTCCTTGCCGTGCGGGTGGCGCGCGGCCTTGCAACCTCGGGGCCGATGACGACAGGGGTTGCCGCACTGGTGGGCGGGGGCAGGGTAAGCAGGCCCTGAGGGGGCTGCCCCCCTGACAGTCATCCCCGCGCAAGCGGGGACCCCCCGCAGGACAAAGCACCCCGGAGATCCCCGCTTTCGCGGGGATGACCGGTGGTAAAGCTGGCAAAGGCGCGCGCCTTTGCCACGCGCTGTCCTGTCCGCCATCCGGCCGTGTGCCCAAAGCACACGGCCAGCGCCCGCCCCGCCCCCAGGCGGGCGCTTCTCGCCCGCCCGTGACGGGCGCTGGCCTTTTGCAATGCACGGGACAGACGGCCTTGGTGATGCGCCGCTCTGCGGGCGGGAAACGCGGATCGCGTTTCCGTTCCGCCCGACTGCGGGGTCGGGAATGCCCCGTCCCGCCCTGTCATCCCCGCGCAAGCGGGGACCTCGCACAGGACAAAGCACCGCAGAGGTCCCCGCTTTCGCGGGGATGACAGATATATCGGCTGGAAGCCGATCCATTCCGGTTCGGGCGGAAAAGGAAACGCGATCCGCGTTTCCCCGCCCGCAGCACCACGTTGCCGCTAAACCGTCTGCCCCGCAAAACCCCGGGGGCCGGCGCCTGCCCCGGCGGGCGAGAAGCGCCCGCCACAGGCGGGGCGGGCGCTGGCCGTGTGCTTTGGGCACACGGCCGGACAGCGTAATTCGCTCCACGTGGCAAAGGCACGCGCCGTTGCCACGTTTACCGACTGTCATCCCCGCGCAAGCGGGGATCTCGCACAGGACAAAGCAACCCAGAGATCCCCGCTTTCGCGGGGATGACAGCAGCCGGACAGATAACAGCCTCGGGAACCCCCGCCGCCGGCCCTATCTCTGCCGCACCAGTGATACCGTATAGATCGCCAGCGCCGCCCAGATCATCGGAAAGGCAATCGCCCGCGCCATGCCAAAGGGCTCGCCGAACAAAAACACCGCCGTCAGGAAGATCATCGTGGGCGCGATATATTGCATGATGCCGATGGTTGACAGCTTCAACAGCTTGGCCCCGTTGGCATAAAGCATCAGCGGAACCGCCGTCACCAGACCGGCCCCCAAGAGCAAGGCCACCGTCGCGGCATCGCCCGTGAACAGCACGCCCTCGGCCCCGCGCCAGCCCAGATAGGCCAGCGCAAAGGGCGACAGGATCAACACCTCAAGCATGAAACCCTGATTGGGCCCGATGGGCAGCATCTTCTTGAAATAGGCATAAGCCCCCCAGCTGAAGGTCAGCCCCAGCGCCACCAAGGGCACCTGTCCCGCCTCGACGGTCAGCACCACCACGGCCAGCACCGCCAGCCCCACCGCCGCCCATTGCGCCGCCGACATGCGTTCCTTCAGCAGCACCGCGCCAAGGAAAACCGAAAACAGCGGGTTGATGTAATAGCCCAAGGCCGCTTCCAGCGCATGGCCCGACTGGATGGCCCAGACATAGATGCCCCAGTTCACCGTGATCAGCGCCGCCGTCACCGCCCCCATGCCCAGCATGCGCGGATTGCGGATGGCGGCCCGCAATTCGGCTGTCCGCCCCAGCACGATCAGGATCACCCCCGCCACCGGCACCGACCAAAGGATGCGGTTGGCGATCACCTCGAAGGTGGGCACCGCATGCAACGCCTTCATGTAAAGCGGCAGAAAGCCCCACAGCAGGTAAGCCGAAAGCGCAAAGGCAAATCCGCGCGGCGTGTCGATATTGGGTCTGGCTTGGGTCATGGCGCGGGCATATCCCGCCTGCGGGCGCGCCACCACGCCCAATTTGTCACCGCGACAATTTCTGACTTTGTCGCAAGGGGGGCTGTCTGCCCCCCACGGGCCGCGATGCGGCCCTCCCCCCGAGGATATTTGACCGAGTATGAAAGCGCCGCAGAAAGAAAAGGCCCCCCGCCGGGCGAGGGGCCAATCCTTACCGGACCGTAAAGCCTGCGTTCAGCGCGTCTGCATCCCCTGTGCATGCCTGCGGGATGTGCCGCGCAACAAAGTTTCGTCAGCCCCGCAGGATCGAACGGCCGGCATATTCGGCCGTGGCGCCCAGCATTTCGTCGATGCGGATCAACTGGTTATACTTGGCCAGCCGGTCCGACCGCGACAGCGAGCCCGTCTTGATCTGCCCGCAATTGGTGGCAACCGCCAGATCGGCGATCGTGGCGTCTTCCGTCTCGCCCGACCGGTGGGACATGACATTGGTGTACCGCGCCCGGTGGGCCATATCGACGGCTTCCAGCGTCTCGGTCAGGGTGCCGATCTGGTTCACTTTCACCAGCATCGAATTGGCGCAACCCTTTGCAATCCCTTCGGCCAGACGGCGCGGATTGGTCACGAACAGGTCGTCGCCCACCAGCTGCACCTTGTTGCCCAAGGTCTCGGTCAAGAGCTTCCAGCCCGCCCAGTCATCTTCGGAACAGCCATCCTCGATCGAGATGATCGGATAGTCATGGGCCAGCCCGGCAAGGAAGGCCACGTTCTCTTCGATGGACAGCGACTTGCCTTCGCCCTTCATCTCATACCGGCCGCCCTTGAAGTATTCGGTCGCCGCGCAATCGAGCGCGAGGTAGATATCCTCGCCGGGGCGGTAGCCTGCTTTTTCGATGGATTTCAGAATGAAATCAAGCGCGTCGCGGGCTGAATTGAGGTTGGGGGCAAAGCCGCCCTCATCCCCGATGCCGGTGTTGTGGCCCGCGGCTTGCAGTTCTTTCTTCAGCGTGTGGAACACTTCCGACCCCATGCGGATCGCGTCGCGGATATCGTCCGCGCCGACCGGCATGATCATGAATTCCTGGATGTCGATCGGGTTGTCGGCATGTTCGCCGCCATTGATGATGTTCATCATCGGCACGGGCAGAACGCGGGCCGAGGTGCCGCCGATATAGCGGTAAAGCGGCTGTCCGGTCACTTCGGCGGCGGCTTTCGCCACGGCCAGCGACACGCCAAGGATGGCATTGGCCCCAAGGCGCGATTTGTTCGGGGTGCCGTCCATCTCGATCATGGTGCGGTCGATGCCGACCTGTTCGGTGGCGTCAAACCCCACGATTTCCTCGGCAATCTCGCCATTCACGGCGGCGACCGCTTCCAGCACGCCCTTGCCCTTGTAGCGGTTCTTGTCGCCGTCACGGCGTTCATTCGCCTCATGCGCGCCGGTCGATGCGCCCGAGGGAACGGCGGCGCGGCCCATCGCGCCGCTTTCGAGGGTCACATCCACTTCGACGGTGGGGTTGCCGCGGCTGTCGAGGATTTCGCGGGCGTGAATGTCGATGATCGTGCTCATGGGCGTCTTTGCCTCCTTGGGCTGGCGAAGGGTGCTCTCGGCCCCGCTTTAGCGGCTTGGGGCGGCCGTGGAAAGTGCGCGTTTGCGGGCGCGTTCGCGGGCGAATGTGTAAAGCCCCGAGGCGATGATGATCAGCCCGCCCAACAGCGTCATGACATCGGGGCGTTCGCCAAAGACCAGCACGCCAAGCCCGACACCGAAGATCAGCCGCGAATAGCGGAAGGGGGTGATGACCGACATCTCGCCCAGACGGTTGGCCTTGGTCAGCGCCCAATAGGCCGCGATGCCAAAGGCCAGCGCCCCGCCGATATAGCCCGCCTGCGCCCCGCCCGGAACCTGCGCCCCGCCCGATACCAGCAACATTCCCGCCCCCAGCAGCGCCACGGCCAGAAAGCCCCAGACCGACAGTTGCACCGTGGTGGTCGTGGCCGGAACACGGCGCGTGAACAGGTCGCGCGCGCCCAGACCAAAGACGGCAAGCACCGCCCAAAGGGCATCAGGCTCAAACCCGTCAAGGCCGGGGCGGATGATCAAAAGCACCCCCAGAAAGCCCGCGATGATCGCCGTCCAGCGCCGCCAACCCACGGTTTCGCCAAGAAAAAGCGCGGCCCCCATCGTGACAGCAAGGGGCATGGCCTGCGCCACTGCCGACACGGTCGAAAGCGGCGCCAGCGTCAGCGCGGTGACAAAGCCGAAGGTGCCGACCATCTCGCCCAGGTTGCGCCCGATCACCGCCGGATGCAGCGCCTCACGCACGAAACTGCGCTGTCCCTGTGCGCGCGCCATGGCGGCAAATACCGCGCCGCCCGCCAGCCCGATCATCAAAAGGATCTGCCCCGTGGGCAGGTCGGCGGCGGCCCATTTGATGAACATATCCTCCATGGCAAAGCCCGCCATGGAGGCGACCATCAACAGGATGCCGCGCAGATTGTCCCTTGCGTGCGTCATCTTCAGCTTTTCTTGACCGGAACGCCCAATAGTTCCAGCCGGTGCCCGACCAGCCGGTACCCCAACCGTTCGGCAATCCGTTCCTGCAACGCTTCTATTTCGGGGTCGATGAATTCGATGACTTCGCCGGTATTCACATCGATCAGGTGGTCGTGATGGTCGCGTTCGGCATCTTCATAGCGCGCGCGCCCGTCCCCGAATTCCAGCCGGTCAAGAATGCCCGCTTCTTCGAACAGTTTTACCGTGCGATAGACCGTGGCGATCGAGATGCGCGGATCAAGCTTGACCGCGCGGGCATACATTTCTTCCACGTCGGGGTGATCCTCGGCCTCGCCGATCACACGCGCGACGATGCGGCGCTGGTCTGTCATCCGCAGGCGCTTGGCCTCGCAACGGGCGATGATGTCTGCCATGGGGGCAAGCCTTCGTGACGGTCTGTCCTGCCTCTAAGCCATCTGGCGGCACAGGGCCAGAGCTTTCCCCCGCGCGGCCGTGCCGTTCGGCGCTTGACAGCCCCCGATGCACGGCAAACTCTGCACGGCGGCAAACGGGGGCGGCGCATGCGGAAAGACAGGCTCGATACCGTTGGGGCGATGGCCCTGATCGGGGTGACGCTGCTGCTTGCGGTGAACCAGATCATGGTGAAATTCGTCAATCAGGGGTTGCAGCCCGTGTTTTTCGCGGGGTTGCGGTCGGTCCTTGGGGCGGTGTTCGTCGCGCTGTGGCTGTGGGCACGCGGGCGCCCGCCACGGTTGCGCGCCGATCATCTGGCGCCGGGCCTGCTGATCGGCGCGATCTTCGCGGCCGAGTTCCTGTGCCTGTTTGTCGCGCTCGACCTGACGGCTGTCAGCCGCGCGGCGGTGATCTTTTATTCGATGCCGCTCTGGCTGGCGATTCTGGCCCATTTCGGCCTGCCGGACGAGGCGATAACCCCCGTGCGCGCCGTGGGTCTGGTTTGTGCCTTTGCGGGAACGGCTTGGGCCATCCTGTCGCGCACACCGGGGGGCGAGGGCAGCCTGATCGGCGATCTGTGCGCGCTGGGCGGGGCCTTTGGCTGGGCGGGCACGGCCTTTATCGCGCGCAAAAGCCGTCTGCGCGCGGCGGGGCCGGAAATGCAACTGTTCTGGATGGTGCTGGTTTCGGGTCCGATCCTGCTTTTGATCTCGCCCTTGTTCGGCCCGCTGATCCGCGATCTGCATGCGCTGCATCTGCTGGGGCTGCTGTTCCAGTCCTCGGTCGTGGTGGCGGGCGGCTTCATCTGCTGGTTGTGGCTGCTGTCGGTCTATCCGGCGGCCACGGTGGCGAGCTTTTCCTTCCTGACCCCGGTTTTCGCCATCCTGCTGGGCTGGGTGCTGTTTTCCGAGGCGATCACCCCGGCGATTCTTGGGGCGGGGGCGCTGGTGGCGGTGGGAATCGTTCTGATCAATCACCGCAGCCCCGTCCGGGCAGGGAATCGCCTGCCCGGATGATCCATATCGCCCGCGCAGGGCGGCTTTGCCACCGCGCCGTGGCAAGTGCCGCGATTTCAATGGTTTTTCAGCCCGGCCCGCGCCATGGCGCAGACTTGTCCACAGATCAACCCACAGATGTGCGTGCAGCGGCCGCGCCGCGTATGGCTGACGTCTGGTCAGTCAAGCAGAAAATCCTCACGGAAATGTAAATAAAGCGTTTGAATCGCGGCCCGAATTACGACACCTTGACGAGGTAGGCGGAAAGGCCACAACATTTAGTGGCCGGTAACAACGGGCAGAGATAACCAAAGCACCAACCAGCATCCATGATGTTGAAGCTTGCCTTTCGGGGCAGGGCAATGGGGCTTTGTCCGGCGCCATGGAACATTCACGACGGGCGAAGCCCGCACAGCTGAACGGGAGACGGGGCAGATGAAAATCGAACGCAAGTTTACCACCGAGGCAACCGGCGCCTATGGAACGATGGCCTTCGCCATCACCACATCGGAAATCCGCAACCCTGACGGCAAGATCGTTTTCCGCAACGACGCGGTCGAGGTTCCCGAAGGCTTTAGCCAGGTGGCGTCCGACGTTCTGGCCCAGAAATATTTCCGCAAGGCCGGCGTTCCCGCCCGTCTTAAGCGTGTGAAGGAAAAGGGCGTGCCCGAATTCCTGTGGCGCTCGGTCCCCGACGATGCGGCGCTGGCCAGCCTGCCGGAAGCAGAGCGTTTCGTAGGTGAAACCTCGGCCAAGCAGGTGTTTGACCGTCTGGCCGGCGCTTGGGCCTATTGGGGCTGGAAGGGTGGCTATTTCACCACCGAATCCGATGCCCGCGCCTATTTCGACGAAATGCGCTACATGCTGGCCCGCCAGATGGCAGCCCCCAACTCGCCCCAGTGGTTCAACACCGGCCTGCACTGGGCCTATGGCATCGACGGCCCGAGCCAGGGCCACTATTACGTCGATTACAAGACGGGCGAACTGACCAAGTCGGCATCCGCCTATGAACACCCGCAGCCGCATGCCTGCTTCATCCAGTCGGTCAAGGACGATCTGGTCGGTGACGGCGGCATCATGGACCTGTGGGTCCGCGAGGCGCGGCTGTTCAAATACGGTTCGGGCACCGGCACCAACTTTTCGTCGCTGCGGGGCGAGGGTGAAAAGCTGTCGGGTGGCGGCAAGTCGTCGGGCCTGATGGGCTTCCTGAAAATCGGTGACCGCGCGGCGGGCGCGATCAAATCGGGCGGCACCACGCGCCGCGCGGCCAAGATGGTCATCGCCGACATGGACCACCCCGATATCGAAGCCTTCATCAACTGGAAGGTCATCGAGGAACAAAAGGTCGCCAGCCTTGTCGCCGGGTCCAAGGCGCATGAGCTGAAACTGAACGAGATTTTCGCCGCCATCCGCCAGTGGGACGGTTCGGCCGAAGATTCGGTTGACCCCGCCAAGAACGCGGCGCTTAAGGCGGCGATCAAATCGGCCAAAAAGGCCATGATCCCCGACACTTACACCAACCGCATCCTGCAATATGCAAAGCAGGGTTTCACCAGCATCGAATTCCCCACCTATGACGTGGATTGGGATTCGGAAGCCTACATCACCGTGTCGGGCCAAAACTCGAACAACTCGGTCCGTGTGACCGATGCCTTCCTGAAAGCAGTGCAGAATGATGACGACTGGGCGCTGATCCGCCGCACCGACGGCAAGGTCGCCAAGACCGTCAAGGCACGCGAGTTGTGGGATCAAGTGGGGCACGCCGCATGGGCCTGCGCCGATCCGGGCATCCAGTTCCACGACACCGTCAACGCCTGGCACACCTGCCCCGAGGATGGGCCGATCCGCGGGTCTAACCCCTGCTCGGAATACATGTTCCTTGACGATACGGCCTGCAACCTTGCCTCGATGAACCTGCTGACCTTCTACAAGGACGGCAAGTTCGACTCCGACGCCTATATGCACGCCACCCGTCTTTGGACCGTGACGCTGGAAATTAGCGTGATGATGGCGCAGTTCCCGTCGAAGGAAATCGCCCAGCTGTCCTATGATTTCCGCACCCTGGGCCTTGGCTATGCCAATATCGGTGGCCTGCTGATGAATATGGGCCTTGGCTACGATTCGGTTAAAGGCCGCGCCCTGTGCGGCGCGCTGACGGCGATCATGACGGGCGTGTCCTATGCCACCAGCGCCGAAATGGCGGGCGAACTTGGCGCCTTCTCGGGCTACAAGCGCAACGCCCACCACATGCTGCGCGTGATCCGCAACCACCGCAACGCCGCCTATGGCCGGACGGGCGGATATGAGGGGGTAAACGTCAACCCCGTGGCACTCGACCACGCGAACTGCCCTGACCAAAGCCTTGTCGCGCTTGCCAAATCGGCATGGGACGAGGCGCTGTCCTTGGGCGAAAAGCACGGTTACCGCAACGCCCAGACAACCGTGATCGCCCCCACCGGCACCATCGGTCTGGTCATGGATTGCGACACGACGGGCATCGAGCCCGACTTCGCCTTGGTCAAGTTCAAGAAGCTGGCTGGCGGTGGCTATTTCAAGATCATCAACCAGTCGGTTCCGGCGGGTCTGGAAGCCCTTGGCTATTCTTCCAGCCAGATTGCCGAGATTGTTGCCTATGCCGTGGGTCACGGGTCCATCGGCAACTGCCCCGGCATCAACCACACCGCGCTGATCGGCCACGGTTTTGGCCCGCGCGAGCTGGAAAAGATCGAAAGCGCGCTGCCCTCGGCCTTCGACATCCGCTTCGTGTTCAACCAGTGGACGCTGGGCGAGGATTTCTGCAAGCACACGCTGGGAATCCCTGCCGAAAAGCTGGCCGATCCGACCTTTGACCTGCTGCGCCACCTTGGCTTTACCAAGTCGCAGATCGATGCCGCCAATGACCATGTTTGCGGCACCATGACGCTGGAAGGCGCGCCTTTCCTGAAGCCCGAACACTATTCGGTCTTTGATTGCGCCAACCCCTGCGGCAAGACGGGCAAGCGCTATCTGTCGGTGGAAAGCCACATCTACATGATGGCGGCGGCGCAGTCCTTCATCTCGGGCGCCATTTCCAAGACGATCAACATGCCGAATTCGGCCACCATCGGGGAAACGCTGGCAGCTTACGAACTGTCGCATTCCTTGGGTATCAAGGCCAACGCGCTGTATCGCGACGGTTCCAAGCTGAGCCAGCCGCTGGCTTCGGCGCTGGTCGAGGATGACGAAGAGGCGGAAGAAATCTTCGCCTCGGGTTCGGCGCAGGAAAAGGCCGCCGTTCTGGCCGAGAAGATCGTCGAAAAGATCATCTACCGCGACATCATCCGCACCAACCGCGAAAAACTGCCGGAACGCCGCAAGGGCTATACCCAGAAAGCCATTGTGGGGGGCCACAAGGTCTATCTGCGCACCGGCGAATATGGCGACGGGCGGCTGGGCGAGATCTTCATCGACATGCACAAGGAAGGTGCAGGCTTCCGTGCGATGATGAACAACTTTGCCATCGCGGTCTCGGTCGGCCTTCAGTACGGCGTGCCGCTGGAAGAGTTTGTCGAAGCCTTCACCTTCACCCGTTTCGAACCGGCGGGCATGGTGCAGGGCAATGACAGCATCAAGAACGCGACCTCGATCCTCGACTATATCTTCCGCGAACTGGCGATCAGCTATCTTGACCGCACCGACCTTGCCCATGTGAAACCCGAAGGTGCGTCTTTCGACGATCTGGGCCGCGGCGATGACGAGGGCAAACGCAACTTTGGCGAAGTGTCGGACAATCAGGCGTCGAAATCGGTCGAACTGCTGAAATCCATCTCGTCCACCGGCTATCTGCGCAAGCGTCTGCCGCAGGAACTGGTCGTGTTCCAGGGCGGGCTGGCGCCAAGCATGCTGCACACCGGAACGGATGGTGTGTCGATGTCGGGTCTGGTTGCTGAAACCACGATGACGGCACTGTCCACCGGTACGGTCAGCATGGATGCCCGCACCAAGGCCAAGATGCAGGGCTATGAAGGCGATCCTTGCGGCGAATGCGGCAACTATACGCTGGTTCGCAACGGCACCTGCATGAAGTGCAACACCTGCGGCGGCACGAGCGGGTGCAGCTGACCCAAGGTCTGGGAACCGGAACGACAGGGGGCGAAGGATCAACCTTCGCCCCTTTGCTTTTGCGCCAGACCGGAAAGAATCGGCCAAGTTCAAGGCGTGACCTGATGGGCCAGCCCCGCCGCAGGCGCCATGGCCCGCTGTGGATAAGTTCCTGAACCGTCACAATTTTATCGGGCAAGTGTCACAAACTGCGGCATTTATGCCACCTGCCAAAAACCCGTCGGCTGGGTTCGGGCGCGTTACCGAACCGTCACAAAGGCCTGAAATAGCGGTGTCAGTCGGGCTGCGGGAGCCCGGTCTTGCAACTGCCTAAAGGCTGAAGAATGAAAAAATATCTGCTCATCTCCTCAATGCTGGTCGCCTCGGCTGGCGCCGCTTTTGCAGACGTCTCTGTTTCGGGCGACGCACGCATGGGCATCACCAACTATGACGCCACTGCCAAAGCGATCGTCGATCAGCCGATCTTTGCAAGCCGCGCGCGCGTGCGGTTCAGCCTTTCGGGCGAAACCGATGGCGGTCTGAAATTCGGTGGCGAATTCCGCGCCGGTGATGCCGCCAAGGCCGCTGACCACAAGTCGGGCGCCGATGCCGACGCCAAGGGCACCGTGTTCGTCGAATTCCCGGCCTTTGGCCGCCTGTCGATGGGCGATACTGCGGGTGCCGTGCAGGCCTCGATCACCCAGTTCGCGCCGATCGGCTACGACGAAACCAACAAGGTGCAGGAATTCACTTTCCTGACCGGCGGTGACACCAGCAAGGGCACCGACATGCTTTACACCTATACGAACGGGTCGCTCGCCGCGAGCCTGTCGATGGGCAACCCCGGTGCTGATGACGGCAGCAGCTCGGTCCAGACCGGCGACGATTTTGCTATCGGCGCGGCCTATACGACCGAATTCTGGAAAGTGGCTGGCGGCTACGAAGACAACGGCGTGAATTCGCAAACCGTCATCTCGGGCAGCTATGGCAACGGTCAGGCCGAAGTGAAGGTCGCTTATGGCCAGCGCGATGACAGCAAGACCCAATATGTCGTCTATGGCACCTATATCATCGGCAAGACCACGCTGAACGCGTTCTATCGCCATGACGAGCTGAAGGCCAAAGCCCCGCTGGACGCCATCGAAGTCACCGGCATCGGCGCGACCTATGATCTCGGCAGCGGCCTTGCCGTGCGTGCCGGCTATGCCAAGCAGAAAGACCTGACCGACGGTTACTACAACCTCGGCATGACGATGTCCTTCTGATCCAACGCCCCTGTATCTTCCGGCCCGTTCCCGCGGGCCGGTTCCCTTTCAAACGGAGAAAACACATGTCCATCACCCGTATGACCGGCCTTGCGGCTGTCGTGCTGGCTGGCTTTACCGTGGCCGCCGAGGCCCGTGACCAGCTGCAGGTTTCCGGCTCGTCCACCGTGCTGCCCTATGCCACCATTGTTGCCGAAGCATTCGGCGAGAATTTCAGCTTCCCGACCCCGGTTGTGGAAGGTGGCGGCACCTCGGCCGGCATCAAGAAATTCTGCGAAGGCGTGGGCGAAAACACCCCCGACATCGCGACCGCCTCGCGCAAGATCAAGGCTTCGGAATTGGGCCGCTGCAAGGCCAATGGCGTGTCCGACGTTCAGGAAGTCCAGATCGGCTATGACGGCATCGTCTTTGCATCCGACATCAATGGCCCGGCGTTCAACTTCACCCCGTCGCAATGGTACAACGCCATTGCCGCCGAAGTGGTGATCAACGGCAAGATCGTTCCCAACCCCTTCCAGAAGTGGTCGGACGTTGACCCGAGCCTGCCGCCCGTCGAGATCATGGCCTTCGTGCCCGGTTCCAAGCATGGCACGCGCGAAGTGTTCGACACCAAGGTGATCGAAGATGGCTGCAAGACCTTTGGCGCCGACAAGGTGCTGGCCCGCCGTGTGAATGGCGACAAGGACAAGACCAAGGAAGCCTGCATCGCGCTGCGCACCGATGGCCGCGTTGTGGAAATCGACGGTGACTATACCGAAACGCTGGCCCGCCTGAACACCAACAAGCAGGGCATGGGCGTGTTCGGTCTGGCCTTCTACGAAAACAACACCGACAAGCTGCGCGTCGCTACGTTCAAAGGTGTCACGCCGTCGCGTGAAACGGTTGCCTCGGGCGAATACAAGGTGTCGCGTCCGCTGTTCCTCTATGTGAAAAAGCAGCATATCGGCGTGATCCCCGGCCTGAAGGAATTCGTCGAATTCTTCGTGTCGGACGACATGGCCGGTGCTGGCGGCCCGCTGGAAGCCTATGGTCTGGTTCCCGATCCGAAACTGTCGGCGACCCAGAAAAAGGTTTCGGCCGCTCTGGGCAGCTGATCGTCTGATCGACCGCCAACAGGAAAACCCCGGACGATTGTCCGGGGTTTTTCCATTTCGGCGGGTAAGCGGCGCGGTTCGGGCCGGGGTGCGCTGGGGCGGGGTCAGGCGGTGATACGCTGCGTCATCAGCCGCAGGATCTGGCGCAGCGCCGTGGCGGGGCCGATGGTGCGGAAGATGTCGCCCAGCATCGCGGCATCGGCCCGCAGACCGGCGATGAAGCCGCGCTTGGCCGCTTTCGACGGGCTTTCCACGCCATCCCAGCGCACCACCGCGACCGGCTGGCGGGTGGCGATCCACAGGCTGTTCAGATAGACCTCGACCCCGAAGCGCGGCAGGCGCGACAGGGCATCGGCGTGACCCTCCAGCATGGCCCGCGGCAACACCCTTTCGCCCGAGATGTAATCAAGCCCGATCCAACGCCACAGAAAGGGCGCGTTGCGCCGCAGGCTGATGGATGTTGCAGCCCGCCCGCCCAGCACGGGAAGGATCAGGCGGGTCAGATCGTCCGAGCCGAGACCGACAAGATCGGCGTCAAGAAACAGCAGATATTCGCCTTGCGCCAAGGCGATTCCCGCCGCCAGCGCCCGCGTCTTGCCGCCATTTTGCGCCATATGCAGCAGCCGCACGCCGGGGCGCTGGGCAACGCGGTCGGTCCCGTCGGTGGACCCGTCATCGACCACGATCACCTCGTCTATCAGCGGGTTGGTCAAGGCCGCGTCCAAGACGGCACCGATGCGGGGGGCCTCGTTATGGGCGGGGATCACACATGAAACGCGCATCTGGATTTTCCTTGCTTGCGAAGCCAGTAGATTGAAATGCCCAAGGCCATGACCAGAAAGGCCATGCCAAGGGGGGCCAGCCAGTCGGGTCCGTTGGCAATCGAGGCGCCGAAGGTCCAGCCCAGAAGGGCAAGGACCGTCACCTTCGGAATGGTGGCCACAAGATTGACCAGCAGGAACGGCACAAAGGGCACCCGCGCCATGCCCGCAGCCACCAGCACCGCCGCCCCGAGGGAATGGGCCAGTTTGCCGAACAGCAGGATGCGGACCGAATGTTTCCGCAGATCGGCCAGTGGGATCGTTCGGTTGATGCGGCGTGCCATCCGCCTTGGCAGACGGTCGCGCAGAAAGCGCCCGACCAGCCACAACAGGGCATCCCCGACCAGATCGGCCAGCAGCGCGGTCAGGATTACACCACCAAGGTTCAGCGTGCCCTGCGCCGCCAAGGCGCCGGCGACGATGGTGACAAACGGCCCTTCCAGCAGGGCCGCGGGCGCCATGATCCAAAGCCCGTGGGCCGACAGGAACGCGGTGATCGCCTCTCCGGTCATTCGGCGGGGGCGATGGTGGCGGTGCGTGGCGGCTCCATCGCCGTGCCACGCCATGTGATCCCGCGCGAGGCAAAGGTGGCGATCCATAGCGGAAGCATCATCGCATCGCGCAGCGGCATGGCCACAAGGTCGCGCCACCCACAGGGCCAGCCCGCGCGGCGCAGCATCAGCGCCTCGGCCAGATACCACAGCGCCAGCAGCGCCGCGGCAGGCCCCGCGCCAAACGCACCGGCCGCCGCGAGCACCGGCAGAAGCGGGCTGTTCAGCGGCTCTGCCAGGAACATCACGGGAAAGCCGTCACGCCGCACGCGCGACCAGCGCAATTGTCGCCCCCATACATCGGCAAAGCGGCGCTTGCCGACAGGTTGGGCAAAGGGGCGGGGCGTCAGCGTGACCTTGCGGCCAAGCCCGCGCACCAGCTTTGTCGCGGCGGCATCTTCGGCAAGGTCATGCGACAACGCGGCCAACCCGCCTGCGGCATCCAGCATATCGCGCTGCCAGAACAGCGTTTTGCCCTGCGCAAAGCCGAATCCGAGGCTGTCTGCCGCCAGTTGCAGCCGCGCCTGATTGCCGTTCAGAAAGGCACATTCGACCGCAGCGGCAAGCCCGTCTGGCCTGATGCCGACCGGAGGCGAAGAGACCAGCCCCGTCTGTTCGCCCCATGCGGTCACCAGGCTGCGCAGATAGTCGGGGGGCAGGATAAGGTTGCTGTCTGCCATGGCGACCCACCGCCCGGTACGAGAGGACCAGCCCTTTTGCAGATTGTTCAGTTTGGGGTTTGCGGTCGGCCGGTCATCGCCCACCAGCAGGCGCGCGGGCACGTTCGGGTGGCGGGCGATCAACCCCTGCAACAGCACGACCACCGGATCATCGGCGCGGGCCACGCAGAACACCACTTCGTATGACGGGTAATCCTGCGTGAAACTGCTGCCCAGCGTTTCGGCATCGAACGGGTCCAACCCGCAGGCGGGACGCAGAAGGGTGATAAAGGGCGTGCCGGTCTGCATGGGCGGTCTGGCGCGGCGCAGACGGTTCAGGACAAGCGCGACCGACCCCAGATGAAGCGCGGTCGTGCCTGCGGCAAAGACGGCAAGAGCGGCAGTCAGCATCAGGCAACCTCGGGGAGGGGAAGGCCACCGGGCAGGGCATCGGTCTTTTCAGCAAGGCACTGGCGCCCGCCCAGAATGGCCAGATGGCCAGTGGCATCTTCGGCAATGGCGGTGAAACTATCGACCCAGTCGCCGCAATTGGCGTAAATCAGCCCATGGTCGCTGTGCAGGTCGGCCACATGGAAATGTCCGCAAACCACCCCGTCATGACCCGTCTTGCGCGCAAGATCGATCAGCCGTGTCTCATGCCCGTGGCCCAGTGCCAGCACCGCGTTGACCCACAGCAGCACCGTTTCGACAAGGCTGCGTTCGCCTGGGGCAAGGCTGCGGCCGAAGCGGCGCAATCCCCGATCCAGACGCCGCAGAACGGCATCGGCGCGGCTGCCGATCCGGGTGCAGATGTGCCAGCGCAGCACGCGGGCATCACAGGCATCGCCGTGCATCACCAGCAGTTGCTCGCCCTTGGCCGTGACATGGCTGATGCTGTCATGGCATTCGGCGGGCAGGATATGGCGCAGGTCGGACTGGCGCATTTCGGCATCATGATTGCCGACCAGATAGACAAGACGGCTGCCTTGGTCGGCGCGATGCTTCAGCAGGGCCAGAATTTCGTCATGCGCGGGCGACCAGTGGACATGCAGCGGATGCCAGATGTCGAGGATGTCGCCGACCAGATAGATCACGGGGGCCGTATTGTGGCGCAGGAAGTCAAGGATCAGGTCCGCCCGGCACCCCAGCGCCCCAAGATGCAGGTCCGACACGAACAGCGCCCGGTGACGGCGTGGAAGTGGCTGGGTTTCGTCCGACCTGATGGGGGGCATGGTTCCTCGCGGGCAAATGGCCAGTTGGCTGATGTCTCGCATGCGAAGGGCACGGTTTTGTTAACTCGGCATGTCCGTTTTGTGAAACACGCGGCCGTGGCGGGGCAGGCTTAGCCGACCCGTTCCCCGCCAACCCATGTGCCGCGCGGCGCACCGCCGTTTCCGATGCGCGTGACGCGGATCACATCGGCGCGGCTGCCGGGCAGCAACGTGCCGCGATCCGCCAGCCCCGCTGCCTGCGCCGGGGCCTGCGTGACCGTGGCGACCCCGCGGGCCATATTGCCCCACAGGTCGCCCAGCATCAGCGCGGCCGACAGCAATGACGACGGCACATAGTCGGACGAGACGATATCAAGCAGGTCAAGCCCCGCCAGTTCGCTGGCCGCCACATTGCCCGAATGCGACCCCCCGCGGATCAGGTTCGGCGCCCCCATCATCACGGCAATGCCCTGTTCACGGCAGGCGCGCGCCGCTTCCACCGTTGTCGGAAATTCGGCGAATTGCGCGCCATGGGCGGCCGAGCGGACGACATGATCGGCCGTGGTGTCGTCATGGCTGGCCAGCACCGCGCCATAGCGCCGCGCTTCGGCCACGGCCACGGTTTCGTGCTGTGGCCCCATGCGTTCCGACAGCGCCTTTTGCGCGGCCACGTGATCGTGAAATTCCGCGTCAGAATAGCCGTGCTTGCCGCAGACATAGTTGCGCAGCTGTTCCAGATGGCGGAATTGCCGCTGCCCGGGCGTGTGGTCCATCAGGCTGACGATTCCCACACCGTCCTCGGGCCCGAACTTGGCCATTTCCTCGGTCAGCGTTTCCGAGCAAATCTCGGCGCGCAGATGCAGCAGATGGGTGATCCGAAGATGGCCACCGCGACGCAGGGCCAGAATCTCGTCTGCCAGTTCACGGGCATATTCGCCGTAATTGGCCTTTGACTTTGATAGGACCGATCCCACCCGCAGCGCATCGAAAACGGTGGTGATGCCTACGCCCGCCAGTTCGGCATCATGGGCAAGGATAGCGGCGGTATGGGGCCAATCCACCTTGGGGCGCGGCTCGATATGGCGTTCGAGATTGTCGGTATGCAACTCGATCAGGCCGGGCATCACCAGATCGCCGCCGCAATCAATCGCACCGCGCGGCAGGCCTGCGCCAACGTCGATGGCGCGGATTTCGCCGTCTTGCATCAAGATCGACCCGCGCAGGGTTTCGTCGGGCAAGACAAGCGTGGCATTGGCAAGGATGGTTTCCGGCATGGATCGGTCAGGCCTTGTTCTGGGGGGCAGAGAATGTCAGGTGCCTGTCACGGACATGTGACAAAGCGCGGATAGTCGGATGAAATGAACCGGTTCAGACGCTACGCGATCTATTACGCCCCGCGCGCGGGGGCCTTTGCCGATGCCACGGCGGCATGGCTTGGATGGGATTGCCAATCGGGTCGCGTCCTTGCCCATCCCGTGCTGGACGGATTGCCCCGCCCCATTGCGGAATTGACGGCCGAGCCGCGTAAATACGGGTTTCATGGCACGATCAAGGCCCCGTTCCGGCTGGCCCCCGATGCCACTGAAGCGGGCCTGACAAGGGCATTGGCGTCCCTCGCCACCCGTCTGGCGCCCGTCATTCTGCCGCGCCTTGCCTTGCACCCGGTCAAGGGCTTCATCGCGCTGCTGCCCGAGGGCGAGACTGCCCCCTTGCTGGCCCTCGGGGCCGAGGTTGTGGCCGCACTTGATGCCTTTCGCGCGCCCCTGACCGCGACCGAGATTGCGCGGCGCAAGCCGGACCGGCTGACCCAGCGCCAGCGCGCGCTTTTGGACGAATGGGGCTATCCCTACGTGTTCGAAGAGTTCCGTTTTCATCTGACCCTGACAGGTTCCTTGCCACCACCCGAGGCCGAGACTGTGGTAAGGGTGCTGCGCCCTTGGCTTGCGCCGGTTCTCCCCGTGCCCTTTGCCATCGAGGACCTTTGCCTGTTCGGTGAGGATGCAGAGGGACAGTTCCATCTGGTGTCCCGTCACGCGCTGACGGGGTAAAGGGCGGCAAGAAAGCGCGCGACACCCTGTTCCAGCGCACCGTCATTGATCACATCCATCACCGGCAACCCTGCCGGAACGTCATAGCTGGCCCTGCTAAGCCGCGCGGCAATCTCGTCGCGGTTTTCGCGGCCACGGGCGAGCAGGCGTTCCATCAGCACCGCCGAGGGTGCGGTCACGCGGATCACCTGCAAATCGGGACAGGCGGTCAAGGCGCGGTCAAGCGCCGCGCGTGAGCCGTTGAAGAGAACATCATACCCCTCGTCCCGCAACGACAGCGTCGCGGCGGGGATGCCATAGCACAGGCCATGCGCCTTCCAGTCCAGCGCGAAATCGCCCCGCGCCTTTCGCGCGCGGAACTCGGCCTCGGACACGCCATCAAAATCTTCGCCCCCTGCCGAGCTGGGACGCGTTATGACACGGCGGGCCACGATCAGATCGGGCCGTGCCGCCCGCGCTGCCGCGATCAGCGTATCCTTTCCCGCACCCGATGGCCCCACGACCGCATAAAGCCGCCCCGTCATGCGGCGACCTGCGGCGTGAAGCGCGTCACATCGACAAAGCGGTCGCACAGCCGGTTCCGCGCTGCTTCGTCATGAAAGATGCCAAGGATCGCCGCTCCGCGGGCCTTGGCCTCCTCCACCAGTTGCAGCACCACCTCGCGGTTGGCGGCATCAAGACTGGCGGTCGGTTCATCTAGCAAAAGCGCGGGATAGGGATGGGCAAAGCCGCGGGCGATGTTCACACGCTGCTGTTCGCCGCCCGAAAAGGTGGTGGGCGACAAAGACCACAGCCGCCGCGGAATATTCAGCCGCTCAAGCAAGGTTTCGGCCCGCGCCCGTGCCTGCGCTTGCGGCATGCCCAGTGTCAACAGCGGCTCGGCCACCACATCCACGGTGGGCACGCGCGGCACCACGCGCAGGAACTGGCTGACATAGCCCAGAACTTCGCGTCGCAGGGCCAGAATCTCGCGCGGGGTCGCGGTGACAAGATCAAGCCCGCCCACGTTGATGCTGCCCGAAGCTGCCAGATAATTGCCCCAGACCATTCGCATCAGGGTGGATTTGCCCGCCCCCGATGCGCCAACCAGCGCCACGCATTCACCGGCCCCGACATGCAGGCTGGCCCCCTGCATCACGGGGATCACCGCGCCGCCCTGATTATGAAGGGTGAAGGATTTGGAAAGATTGTCGATGCGGATCATCGGTTCATACCTGCAAGACGGACGAGACAAGAAGCTGGGTATAGGCGTGCTGCGGATCGTCCAGCACCTGATCGGTCAGGCCCTGTTCCACCACATGGCCCGATTTCATCACCATCAGCCGGTCGGCCAGCAACCGCACCACGGCAAGGTCATGCGTCACGATGATCGCCGAAAGCCCCATCTCGCGCACCAGACCGCGCAGCAGGTCAAGCAGCCGCGCCTGCACCGATACGTCCAGCCCGCCCGTTGGTTCATCCATGAACACAAGGCGCGGTCCGGTCACAAGGTTGCGAGCGATCTGCAAGCGTTGCTGCATGCCGCCCGAAAAGGCACTGGGGCGGTCGTCGATACGGCCCGCGTCGATTTCCACACGCCCCAGCCAGTCGGTCGCGGCGTGGCGGATCGTGCCGTAGTGCCGTGCGCCCACGGCCATCAGCCTTTCGCCCACATTGCCGCCCGCCGTGACGCCCATGCGCAGCCCGTCGCGCGGGTTCTGGTGGACAAAGGCCCAGTCGGTGCGGGCCAGGCGGCGGCGTTCGGGTTCGCTCATCGTGACGGTGTCGCGGGGGCCGGATGCGGTGGCGAAGATCACCTCGCCCGTATCGGGGGCCAGATGCCCCGCAAGGCAGGACAAGAGCGTGGATTTGCCCGATCCGCTTTCGCCCACGATGCCCAGCACCTCGCCGGGCCAAAGGTCAAAGGACACATCCGCACAGCCGATGCGGCTGCCATAGCATTTCGATAGCCCCTTTACGGACAAAAGCGGCGCTTGCGGCTTAACCTTGGCGAAAATACTCGGTTCCGCAGCCTGCATCACGCGCCTCCCCCGGCCGTTTTGCCCAATCGCCCGACATGCCCCGCCTCGCGGCGCGTGCGGCAGAAATCGGTGTCGGAACAGACGAACATCCGATTGCCCGCATCATCGGTGATCACCTCGTCCAGATAGCTTTCCGAAGCCCCGCACAGGTCGCAGTCATGCGGGGCCTTGCTGGCGTGGAAAGAGTGGTCCTCGAAATCGAGGCTGACGACACGGGTAAAGGGGGGCAGGGCATAGATGCGCTGTTCGCGCCCGGCACCGAAAAGCTGCAAGGCGGGGCTGTCCGACAGTTTCGGATTGTCGAATTTCGGAATGGGCGAGGGATCCATGACATAGCGTCCCTCGACCCGCACGGGGTAGGCATAGGCCGTGGCGATGGAACCGTGGCGGGCGATGTCTTCGTACAGCTTCACATGCATCAGCCCGTATTCTTCAAGCGCGTGCATTTTGCGGGTTTCCGTCTCGCGCGGTTCAAGAAAGCGCAGGGGTTCGGGGATCGGCACCTGATAGACAAGGATCTGCCCCGCCGTCAGCGGCTGTTCGGGAATGCGGTGGCGGGTCTGGATCACGGTTGCCTCTGCTGTCGCAACGGTCGTGGCCACGCCTGCCGTGCGCTGGAAGAACTTGCGGATCGAGACGGCGTTGGTGGTGTCGTCGGCCCCTTGGTCGATGACCTTGAGCACATCTTCGGGCACCAGACAGGCCGCCGTTACCTGCACGCCGCCCGTACCCCAGCCATAGGGCATCGGCATCTCGCGACTGGCGAAGGGAACCTGATAGCCCGGCACGGCGACCGCCTTGAGAATGGCGCGGCGGATCATGCGCTTGGTCTGTTCGTCCAGATAGGCGAAGTTATAGCTGTGATCGGTCATTCTGCCGCCTCTGCCTGTGCTGCCATGACCTCGGCCCGCAATTTGCGGATCAGTTCCAGCTCGCTTTGGAAATCGACGTAATGGGGAAGCTTTATATGTTCGAGAAACCCCGTGGCCTGCACGTTGTCGGCATGCATCAGGACGAATTCTTCGTCTTGGGCGGGCGCTCCGGTATGGTCTTCGCCCAGTTCCTGCCAGCGTAGCGCACGGTCAACAAGGCTCATGGCGATGGCCTTGCGTTCGGTCTGGCCAAAGGTCAGCCCGTAACCACGGGTGAATTGTGGCGGTTCGGTCTTTGATCCCTTGAATTGGTTGACCGTTTCACATTCGGTTAGTTCGACCTCGCCAATTTCGACCGCGAAGCCAAGCTCGGGGATATCAAGTTCCACGGCGACGGTGCCGATCCGCAATTCGCCGACAAAGGCATGGGTGCGCCCATAGCCGCGCTGGGTGGAATAGGCGAGCGAGAGCAAGAACCCCTCGTCGCCGCGCGACAGGGCTTGCAGCCGCAGGGCGCGCGATGCGGGTAATTCCATCGGTTCCCGCGTCAGGTCGGGCGGGGTATCGTCTGTCGGGGGGGCGGTTTCGATCAGCCCGTCGCGGTTCAGGAATGTGGTGATATGGGGCAGTGATGCGGACGGTGCCGGTTGCATCGGGGCATCCGGAACGGCCCCGCCCTCGGCGGCGAGTTTGAAATCGAGCAGGCGGTGTGTGTAATCGAAGGTGGGCCCAAGGATCTGACCGCCGGGCGCATCCTTGAAGGTTGCGCTGATGCGGCGCGTACAGGCCATGGTTCCGGTTGCAACCGGACGCGCAGCGCCAAAGCGCGGCAGGGTGGTGCGATAGGCGCGGATCAGGAACACCGCCTCGATCAGGTCGCCGCGCGCCTGTTTGATTGCAAGCGCCGCAAGATCGGGATCGTAAAGCGAGCCTTCGGCCATGACGCGGTTCACGGCAAGGCGCAGCTGTTCGCGGATCTGGTCGGTGCCAAGCTCGGCCACAGCGGGATCTCCACGGCGTTCTTCGGCGAGAAAGGCGTGGGCATTGTCGATGGCGCGTTCGCCACCCTTGACGGCGACATACATCAGACTGCCCTCACTTGGGTAGAACGGGGAAGGCCTGCCAAGCTGTCACCTTGGGTGAAGAAACAATCGTAACCCAATGGAAACAGGGAATTATTTAGAAGAAACGCTTCGGTTTCGGGCAAGGAAAGCAAGGCTGTGCCCGCAATGCCGGGGCCGGACAGGGCAGACCCGGAAGCCGCAAGACCTGGCATTTCCACGATCAGGGTGGCCGAACGGTCAGGATAGTCCTGCGTTCCGACGGCAAAGCGGCTTACTGGTTGCAAATCGTCCCACCGGCCTATCGCAAAAGCCGCATCCGCCGCACCCACCAGCGGTGCGCCGGTGTGAAAGGTGATCCAGTCGCGCAGTGCCGGACAGTCGGTCGCGCCGGCAAGATGGACGGGCGTGGTGCTGTCTGCCAAGGTCAAAACCAAAACACCTGCCGCCTGCGACAGGGGCGCGGGCGGGGTTGCGCCGGAAAGCGTAACAATCTCGCCGGGGCGCGACAGGGCGTCGAGGATGGCGCGGAAGGCGCGGGCGGCGTTGCGGGGGGCGTCGGGGAAGCCGCCGGTCAGGGCATCGGGGGTCATGTATCCTCTCCACGGACGAGGGTGAAGAATTCTACCTTTGTTGCCGCGGCCTTAGCGGCGCGGGTCGCGCGGCGGGCGGCTTCTTCGGCGGCCAGCGGGGCAAGGATGCGGGTATGCACATCGGATGCACGATCTGTCTGCATCAATGCGTCAATCAGCGCCGCCCGCCTTGCATGGTCGCGGCTGCGGCCCTGCACATGGGCATGGCCCACAACCCCATCGGCAAGCTGGACCGAACAGCGTGTCACCGTCATCTCGCCCAGATTGAACGCCCCGCCCGTGGCCCCGATCCGGCCGCGCACCATCACCGTGCCAATCTCGGGCGGGCGCAGGAAGCGGGCCTGCGGTTCATCAGGCAGCAACTGCGCCAGCCTGTCTGCGGGGGCGCGGGCCAGAAGGCCCATCCAGTCTGGTCGGGAAAGGGCGGTCATCGCGGTCTCGACATCTTTCGGGGTTGTCTAGTAACCTATACAACTATACAAATCAGATAGGCGGCAAAGCGCGGCGAGTCCCGTGAATTTTTTGTAACGGGCGGTTCGGGGCGGCGTTTTGCCCAAAGGCTCGGGGGCGGGGGAACGGCGCGGATGGCACGGGTAACGATCTGGCAGGCGATCGCTGAAACGCTAGCGCGCGAGATCGCGCAGGGGCTTTATCCCCCCGGCGCCAAGCTGCCAACCGAAGCCGAGCTTGCGGTGCGCTTTGGCGTGAACCGGCACACCGTGCGCCATGCGCTGGCCGATCTTGGCCAAGGCGGGATCGTGGTGTCGCGGCGGGGGGCGGGGGTCTTTGTGGCGCGCCGCCCGACCGACTATGCCCTTGGTCGCCGCGTGCGGTTCAACGAGAATATCACCGCATCCGGCCAAGTGCCGGGGCGCGAATTGACCCGGATGGAAACCCGCCCCGCCGCCCCGCACGAAGCGGCAGCGCTTGGCCTGCCCGACGGGGCGGCGGTGCATGTGGTCGAAGGCGTTTCGCTGGCCGACGGGCAACCGCTGGCGCTGTTCCGGTCGGTCTTTCCGGCGGCGCGCTTTCCCGATCTTCCCGCAGCCTTGCGGGCGGTGCCGTCGATTACGGCGGCGCTGGCGGCGGCGGGCGTGGCCGATTACCTGCGTTTGTCCACCCGCATCACGGCCAAGGCGGCAAAACCGGTGCAGGCCCTGCGTCTGGGATTGGCCGAGGGGGCGCCGCTGTTGCGAAGCGAGGCGGTGAATGCCGAAGCGACGGGGCGGGCGGTGGAATATGGCGTGACATGGTTCGCGGGTGACCGCGTCACCTTAACACTTATGGCCTGACCGTCACAGTTCGGTTGCAGGGCGGTGTTATCCACAGACCAATTCCGCGCCCCGATGGACCTGACCCGATGCAAAGCCCCGCCTACCTTCCGCCGATCCGCCTGACGGGCGCCGAATTGCTGCGTGACGGCGTCTTGCTGCGCGACGAAATCGGTCTGTCGCGCGGGCGGCTGGTGGACGAGGTGCTGCCCGAGATTGACCTGCGCGGATTTTTCGTGCTGCCCGGCATCATCGATCTTCATGGCGACGGGTTCGAGAAACAGATTTTCCCGCGCCCGACCGCGCCCTTTCCCATCGCATCGGGTTTGGCTGCCACCGACCGCGAAGCGGCGGCGCATGGGGTGACGACAGCCTATCTGGCGCAAAGCTGGAGCTGGGAGGGCGGGCATCGCGGCCCCGATCAGGCCGAGGCGCTGCTGACCGCGCTGCGCGATTTTCCGGCGATGACGGATCTTCGGGTGCAGATCCGCGCCGAAACGCATCTGGTGGACGAGGCGCCGCGTCTGCTTGAGGTGGTCGAACGGTTCGGGGTCGATTACGTGGTGTTCAACGACCATCTGGAAGAGGGTTTCCAGATGCAGCGCGCCAAGGGTGACGGTTTTGCCCATTGGGCGCGCAAGGCGGGCCTGACCGAGGATGCGCTGTTGCGCCGGATCGAGGCGGCGCGGGCAAGATCGCGCGATGTGCCGCGCTGTCTGTGCCTGCTGGCCAATGGCTTTGACCGGCTGGGCGTGACCTATGGCAGCCATGACGACCCTGACGCGGAAACCCGCGATTTCTATGCCATGATCGGGGCGCGGATTGCCGAGTTTCCGACCACGCGCAAGGCGGCGGCGGCGGCGCGGGCGACGGGTTCGCCCATTCTGATGGGGGCGCCCAATGTCGTACGGGGCGGGTCGCAGGCGGGCAACATCTCGGCCGCGGGGCTGCTGCGCGACGGTTTGTGCGATGTGCTGGTGTCGGACTATCACATTCCGGCACTGGTGCTTGCCGTGTGGCGGCTGGTGGATGAGGGAATGGCGCTGAGCGCGGCCTGGGCGCTGGTGTCAGGCAATGCCGCCGATGCGATGCGGATGCGGGATCGTGGCCGGATCGCGGCGGGGCTGCGGGCCGATCTGGCCATCGTGAATGCCGAAACGCGCATGATCGAGGCGACCATTGCCGGGGGATGCCTGACTTACCTGAGCGGCGAGGCCGCGCGGCGGTTTCTGGCGCAACCGCAGGCCCTGCGGCTGGCGGCGGAATAGGCGGCGGTTCCGGTCAGCCGCCGTATTTTTCAAGGAAGGCTTCGGCGGCAAGGCTGCGGAAATCGTCAAGCGCGTGGCGCAGGCGGTCATGCGGCCAATCCCACCATGCCATCGCAAGAAGCCGGTCGATCACGGGTTGCGGAAAGCGCGGGCGCAGGGGCCGCGCGGGCACCCCTGCCACCATCATGAAGGGGGGGATGTCTTTCGTGACGACCGCGCCCGATGCGACGACAGCGCCCGGTCCTACGGTAATGTCAGGCTTGATGATCGCGCCATGGCCGATCCAGCAATCGGCGCCCAATGTGGTGCGGCGGGCGGCGCGGGCGGCAAAGGTGGCCGGATCATCGGCGGTGTCATCCCAGTAATAGCTTGAACGATATAGGAAATGGTGCTGGGCCGCGTGGGTATAGGGGTGGTCGGTCGGGCCGATACGGGTGAAGGCCGCGATATTGGAAAAGCGCCCGACAGTGGTGTTGGCGACATCGGCGTAGCGGTCGCAATAGGCGTAATCCTCGAAGGTGGAATTGAGGATGCGCGCCCCGCGCCCGATTTCGACATAGGCGCCGAAACGGCTGTTGGCGATTTCGGTTTCGGGGTGAAGGAAGGGTTCGGTGGCGGAAAGTTTCGGCATCATTCGCCCTTGATCAGCTTGCGCCGCAGCCAGCCTGAAAGCGTATCCATCGCCATGACCATCAGGATGATGAGGGTGATGTAATAGGCCACCTCTTCCCAGTCTTTCTGCGTCTGCATCGCCTGTGTCAGCAAAAGGCCGATGCCGCCGCCGACGATCGAGCCGATGACGGTGGCGCTGCGGGTGTTGGATTCGAGGAAGTAGAGCACCTGTGACAGCAGGACGGGCAGAACCTGCGGCAGGATGCCGAAGCGCGCGCGTTGCAAGCCGTTGGCGCCGGTCGAGCGGATGCCTTCGACCTGTTTTTCGTCGATGTTTTCCAGCGCCTCGGAAAAGGATTTGCCGAAGGCGCCGGCATCGGTGATCAGGATGGCAAGGGTGCCGGTCATCGGGCCGGGGCCGAAGGCGCGTGACAGCACGATGGTCCAGATCAGCGCATCTACCCCGCGGGTGAAATCGAAAACGCGGCGCAGGGCAAAGCGCAGCGGCGCGAGGGGGTCAATATTGCGGGCGGCCAGAAAGGCGAGCGGCAGGGCCAGCACCGCCGCGCCCACCGTGCCGAGAAAAGCCATGAGGATGGTTTCGAAGATGGCGCCCGCCACATCGGAATGGTGCCACATCTCGTTGTGCCAGAAATCATGGGCCATGGCGGCGATATTGGGGCGGGCGGGGTCGATCCGGTCGCCCCAAAGGGCAAGCGCCGCCAGTTCGGGCCAGGTTTTCCAGGCGAAGGGGCTGTCGAGGGTGAAGAAGAACAGCTCCCACCCCGCGAAGTAGCGGAAGGTTTCCACCTTGGAGCGGGTGTAGTTGAAGCGCCCCGCCGGTGTGGTGACCGAAACGCGGTTGGCCGAAGCGTTGATCCAGGCGGGCAGGGGTTGTGGCGCGGAGAGCTGAAGTCGGCCGTCTTTCGGGCGGATGTCGATGCTGCCGTAACCCGGAACGACATAGCGCGCGCCGGCGTCGTCGTAGGTGACGATATTGCCTTGGCCAAGGTCGATGCGCGTGGTGCTGCCGTCTTGGGTGACCCAATCGGGCAAGGTGCCGGGGGGATAGGCGCCCTTGTTCTCGCCCTCGACCGCGGCCGAGACCCGGCCGGTGCGGTTGTCGCGCGTCACATGGGTTTTGTAGGACCAGAAATCGCTGGCGAGGATGGCTGCATTGTCCAGCCGGGCCTTGGCAAAGAGATGCGGCACATCGAAGGCAAAGAAGGTATAGGTCAGATAGCACAGCACCACGAGTGGGGCGGCGAGCGCGGCCAGCTTTCGGCGGTGAAAGCCTGCCAGAAGCGCGGGCCCAAGCGGATGGGCGGAGGTGGCGGAATGCGGAACCGAGGTCATGTTCAGGCCCCCTTGACCAGACGGTGGCGCAGCCGGTCGGACATCTGGTCGATCACCACTATGGTGACGAACAGCACGAGGAAGATGGCGACCACGGTGTCATAACTGCCCCCGCCCCATTGCATCGCGATCTTGAGATCATAGCCGATGCCGCCCGCCCCCACGAAGCCGAGGATGGCCGAGGCCCGCACATTGATTTCGAACCGCAAGAGCGCATAGGAAAACCAGTTCGGCGCGACCTGGGGAATGATGCCAAGCCACATCCGCTGCGACCAGTTCGCTCCGACCGAGGCCAGCCCCTCGACGGGTTTGAGATCGGCATTTTCGGCCACTTCGGAAAACAGCTTGCCCATCGCACCTGTGGTGTGGATGGCAATGGCAACCATGGCCGGGATCGGCCCGCCGCCAAGGATGTAGATCAGGATCAGCGCGATCACCACTTCGGGGATGGCGCGCATCGCATCGAGCAGGCGGCGGAACAGCGGCGCCAGACGCGGCCAAAGCGCAAGCCCGCGCGTGGCCAGTAACGAAAGCACGCTTGCCGCAAGCACCCCGATCAGGGTCGAGACGGCGGCGATATTGACCGTTTCGATCAGCGAGGGCAGCGCCTTCCACATCAGCGCGGGCAGGTCGGCGCGTTTTTCCCACGCCTCCGACAGGACTTCGCGCGGGAAATCGTCAAGCTGGGCCAGACCGGGCAGAAATCCGCCTGCGTTGCGGTCTTGGGCGACATCGAAACCCGCCGCCAGCATGGCCACGAACACCACAAGGATCAGGCCGCCATAAAGCCGCTTGCGCCGCATCAGGGCCAGATATTCGGCCCCCGGAGCATTCGGGTCAGGGCGTTTTTCGGGGCTGGGCCCGAAAGCGATATCGACCATGCGCGTGATCCGTCGGAAAAATGAATATGGCCGGACCCCGAACGAGGCCCGGCCAAGGTTCGTACTGAAATTACTGCGAGGCTTCCTGGAGCTTGCGGGCAGCGATCACGCCCTGATAGGCGTCGAGCGTGACGGGGATGAAGTCTTTGGCTTCACCGGCGGCCACGCCATAGGCGCAATCCTTGTCGGTTTCGTGCAGGTCGGCGGTCAGGGCGATGACTTTGTCCTTCACATCCTGCGGCAGGGCGGCGCGGACCACCATCGGGCCTTCGGGGATCGGCTTCGATTTCCACAGTTCGACGAGGTCGTTCATATCGACGAGGCCCGCATCGGCGGCCTTGCGGAAGGCGCCCGAATTGTAGCCGTCTTCCCAGTTGCCAAGGCCGTCAGCCCACGACACGCCCGCCGCGAAATCGCCCTTGGCGACGCCAACGATGGTTTGTTCATGGCCGCCCGAGAATTTCACTTCGCCGAAATACTGCTTCAGGTCGCCGTATGTTTCGGTCAGTTCGGCAGCGGGGACAAGGTAGCCCGAGGTCGAGTTCGGTTCGGCAAAGGCGAAAACCTTGCCCTTGGCATCTTCCAGTTTGGTGATGCCGCTGTCCTTGCGGGCGAAGGCGATCGAGTAATAGCCGGTCGAGCCGTCCATGTTCTGCTTGGTCAGCGCCAGATCGACGGCTTTGGCGTCGGTCAGGTAGATCTTGGCAAAGGCCGAAGCGCCAAGCCAAGCCATGTCGAGCGTGCCGCCCAGCAGGCCCTGGATCACGCCGTCGTAATCGGCGGGGGTGAAAACCTTGACCGGAACGCCAAGCGCCTCTTCGATCTTGGCGCGGTAGCATTCGTTCGAGGTGATGCGGTCCTGCGCGTTTTCACCACCAAGGATGCCGAGGTTGAATTCCTTGATTTCCTGCGCCTGAGCGGCACCGGCAAGCAGGGTCGTCGCAGCGAGAAGGCTGAGCAGCGTTTTCATCTTCGTCTCCGTTATGGATGGCCCCGAGGGGCCGGGGGTAGAAAGGGGTCAGACCAGCATGCGGCGCGCGTATTCGGCGTCGGCCTCGCTGGGGAGCGCGTCGATCGAGGTTGAGGTGGCGCTTTCGGAAAAGCTGGCATCGGCGCCGTAGATGTCGCGCGCGACGCCTGTGGTCAGCTGGTCGGGGGCACCATCGAACACGATGCGGCCGTCGCGCATGCCGATCACGCGGTCGCAATAGCGGCGGGCGGTATCGAGCGTGTGCAGGTTGGCGATGACCATGCGGCCGTCTTCGTCATGGATGCGGCGCAGCGAGTCCATCACCACCTGCGCGTTCATCGGATCGAGGCTGGCAATGGGTTCGTCGGCCAGAATGACCTTTGGGTCCTGCATCAGGGCGCGGGCGATGGCCACGCGCTGCTGCTGGCCGCCCGAAAGCGCCTCGGCCCGTTTGGTGGCCTGTTCGGCAATGCCCAGACGATCCAGAATGGCAAGCGCCTTGAGCACATCGTCATCGGGCCAGAAGCTGAACATGGTTGAAAGCGTCGAGCGGCGGTTGAGCGTGCCGTGCAGCACGTTCGAGGCGACATCCATTCGCGGCACAAGGTTGAACTGCTGGAAAATCATGGCACACTGGCTTTGCCAGTCGCGCTTTTCGGCGCCGTGCAGCGCCAGAACGTTGCGCCCTTCGAACCGGATTTCGCCGCTGGTCGCATCGGTCAGGCGGTTCATCATCCGCAAGAAGGTGGATTTGCCCGCCCCGGACCGGCCGATGATGCCGATGAAGGCCGGTTTTTCGACGGTGAAGCTGATGTCGTTGACAGCAGCCTTTGTGCCGAACAGTCGGGTCACGTTCCGGACCTGCAACACCATGAGATGTCCCCCAAGATCGCCTTGACAGCGGCATAAGGGGGCAAAGTCACAGCAATGCTGCGCCTGTATGAAAGTTTCGCAACGCGCCCGCCATGGAAGTGACGTCAGGATTTTACAATCGGGTCTTAGGCATGCCCCCAGACAGACGGGTGCAGAATGGACGAAGCAGAAGAAACCGAAGTGCCGCAACCGCTTGGCCCCGGTCTGACGGTCGAGGCGGCCTTGCGCGCGATCGTGCGGCGCTGTTCGGCCGAGATCGATGCCCATCTGGCCTTTGTGCTGGACCGTGACGAACCCGTGGGCCCGCATAAGGCGCGGGTCTGGTTGCGGCGGCTGGTGACGGCGATGGACGCCTTTGCCCCGGTGCTGAAGGGCAAGAAGGCGGCGGCCTTTCGCGCCGAGGCCAAGGCGATTTTTCGCGCGCTGGGCAAATTGCGCGACAGCGATGTGTTGATGGAGCGGATGGTCGCGCAGGATAAGGGGGGACGGTTGGCCGAAGCGGCAGCCGCGCTGCGCCAGAAAGTGCGCGGCAAGCTGCGGGACCGAAACGCGGTGCTGTTCGCGCCGCTTCTGCTGCGGGCGGTCAATGACGGGGTGTTGTTTCGGGCGGGGCCGGAGGCGCGGGTGATGCGGGGCGAGCCGGTGGCGCGGCTGGCCGAGGCGGCGCTGGATGTGGCGTGGGAGGATTGCTGCGCGCATCGCCACAGGATCGGGGAATTGCCGCCGGTGGCGCTGCATGATTTTCGTAAGGATCTTAAGACCTTGCGATACCAGACCGAGTTTTTTGCACCGCTTTTGGGGTCGGACCGGGCCGAGGCGTTCCGGGCCAAGTTGCAACGGATGCAGGATCTGCTGGGGGTCGCCACGGATGCACAGGTTATGCAGACGGCACCCGAAGGCGCGGGCAAGGCCAAGGGCGGGCGCCGGGCAGAAACGCGCAAGGCCGACCGTGCGGCGATCCGCGCCGCTTTGTCCGACGCGCAGGACATCTGGCTGTCCTTGCTTGAGGCCGAGCCGTGGTGGCGGCTGCGCGCGGCCGTGGGCAGGCTTCACTGATTTGTCACGAAACCGATAAGGAACTGTCATTACCGTTCATTAATTCTGTCGCAAGGCCGTCATGCGGCGCGCGGGCGCGGAAGGTGCGGCAGGGCCGCCCCCCGCGGGCTACCCCGCGTGCCCGACCCCGAACGGAAGGACAAAGCGATGAAAGCCGACAAGCGCACGATGCAGCCACGGGTGCTGCTGGTGGAAGACGAACCCGCCCAGCGCGAGGCGGTGGGCTATAACCTTGAAGCCGAGGGTTTTGCCGTGATCGCGGCAGACAATGGCGAGGATGCTGTGCTGCTGGTCGAAGAGGACCGGCCTGATATCATCATCCTTGACTGGATGCTGCCGCGCCTGTCGGGCATCGAGGTGTGCCGCCAGTTGAAGATGCGGGCCGAGACGCGCGGCATTCCGATCATCATGCTGTCGGCCCGTGCCGAAGAGGTGGACCGCGTCCGCGGGCTGGAAACCGGCGCGGATGACTATGTGGTCAAACCCTATTCCATGGTGGAACTGATGGCGCGGGCCAAGGCGCAATTGCGCCGCGTGCGGCCTGCCACGGCGGGCATGTGGCTTGAACATGGTGATCTGCGGCTTGATCCCGAAAGCCACCGCGTCCACCGCGCCGACAAGGTGCTGAAACTGGGGCCGACCGAATTTCGCCTGCTGGCCACGCTGCTGGAAAAGCCCGGACGGGTATGGAGCCGCGAACACCTGCTCGACCGGGTTTGGGGGCGCGACATCTATGTCGATACGCGGACGGTCGATGTGCATGTGGGCCGCTTGCGCAAGGCGCTGTGCGTGCATGGCGGCGACGACCCGATCCGCACCGTGCGCGGAACGGGCTATGCGCTGGGCTAGCCGGAACGCGGGCCGATAAGGCGGCGGCGGGCCGTAAGCCCGCCTGCCACAGGCGCTGTCACCATGTCACATGCGACGGCCAGATGAACACGTCATCGGGGGCGCCCGCCATTTCCATGGTGCGGCGGCGCAACAGGGCCGTCACCTCGTCCTTCGGTTTGTCCTGAAGATCGGCGGCCGCAATCGGCGCGCCGATCGACATGGGCAGCGTTTTGCCCAGGCGGCGGCGGGTTTCGTGGAACACCAGCGCGATCCGCAGCGGATAGGACATGTGGCTGGCGATCTGGAACAGGCGTGAGTTCTGCCCGCCGAAATGCACGGGAAGCGTGGTCACGCCCGCAATCGTGGCCAGACGCGCCACGAAGGCATGCCATTCGGCATCATGGGCGCGGCCGCGCAGCGGGGCATTGGCCGTGGCGATGCCGCCTGCGGGGAACATGGCCACCACCTTGCCCGCCGCCAGAAGCTCGATCGCGAGACGGCGGCTTTGGGCCGATGTCTTGCGTGCCTGCGGCGTGCCGGAAAAATCGATGGGCAAAAGGTGGGGCGTCACCTCGGCCGGTTGGCACAGGACCGCGTTGGTAAGGATCTGCACATTGCCGCGCAGCTGCATGCCCAGCTGGCACAGCGCCAGCCCGTCGATGATGCCATAGGGATGGTTTGCCACCAAAAGCAGCCCGCCCGTGGCCGGCACCTGCGCGGCAGGCACCGCCCATGTCCGTTCGGGAACGATGTCGAGCAGGCGCAGCGCCGCGTCGAACACCGGTTCATCGGGATGGGGGGCCGCCGACCAGCCAAGATAGAGGTCGCGCAGGCGCGGCTGGCCGCTGATGCGTTCCACCCCGCGGATCAGGGCGCGACGCAGGCGCGTCTGGCCGGGATGGGAATAGGTGAAGGCGGGGGCAGTCTGGTCTTGGAAGAGTGCTTCGGTCACGGGTCAGGTGTCCTTTTCCACAGGATCGGAAGGCGCTGTCGGGCAAAGGTCTGGCAGGGCGGAATAGCCGCCGCGCCCCGAAACCCATGTCCGCACAATAGCGGGGGTTGCCCCTTCGGGCCAGTCAACAAGCACAAGGTCGGCACGCCGCCCCTGCGCGATTTCGCCACGGTCGGTCAAGCCCAGCGCCGCGGCGGGATTTGCGCTGACCAGCCGCCACAGATGCGGCAAGGGGGCCACCGCTTCGGCATGCAGGCGCGCCATGGCGCCCAGCATGGCCGGATAGAAATAGTCGGAGGCAAGGATGTCGCACAGGCCGCGCCCGATCATCTGCGCCGCCGAGGGCGAGCCGAGATGGCTGCCGCCGCGCATCGCGTTCGGGGCGCCAAGGACGATATGGTCGCCCGCCGCGCGGGCCGCCGCAAAGACCCTGTCATGCATGGGAAATTCCGCGATTTTGGCCCCCTTTGCGCGATAGAAGTCGCGGGTTTCGATCTGGCTGTCATCATGGCTGAGCATGGGGGCGCCCGCATCGCGCGCCAGACGCGCCATGGTGTCGATGCTGGCCGGAACCTCGGGCCGCCGTGCCCAGACCGACAGCATGAGGGCGATGTAATCTTCGGGCGACATGGCAGAGCGTTGTGCGCGCGTCTGCATCTTGGCCAGAAAGCGCGGGCTGTCCAATTCGGTCACGGGATAGTCGGGGATCAGGTCGAAGGGCCGGTCATGCAGCGCGATCGAGGGATGCAGCAGCGCGGCCGAGGTGTGGTCATTGAAGGCGAGGGCGGGGGTTTCGGTCTGGTTCATCGCCGTGGCGATGAGGGAATGGGCCTCGGGGCAGAAGGTTTCCCAGCGCAGTTGCAGCCGGTTCTCGGCCGTCAGGCGCGGGCCAAGGCGGCTGAGCGCGCGCAAGACCGCCCAACCGGTTTCAACCGAGCGCAGTCCCGGTTCCCAGCTGAGCGTGAGCGCGTGATAGGCCGTGGCGATTCCGTTGGCGGCAAGCTGGCGGTCGCTGTCAAGCAGGGCGGTGTCGATGGGAATGGTGACGCCGGGGCGCGGCATGATCTGGCGTTCGAAGGCATCGCCATGGATATCGACGAAGGCGGGCGCAAGCAGGCGGCCTGCGGCCGGCACGACCTGCGCCCCGTCGCGCGGGGTGTCGATGCCGGTGATGATGCCCGCTTCGATGCGGACCGAGGCGGTCTCGACACGGTCGGAAAGGATGACGCGGGCGCCTTCGATCAGGGTTGCGGTTTGCGGTGCGGGGGCCATGCTTTGCATCAGATGAGTTTCGCGCGGATCCAGCCGCTGCCCTGTTCGACGATCAGCACCAGGGCGAGCATCATCAGGATGATGGTCAGCGCCTCGTCATAGTTGAAAAGGTCGAAGGCGACCTTGAGATCGACGCCGATGCCGCCTGCGCCCACAAGCCCCAGCGCCGCCGAGCCGCGCACGGATTTTTCCAGCGCGAACAGGGATGTGGCGGTGAACGAGGGCAGGCAGGCGGGAATGACCGACGAGAAGATGATGCCAAGGCGGCTTGCGCCCATGGCGCGCAGGGCATCCTGCGGGCCGGGATCGGCCTCTTCCATCGCTTCGGCGAAAAAGCGGCCGGCAAAGCCGATCTTGTCCACCATGATGGCCAGAACGCCCGCGGCGGGGCCAAGGCCCACCATGATGATGAAGAAGATGGCCCAGACCAGATCGGGGATGGTGCGGAACAGCGCGATCACGGCGCGGGCGGCGACGCGCACCAGCGGGTGGGGCGACAGGCGGTCGGTGGCGAGGATGGCGAAGGGAAGCGCGAAGATCAGGCCCAGCGCCGCGCCCGCGACGGCCATTTGCAGGGTTTCGGCCAGTTTCCATGCGATGCGGTCGATATGGGCCAGATCGGGCGGGAACATCTGCGCCAGCAAGCCCGAAGGCGCCACCAGCCGCGCAAGGCCGCGGCCAAGGGCATCGACCTCGGGGGCGGTGTTGGTGATGCTGGTGATCACAAGCGCCGCGACGGCCAGCAGGCCTGCATATTCGGCAAGGCTGCGGTGGCGGAAGCGGGGGGGAAGCAGGCCGGATTCAGCCATGGGCGGGCCTGTCGGATCGGTCGAAGAAGCGGCGCAGCTGGTCGGCATCGGTTTCGGTGGTGCGGCGGTTCATCACGATGCGGCCGCCCTGCAGGCCAAGGATGTGGTCGGAAAAGGCAAGCGTGTGTTCCATGCGGTGCGAGATGAAGATCAGCGTTAGACCGTCTTCGCGCGCAAGGCTGGCAAGCAGGCGCATCACCTCTTCGCCCGATTGCGGGTCGAGGCTGGCATCGGGTTCGTCGGCAAGGATGACACGCGGGCGCTGCATCAGCATGCGGGCGATGGCGACGCGCTGCTGCTGGCCGCCCGACAGGCTATCGACCCGTTGCAGCGCCTTTTCCGACAGGCCGACACGGGCAAGGCAGGCCAGCGCCTCGGCCCGCGCTTCGGCGCGGGCGAGCGACTGGAACCATGTGCGCGGGCCAGAGGCGCGCGATTGCATCCCGTGCAGCACATTGGTCAGCGCCGAAAGCCGCGGCACGAGGTTGTGCCGTTGCCAGACCATGCCCACCTGCGACCGAAAGCGCCGCAGGTCGCGGTTGCCAAGGGTCAGCACATCGCGGCCCAAAAGCTCGATCCGGCCGCCGGTCGGTTCGACAAGGCGGATCAGGCATTTCATGGCGGTCGATTTGCCCGACCCGTTCGCCCCGATCAGGGCGGTGGCAATGCCGGTATGAACGGTGAAATCGACGCCCTGCAACACGTCATTCGCCCCGAAGGACATGGCAAGGCCGGAAACGGAAAGGACCGGCCCCGCGGTTGCGGGGCCGATCTGTGCCGGTTCGTGACGAAGCGGCGCGTTCATAGGGTTATTCGCCCACAAATTCTTTGAATTCGGTGACGCCAACGGTTTCGAACATCTTGCGGACCGAGTCGTAATCGGCATCCGTCACCTGGGCGTTGAAGCTACCGCCGATATATTTGGCGTTTTCTTCGGTCGAGGTGATGGCGGCAAGCAGGTCGTCGCTGTGTTCTGCAAAGGTCTTGCGGACGGCATCGACCACTTCGGCCGGAACCTTGGCCGAGGCGAGCAGGACGTCATTGGGCAGTTCTTCGCCCTTGAGAAGGACGCGCAGTTTCTGGTCGGGGAATTTCTCGGTGATCTGGTCGATATGGGTGCGGTTCAGGCCGATTGCGGCGATGTCACCCTTGATGAGCGCTTCCATGGCGACGTTGCGCTTAAGGAAAACGGGTTCGTAATCGGTGCCATAGGCAAGGCCCGCTTCGGCCAGCAGCGTGGCAGGCGCCAGATGCTGCGAGGTCGAGCCGATTTCCCCGAACGAGATTTTCTGGCCCTTGAGGTCTTCGGGCTTTTGGAAGGCCGAGCTGTCAAGGACGGCGACATTGGCGTAATAGTCGGGGCGGTTCCATGTCACCACCGGTTGGGCATCGAGACGGGCATTGAACACGACATATTCCGCAGGGCCGGTCAGCACGAAATCGATCTGATCGGCGGCCATCGCCTCGACCGCGACGGTGCGGCCCGAGACGGGGAAAAATTCCACCTTGAGGCCCGATGCCTTTTCGAAGGCGTCCTTGAAGGGGCCCATTTCCTTTTGCAGCGATTCGAGCCCGTCGATATCGGTCACGGCGAAACGGATTGTATCCTGAGCCGATGCAACGGTCGCGGCAAGGCTGGCAAAGGCGACAAGTCCGGCTTTCAGCAGGTTCTTCATAGCGCAATCCCCATAAGGTTTCGGTCGCAACCGGCTATCCTTTGCACGTCACGATCATGTTGAAGCATGGTGAAGCTTTCGTGACGGTGGTGCGGGGCACGTCATGAAAGCTTCATTTGACGGTCTGGTGCCGGTTCAATATTTCCTGAAATATGGAAATGTCGCGCGCCCTGATCTGTTTCGATGCCCTGTCGCATGCCGGGCGGTTGGCGGTGTTCCGGCTGTTGGTGCGGATGGCGCCGCAGGGGGCACGCCCCACCGAAATGGCGCAGATGCTGGGATTGAAGCAGAACACGCTGTCGCATCATTTGGCCGCGCTGGAGCAAGCGGGGCTTGTCCGGTCGGAGCGTCGGGGGCGGTCGATCCATTATTCTGCCGATATGGGCGCGTTTTCGGATCTGATGGCTTTTATCGGCCTTGATCTGGGGCGGGGGCGCGCGGACCTTCTTGTCATTAGAACTGCAACAGAAAAGGCACAGTCTGCCATGGAATACCCTGTTTTCAATGTTCTTTTCATTTGCTCGGGAAATTCGGCGCGCTCGATATTCGCCGAGGTGCTTTTGCGCGATCTGGGTGGGGGGCGTTTTAATGCCCTATCGGCAGGTACGCGGCCTGCTGCGGCGCCAAACCCCTTTGTCCTTGATGTGCTGACGCGCAACGGGCACGCGGTAGATGGCCTGCGGTCAAAGCATGTCAGCCAGTTCCAGCAACCTGACACGCCGATTTTCGATTTCGTCTTTACGGTCTGCGACACGGCCGCAGGCGAAGATTGCCCGCCCTGGCCAGGCCAGCCTGTCACCGGGCATTGGGGCTTGCCCGATCCGGTCAGGGCGGTCGGGACCGATGCGGAACGCGCATTGGT
>JAIXRW010000019.1 GCA_027484985.1 Rhodobacter sp. | reverse complement strand
GCCCGACACAGCATCACCCGCCGCATCCCCGCCCGAGGCCGCGCCGGTGCCAAGGTTCACCGCCACTCCGGCGCCCGAGGCTGCGTAAGACAGCGTATCGCTGCCCGCGCCACCGTCGAGCACATCGGCACCGGCACCGCCCACGATCAGATCACCCCCCGCGCCGCCCAGCAGCGTTTCCGCCCCGGTCGCGCCGGTCAGCGTATCGCCAAAGGCCGAGCCAACCACAGCCTCAAAGCCCGACACGGCATCACCCGCCGCATCCCCGCCCGAGGCCGTGCCGGTGCCAAGGTTCACCGATACGCCCGCGCCCGAGGCAGCGTAAGACAGCGTATCGCTGCCCGCACCACCATCGAGCACATCGGCCCCTGCACCGCCAACCAGCAGATCGCTGCCAGCTTCACCATACAGGCTGTCATTGCCAAGATCGCCCGACAGCGTGTCATTCCCATTGCCTGCCGCGACCAGATCGTTGCCATCACCCGCAGACAGACTGTCATCGCCGTCATTGCCGTGCAGGCTGTCATTGCCGGCCTCGCCGGTCAGCGCATCGTTGCCGTTGCCGCCGACCAGCAGGTCATGGCCGTCGCCGCCCGTGGCAATGTCGGCCCCATCGCCGCCGTAAACGGAATCGTCCCCCGTGTTGCCCGTCAAGGCATCATCGCCCGCCTGACCGACCAGAAGATCGTTGCCCGCATCGCCAGACAGCGTGTCATTGCCATTCGTGCCATAAAGCGAATCGTTCCCTTCGCCCCCGAACACCGAGGCGGCGCCGCCTGACACTTCAGTCACGGCGATATCGTCGATCACATCATTGCCATCGCCGCCAAAGACGGTGTCGCGGCCTGCCCCGTAATAGACAAGGTCGTTGCCCGCACCGCTATTGATAAGGTCGTTGCCGTCTTCGCCCAGCAGGCTGTCATTGCCAAGATCGCCGAAGATAGAGTCGTTGCCGGTGCCGCCGCGCGCGATATCGTCGCCCGTGCCGGCGTCGATCGTATCGTCGCCGTCATCGCCGCGCATGCTGTCATCGCCCGTGCCTCCGGAAAGGCTGTCTGCGCCCATGCCCGCACCGAAAAGGTCATTGCCTGCATCGCCCGACAGGGTGTCGGCGCCGTTGGTGCCATAGAGGAAATCGTTGCCATCGCCCCCGAACAGCGATGCGGCCCCGCCCGACAGTTCGGTGCCGTTCACATCGTCGATCACATCGTCGCCGTCACCGCCAAAGACGGTGTCGCGGCCCGCGCCGTAATAGACAAGATCGTTGCCGACTCCGCCAGTGATCAGGTCATTGCCATCGCCGCCATAATGGCTGTCATTGCCGGCGCCGCCGGTCAGGCTGTCATTGCCCTCGCGGCCATCGACCACATCGTTGCCATCGCCACCATCAACGGTGTCGTTGCCAGCTTCACCCCAAAGCGAGTCATTGCCAGCGCCGCCGAACAGCTGGTCGTCGCCATCCCAACCGCCGATATTGTCATTGCCGTCTTCGCCAAGGACGATGTCGTTTCCAGTATGCCCGCCAAGGATGTCATCGCCCGAGCCGCCAAGGACGGTGTCTTGCCCGTCGCCGCCATTCATCAGGTCATTGCCGTTGCCGCCGAACAGCATGTCATTACCGTTGTCGCCATAGGCGGTGTCATTGCCGTCTTCGCCAAAGGCCACATCGTCGCCGTCACCCGCCGCGATATAATCGGACGCGGAACTGCCCGAGGTCGCGGCGATCAGGCGCACGCTGTCAAGCAGGATGCCGTAGGTGTTGTTCTGCAACCAGTTTTCGGAAAAGGACAGCCGGTCAAGCCCTCCGGTTCCGGTGACCGTAAAGCTGAAGCTCTGCCAACCCGCAGAACCCGGGGTCAGGCAGGCAATCTGGGTTCCGTTCCATTCGATGATCAGGTTGTCCTGTGCCGTGGTCAGGCGCTGAAGCGCGCTGAAGGTCAGGATATAGGTCTGGCCCTGTTCGGTTTTCACGTCTTGCCAGATGCGGTCAACAAAACCTTCCTGATCGATTTCGACAAAGTTCGCCCCATCGGCTGCGGTGCGGCCGTTATGGCCGTTGCCCCAGGTTTCAAAGGTGCCCGAGGCACTGGCCCATCCAGTCTGCCCGGTTGTGGCGAACACGCCATTGGGCACGCCGACCTCGAAGCTGCCGTTCACGATCAGGTTGCTGCCGGCACCGTTGTCGCCAAAGATCACGTCATTGCCCGCGCCGCCGTGCAGCGCGTCATTGCCGCTGCCGCCTGACAAAATGTCATTGTCAAAACCGCCCGACAGCGTGTCATGTCCCGCGCCGCCGACAAGGCTGTCATCGCCCTCGCGCCCATCGACATAGTCGTTGCCATCACCGCCATCGGCGGTGTCGTTGCCGGCCTCGCTCCACAGCGCGTCATTGCCGGCGCCGCCGTACAGCTGGTCGTCGCCGTCCCAGCCGCCCAAAAGGTCATTGCCGTCATCGCCAAAGACCACATCGTTGCCGGTATGGCCGCCAAGGCTATCATCCCCCGTGCCGCCCGACAGGGTGTCGTGCCCGTCACCGCCATTCAGCTGGTCATGGCCCGCGCCGCCGAACAGCCGGTCAACCCCGTTGTCGCCATAGGCCGAGTCGTTGCCATCTTCACCGAAGATCAGGTCGTCGCCATCGCCACCTGCGATGAAATCGCCCTCGGCCGTGCCGGTGGTCGAGGCGATAAGGCGCACATCGTCAAGCAGCACGCCATAGGTGTTGTTCTGGAACCAGCTTTCACCAAAGGCCAAGCGGTCGAAGCCACCTGTTCCGGTTACGGACAGGGTAAAGGTCTGCCAACCGGTCGTGCCGGGCGTCAAAGAGGCGATCTGATTGCCGTTCCATTCGACGATCAGGGTGTCGCACATGGTCGGCAGGCGCTGCATCGCACTGAAGGTCAGGGTATAGGTCTGGCCTTGATCGGTCTTTACATCCTGCCAGACCTTGTCGATGACACCTTCCTGATCGATCTCGAGGAAGTTGTTGCCGTCTGCGGCGGTACGGCCGTTATTCCCGTTGCCCCAGGTTTCGAAACTGCCCGAGGCGCTGCTCCACCCTGCCTGCCCGGTCGTGGCCCAGATGCCGTTCGGCACGCCCATCTCGAAGCTGCCATTGGCGATCAGGTTGTTGGCGGCGGCATCGTCACCCCAGATCGTGTCATTGCCCGATCCGCCATGCAACGAGTCGGCCCCCGCGCCGCCCTCCATAAAGTCGTTGCCTTCGTTGCCTTCCAGATAATCCGCCCCGGCCCCGCCAAAGACATCGTCATTGCCAAGATCGCCGAACAACCGGTCTGACCCGCTGCCTCCGTCGATCGTGTCCTGCCCTTGGCTGCCATAGGCCGTGTCGTTGCCATTGTCACCAAACACCACCGCGCCGGGCGAGGCGACAGAATATCCCCCCACATCGTCAAGGAAATCGTCGCCATCGCCGCCATAGACCGTGTCCGACCCGCTGCCATAATTGACCGTGTCATTTCCGGTGCCGCCATAGACAAGGTCGCTACCCGCGCCCGAATTGATCAGGTCGTTGCCCGCGCCACCGTCCTGCATGTCATCCCATGACGTGCCGTTCATGGTGTTATTGCCGCTGCCGCCGTAGAAATAGAGGGTCATGTCACTCGTTCCTGTCACTGGGTGGCGCCGGTCCTGCGGCGTCGGGTTTCACGGGCAAGGCGGCCCCGTCACGCGGGGCACGGCCCTGTCAATCCTGTCGGTCGGAATAATCGTGGTGATGTGGCACCATCGCAGGGGGACGGGCTGCCCGATGACGGGCGCTGAACTTTCGGCAAGCCATCTTCACCTCACACCACACTTTCGCACGCGGCACAAAACGTCCCCACGCCTGCCCCCGAAATGGGGGCGTGCCGCCTCGCTCTGTCAGACAAGAATCTTAACGCGGCGTTCAAATCAATGACTTTCTGGCGGGTAAACATTCTTTTCTACATATGGAAACATACCAAAGAATGGGAAAAGGCAGCACCCAACCGCCATATCTTGGGGTGTGATTCAACCTTGGGTTATTTTTCGCTCTGCCGCCCGTCGCTATGGAAAAACCGGCCATAGCGGCGCAACGGCAGCCCAATAGACTGAAATTACACGGTTTCGTGATCAACGTGCCGCGCCGTTTCGGCCGCGCCTTCTGCAACCCCGGCGTGCGCCCCGACGCCCCAGAATCCGGGTGCCGCCAAGGGCCCGCCCGCCGCCCTCGCCCACCTGCTTACCGCTGCCCAAATCATCACCCGCGCCGGCACCACGGGGCGACGGGCGCCCTTGGAACCGCCGCCCATCCGTCATAGCGTCACCCGCACAGACAGGGTGGAGACGTGATGACCCAGATTCCGATGGCCAGAACCAGACCGATCATCGGTGTCGGCCTCATACTTCTGGCGATGACGATCCTGCCTTTTCTGGATGTGGTGGCCAAGACGCTGGGGCAGCAGGGCATGCCGGTGATCCAGATCGTCTGGGCCCGCATGGCCTTTGGCGCGGCAATGACCCTGCCCTTCGTGCTACGTCTGGGCGGGGCGGCGGCGCTGTGGCCCGACCGACCGGCCTATCACAGCCTGCGCGCGGCCCTACTGATCCTAGCCACCTTCTTTTTCTTCTTCGCGCTGAAATTCCTGCCCATCGCCGATGCGCTGGCAATCTTTTTCGTCCAGCCGCTTGTCGTCACCGCGCTGTCACCGCTGGTCTTGGGCGAACATGTCGGCCCGCGCCGCTGGGCGGCCGTGGCGGTCGGCTTTCTGGGCACGCTGATCATCATCCGCCCCGGCATGGTCGAGGTGAACCCCGGCACCCTCCTTGCGCTCGCGGCGGGAACCTGCCTTGCGCTTTACTTCCTGATGACGCGGCGCATCGCGGGCCAGACCCATGCCGTGATCACCACCTTCCACACCAGCCTGATCGGGACAGCGATCACCTCGGTCGCGGTGGTCTTTGTCTGGCATCCGCCCAGCCTGCCGCAATGGGGCCTTTTGGTCCTGATCGGCCTGATCGCGACCGTGGGCCATTTCCTGATCGTGCGGGCCTATGACCATGCCGAGGCATCGCTGCTTGCACCGCTGGCCTATACCGAGATTGTCATGGCCACCTTGGCGGGATGGTGGTTCTTTGGCGATTTCCCCGATGGCTACACGTTCCTTGGCGTTGCCATCCTGATCGCCTGCGCGATCTACATCTCGGTCCGCGAAAGGGGCCGCAAAGCCACGATTGCGCCCGAAGCGGCCTGACGGCGATTTATGGCGCCAAAATCGCGCCAGACGAAGTTTCGAACCCCGTTTCCGGCACCCGCCGTCCGTGTTCCGCGCCGGACCTTGCCCTGTTCAGATCAAGCCCAGGTCCCGCGCGACGATCACCGCCTGCGTGCGGTTGGTCGCCGAAAGTTTCTTGCAGATGCTGGTCACATGCATCTTGATCGTCGGTTCGGCCAATTTCAGGTCGTTGGCGATTTCCTTGTTCTGCTTGCCTTCGGCCAGATAGGACAGCACCATCATTTCCTTGTCAGACAGACGCCCGTTCTTGGTGGTCCGACCGGCATTGTGCCGTTCGCGCACCAGTTCCAGCGGCATGTAATGCTCGCCCGCATGCATGAAGCGGATGGCGTTGGCCAACGACCGCACACCTGTAGTTTTCAGCACGATCCCCGACGATCCGGCATTCATGATCTCGTCCAGCATCCGCGGCGTGGGGTTACCGGTGATGATGGCAACCGGCTTGCCGCCATTGATGCGGATGGCGCGGCGCAGCCCCGAAACCCCGTTCATGCCGGGCATGTTCAGGTCCAGCAGCACCACGTCGAACGGCCCCGATGCGGTGATATGGTCCAACGCCTCGTCCAGCGTCTTGCCAGTCGTCACCTCCATGTCGGACGCAGACGAAAGATACATTGCGAAGACATCCAGAACCATCTCATGGTCGTCGGCAATCAGAATACGAATCTTACCGCTACCGTTTCCGCCCGTCATAGACATTTTTCCTTCATCTCCATTCCGTCTGCACAACCTTTGGAAGGGCGGTGCAAGAACCGGACCAGCCGACATTCTTTCGGCAGCGCACATTAAACAAGGATACCGCCTTCCATCGGTATGACAACACTCGCCAGACCGAAACCGACCAAGTATTGAAGATACCATACTTTAGGATGTAGGGGCATCCTTAATTGGCATAGAGCTTTCCCACCCTTTTGCTATGTTTCAAGACGAATGGCATCCCGCCTTGCGTGTGCCCCGAATGACGACCCTGTACCGAGTATCGTGTTTCCCTGTCCAAAGTCCGAACTGGCGGCATCCGGCCGCCGGTGCAGTGCTGTCGTGCCCTGCAACCGAACCACAGTGAACCGTGCAAGGTAAAGCGGCAACACGCCGTTAAACCGCCTGGCCCTGTTTGGCCGATCCGTAAAGAACCTGTACCGGTCACGATATGAGCCTGTTTACCGAAGCCCTGCAAGAGACCCGCCAGTCGCGCAGTTCGGCAAAATTGCGTAACATCGTTTTGTCGCTTGTGGGCTTTATCGTTGCGGCGGCCACGGTCTATGTCTTTTCCGATATCGACCGCCAACTGGAACGCGCGTCATCCGTCGATGCCGACAACGTCACTTGGTCCGTCGCACAGGTCGAGGTTGACACGCTGAAATTCCAGCGCGCCGTCATCCGCGCCATCGCCCATCCCGAAGACCCTGACAGGATAGACCACCTGCGGTTGATGTTCGACATTCTTTACAGTCGTTTCAACATGATGGCCAAATCAGACCAGATGGACCGGCTTCCCGTCAACCATGAGTTGCGCGAGGAATTGTGGACCAAAGGCGCCTTTTTCGACCGTGTTACCCCCATCATCGACGGCGACGATGCAACCCTGATCGCGGCCCTGCCCGCGATCGAGGCTGAAATCGGGGTGATTGCAGCAGATGTGCGCCGCCTTGTCGTATCGTCGCTGCAAGACCTGATCATCACCGGCAATCTGCGGCGCGATGACCTCCGCGCGTCCTTGCAGGGCTTTGCGGCCGTCGCGCTGGGGTTGATCGGGGTGCTGGCGGCCTCGGCCTTGGTGATCGTTTTGCAGAACCGCGCCACGCAAACCCGCTCTGCCGCGACGGAACGGGCTGTCCACAACCTGCGCGCAACCATCGAGAACTCGCTCGACGCCGTGATCATCTCGGACCGGCACGGCACCATCACCGATTGCAACCGCGCCGCCGAAGTATTGTTCGGCCTGCCGCGCGACCTGATTCAGGGGCGTCGCCTGTCGGATCATCTGGCCAAGGACGGCTTTGCCGATCCGCTGTCGGCGCTGCATTCTGCGCCGCGCAACCCCGCGCAGGGATCACCCGACGATGGCCGCATCCTGATGACCGCCCGTCACCAGAGCGGCCGCCCCATCCCCGTCGAGGCCGCGCTGACCGAGGCGCTTGGCGCCAACGGCGAACCGATGTCCATCGCCTTCATCCGCGACATTTCCGAACGCATCGAACGCGAGGAAAACCTGCGCCGCGCCCGCAACGACGCGCTCAAGGGCGAAGAAGCGAAATCGCGCTTCCTTGCCGTCATGAGCCATGAGATGCGAACCCCGCTGAACGGCCTGATCGCCGCGACCGAACTGTTGCAGAACTCGACCGACCTTGACCAGCGCCAGTCATGGCTGTCGGAAATCGTGCTGTCCTGCGGCTGGGCGGCGCTGGATCAAGTCAACAACGTGCTGGAACTGACCCGTCTGGGCGATGATCTGACGGGCGGCTACCAGACAACCGCCTTTTCGCCCGTGCAGGTGATCCGCGACCTGATCTTGCAGAACCAGCCCCAAGCGGCCAAGCGCAACAACCAGCTGCACTTCGAAGACCCGCCGCAGGATGTGCCCTTTGTCGCGGCCCAGCGCCAGCTGTTCCTGCGCGTGCTTTATAACCTGATCGGAAATGCCATAAAGTTCACCGATGGCGGCACGGTCACGGTGCGGCTGTCGGCGCAGCTAAAGGGCGACACGGTCCGCCTTGTCATCGCCGTCACCGATACCGGCATCGGCATCGCCGAAGCCGACCTTGACCGCATCTTCCACAATTTCGAAACGCTCGATGCCTCTTACGCCCGCATGCGCGAAGGCACGGGCCTTGGGCTTGGAATCGCCAAACTGTCGGCCGAAGCACTGGGCGGCGAGATTCATGTGCAGTCGAAACTGGGCGAAGGCAGCACTTTTACGCTCGATGTCACCCTGCCCACCGCCGAAGACCGCAGCGAAGCGCAGGCCGAAACCGCCGCCCCCGCGCGCCCCGAGCCGCCCGAAACCGCACGTCCGCTTTCGATCCTCGTGGTCGAGGACAACCCGATCAACAGCCTTCTGCTGACCGAGATGCTGCGCCTGCGCGGCCATCATGTAACCAATGCCGTCGATGGCATCGGCGCGGTCGAGGCCACGGCCCAGACCACCTTTGACCTGATCCTGATGGATATCTCGATGCCGCGCATGGATGGGCTGGAAGCCACACGCCGCATCCGCGCCGATGGGGCCTCGCGGCTGGTGCCTGTCATCGGCGTTACCGCCAATGCCAGCCCCGACAGACTGCCCGAATTCCTGGCCAGCGGCATGACGGATGTGCTGGTCAAGCCCATCACCCGCGGCGCGCTGATGAACATCATCGAACAGCATGTGACCCCGCGCCAAGGCCGGTCGCGCTTGGTCGCGCCCTCGCTGGCGCTGCCGCCCGCTTCGGTGCTGAACGCACGGGTCTTTGCCGAGACGCTGCAGGAACTGGGGCGCGATGCGGTGCAATCCGTAGCCACCCGCGTGCTGCACGAAACCACCGCAACGCAAGACCGCCTTTCGGTCTTTCTGGCTGCGGGCGATCTTCCGGCCACCGCCACCGCCGCGCACAAGGCGGCAGGGGCATCAGCGGCCATCGGGCTGGGCGGGCTTTATCACACACTGTCGGGCATCGAAGCGTCGGCCTTGGGCGGTGATAAAGACCAGTGCCAACGCGGGATCGATGCGCTGTCCGACATGCTGGCCCGCACCGCGCAGGCCCTGTCGGACCAAGGCATGACAATCGAACCCGCCACAGCAGCCGCCGCGCGGCGGTAACGCTGTCAGTCGTCGTCCATCGCCGCGAACTGCGCCGACAGGTCGATCACAGTCGCTTTGGCTTTCGTCTTGGCGGCAGGCAACTCTGGCACCGTGGCGGCAGGATCGCCCCCGCCCATCGCTGCGAATTGCGCCGACAGGTCAATGACGGGCGCCTTCTGCGCCGGCGCAGGGGTCGGTGCGGAAGCGGGGCCAAGTTCGGCCAGTTGCGCAGTCAGGTCATCGGCCAGCTTTTTCGGCGCGATCTTGGGCTTGGCTGGGCGGGCCTTGGCAGGCTTATCCGCCTTCTTGTCGGGTATATCGGCCTTTGTAGCCTTGTCCAAGGCAGGCGCGGCCGCCATCGCCATCAGCCCTTCAAGGTCTGACGATCCACCCTCTGCCGAAAACGCGTCGCCCTCGCCCCCGCCCGCGCCGTCGCCCAGCGCGTCAAGCAACGCCAGCCCGGCCGTAAAGCCATCATCAGCACCCACATCTGCCATCGCGGCAAAGCTGGCCGACAGGTCGGCCAGCGGTGCAGGCTCCACACGGGCCATCGACGCATCGACCACCACAGCCTCGGCCACATCGGCAAGCGCGGCATCTCGGGCGGCATCGGCTGCGGGCGCTTCCGCCTTCGCGTCATCGTCGCCGTCACCGGATGCCATCAGCAACCGCGCCGCATCCTCAAGGTTCAGCAGCGTCAACGCCCCCTTGGCCAGCGCCTTGGGCGGAACCGGCACGAAAACCGGCTCGGGTTCGGGTTCGGGTTCGGGCAGGGGTTCGGCCACCATAACCACCAGCGGTTCGGCCGCCATCGCCCGCCGCATCAGCGTGATCCGCGCCGCCAGCAGCGCCCGCCGCCCCAAACCGGGCCGCGCGGCCTTCCACAGCGGAACCAGCAGTGACTGCGCCGTATCCGGGTGAAGCCTGCCCACCGCTGCCAGCACCTCTTCGGTCAGCACGGGCAGCGGCGCGCGCGGCGCGGGCAGGGTGTTCATCGTCTTGCCTCCTTGCGCGGTCGGGCGGTTGGCACGGCCCTTGCAAGGCCCGCCCCCGAATGACCGGGGCCTCCCGCACAAACCGAAAGATCACCTCTATGACGGTCAGTTTCCGAGATTCGATAGCCCTGCACGCAAATGCGCTGTCCCTTCGGGAAAAGCGCAACGAGATCCTCGCCTCGAACATCGCCAATGCCGCGACCCCGCATTTCAAGGCCCGCGATTTCGATTTTGAAGCCGCGCTTGCCCGCGCCACTGGCCCCGCCGCTGGTGCAGGCCTGCCGGGCGCGGAAACCGACCCGCAGCTTGGCTACCGTGTGCCGGTCAACCGCGCGCTCGATGGCAACACCGTCGAACTGCCGGTCGAACAGATGGAATTCGCGGAAAACACCCTGCGTTACCAGACCAGCCTGAATTTCATCAACCGCCGCATCTCGGGGCTGATGACCGCGATCAAGGGGGAATAAGCCATGGCCGAAATCCGGAACGTGTTCGATGTGGGCGCCCGCGCCATGTCGGCCCAGATGGTACGGATGAACACCGTCGCTTCGAACCTTGCCAATGCGGGCACCGTTTCGGGCAGCGCCGACAGCGCATTCCGCGCCCTGCGCCCCGTCTTTGAAACCGAGTTTTCCGATGCCTCCGACAGCCTCGCCACCACCGATGTGGCCGATATCGTCATGCTTGACCGCCAGCCCGAACGGCTGTTCCGCCCCGACAACCCGCTCGCCGACAAAGACGGCTTTGTCTATGCGGCCGCCGTCAACCCCGAAGAGGAAATGGTCGAGATGACCGAGGCCAGCCGCCAGTATCAGAACACCCTCGAAGCCATGTCCACCCTGCGGACGCTCATGGCACGAACCGTGCAGATGGGCAGCTGAAAGGATACCCCCGATGGACATCACCTCGCTTCTCAGACGAACCCCGACCGACAGCATCGCGCCCGCTGACACGGCCGCCGCAGGGGGCAAGGCCATGAAAACCGGCGCGAACGATGCGCTTGGCCAGAAGGATTTCATGACCCTCATGATGGCCCAGCTCAAAAACCAGAACCCGCTTGATCCGATGGACAACACCCAGTTCCTTGCCCAACTGGCCCAGTTCAACACTGTGGGCGGAATCGAGAAGATCAACACCACCCTTGCCGGCCTTGGTACGCAGATGGGCGATTTCCGCGTCGCCACCGCGACGAACCTTCTGGGCCATCAGGTGCTGGTGCCGGGCAACATCGCCCGCGCCGATGCCAATGGCACCATCGAAGGCGTGGCCGATCTGCCCGAAGCGGCCGACAGCGTGACCGTCACCTTCTCGAACGCGACCACGGGCGAATTGCTGAAAACCAGCGTGCTTGGCCCGCAAGACAAGGGCCTTGCCGGTTTCAGCTGGACCGACATGCCCGCCGATCTGGTGGCCAACCGCACCCCCGTGCGGATCAGCGTCAGCATGAACACCGCCACCGGGGCCAAGGATGTCGGTCCTTCGGTCTATGCCAAGGTGCTTTCGGCCCGCTCGGGCGCGAACGGCACCGACCTTACCCTCAACATCGAAGATTTCGGCGCCATCGACTCGGCGGAAATCGATTCCGTCCGCTGACGCGCGACGAAACTGGACAAAGGAAACCCACCATGTCGATGAGCACCGCCCTCTCCGGCCTCAAGGCCGCCCAGACCGAAATCTCGGCCACCGCGAACAACATCGCCAATGTCGGCACCGTGGGCTTCCGGTCCAGCCGCGTCGAATTTGCCGATGTGTTTTCATCCTCGCCGCTGTCGAACCAGCGCACCGCCATCGGGTCCGGCGTGCAGGTCCAGCGCGTGGCGCAGAACTTCACCCAGGGCAATGTCGTCACCACCGGCAACCTGCTTGATATCGCCATCGAAGGGCAGGGCTTTTTCGCCCTTCAGCAAGTGACCGACAAGAACAGCCCCACCGGCGGGGCGGTGTTTTCCCGCGCGGGCGCCTTTACCATGGATACCAGTGGCCGCGTGGTGAACGGGGCGAACCAGTCGCTGCTCTGCTGGCCCGTCGCCGCCAACGGCGCCGCCCTGACCAACGAACTGTCGCAGGCCGTGCCGCTGACCATCCCGATGGAGCAAGGCGCCGCCACCCGCACCAGCACCGTCAACCTTGCCGTGAACCTGCCTTCCGACAATGCGATGATCGGCAGCCAGTCGGCCATTCCGCCCGCCGCCGCCTTCGATCCGGCCGATGCCACCACCTATGCCCGCCGCACCGTGGTTCCGGTCTTCGGCCCCGATGGCACCCCGCGCGAGGCCGAGGCCTATTTCGTCAAGACCGCCGCCCCCAATGCGGGCAGCACCGACACCACCTATCGCATGCATGTCATGCTTGACGGTCAGGAACTGGCCCCCAACGGCGCGGCAAACATCACCTTTGACGGCGCGGGGGCAATGACGGCGGGGGCGACCTTGTCCTTCGGCACCACCGATCCGGTCAGTTTCAACATGGCCGGATCGGCCCTGACCACCACACCCTTCGCCGTCACCGCCGCCGGCCATAACGGCGCCGCACCGGCCAAGCTGACCAATCTGGAACTGGATGGCGCAGGTTCGGTCTGGGCAACCTATGGCACGGGCAAGCGCGTGGCGCTGGGGGAGGTCGTGCTGGCCAATTTTTCCAATCCCGGCGGGCTCAAGGTCATGGGCAAGGCGACCTTCGGCACCACTTCGGAATCGGGCAACGCGATCACCGGCACGCCCGGCACATCGGGTTTTGGCGCGCTGCGCTCGGGGGCGCTGGAACGCTCGAATGTCGAACTGACCGAGGAACTGGTCAACCTGATCTCGGCCCAGCGCAACTATCAGGCATCGGCCAAGGCGATGGAAACCTCGACCTCGCTGATGCAGACGATCATGAACATCCGCAGCTAAGAACGCACGGGGCGCCGACCCATGGACAAGATGATCTTCACGGCTCTGAACAGCCTTGGCAATCTGCGCGGCACGCAGATTGTCACGGCCCAGAACCTTGCAAACCAGAACGTCCCCGGCTTTCGCCGCGACACCATCGGCGAAGGCAAAAGCTTCATCATGGAAGACGGGGGCGACATCACCGCCCGCGCCTTCCAGCTGGAACGCGAAGATGCGGGCTTTTCCGATCTGCCCGGTTTCATGAACCAGACCGACGAACCGCTCGATATCGCCATTGCCGACAAGGGATATTTCTACATCCAGCCCGATACCGGCGGCCCGCCCGCCCTGACCCGCCGCGGCGATCTGCATGTCGGGCTGGACGGCACGCTTGTGAACGGCGCGAACGAGGCGATCCTGTCGGCCAACCAGCAGCCCATCGCCATCCCGCCCTTTCGCAGCATCGTGATCGACGAGGTGGGCCGCATCACCATCGAACCCATCGACGGCGCCCCCGGCGAACGGCTGGAAGTGGCCACCATCGCCACCACGCAGGCCACCGGCGCCCAGCTGGTAAAGGGCGAAGACGGCCAGATCCGCCCAAAGACCGGCCCCCTGCCCGCGCCCGACCAGCAGGCCAAGGTCCGGCAGGGCGTGCTGGAAGGATCGAACGTCAACCCGACCGAGGAACTGATTTCCTCGATCGACCTGCAACGCAGCTTCGAGCTGAACATGCGCATGGTCTCGACCGCCAAGGAACTTGACGAGGCGGGCGTCTCGCTCTTGCGCCTGCCGTCCTGAACGGCGGGCTAAACTTTCCACCGCGCCTGCCGGGGGCTGGCACAGCCCTTGCAAAACGACATCGAACCGCAATCCTGAACAGGTGCCCCGATGTCCTCAGACGCGATGCATGTCGCCAAGACCGGCCTCAACGCCCAGCAGACCCGCATGCAGGTCATCGCCAACAATCTGGCGAACGTGAACACCACGGGCTTCAAGCGCGACCGCGCCAATTTCGAAACCCTGCTTTACCAGAACATCCGCCCCGCAGGCGCACAGACCTCGGATACCACACAACTGACCACGCCGCTTTCGGTGGGGACCGGCGTTCGCATCGTCAACACCGAAAAGCTGTATTCGCAGGGCAATCTTGTCACCACCGACAACGCGCTGGATGTGGCGATCGACGGTCAGGGCTTCCTTCAGGTTCTCATGCCCGATGGACAGATCGGCTATACCCGCGATGGCACCCTGTCGCGCAACGCCGAAGGCACGCTGACCACCGCATCGGGCTATGTGATCCAGCCCGAAATCCAAATCCCCGACAACGCCAAAAGCATCACCATCTCGGCCGACGGCATCGTCAGCGTCCAGACCCCCGATCAGGTTGACGCGCAAGAGGTGGGCCAGATCACCCTTGCCACCTTCCCCAACCCGCGCGGGCTGGAACCTTTGGGCGAGAACATGGTGCTGGAAAGCCCCGCCTCGGGCGCGCCGGTCGTGGGCGCCCCTTATGCCGATGGCATGGGCAAACTGGTGCAGGGCGCGCTCGAATCCTCGAATGTCAACGTGGTGCAGGAACTCGTGGACATGATCGAAACCCAGCGCGCCTACGAGGTGAACTCGAAATCCATCTCGGCCTCGGACGAGATGATGCGCTTCCTTTCCAACAAACTCTAAAGGGCCGCCCCCATGAAACTCGCCCCCCTGTCACTTATCTTCGTCCTTCTCGCCTCGGCCTGCACCTCGGAACTGGTCGAGGAAGCGGATTCGGTCAATTACGATCCGGTCTATCCGGTCGAAGGTCTGGCCCAGCCCGCTGCCACCGGCGGCATCTACACCGCCTCCTCCGCGGGGCTTTTCGCCTCGGACCGCCGCGCCGCCCGCGTGGGCGACATTCTTACCGTCGAATTCGAAGAACGCTTCCAGGCCTCGAAAACCCAATCGACCAGTGGCAACCGCGCCAGCGACTACGAAACCCAGCTGCCCGCGATCATCCCGCTTGGCATCGCCGATGGCGCGCTGGACAACAGCACCAAGCAATCCTTCTCGGGCCGCGGTTCGGCGCAGCAGTCGAACTCGCTGTCGGGGCGGCTGTCGGTCTCGGTGGTGCGCGTCCTGCCGGGCGGCTTGCTGGAAATTGCAGGGCAAAAGCGCCTCACCCTCAATCAGGGCAACGAATACATCCGCCTGACCGGCGTGGTCCGCCCCGAAGACATCAACGCCGAAAACGTGGTCATGTCCGACCGCATCGCCCATGCCACGATCAAATATGTCGGCGCGGGCGCCATTTCGGACACCTCGCGCCAAGGCTGGCTGCGGCGCGGCCTGAACGAGGTGTCGCCGCTGTGATCCGCCGCATCGCACTTGCCGCGCTTCTGGCGCTCATGGCCGTTCCGGCACAGGCAGACCGCATCAAGGACCTCGCCTCGGTCGCAGGGGTCCGGTCGAACCCGCTGGTCGGTTACGGCGTGGTCGTGGGCCTTGCAGGCAGCGGCGATGGCAATACCGGTCTGACGCTGCAATCCTTGCAATCGCTGATCTCGCGGCTTGGCCTTGTGGTCGATACCGCCGATCTGAACGCAAAGAACGCCGCGGCCGTCATGGTGACGGCAGAACTTCCCGCCTTCGCCAAGGAAGGCCAGACGCTCGATGTCACCGTATCGACCGTGGGCAGCGCCAAATCGCTGAAAGGCGGCACGCTGCTGATGACCCCGCTGATGGGCGCGGACGGCGAGATTTATGCCATCGCGCAAGGCAACCTTGTCGTCGGCGGCATGGGCATCGCGGGCGAGGATGGCTCCTCGCTTACCGTCAACATCCCTACCGTGGGCCGCGTGCCCGAAGGCGGGCAGGTGGAAAAGGTCGTGGCCGCCCCCTTCCTTGACAGCGACAACCTGATCCTCAACCTCAACCGCGGCGATTTCTCGACTGCCGCCGCCATGGCCAAGGCGATCAACAAGGTGTTTGGCGAAGGCATCGCCACACCGCTTGATTCCACATCTGTCTCGGTGCGCGCCCCTTACGATCCGGGCCAGCGTGTCACCTTCATGGGGATGCTGGAAAATGTCGAACTCACCCCCGATGCACCCGCCGCCAAGGTGGTGATCAACGCGCGGTCGGGCACCGTGGTGATCGGTGGCAATGTCCGCATCACCGCGGCGGCCGTCAGCCACGGCTCGCTTACCGTCAAAATCAACGAAGACCCCAAGGTCACGCAGGGCGCCACCGTCGTAAACGGCCAGAATGGCGGCGTGGTCGTTCCGGGCCAGACCACAACCACGCCCGACAGCACCCTTGCCGTTGACCAGAAACCCGCCCGCGCCTTTGTGTTTGATGCGGGCGTGTCGCTGTCATCGCTGGTTGATGCGATCAACGCCGTCGGGGCCTCGCCATCCGACCTTGTCGCCATCCTTGAATCCCTGCGCGAAGCGGGGGCCCTGCGCGCCGAACTGGTGGTAATCTGATGGACCTCAAACCCCTGCAATCCAGCCTGTCGCTGCACCCCGAAACCGACAAGGCAAAAACCCTTCGCAAGGCCGCCGAAGGGTTCGAGGAACTGTTCCTCACCCAATTCCTGAAAGCCGCCCGCGCCAGCCATCTGGGCGACGACATCATGGGGTCATCCGCCGTGGACAGCACGCGCGACATGTTCGACGCCGAAATCGCCCGTGCCTCGTCGGGGCGCACCGGCTTTGGCATCGCCGATGCGGTCGAACGGCAATTCTCGCGCTTCGTGAAAGGCTGACGCCCCATGTCCAACATCGTCGATATCGCCCGCTCGTCCATCGCCGCCTATCGGCAGGCCCTTGGCGTGACGGGCGAGAACATCGCCAATGTGAACACCGAAGGCTATCGCCGCCGCGAGGTGACGACCGTGCAGATCGGCGGCGCCAAGACATCCGTCACCACGCTTGCCACCGGCGGGCAGGGCGTGCAGGTGGACCAGATCCGCCGTGCGTTTGACGCGCTTCTGGCGGGCCGCCTGCGCACCGCTTCGGGCGACATGCGGGCATCAACCGTGACGGTCGATGCCGCCAAGGCGGTCGAGGCGCAGCTTCTGCCCAATTCCGGCGGCATTGACGTTGCGCTCGAGGATTTCTTCGGCGCGATGGGTAGCCTTGCCTCGTCGCCCGCCGATACCGCCCTGCGCCGTGTTGCCATCGAAAGCGGCCGCACCCTTGCCGCCGCGTTCCAGAACGTGTCGGGCGGCCTGATGCGGCTGCGCGACGACACGATGGACGAAGTGCGGATGACCGCCGCCGCCCTGACGACGGACCTGACCGCGCTAAGCGAACTGCAACAGAAATTCACGTCGAACACCGGCACGGTCGGCGCGCTGAACCCGCTGCATGATGAACGCGACCGCCTGCTAGGCGCGATTGCCGCCAAGGTGGGTGTCACCGTGACGCTGGACGAAATCGGCCGCGCCCGCGTCACGCTGGGCACCGGCGGCGGCGGGCCGGAACTTCTGGGCTATGACGGCCCCGCCACCGTTTCTGCCGAAGCCGATCCCGACCTGACACTTCGCATCGGCCTTGCAGGAACCCAGCGCGAGACGCGGCTTGTCGGATCGGGGGCGCTGGGCGGCTATCGCGCGGCGCTGGGCGGTATCGATGATGCCGTGGCGCAGGTGGACGGGCTTGCCCGCAAGATCGCGGGCGAAATGAACGCCATCCACCGCGTCGGGCTTGACCTGACAGGCGCACCGGGCGGCGACATGTTCTCGCTCGACAGTTGGGCGGTGACGCGGGCATCGGGCAATCAGGGCTTCGCCACTGCCCTGATTACCCCAAGCGGCCCCGACATCACCGGCCCCCTTACGCTGGTCCGCGATGCGGCGCAGGGCCTGTGGCGGGCCGAGGATGCGAATGGCACGGTTCTGGCGCAGGCCGACAAGCTGCTCGTCCTGCCCAACCTGACCATCCGGATGGAGGGCGACCCCGCCGATGGCGACCGCTTCACCCTGACGCCAACCACGGGCAAGGCTGTGAACATGCGCTTCCTGCCCGAAACGCCCGCCCGCCTTGCCGCTGCGGTGGCCACGCTGGTCGCCCCCGCGCCGGGAAACAAAGGGTCCGCCAGCGTGGCCATGGCGCCGACCACCGTCGCGCCGCCTGCCCTGCCGGTTCTGCCCGACCTTCTGGCCAATGCCACCGATGCCGGTCAGGCCGTCACGCTGCGGAATGCGGGTGTCGTGGGCTTCATTCCTGCGGGCAGCAGCGCGGCCAACCTTGCCAGCCTTGGCCAGCCCGCCAGCGCCGATATGGTGGCGGGCGCCGCGCCCTCCAGCCTTTCCGTTACGTCGGCGGGCATCACCACTGCCTTCAACCTGACCACCCTTGCCAATGGCAGCCCGCGCCCTGCGGGTTATACCCTGTCCGATATCGCCGCTGCGCTGAATGACGGACGCATGGCGGCGGCGGGCGGCGTCACGCTATCGGCGCTCGGCATGTCGGCGCAGGCATCGGGCGGCACGCTGTCGCTGTCGCTCAACACCGGAAACTTCACCGCCGCCAGCCTTGACGGCGCCGCCGCCAACCTGACCCCCGCCAGCCCGCAGGGCGGCACACTGCAAATCTTCACCCGCGAAGGGCGCCAGATCGCGGGCACGCCGATGGCCCCCGCCGATATCGCGCTTCTGTTCACCGAAACGAACGGCTTTCTGCCCGGTGCACAATACAACACCGCCTACCTCAATTCCGGCTATCGCGGGCTTGAGTTGGCCGCGACCCAAGGCAGCGGCCTGCAATCGCTGACGCTGTCGCCCAACCCCATCGCGGTCTGGAACGGGCCAACCCCCGCCCCGGCTGCCGCCCCCCAACCCATCGCCATTGATACCGGCCTTGGCCTGCCCGGCACCCTGACCCTGCCCGAAGGCGGCACTGCCCGTCGCCTCGCCCAGATGGCAGCCGCCGCCATACCCGGCCTGACCGCCACGGCGCAAACCGCAGTCACACTGACCGCCTCGACCGATGGGCGGCTCTCGTTCCGGCTTGCGGGCACCAACACCACGCCGCTTTCGGTTTCCGGTGATGTGGCGGGCGGCAGGCTGGATGCGCTGGCGCTTTCGGTCAACGCGCTGACGGGGGCAACCGGCATTTCGGCCCAGCTGTCGCCCGATGGCACGCGGCTGATGCTGGTGCAGTCGGGGGGTGAAGACATCCGCATCACCGGCCTGACCCATGCGGCGGGCGGCACCGTCGCACTGCAAGCGGCCGATGCGGCAGGCCAGCCCGTGGGGGCAGTGGCAACGCTGGGCGCGGGGGCCGACAGCGCCCGCATTGGCGGCCAGATGACCCTGCGCCAACCAACCGCCTTTGCCGTCACCGCCGCAGGCACACGCCGCGATTCCGCGCTCGACGCCACGGCTGGCGGGCTTGTCACCCGAACCACCAGCGCGGCGGGGGCTGTCACCGCGCTGACCTTCGCGCTTGATCCCGCCCTTGATGCCAGCCTGCCCGGCGCGGCGGGGCCCACCCGCTATGGCCTGTCGCTGGGCGGTCGCAGTGTCACGCTCGATACCGCAACCACCGCCGCCACAACCCCCGCCGATGTAGCAAGCGGCCTTGCCGCCCGTCTGCGCGACGGCATGCCACATGCAAGCCTGACCGGCGGTCCCGTTTCGCAACTGCCCCCCGAAGGCGCCACCACCGTGGTCCGCCTTGACGGGCGCGACTACACGCTTCGCATGACCAGCGGCGCTGTCACCGTGTCCGGCCCCGAGCCTTCCCGCCTGTCCGCCAGCTTCGGCCCCGACATGCGGCTGACCCTTGCGGTCAATGGCGGCAGCACCGATAGCGGCATGATCACCCTGCCCGCAGGGGCTAACGGCGCGCCCTTCGGCCTGTCGCCCGCCAGCGCGCCGATGGGCCGCCTGACCGGCCAGCCCCCAACCGGCCCCTTCCCCGCCACGGTCGAGATCGAGGTGGGCGGCACCCGCCACAGCCTGACCGTGACCGCAGGCCCCGCCGTAACCCTGCCCGCAGGCTTTCCCGGCACGGCCAGCATCGCGCAGGGCGCCGTCCGGCTTGATATTCCGGCCAGCGCGGGCGCGGTGCGCGTGCTTCCGGGGGGCGCGGCGGCAGGCTTCTCTTCGCTCGGCGCCAGCGTCAGCGCGGATGGCGCGACCCTGACCGCCACCGCGTCCGACGGCCGCCCCCTTGCGCTTGGCACCACCACCACCGCCCTTGCCGGACAACGCCTGCGCCTTGGCAACCTGCCCCCCGAAGACCTGATCGTGGTGATGACCGGATCGGGCACCCTTCGCATGGCGGGGAGCGTCACCGCAGGCAGCGTGCCCGCAACGCCGCCCCCTGTCGAATTGCGCGTGACCGATGCCACCACCGGCCGCGTCGAACTGTTCGACCTTGCCACGGGTCATTCCATCGGCACCCGCACGCTTAATGCCAGCGGCGGCGCGGTGATCGGCGGGCTTTCGGTATCTGTCACCGGCAATCCCGCAACCGGCGACGGCTTCCGCCTGACCGCCAATACCGATGGCCGCAACGATGGCCGCGCGCTCGATGCGATCCTTGCCCTGCGCTTTCCCGATGTCGCCTCGGGCAAGGGCGGCTTTGCCCGCATCCTGTCAGACCTGCAATCGGAAGTCGGCACCCGTGCCGCCGCCGCCGAAACCAAGCTGAACTCGGACACCGCGATCCACGATACCGTCCGCCGCGCCGATGCCGCGCAGGGCGCGGTTGACCTTGACCGCGAAGCCGCCCGCCTTCTGGAACTGCAACAGGCCTATCAGGCCTCGGCCCAGATCATGACGGTGGCGAAAGACCTGTTCGACACCCTGCTCCGCTCGCTTTGACCTGAACGAAAGGCCGCGCCATGACCGCCTCCATCGGAACCGCCCTTTCTGGCCGCATCGCCATGGAAAGCTTCAACCGCCTGTCGGGCGAAATCAGCGATCTTCAGGGCCGCATCTCGTCGGGCAAGAACGATCCGCGCCCCTCGGTCGATCCGATGCGCTCGGCCAAGCTGTCGGCCGTGACCGAACAGCGCGGCGCTATCGACAGGTTCAAGGAAAACGCCAATCTGGCCGCCGATCGGCTTTCGCATGCCGACCTTGCCATGACCGAGGTGCAAAAGATCACTACGGCCTACCAGCAGATCGCCCTTCGCGCCGCCTCGGATACGCTGACACAGGAAGGCATCGCTGGCCTGCGGGCCGAGGCGCTGTCGCTCCGCACCGCCCTGCTTTCGGTCGCCAATACGCGCGACACGATGGGCATGCCCATCTTTGCAGGCTTCGGCAGCGACCAGCCCTTTGTCGATGGACCGAACGGGGTTAGCTACACGGGCGATGGCGGTCGCCCGACGCTGCGGCTGAACGAAACCTCGACCCTCGCCACCGGATTGAACGGCGCGCAGGTGTTCGGCTCGGTCCCGTCACAGGGCGAAAGCCGCAACATCTTTGATATGGTCGATGACCTGATCGCCACGCTGTCCTTGCCGCTGCAACCGGGCCGCCCGGACCATACGGTCAAGGGCACCGCACTGTTCACCCCTGCCGCAGGGCGCGATCCGCAAACCCTGTCCTTCACCCTGACCGGCCCCGATGGCAACGCGCAGATATCGGCCGATCTTGTAAAGGGCGCACCCGGACCGCTTCTGGTGGCGGTGAACGCGCAATCGGTCAAGACCGGGATCACCGCCACCCTTGCCCCCGATGGCGAAAGCCTGATCCTGTCCTCGCGCGCCGATATCCGCATCTCGGGCCTTGCCAGCACCCGCGACGACCGCGGCACCCTTGGCACCCTTGCCCCCGCCACCCCCACGGGCGAGGTGAAGGGCCTGATGCAACCCTTGCGCCCCGCCCGCCTGTCGGCCAACACCATGGTGGGCTATTTCAACGATGCCGTCAGCCACATGGCCGCCCAGCACGCCGAGGTGGGATCGCTGGCCGCACTTGCCGACAGCCACATCTCGGTCCTGAACGACCGCCGTCTGCGGATCGATCAGGCCGTGGCGGGGCTGCAAGATCTTGATGTCGCAGCCGCCATCACCCGCCTGCAAAGCCTGCTGATGACCGAACAGGCCGCGCAACAGACCTTTGTCAAGATCAACGGAACCTCGCTGTTCAACTACCTGCGCTAGTCGGCGCAGCCCAGGCCACGGTGGCGCGGCACTTGCAAGGGGGGGGCATGTTGCGCCTGTTCGCCCTTGTCCTTGCCCTGCTGTTCCCCGCCCTTGCGGCGGCGCAGGACTGCAACGCCCTTGCCGCGCAGGCGGGCGCCGACGAAGGCCTGCCCGACGGTCTGCTTCCCGCCATCGCGCTGGTCGAATCCGGCCATACCGATGCAAACGGCACCCATGCGCCATGGCCCTGGACCACGAACGAAGGCGGCAAGTCGCATTTCTTCGAGACCAAGGCCGAGGCAGTGGCCTATCTGGAAAACGCAGTCGCCAGCGGCGTGACCAATATCGACGTGGGCTGCATGCAACTGAACTGGAAATGGCACGCGCAGGCCTTCACCTCGCCCGAACAGATGTTCGATCCGGTCGAGAATACGCGCTATGCCGCCCGCTTCCTGCGCGAATTGCAGGCCCGTCTCGGCAGTTGGGAAGTGGCCACCGCCGCCTATCATTCAACCGACCCGACACGCGGGCAGGCCTATCTGCAAAAGGTCGTCGCAGCGCAGGGCCGTTTGCCACTCACCGATATGTCCGAAGCGACCCTGCTCGCCTCGGCCCCGATCCAGCTTGACGGCATCCTTGCCTTTTCCGGCTCGCCCCTGGTGCAGCTTGATGCCGCCCGCGCCGCCGCCGCATCGGCCGCCGCGCCCCGCCCCGCCCCCCGCCCCGCAACCTCCGGGCAGGCAACGGGCGGTGCGCCGCCCGATCTTCCCATGGTGATCGAAGCGACCCGAACCGAGCTTCTGGCAGCCGAGAATCTCCCCCCCGCGCTGCAACGCGACTGGGAAGCCATCCAATCAATGCGGCAGGTTCTGGACGCCATGCCATAGGTTTGGCCCAATTTGTTAACCATCCTTTCGGAATCCTACAGCCAAAAGTCTGGGCTCACCCCGACCAACCGGTCATGACCGTCCGTTTCGGTTGAGCGGACTGGACCAAGGCAACCCCAAAAACAGCATCTCTCTGCTAAAACGGATCACAAGTGGTTTAGGAGAGAGTGATGACGAGTGAATGGATTGACCGGCAGGTGGCGACCCGCGCCCTGCCCGTTTCCGCCGAAGCGATAGACCGCATCATCGCGGGTGACTCGGTTCCCGTCCGCCAGCTCAAGCGCATGATCGCGGCGGTGGCCGTCAGCGACGCCTCGGTCGTCGTCACCGGCCCCACCGGCGCCGGCAAGGAACTGGTGGCCGAAGCGCTGCACCGCGCGTCGGGCCGGTCCGGCCCCTTGGTCGCAGTCAATTGCGCCGCCATCCCGGCCGAGTTGCTGGAATCCGAACTGTTCGGCCACGAGAAAGGCGCCTTCACCGGCGCCGACCGTGCCCGCACCGGCCGTATCGAACAGGCCCAGGGCGGCACGCTGTTTCTGGACGAGATCGGAGACATGCCGCTGGCCCTTCAGGCCAAGCTGCTGCGCGTGCTGGAAACACGCCGCATCCAGCGCCTTGGCGCCAGCACCGACACGCCGGTCGATTTCCGTCTGGTGACCGCCACGCACCGCGATCTGGGGCAGTCCATCGAACAGGGCAGCTTCCGCGCAGACCTGTTCTTCCGTATCAATGTCTTTACGCTGACCGTCCCCAGCCTTGCCGAACGCACCTGCGACATCCCGCTTATCCTTGCGCGGATGATTTCCGAACATATGTGCAAGAACCCCGCCGCAGATGCCCCGCATTTCGACCTTTCGGCCATCCGCGCGCTGTCGGCCCACCCTTGGCCGGGCAATATCCGCGAGCTGAAGAATGTCCTGCAACGCGCCTTCGTCATGTTTCCGGGCCGCATGATCACCGCCCGACAGGTACGCGACAACCTGCTTGGCATGGCGATGCCCGATTTCAGCGATCAGGATCATGACATGCCCGAACCCGCCCCCCTGCCGGGCGAATTGCCCGACCCGTCGGGCATCCAGCAGGCCTTTGACAAGATGGGTGACATCGACCTGCGCGGCTATATCCGCGATATCGAGGTGGCGATGATCGAAGCGGCGCTTGACAAGCGTTGCGGCAATGTCGCGCAAGCGGCCGACATGCTGCGCCTGCGCCGCACCACCCTGATCGAGAAGATGAAGAAATACGGCATCCGCCGCGGGCTTGACGCCTGATCAACCCGTGATCACCCGCGCCGCTGCCCGGCCCGACAATACCGCCCCGTGCGCCGTGCCGAAATGGCGCGGCGCGCAGGCCTCACCGGCCAGAACCAGCCGCCCCTCCCACTCGGCCCCGCCCAGATCGCGGCGGGTGGCGGCGGAACTGCCGGTCGCGTTGAAACTATAGGCGCCCTGCGCGAATTCATCGCCCGCCCAGCGTGTCACCTGCACGCCCGATGGCGCAGGAAAGCCCGACCCGAACATTGCGCGCAGCGCATCATGCGCCGCCACGCCCATATCGGCATCCGGCATCGGCTCGAAGGCGCGCGCCACGTCGCCGCCGTGAAACGCCCCCAACACAGGCTGCCCCGTCACCCGCGCGGGGCTGAACCATTCCGCCCAAAGCCCCGGCTCGGGCCCGATCCATTCGATCCAGTCCACATCCGTGGGCCAATGAGCGCGGTCAAACCGCAGCCAGCATTTCGACAAAAGCCCCATGCCCAACCGGTCCACCGCCGCCTGCCGCGCCGGATCAAGCGGCGCGCCCAGCCGGATCGTGCCCGCCTTCAGCACACCCAGCGGCACCGTCAACACGCAGTGATCCGCCGCAATCACGCCGCCATCCCGCAACGTCACGCGCAGCCCCGCGGCCTGCGGGGCGATGGCGGAAACGGGGCTCGCCAGCCGCAGGTCAAGTCCCTGCGCCATTGCTTGGGCAATCCGGTCATAGCCGCCTTGGGGCAGGGCATCTTCTCCGCCAAAGGCATCACTGTCATCGAACCAGCGGGCCGAACAATCCTGCAAAGACGCGCCGTATTCGGTGACGACCAGCCCATTCATCACATGCGCCACCGCCGCCCGCGCCGCCGCATCAGCCCGCCGCCACGCTGGCTGCGCCGCAATCGCCGCAGCCAGCGACCTGTCGCCGCCTTGGTCAAAGGCCCAGTCCTGCGCGGCCACGATCAACCCTTCGGACAGATCATAGGCTGCATCCGGTTCCGCCTCGGCCCCCTTTGCATCCAGCACCAGCGCCCGATCATAGCTTGTGGTCAGCCGCGCCACACCCGCCGCATCGGCCAGCGCCGTCAGCGGGTTGCCCATCTGCCCGTGAATCCAGCTTGCCCCCAGATCGACCGGCATCCCCGCCCAAAGGCGCGATGTCCAGACCCGCCCGCCGATGCGCCCGCGCGCCTCGATCACGGTCACATCGGCCCCTGCCGCCACCAGCGCCCGCGCCGCAGACAGACCGGCCAGACCGGCCCCCACCACCACAACGCGGCGGCCCGCCGCTGCCCCGGCCCGCCGCGCCATGGCCAGCCCCGCAGCCCCCACCATCACCGCCCGCCGCGACACACGCATCACCCCACCCCACCCCGCACCGCACCAAATCGGCGATCAGACTGGCGCGGCGCTACCGGCTTGGCAATGCCGCCAAGGGCGGGCCGTCAGTTCGACTTGTTCCACTGCGCGACAAGGTTGGTCAGGTAATTTCCCGTGCTTTTCATGGTCGAGATCGACGCCTCCATCGCGGTAAAGCGCGACAGATACCGCTTGGTCAACTTTTCCGACCTGATATCCAATTCCGACAACTTGGCATTCGCTTCGGTGATGCGGGCGCCAAATTCCGTCTCGCGCGTGGCGATGCTGCCGCTCAGCGCCTTGGTCGTCATCACATCCAGCGATGAAATCAGGCTGCGGCCAAAGGTGATCGTGGCGCTGTCCACCCCGTCAGGGGTGGTGACGGTCAGCCCCGTAAACGGCCCGTCCAGCACGGCATATTGCCGCCGCCCGTCCGCCAGCGGAATGGCCAGCGTGCGGTATCCGCCCAGCGTCGCCCGCCCCGTGACCGGATCGCGCACGAAATCATGGCGGCCCGCCGCAACATCGGCCCCGACCAACCCCTTCACCTCGACCCCCGCGGTATCTGATCCGATCCGGTTGGCAAACAGCGCGTCGAACTTCTGCGGATCGCCCTTGAAGGCATCTTCAAAATCCTGCGCCATCAGCTTCAGCGTTCCGTCGCGCTGCGTGGTGACCCCAAGGTCGGACAGAAAGACCGGCGCCGCGCCAAAGCCGGTAATCGGCGCCGCGATCAGCCGCGACAGATCGGCCTTCAGCCGCTCGATCGTCTGGTCGCCCACCAGCGGCCCCGGCGTCGCGCCATTCACGGCGCGCTGCGACACCTCGTTCAACTTGGCGCGGGTCGCGTTCAGCTGTTCAACCAGATAGGACAGGTTGGTCCGCGCCGTCTCAAGGTCGCGACTGAAACCCACGGTGGTGGTGGTGCCCGCTGGCGCGCTAATGTCCAATGTGGCGCCCGGGATCAGATCCTTGATCGAATTGGTCGGGCGGAACACCGCGATGCCATCGACCGTCACCACCGCATCTTGCGCGGCCTGTATCTGCACCGCGTCATTCGTCGCCGTGGTGTCAAAGGCCGACAGGCCCGCCACTGTGGGCACTGCCGCAAAGCGCAATCCCGAACCGGCGCCCGGCTCGCTCACCACACCCAGCGAGAAACTGCCATTGCCCTTGTCGATCACCCGCGCCGCCACACCCGGTAAGGCATCCAGCCGTTCAGCCAGTTGCGACAGCGTGGTCCCTTCGGCAATGTCCAACCGGTTCGCCGTGCTGTCGGGGTTCACCGCAAACTGCTTGGCCCCTGCCGCATCGTCATACCATGCCCCGACCTCGACAGTCAGTTGCCCCGCCCCCACCAGCGCATCGGCGCTGGCAAAGCCCTTGAATTCCAGCACTTGACGCTGCGCCGTCTGCACCACCCCGATGCTGCGCGTGGTGTTCACGATCTTGGCAGGGTCCGTCACCGTGACCTGAACCCCGCTATTGCCCGACACGGCCTTTAGAACCGGGCTCGCCGCCACCGCCTGCAACGCGGTCTGCACGCCCTGCAACTGCGACCTGACCTGCCCCAAGGTCGAGATGGACAGGTTCGCCTTGTCCACCTTGGCCTTCTGCGCCTTTTGCAACGGCGCGATCTCGGCGGTGACAAGCGAACTTGTCAGCCCCGTCAGGTTCAACCCCGAGCCGTTCTTGTTCAGTGTGGTCAGGATATCGACGGCCATGTCCGGCACTCCCTTGTCACAGCCCCTTTACGACAGGGCCGCCCTGCCCTTTAGGCAAATGCCATGCCATCCGCGCCCGAGAGGCGCCCGCCCGCTTCACGCGCGTGCAGGGGCGGGCGAGGCAGGCATCTTCGGGCAAGGGGAAACGCGGCACGCCGCCCGCCCCCGGGGGGCCCCGCCCCCTGAAACAAAGGGCCAACCCGTTGATTCCAATAAACCCGCAGCTTTTTTCTAAACATCCGCCAATCGGGTCGTTGTGATTGCCAGGCGCTGACGGCGCAAACGGATCAATCAGGAGGCTGGAACCATGACGACGATCAATACCAACATCGGGGCCATCGCAGCTCAGGCGAACATGTCCAAGGTGAACGACGACTTCAACCAGGCCATGACGCGCCTGTCCTCGGGCCTGCGGATCAACGCCGCCAAGGACGATGCCGCCGGCATGGCGATTGCCGAAAAAATGACCGCGCAGGTCATGGGCATCAACCAGGCCGTCCGCAACGCGACCGACGGCAAGAACCTGCTCGACACCACGGAAAGCGCGCATGTCGAAGTGTCGAACATGCTGCAGCGCATGCGCGAACTGGCCGTCCAGTCGTCGAACGACACGAACACCGGGTCTGACCGCGGCAACATCACCGCCGAATCGCGCCAGCTGGTGGCCGAAATCAACCGCATCGCCGAAAACACCACCTTCAACGGCATGAAGGTCATGGACGGCTCGTTCAACGGCAAGCAGTTCCAGATCGGTGCCGACCTCGGCCAGACGCTGAACATCTCGATCGACAGCGCCGCCGCCACCGACATCGGCGCCTTCAAGGTGAAATCCGAAGTGCTCACCAGCGCGACCGGCGGCACCGCGGGCAGCGAAAACCTGATCATCTCGGGCCATGCTGGCAACACCGAAATCACCACCGACGCCAACATGTCGGCCAAAGACCTTGCCGCCAAGGTGAACGCGGCCTCTGCCCAGACCGGCGTGCAGGCCAGCGCCGTCTCCAAGGCCAAGCTGTCGGGCCTGACCGACGAAGCCAAGGTGTCGTTCAAGGTCAACGGCGCGTCCATCGGCACGGTCGCCATCTCGAACAAGGATGACCTGCGTTCGCTGCGCGATGCGATCAACACCAAGACCACCTCGACCGGCGTTTCCGCCTCGATGGGCGCGACCAATGGCGAAATCGTGCTGACCGACGCGACCGGCAAGAACATCGAAATCAGCGACTACACCTCGACCGACTCGGCGGGTGGTTCGGGCGCCGATCTCGACATCACCGGCCTGAACACTGATGGCACCGATGCCTCGGGCCCCGAAACGCTGTCGGCCAGCGCCGATGCCGCAACCGTGACCGGTCAGGTGACCTTCACCTCGACGCAGACCTTCTCGGTCAACTCCTCGGCTCCGACCGACGGCTTCTTCTCGGACAAGGCCAACGCCGCCGAACTGAGCCAGGTCGCTGAAATCGACCTCTCGACCGCCGAAGGCGCGTCCGAAGCGATCACCGTGATCGACGTCGCCCTGCAAAAGATCAGCCAGGCGCGCGGTAATCTCGGTGCCATGTCGAACCGCCTCGACTCGACCATCTCGAACCTGACCAACATCTCGGTTTCGGTTCAGGCCGCCAAGTCGCAGGTCGTCGATGCCGACTTCGCCGCCGAATCGACCCAGCTTGCCCGTGGCCAGATCCTGTCGCAGGCGGCCACCGCGATGCTGGCTCAGGCCAACTCGTCCAAGCAGAACGTGATGTCGCTGCTCCGCGGCTGACGGAAACAGGACATACGAAAGATAGGCCCCGGCGTACAAACGCCGGGGTTTCTATATTTTTCAACAACTTACGAACCGGTTTTGGCGCCCTACGAGTCAGATTCCGGCCATTTTAGGGGTGTCAAAGGGTTTTTTTGCATGGTGCGCGGCAGCTTGGCTAAGTGGGGGCCAAGGAGAATCCGCCATGCAACTCTTCAATGCCCAGATCGTCGGACAACGCCAGTCGCTCGTCGTCACGGCCCAATTGCAACAGGCCATCCAGCTGTTGCAGATGGGCAATTCCGACCTGCAATCCTTCATCGAAGGACAGGCGGAAGAGAACCCCTTCCTCGAACTCGGCTTGCCGAAATCCACCGCCCCGCGCGACCTTGCGCTGCCCAGTCAGGCCCGCGTCACGGGCGATGACGACTGGGACCGCATCGGCCAGCTTGCCGCCGATCCCGGCCCCTCGCTCTACGCCCATGCCGCGGCCGAGGTGGCCCGCCTTGGCCTGTCGCCCGCCGACCAGCGGCTTGCCGCGCTGTTTCTCGACGCGCTTGAACCCTCGGGCTGGCTGGGCCAAAGCGTGGCCCAGATCGCCGAGCGGGGCGGGGTTGACGAAGAACATGCCCTGCATCTGCTGACCCGCCTGCAACGGATCGAACCGGCGGGGCTGTTTGCGCGCAATCTGGCCGAATGTCTGCGCCTTCAGGCCGCCGAACAGGGCCTGCTGACCCCCGCCTTCGCCCGCCTGCTGGACCACCTGCCCATGCTTGCCGCCGCCGATCTGCGCGGCCTGACGCGGGTTTGCGGCGTTGGGATGGACGAGTTGAAGGCCATGCTGCGCCAGATCCGCAGCCTGAACCCCAAGCCGGGCGCCGGTTTCGATGCCGCCCCCTCGCCGCAGCGCCCGCCGGACCTGATCGTGACGCGGGGCGCCGATGGCTGGCGCGTCGATCTCAACCGCTCGACCCTGCCCACCGTCGTCGTCCGCGCCGATGCCGCGCGCGAGGTGAAAAGCCCGCAGGCCAACGCCTATGTTGCCGAACGGCTGGCCGTGGCGCGCTGGCTGTCACGCGCGGTCGAACACCGCAACCAGACCACGCTGAAGGTGGGCGCCGAAGTGGTTCGCCGTCAGGCCGATTTCCTGCAAGGCGGACTGTCCAAGATGCGCCCGATGATCCTGCGCGAGGTGGCCGAAGCCATCGGCGTGCATGAAAGCACCGTCAGCCGCGTCTGCACCGGCATCCTGATTGCCACCCCGCAGGGCACCTTTCCGCTGAAAAGCTTTTTCAGCGCAGCCCTCGGCAGCGACAATGCCGATGCACCTGGATCGGCCTCGGCCGTGCGTCACCGCATCCAGAAACTCGTCGCCGCCGAAAACCCCGACGATCCGCTGTCGGATGATTCCATCGCCCGCATCATCAAGGATCAGGATGGCATCACCCTCGCCCGCCGCACCGTGGCGAAATACCGCGACCAGTTGCGCATCGCCTCGTCGGTCGAACGCCGGCGCCGTGCGGTGATGAACGGCTAAAGGGGGGGGCATTTCGCCCCCCTTAGCCCCCTTGTTCCACCCGTTCCCGACCCGCTCTGCCCTTTGCAAGCCGCTCAGGCGGGCACCGTTTCGGCGGTTTTCGGTTGGGGCGCGAACAGATAGCGGTCCGATCCGTGCAATGCGCGATGGGCGGCATGGGCGGCCCCTTCGCTGCGGGCGGCAATCACCATATGCAAACCCAGCCCCCGGCCCAGCCGGTCATGGCGCAGATAGGGCAGATGCGCCCAACGCAGATGCACCGACCCTGCCACCTGCACCGCCAGCGCCGCCAGCGGATGCACGATGAACCCCGCCACCACCGCGGCCACCATCGTGGCGCAGGGCAGCCACAGCCGCTGTTGCAGCAGCCACAATTGCGGCAGGGCCAGCCCCGTCACCGGCAGGCTGCGGGGATACAGGTCGTAACTGCCATCCCCCGCGCGCAAAATCTCCCATTCCCGCAGGAAAGCGGGGTCGATGCGGCGGCGCGCGGCATCATCTGGCGGGGCGGCAACAGCCTCCCACCGGCCCAGCGCTGCGCTGCGGGCAAGCACGGTAAACTCGGCGCCGCCCCGCTGGAAGGTCAGCGCCATGGCGGCGCGGCCATCGCCCAGCGTCCGAACCAACGCAGGCGCATCACCCAGAAAGGCACGCCCGTTCACCGCCACCAGCACATCGCCCGCCCGCAGGCCAAGCGCACGGCCCGCCGGCAACAGCGGCGCATCGCCAAGGCGCAGGGTCTTCGGCTCGGGCGGGGTATCGGTCATGGCGCGGAATAGACAAAAGGATCGGCCTCGGCCGGCTTGGCCGCAGGCTTGGGCTTGGGCTTGGCGGCAGGTTTCGGCTGCGGCTTTGCTTCGGGCGCCTTGGCCGATCCTTCGGGCACAGTCTTGCCCGCCCCTTCGGCGGCAGGCGCGGTGGCGGCCTTGATCATGGCCTGCATCTCGTCAATCAGGGCCTGCATCGTGGCATTGTCCATGCCGTCCTTGCCCGCCGCACCCTTTGCCATGGCATCCAGCAACTCTTGCTTCATCGCGCCAAGGTCTTCGGCCACGCCTTCGCGGATCGCGGTCGCCACTTGGGCATCCATCGGCTTCTGCTCGCGTCCCAGCTTGGCAAGGTCGTATCCGACCTGTTCGGTCATCGCCTGCAACTGCGCCTTGATGTCGGCCTGCCGCGCCTCGGCATCATCAAGCATCTTGTCGAACCGCGTGACCTGTTCCACCAGCAATTCGGCTGCTGTCGCCTCGATTTCGCCCGCCTCGCGCAGGTCGGCCACCGACCGGAACCAGATCAGCCCCGCCAGCCCCAGTGCCAGCACCCCGCCCAATGCAGCCCCCGCCGCCAATGCGGCACTGCGCTTCTGGCCCCGCGCCACATCGGCCGCAAAGGCACGGTGCGCGGCCGAGATGCGGTCAATATCCTCGGCCGCCAGATTGGCCGCTTCGGCCGCATCCAGCGCGCGTTTGATCGCCTCGGTTATCTGGTCGGGCTCGGTCGCCATGCCGTTCTCCTGCTCGTCGCGCCTTGTCTGGCAAGTTCCATGCCAACCGCGGCTCAGCGCCGCTGCCACCGGCGCCACAGATCGGCAATCTGGAAGCGAATGGCCGCAAGCCCCGTGCCCAGCGCGCACAGCACCAGCACCGCCCTCTCGATCAGGCCGCGCCCGGGGTCGGCTGCGGCGATCAGAAAGAACAGCCCCGCCCCCCCGAACACCACGCTTGAAATCATCTCGCCCGCCGATACGCGCCTCATGCCGCAGCCTCCGCCTTGCCAAATTCGTCAAACCGCAAATCTTCCGGCACCTCGATCTCGGGCAGGTGCGACCCCTCGCCCCGTTCAAGCCGATAGACATGCGCCAGCACCGCCGCCACCGCAGCGAACAACTGTTCGTTAATCTCGGCGCCGATATCGCCGGTGAAGTAAAGCGCCCGCGCCAGAAGCGGAATCTGCAACGGCTCAAGCCCCACCTTCCGCGCCCGCGTGATCACCTCGATCGCCATCGGCCCCTTGCCCATGGCAAGGATCACGGGCGCCCGCGTCTCGCCCGGCACATAGCGGATCGCCACGGCGAAATGGGTGGGGTTGGTCACGATGGCGGTGGCACGCGGCACATCCTCCAGCGCGCGGCGCTGGCTTGCGCCCTTGCGGCTTGCCTCCATCTGCAACTGCCGCAGACGGCCCTTCACCTCGGGTGACCCGTTCTGTTCCTTGCTTTCCTTCTTGATCTCTTCAAAGGTCATCATCAGCTTCTTGCGCATCGCCACGATCTGCCACGCCAGATCGGCCGCCCCGATGGCCGCCAGCCCCAGCGTCAGCGCCGAGACCAGCTTGACCACCGCACCGCCCAGCACGCCCAGCGCGGCGCCCGCCTCAAGCTGGTCCATCCGCCCCAGCAGCGGCAGCATCCCCGAAACCACCAGCCAGGAAATACCGCACAGCACCAGCACCTTGCCGATGGCCTTGGCCAGTTCCATCAGCGCCGTGCTTGACACCATCCGCGCCAGCCCCGCACCGGGGTTGATGCGCGCGGGGTTGAAGGCCATCGCCTTGGGCGACCAGTGCAACCCGCCCAGCACCGCCTGCAACCCGACAATGGCCAGCATCAACGGCAGCGCCACCGCGACCGATGCGCCAAGTATATGCCAGAACGCCGCCCCGATCCGCTGTGTGACCAGATCGCCCAGATCCTCGCCCCGTCCGATCCGCAGATAATCCGACCAGACCGGCACCAGCCCCGGCAGCACGGCAGGGGCCATGGTCAAAAGCCCCGTCGCCACCGCGAAACCGGCAAAGACCAGCGCCTCTTTCGAGGTCAGAACCTGCCCCTCTTCACGGGCGTCATCCTTGCGCTTCTGCGTCGGTTCGTGTGATCGTTCCGCGCCGTCATCCGCCTCAGCCACGCGCGCCTCCCAAAAGGTCGCGGATCGTCTCGACCGCCTCCAGCGCCACCCGCTCCAACCCCGCCGCCGTCGAAGGAACGGTGACGTAAAGCAGGATCAGCGTGGCAACCATGGTGATCGGAAACCCGAAGGAAAACAGGTTCAGCGAAGGCGCTGACCGCGTGACAACCCCCACGGCGATGTTCAGCAGCAGCAGACAGGCCACCACCGGCAGCATCACCGCCATGCCCAGCGCGAACATCCGGCTACCCGCGGCCAGCCCCGCGGCGATCAGCGTGGCGAAATCCACATCAGCCCCGGGCGGCACGGCGCGGTAACTGTCAAGCACAATCCCGATGGCGGCCAGATGTCCATCGGCGCCAATGAACACCATCAGCATGAACAGCCCGAACAGTTGCGACACCACCGGCGTTTGCCCGCCTGCCGCAGGGTCGAACTGCGCGGCAAAGCCAAGGCCCGCGGTCGCCGCGATCCGGTCCCCCGCCAGTGATGCGGCGCCGAACAGCACCGTCAGCACCATCCCCGCCACCAGACCCAGCGCCAACTCGGTGAACACCAGCCGCAGCGCGGGCAATCCGGCCAGCGCGGCCGGCTCGGGCAGCACCACACCCCCCGCAATGCCCCCCGCCATGACGGGCAGGGCTAGCACGGCAATCGCCACCACCCGCACCTGCGCCGGAACGAACCGCCCCCCGAAACCCGGCGAGGCCATGACAAAGGCCCCGATCCGCAGCATGGCGAACAGGTATTGCGCCAGCCATCCGGTCACCAGCCCAAGGTCAAGCGCGGGAAGCGGGCCCTGCATCAGCGGATCGCCGCAATGGTTTCAAAGACATAGGCGAAATAATCGGTCATCCGCGTCAGCATGAAACTTGCCGCTAGCGCCAGCGTGCCCATGCAGACCGCCAGTTTCGGCACAAAGCTGAGCGTTTGTTCGTTGATCGACGTGGCCGCCTGCACCACCCCGATCACCAGACCCACCACCAGCGCCACCCCCAGCACCGGCCCTGCCACCAGCAGGATGTTCCAATAGGCCAGTTGCAGGTTCTCGATATTGGCGTCGAAATCCATCGCCCTAGCCCCCCAGCCCATAGGTGGCCGCCAGCGACCCCACGGTCATCGCCCAGCCATCGACCAGCACGAACAGCAAAAGTTTCAGCGGCAGCGACACCAGCATGGGCGACAGCATCATCATCCCCAGCGCCATCAGGATCGAGGCGACGACCATGTCGATCACCAGAAACGGCAGATAGATCAGGAACCCGATCTGGAACGCGGTCTTCAGTTCCGATGTCATATAGGCCGGCAGCAGCACCGACAGCGGCACCGATTGCGGGTCGGCATAGGGTGCATCGCCCGCCAGTTTCTGGAACATCAAAAGATCGTTCGACCGCGTATTCTCGATCAGAAAGCCCTTGATGATCCGTGTCGCCTCGGCCGCCGCAGGCTCGGCCGCCAACTGCCCGTCCAGATAGGGCGACAGCGCGTTGTCATACACCTCGGTCAGCGTGGGCTGCATGATGAAAAAGGTCAAGAACAGCGCCAGCGCCACCAGCACCTGATTGGGCGGCGTCTGCTGCGTGCCAAGGGCTTGCCGCAGGATCGACAGCACGATGATGATACGGGTAAAGGCCGTCATCCCCAGCAGGATCGACGGCAGCACCGTCAGCGCCGTCATCAGCGCCACGATCTGCAACGACAGCGAATAGGTCGTGCCGCCATCCCCTTCGGTCAGGGTCAGCGCGGGCAGGCCCTGGGCCTGGGCAGCACCGGGCAGCAGCAGGAACAGCAGCAGGAACAGGCGCATCATGCCACTTCCTCCGCCTGCATCCCGCGCTTGGGCAGGGCCTGCATCACCGGCGCCGCGCCCTTGCAGCGCAGCACCAGAAATTCCTGCCCGTCCACGACCAGAATCATCGCGCGGTCCGCCGCCGACAGGGCCGTCACCTCGGCCAGCCGGATACGCCGCTCGCCCGCGATGCGGCGCGCCAGCCCGCCGCGGTTGATCATCACCACCAGCCAGCCAAGGGCCAGCACGGCCATGAACAGGCCCAGCGAAATGAATTGGTCAGGTCTGATCGCGTCCAAGGGTCAAAACTCCGGCAGTTACACCGGATGCGTGCAAAGCCCGTGCCGCAACCACGATTTCTGACGCAGAAATCGTGCCGAAATCTGACGCAGATTTCGGTCGCTCCACATCAACCGGGGGGACCACGGAATTTGCGCCAAATTCCGCCGCGATTTCTGCGTCAGAAATCGCCGGTCAAACGCTCTCGGCCCGCTTCTCGGGGTCGATGATCTGGCCGAAGCGGATGCCGAAGCGTTCACCCACCATCACCACCTCGCCCTTGGCGATCAGCGTACCGTTCACCAGCACATCCAACGGGTCGCCCGCCAACCGGTCAAGCTCGATCACCGACCCCTCGTTCAGCCGCAGCAAATCGCGGATCGTCAGTTCCGCGCGGCCCACCTCGACCGTCAGCTTAACGCCGACATTTTCCAGCAGCCGCAGCCCGTCATGCCCGCCCTTCAACGCCTCGTTCATCCCACCGTTCCCTTGATCTGTTTCGTGATGCTCAACGCGGATTTTCCGGCCACGTCACCGGGCACCGCCTCGAAATAGGGTTTGCCATCGATCAACAGCTGCACAGTCTCGGCCAGCTTGACGGGGACCACATCCCCCTCGCGCAGCGCGGTCAGCTGGCGCAAGGCGATCTCGGGCTCGCACAGCCGCGCCTGCACCTGCAACGGAATGGCCATCACCGCCCGCTCCAACCGGTCTCGCCAGCTTTGGTCATCGTCAAGGAAGTCGCTCTGCATCCGGCTACGCAACTGGCTGGCGATGGGTTTCAGCGTTTGAAGCGGGTAAAGAATGTCAAAACTCGCCGGCTCCGCATCGGGCAGCTGCACCATGAAGGAACAGTTGACCACCATGTCATCGCCATCGACAAAGGCCGCGAACTGCATGTTCTCTTCGCGGCTGACCACGTTGAAGGTCAGCGACATCAGATCGCGCCATGCCAGCTGCAACGCCTGGTTCAGACGGTCGGTCACGATCTCGATCACCCGCGCCTCGGTCGCGGTAAATTCGTTGCGCTGGTTTTTGACATAGCGCACCTGCCCGCCGTAATAGGCATCGGTCAGCAGGCTGATAAAGGGTGGCGGAATCACGATCAGATGGTTGCCGCGCAACTCCTCGATCTTGGTATTCGTCAGACTGACGAAATTGTCCTGGCTGTTGCGGTAGTCATCGAAACTGCGCGTTTCCGCCGGAAAGGCCGAAATGCGCGGCTGGATCCGCAGCATCGGCAGAAACACCGACCGCGCGATCCGGCAGAAGCGTTCGTTGATCATCCGCAGCGCGTGATAATCGCCCATAAGCGACAGGTCGTTCGACCCGAACACATAGGGCCGGACCTCGGCGCCATTGACCAGCGTGCCCAGATCGCCGGGCGCATCCATCAACCCGCCGACAAGGGCGGCCACATCTCCGGCAGATAGTTTGCGGGGCTTTGACGCCATCGCGGCCACCCTTACTGCAACACGAAGGACGGGAAGAACACGTCCTCGATCCCGCCAAAACCCTCGGCCTTTTCCAGCCGCGCGTTGATCGCCTCTTTCAGCGCCGCGGCCAGATGGCCGCGCCCTTCGGTGCCTGCGATATCGTCTTCGGAAAAGGTGGACATCACCGTCAGCATGTCGGACTGCAAGGCCAGCTTGTGCGTCTCGACATTCTTGATGACCTGCTCGTCATATTGGGTCGAAACCCCGATCTGCACCTGCAAGAACCGCCGCGAATCGCGCAGGTTCGCGGTGATCGGGTCGGGAAAGGTGAAATAGCTGGTCTGGAACACCTGCTGTTCGGGCACAGGTTTCGGCACCTTCTGCGGCTCTTCGCCATGGCCTTCGGCAGCGCCCGCCTCGGCAGGGGCGGCCGCTTCGGGATCGATCAGCTTGAGCATATCCTGCGCCGGTGACAGCGGGTTGGCGAAATAGAACCAGCCCCCTCCAAACCCCGCGCCCAACAGCACGATGGCAAAGACGATGGTTTTGAGAAGCCGCAGAATACCGCCCTTGGGCTTTGGGGCTTCGGTCGCTTGCATGGTCATGGCATCCGTCCTCAGGCCATCAGGTTGACAAGTCCCGCCCCCGCACGGCCACGGGCGGGGCCTTCGCCCTCGGCCGTGCCTGCGTTGCGGATCATGAAATCACCGGCGCGTCCGTGATAGGGGCGTCCCTCGCCCTGCCGTCCGCCGGTCTGGGCAGTCTCGGGCCCGTATCCGCCCTGCCCGCCGCCTTGGCCGCCGCCCTGCCCGCCGCTTTGCGCGCTTTGCTGGCCAAGGTCGATACCCGCCCGCGCCATGCCGTCGGTAAGGCGGTGCTGGCTTTCGGTGAACACCCGCGCGGCTTCCGGCGTGGCGGTGATAAACCGCACCTGCGCCACCCCATCCACCATCTCGAGCTTGATCCGCAATGGCCCCAGCTTTTCGGGGGCAAGCATCAGGTCAATCTCTTGCCCGTCCCCCGAAAGTTCCGCCGCGATACGGTCGCCCAGCACCTGTTCCCATCCGGGCGCGTCGGTGCGCAGCGGCGCCGCTGCGGCCATCCGGTCGGGCGAGGCCACGAACAGGGGCGCGGCCTGCGCCTGCGGTGCGGGGGCTGTGGTCTGGTCGGGCGCCGCGTTCTGTGCCGCATCGGGTGCGCGTTGCAGCGGGGCCTGCGGGGCAGGATCGGCGGGCCGCGCCTTGGCCGCTTCGGGCGCTGCAACGGGGGCGGTCTCGGCTGGCTTGCGTTTGGCGGGGCGGAAGGCGGCTTCACCGCCATCGCCCGCATCCGCGCCGGTTGCAGGCGGCGCATCAGCGGCCACGGGCGCACCCTCTTGCGAGGCAAGGGGCAGGCTTGCAACCTCGATCCGCACCTGAACCACCCGCTGCACCGCCTGCCGCATCGGCGGCGCTGCCGAGGCGGCCACCGTCCCCTCGGCGGTCTTTGCCACGGGCGGCGCATCCGGCATCCCTTGGGCCGCGCGCTGCAAGGGCAGCGCGACTGCCACCGCCACCGGCGCAGCGGCGGCAGCGTCCGTGCCGGGATAATCCGCAGGCGTATCGGGATCGGTATCGGTATCGGTATCGGCCACCTGATCCGTATCGGCCGCCTGTTCGCCGTTCACCACTTCGGGCCCTGCATCAACCGCTGCCTCGGCCAAGGGCGCGGGCGCATCCGGCCCTTCAGCGGCAGCCGAAACGACAGGGTCCACCTCTGCCGCCACGTCCTTTACTCCCTCAGGCAGCATCGGTGCCCCTGCGCCCTCGGGCGCATCGGGTGCGGTCGCCACAGGAACGCCTGCCTCGGCGACCACCTCAGCAACCACCCCGGCATCACCCGTTGGCGCCGCCACCGCCGCAGAGGGCACAGCCAGCGACGGCACCGAAAGCTCGGGCATGCGCGCGGCGCGCAAAGCGGCCATCGGCGCCGAAGCCACCGCAACATCCGCAACATCCGGCGCAGCGCCCTCTGCCACGGCCGTCACCGCCCCGCCCCCCAGCGCAGCGGCCAGACTGTCGGCAAAGGATGTCGTCCCTTCGGGCGCAGCCGCGGCCGCAGCCACCGGTGCCACCGTTTCGGTCACGGTCATTCCCGCACTGATCTCGCCAAGCGTCATCGCGTCCTTATCCCTTCGGGCAAGCGGCCCCACCGCCAGCTTTGCAAGTTCGGTGCCAGCCGCCCCTAGCGGCGTCGCGGCGGCATCGCGGCATCGCGCAGCGCCTGCCGTTCCTCGGCCTCGCCCCGCCGCGCCTCGCGTGCTTTGTCGGCCAGCATCTGCAAGCGGTGTTCGTCCCGCGCCAACTGCGCCTGCGTCTCGGCCACCAACGCCGAAAGCTGCTCGACCCGCGCGCGCTGACGGTCGATTTCGGCCAGCAACTGGCCCGCCAGCACCCGCTCGGACCGCAGACTTGCCATGGTCTGCACCCCGCCTGCCGCCTCGCGCTTTTCTGCAAGCATGGCAGCCAGCCGTTCGGCCATGCGCGTGGCCTCGGCCTGCTGGGCCAACAGCTCGCGCAGGCGGGCAAGGGTTTCGGCCACCTTGGCCTTTTCCTTCATCGCCATCAGCGAAAGGGTTTTCGAACGGGCGTTCATCAACCCTCGCCCGCCGCCAGCGCCATCAGCGCCGCGCGACTGTCATCGAATGACGCTGCCTCATGCGCCCCTTGCCGGATGAACCCCTCGATCCGCGGCCAAAGCCGGATCGCCTCGTCCAGGTCCGCATCCTGCCCGGGCATATAGCCGCCCATCAGCATCAGATCGCGGTTGTCCATGTAAAGCGAGATCATGCGACGCAGCTTTTGCGCCGCCGCCCGATGGTCACGGTCGGTGATATCGCCCATCACGCGGCTGGTCGATTGCGGCAGGTCAACGGCGGGATAAATCCCCATCTGCGTCTGCCGCCGCGACAGCACCATATGCCCGTCCAGAATGGCCCGCGCCGTATCGACAACAGGATCGTTCGTGGTGTCATCCCCGTCGGCCAGCACCGTGTAGATCGCCGTGATCGCCCCCTCGCCCGGCAGCCCCGGCCCCGTGCGTTCGATCAGCGTCGGGATCAGCGACACGACAGACGGGGGATACCCCTTCGCCGTCGGCTGTTCACCCAGCGCCAGCCCGATTTCGCGTTGCGCATGGGCCACCCGCGTCAGGCTGTCCATGATCAGCAACACCTGCTTTCCCTGCGCGCGGAAACTCTCGGCAATCGCCGTCGCCCGCCGCGCCGCCCGCAGGCGCAACAGCGGCGACCGGTCGGCAGGCACGGCCACCATGCAGATGCGCTTCGCCGCCTCGCCCGACATGACCGACCGCACGAAAGCCCCCACTTCCCGCGCCCGCTCGCCGATCAGCCCCACCACGATCACATCGGCCGATGTGAACCGCGCCATCATTTCCATCAGCACCGATTTGCCGACACCTGACCCCGCGATAATGCCAATGCGCTGCCCCTGCCCGATGGTCAGCGCCGCGTTCAGGATGCGAACCCCCACATCCAGCGGCTTGTCCACGGGCGTCCGCGCAAGCGGGTTCATCACCCGCCCCGCCAGCGGCCACACCCCATCGCAGCGCGGGCTGGGCAAACCGTCCAGCGGATGCCCCTCGGCATCGATCACGCGGCCCAGCAGCGCCGCGCCCACCTCGGCCATCTGCCCGCCGCCGATCACGCGGCAACGCGCGCCCGCAATCACCGCAGCTCCGGGCTGGTTCAGGAACAGCATCACATTGCCACGCGCAAAGCCGATCACCTCGCCCTGCACCGGATCGCCGGTTTCGGTAGCAATCTCGCACATCGTGCCGGGGCTGGCGGGAAAACCCGTCGCCTCAAGGATCAGCCCGTCATAACGCAGCACCCGCCCCTCGATGCGTGGCGCCACCACCGCCTCGCGTGCCACATCAGCGGCAATCTGGCCTAGCAGAGTCATGCCGCACCGCCGATCAGGTCCGACAGCACGATCCCTTCGGCCCGCACCACCACATCACCGCGCATCAGCCGCGCATCCGGCAGAACCGTCGCCCCTGCCAGATCGGACCCCGCAAGATAGGGCGCCACCGCGCTGTGGTCGTCAGGATGCAGCGCCACCGTCACCGCCCGAACGCCCTGCGCCACACGGTCAGCCAAAGCCTCGATCCGCGCCAGAAACGGCGCGGGCAGCGCGTCAATGGCCTGCCCGGCGCGGGCCTGCGCCATCTGCCGCACCGCCGCCCCCAGCGCCTTGGTCAAGGCCTCTTGCCCCTCAAGCCCCGTCACTGCCAACCGCGCCGCCAGCGCGACAAAGGCATCCCGCGCCGCGATCACGCCCGCCTCGGCCTCGGCCACACCCGCCTTGCGCCCCTCGGCCATGCCTGCCGCGTGACCGGCGGCAAACCCTGCCGCCCGCGCCTCGGCCAGCCGTTCCTCGACCGTGGGTTCGGGCGGCGCCGGTGCGGCGGGTTCGGCCTCGACCACCGCTTCGGCCTCGGCCTCGGCCATATCGGCCGCCGGCAGATCCAGCCGCGCCACCCGTTCCAGCGGCACCGCGCGGAACCCGCCCTCGGCCCCGCCCCGCGGCGTTCCGGCAAAGCCCTTGCCCGCATTGGCGCGGATCAGCGCCATCACCTCGGCAGGCCCCATCGCCCGCCCCTCTGTCCGTTCGCCCGCGCTTGCCCGTGCCATGGCTTACACCATCTGCTCGCCGCCGCGCCCGGCCAGCACGATCGTTCCTTCATCCGACAACCGCCGCGCCGTGGCGACGATGGCCTTCTGCGCCTCTTGCACATCGGTCAGGCGCACGGGGCCCATCGCCTCCATCTCGTCGCGCAGGTTGGCCGCCGCACGGGTGGACATGCAGCCCAGAAGTTTGTCCTTCAGCACGTCATCGGCCCCTTTCAGCGCCAGAACCAACTGGTCATTGTCCACATTGCGCAGCAGGGTCTGCAACGAACGGTCATCCGATTTCACCAGATTGTCGAAGACGAACATGTTTTCCTGAATGGCCTGCATCAGGTCTTTGTCGTCTTTCCGCACATCGCGCAAAATCCGCTGCTCGGTCGCGGTCTTGGTGAAATTCATGATCCGCGCCGCCGCCTTGACCCCGCCGATCTGGCTGGCCCGCGTCGTGCTGCTGGCCTTGAACTTCTTCTGCATCACCTGTTCCAGATCGCGCAGCGCTTCGGGCTGGATGGTGTTCAGCTCTGCAATGCGCCGCACCACATCGGGCTGCACCCCATCGGGCAGCATGGTCAGCACCTCGGCCGCCAGCCCGTATTCCAGACAGGCGATCACCAGCGCGATGATCTGCGGATGTTCGTCAAGGATCAGCTCGGCAATCGACCGCGCATCCATCCAGTCGAGTATCTCGATGGGCCGTTCCGCCGATGACGGGTTGATCCGGCTGATCACCGACTGCGCCTTGTCCTCGCCCAGCGCCTCGGTCATCACCGAACGGATATAGACGGGCGCGCCCAGCCCCAGCCCCGTTTCCGCCGACAGTCCGGTAAGGAATTCCTCGACCACATCCTCAAGACTGTCCTGATCCACATCCCCGATGGCATACATCGCCGCACCCAGGTTCTGCACTTCGATCGGGCTCAGGTTCTTCAGCACCGCCGCCGCTGCCTTTTCCCCGAACAGCAGCATCAGCACGGCGGCCTTCTGCAACTTGGTCATCTCCACGCTCGATTTCGGGCGGGCCATCACATCGGCGGGCACAGGACGGGGGGCAGGCATCTTTCACCTCTTACGACACGGTCTGTTCAAGTTCGTCTTTCATCATCCGCTGCAAGACCGAGGCAATCCGCGCAGGGTCTTCGGCGGCGATCTGGCGCAGGACGGCGAATTTCTCCTCGCGCGTGGCGCTGGCCCCCAGCGCGGCCTGCGCCAGCTTTGCCCGCCGGGCCTCAAGCCGCGCGGTCACATCATCAAGGCTTTCGCCCTCGCGCACCTCGACTCCGGGCACGGGGCCAAGGGTCACGCCGGTCTGGCCTGCGGGCAGCGCCTCGGCCACGGCGGGGCTGCGCGTCAGCATCGGGCGGATGATGCCCAGCGCCACAATGGCGATCAGCGCAATCAGCCCGAATTGCCGCGCCGCTTCGGGCAGCCACGAATAATCGGCCGGCACGTCCTCGATCACGGGTTCTTCGACAAAGGGTTGCGCGGTGATCACCACGCTGTCGCCGCGGCCGGCATCAAAGCCGATGGCACTTTGCGTCAACCGTTCAAGATCGGCCCGCAGCGTATCGGGCAGCGCGGGGGGCGGGGTCTGGCCCTCGGCCACCGCCGCCACGGGGGGCGCGCGCAACACGATGGCGGCACTGACCTTGCGGATCTGGCCCATGGCGGGTTGGGTCGTCTCGACCGTGCGGCTCACCTCATAGGTGCGGGTCTGGCCCGATGTGCGGTTGCTCGGGATCGGCTTTTCGCCATTCACCGGCTGGTTGACCGGCGCCTGCGCGGCGGCATTGGCAGCGGCAAGCGCACCCTGGTTCGGCGGCGTGTTCGACACCGCACCCGGAATGCCCTTTGCGCCCGGCTCGTGGCTTTCGCTTTCCTCGACCTGTTCCGATTTCAACACCGATCCGGTCGGGTCCACCTGTTCCTTGGTGATCTGGCTCTGGGTGAAATCCATGTCCACCGTCACCTGCACCGAAAGATTGCCCGCCCCGGTGATCGGCGTCAGCAAGGCCTCGATCCGCTGGCGATACAGCTTTTCCACCTCGATGCGCTGTTGCAACTGCCGGTCTGTCACAAGGCTTCCCGCCTCGTCCGACCCGCGCGACAACAGCCGCCCCATCTGGTCCACCACCGTCACATCGCCCCGCGCCATGCCCGGCACGCTTGAGGAGACAAGGTTCACGATGGCCTCGACCTGCGATGCCTCCATCACACGCCCTGCGGCCAGTTGCAGGAACACACTGGCCCGCGGCGGTTCCTGATCGCGCAAAAAGGCCGACCGTTCCGGCAGCGCCAGATGCACCCGCGCCCCTTGGACCGAGGCGATCTCGGTGATCGACCGCGCCAGTTCCAGCTCTTGGCTCTGGCGCAGCTTGGCCGCCTCGACCGACCGGCTGGTGCCCATCGGCATATCGCTCAGCACCTGTTCGCCATCGGGCATCGCCTCGGGCAGGCCCTGCGCGGCCAGCAGCATCTTGGCGCGGTGGAAATCACTGCTCGGCACCAGAATCTCGCCCGTCACCTGATCCACCGTCACATCGACCCGAGCCGCATTCAGCGCATCGAAAACGCGGCTCTTCTCGCCCTCGGCAAGGCCGGGATACAGCGTCATCCGCGCCGGTTCGCGCAGCACCATCCATGTCAGCAACGCCAGCACCGTCACCACCATGATCATCACGGCAGGCAGGGCGCGCCGCATCGCAGGCTGGTCGCCCATCCGCAGCACATTGCTTACCGCCGCCCGCGCCTGAACCACCAGCGGGTTAGCGGCAAGCGGCGAATTTGGGGTCATAGCCATCTGGTCACACCGGCATGTTCATGATGTCGCGATAGGCGCTCAGCGCCTTGTTCCGCACGTTCAGCGCGAACTGGAACCCCAGCGACGAAATCTGCTGGTCCACCATCACGCTGGCCAGATCGCTGGTCTTGCCCAGTTCAAAGGCCTTGGCCGACTCGGTCGCCTTGCTTTGCGCGGCGGCCAGATCCTGCATCGCATCACCGATGCGGTCGGCAAATCCTTTGCCCTCGGGCGCAGCTTCGGGCTTGCCAAGGGGTGCGGGCTGGAACGGCTGAAAGCCGCTGATAGGTCCGATTGCCATGCCCTAACCTCAGACCGCACGCGCCAGCGCCAGCATCGCACTCGGCGCGCTCGCGTTGATCAGCAGGTCCATGGGCGTGATCACCCCGCCTTCCTGCATCACCAGCGCGCGCTGGATCACGTTTTCCAGCTCGCGCACATTGCCCGGCCAGTCATGCGCCATCAGCACGGCAATCGCCTCGGCCGACAGCGCGGGCAGCGCGGCCCCGGCGGGCGTATGCCGCCGCACCATCGCCGCCGCCAGAACCGGAATGTCATCCGGCCGCTCGCACAGCGCACGGGTGGCCAAGGGGAATACGTTCAGCCGGTAGAACAGATCCTCGCGGAACCGCCGGGCGCGCACCTCCTCGGGCATGTCGCGGTTCGATGTGGCGATCACGCGGATATCCACCGCCACTTCCGTCTGCGACCCGATCGGCGTCAGGCTGCGTTCCTGCAACACACGCAGCAGCTTTGACTGCAAGCCCATCGGCATTTCCGACACCTCGTCCAGCATCAGCGTCCCGCCCTCGGCCGCACGGATGATGCCCTTGTTGGCCGTCGATGCCCCGGTAAAGGCGCCCTTCTCGTGGCCGAACAGGATCGCTTCCAGCATGTTTTCGGGAATTGCCGCGCAATTGATGGCGACAAAGGGCGCCGCCGCACGGCGGCTTGCGGCATGGACCTGCCGCGCCAGCACTTCCTTGCCCGAACCCGTGGGTCCGTTGATGAACACCGTCACATCCGTCCGCGCCACACGGGCGGCCAGATCGATCAACTGCCCCGTGGCGGGGTCGGCGGCCACCATGGCCTGCACCTGCCCGCCCAGAATATCGGCCAGCATCAGCATCCCGCTGTCGCGCAGCGCCACCTGTCCCGGCGCGGGCAGGGCCACGCGCAGCAGACGCCCGCCCAGTTCCTCGGTCATGGCAAAGGCGGGGGCGTTTTCGGTCACCACCACCACCATCTTCGCGCCACAGCCCCGCGCCTGTTCGGCCAGCCCGCGTGCCCCCCCCAGCCGCGCCTCGGCCACCGCCGATGCCGCCAGCACCTGCACACCCGCAGCCGGCTTGGCCCCGCGCTCTACCGCCACACGCCGCCGCGCCAAAAGCTGCGCCAGCGCGGGTGCCGCGTCAAAGCCCTCGTCGATCAAATGGATGGTCGCCATGGCCGGAACTCCCTTGCAAGCCGTCGTCGCAGGGAAAGAAGCACGTGCCGTGCCAGTTCGGGCGCGGCGTCGAAAAAAATGTGGGCCTGCCGCTAAAACCGCCCTCGGCGGGGCCGATAACAGGGGGGAACGCGCCAAAAGGCCGTCAAACTGTCGGCACGGCTGCGCCTGTCCTGCATCTGGCCGGTTTTCCGACGCGACGGCAGGCGGTATCGGCCCCGTGCCGATGGCCGCAACCCCATCCGGGTCTGCCCATACCGGCGGGGTCGCCCCCGACGATCCGCCAGTCCGGCGCCAGCGGTTTTCGCCATACCCATCCCAAGGTCTGTATCACATCCCGTGCCATCGCGCCGTTCCTTTGGGGGAACAAGCGTCAACCTCTAGGGGCAAGCGGTCCATGCTGTCGAAAACCTACCATCTCAAATTCCCCAGTCTCGATGCCGCCCAGATCGCGGCGCCTTTTGTCATCGAAGCCTTGGGAAATGCCATTCCGACCTGCAACCTGTCAGGGCTCAACGTCCTGATAAGCAAGGAAGGCGACGTCTCGATCAACGTCTTCTTCCCGTCGGTCAACGACCTCAAGGTGTTTGAAAAGAAGCATGGCGGCTTCCTCGACACGATGAAAAAGACCTTCCTGTTCAAATCCACCGGATTTGACGGCGTCTGCATCTTCAACTTCGACCGGAACGAGGATGCCGCCTGACCGTGCGGCGCAACTTTCCCCGCGGGCCGGTTGGCCTGCGATTTGCAAGCAGACTTCCGGATGACAAAGGGAATGACGGGATGATCTTCCGCCACATCATCATGCTGCCTTCAGGCACCCGAACCGCCGCGCCACGCGCCGCGGCCAAGGGGGGCCGGACATGAGCATGGCCGTCGAACCGCAAAGCACCGCCACGGCCACCGCCGCCGATAGCGGCCTGATGCGCGTATCCTCCGACAAGATCAGCCGCCTGATGGACCTTGTGGGCGAATTGTCGCTTTCGGTGTCCGAAACCGTGCAGTCGCCCGATCTTCAGGGGCTCGACCTGTCCAATTTCGATACCGCCGTCCACCGCCTGAACATGATCGTGCGCGAGGTGCAGGACGCCGCGACCGACCTTCGCCTTGTGCCCATCGATGATGTGTTCCGCCGCCTGCGCCGCATGGTGCGCGAACTGGAACGCCAGACCGGCAAATCCATCGACATGGTGATCGAGGGCGGCGATACCGCGATCGACAAGCTTGTCGCAGACAAGCTCTATGATCCCTTGCTGCATGTGGTCCGCAATTCCGCCGACCACGGGCTGGAACCGCCCGCCGAACGGCTGGCCACCGGCAAGACCGAACAGGGCCGCATCACGCTGTCCGCCGCGCAGGTCGGGTCCGAGGTGCAGATCATCGTGGCCGATGACGGCCGCGGCCTCTCGCGCGAAAAGATCCTGAAAAAGGCCCGCGAAAAGGGGTTTTTCGGTGAAACCGAAGAACCCGAACCCGCAGCCCTCTGGAAAGTCATCTTCGAGCCGGGCTTTTCCACCGCCGAAACCGTCTCGAACCTGTCGGGCCGCGGGGTCGGGATGGATGTGCTCAACTCCACCATGACCGCCCTGCGCGGCCGTATCGCGGTTGACAGCACGGCAGGTCAGGGCACCCGCGTTGCCCTGCACATCCCCGTCTCGCTGGCCTTTCTCGACTGCATCATCCTGCGGCTGGGAAGCCAGCTTTTCGCCGTGCCCATCGATGTCGTCTCGGAAATCGCCCGCCCCAACCCCGGCGAGCTTCTGGCCATCTCGGCCGAGGGCGGTTCGGAAATGTTCCGCCTGCGTGGCAAGCATGTTCCCGTCTGCCGCCTTGACCAGTTCTACGGCGCGCCCATCGGGGATCGTGATGCGCCCTCGGGCGTTCTGGTGGTGTTCAACACCTCGAACGGCGCCATTGCCGTGCCGGTCGATGAAATCCTCGACCGCCAGCAGGTGGTGATGAAACCGCTGATCGGGCGCCTGGCCAATGTGCGGGCCAGCTGGGGCTGCGCGCTTCTGGGCACGGGCGAAGTGGCGCTTGTCCTCGATTGCGAACGCCTCGGCGCCGGGGTCTCGTCATGAGCGAGGTCGAGATTCAGGGCTGCGAGATGATCCGCGGCTGGCTCAGCCAGCGGTGCGGCATCCACTACCCCGAACACAAGATGGAGCTTCTGCGCCAGCGCCTGTCACGCGTGCAGCGGGCCTTTACCGTGCCCACCCTGCATGACCTTGCCCGCCGCCTGTCGTCGGATGCCAGCCACGAACTGCAACTGGCGGTGATGCATGCCGCCTCGACCAACCACACCTATTTCTTCCGCGAACCCGAAGTGCTTCAGCACTTCCGCAGCGCCATCCTGCCCGGCCTTGCCCAGCGCGACGAAATCCGCATCTGGTCGGCCGCCTGCTCTTCGGGCGAAGAGGCCTACACCCTCGCCATCATGATCGCCGAAGATTACGGCCTTGGCGCGCTCAAGCGCACGGCCATCCTTGGCACCGACATATCCGCCCCCGTGGTCGATCAGGCCGAGGCGGGTCTGTTCTCGGAACACCGGCTTGCCCATGTTCCGGCCGACCTGCAACGCAAGTATTTCGAACCCGCAGGGCTGGCGCAATATCGCATCCGCGCCGAATTGCGCGCCTGCTGCACCTTCCGGCAGATGAACCTCAAGACAACGCCCTACCCCTTCCGCAAGGCGTTTCAGACCGTGTTCTGCCGCAACATCCTGTATTACTTCGAACAGGCCGACCAGATCGCCACGCTCAATGCCATCCACGATGTCACCGAACCGGGCGGCTGGCTTGTCACCTCGGTCACAGAAAACATCCGCGACCTGCCCTCGCGCTGGCAGCCGGTGGACAATGGCATCCACCGCAAGGGGGGCCACTGATGTCCGCCCAGCGCATCGTCCGCGTGCTGATCGTCGATGACTCGGCCATGGTCCGCAAGGTGCTGACCATGGGCCTGTCGTCCGACCGCTTCATCGAGGTGGTGGGCGCCGCGTCGAATACCGAAACCGCATGGCGCATGATCGAAGACCTGCGCCCCGATGTCATCACCCTTGATGTCGAGATGCCCGAAATGGACGGCATCACCTTCCTGCGCCAGTTCCTGCCCAAGGCGCGTATCCCCACGGTGATGATCTCGGCCCACACTGTCGAAGGTGCCCGCACCTCGCTTGACGCGATGGAGGCGGGGGCAGTGGACATCATCCCCAAACCCGCCCTTGGCGCGGGGCTGGCCTCGGGTCTGCCCGCGATGATGGCCGATATCTGCAAACGTGTGCGCGCCGCGGCCGATGCCCATGTGGTCGTGGGCCGCGCCCGCCCCGCCCGCGCCCGCAGCCCTGCCCCCCTTGCCACCCCGCGCGGTCTGGCCGGGCACGAGGTCATGGCGCTCGGTTCGTCCACCGGCGGGGTGCAGGCGCTGGGCACCATCCTGCCGATGCTGCCCGCCGATTGCCCCCCCGTGGTCATCGTCCAGCACATGCCGGAAGCCTTCACCAACGCCTTTGCCGCCCGTCTTGACGGCCTCTGCACCGTTTCCGTGCGCGAGGCATGCCATGGCGACACGCTTGAAACCGGCACCGTGCTGATCGCCCCCGGCGGCCGCCAGCATATGGAGCTTGACCGCCACGGCACCGGCTATCGCGTGCGCCTGTTCGAAGGGCCCGCTGTCAGCTTCTCGCGCCCCTCGGTCGATGTGCTCTTCGCCTCGGTCGCCCGGCTGGCAGGGCAGAACGCCGTTGCGGCCCTTCTGACAGGCATGGGCCGCGACGGCGCGGCAGGCCTTTTGGCCATCCGTCAGGCAGGCGGGCGCACGCTCGCTCAAGATCGTGAAACTTCGGTCGTTTATGGAATGCCGATGGCCGCGTGGGAAAATGGCGGTGCCGAAGCCGCCCTCCCGCTCGAAGAAATACCCGCACGGATGCTGGCTTTGCTCGGCACCCGCGCCCCGCGAACCGAATTGCGCGCCTGATGCGCCCCACCGATGACAGGAGAGAAAGTAGCAGCCATGTCCGATAAAGCCCCCGCCGGCCTGTCGTTCAACGACACCGACAATATCGACGAGATGTATCTGACCTTCGCCCTTGCCAATGAAGAATATGGCGTGGGCATCGCCGGCGTGACCGAAATCGTCGGCATGCAGCGCATCATGTCCGTCCCCGATGTGCCCCATTACATCAAGGGCGTCATCAACTTGCGCGGTAAGGTGATCCCGCTCATGGATGTGCGGCTGCGCTTTGGCATGCCCGAACGCGCCTATGACGAACGCACGGTCGTCATCGTCATGGATGTGGCCGATGCACCCATCGGGCTCATCGTCGATGGCGTGTCCGAAGTGCTGGAAATCCCGCCCGCACAAGTGGACCGCCACACGCAGTTTGGCCGCTCGACCCAACGCCCCGTCATCGCGGGCATCGGCCGCATCGGTGACCGCGTCGCCGTGCTGCTCGATACGTCCGTCCTCGTCTCGGAAACCGACATCGCGGTCCCGACCGATCTGATCGCCGCAGAATAAGCCGCCCTGACCCGCCCGAAAGGCCGCCCCGATGACACGCAGACCCGCGCCACGCCGCCCGAACCGCACCAATGGCCGCCCCGACCCGCTGGACGAGGCGATGGGCTCGGCCAGCGATCCGGCGGCAGCGATGGCGGATGCCGTGTCGCCGCCCACCGCCCCCACGCCTTCCGGCCCGACCGTCCCCGGCCCTGCCGCAACAACCCCGAACCCGATTGCTGCCGCGGCAGCCACCTCCCACACCGGCCACCCGATCGACGGAACCGGCGCAAAAAGGACCGAAGCCATGGACCATGAAAAGACGGATGTCTGGGCCACCATGTCCCCGCTCGATACCATCGACTCGCTGTCGAACCCCGTCATGCTGGCCGATGCCGACATGGTGATCCGCCATGTGAACGAAGCCGGATACCGCATGTTCGAGGATATCGAGGCCGATATCCGCCGCGACATGCCGCAGTTCCGCGCCCGCGATGTGGTCGGCAAGAACATGGAAGTGTTCCACCGCAATCCCGATTACCAGCGCGGCCTCTTGTCGGGTCTGACCAAAACGCATGAGGGCGGCTTCACCCTCGGCGGCCGCCACCTGACTTTCCGCGCCACGCCAAAACGCATCGGCGGCGCGGCCAACGGCTGCTACCTTGTCGAATGGCAAGACCAGACCGAGGTGGTCCACGCCAAGACCCAGATCGAAAAGCTTCTGATCGACATCCGCGCCATGGTCAGCGCCCACCACGCAGGCGACATCGACCATTTCGTCGAGCCCGAAGGTTTCGACCCCGCCTTCGCCGCCGTGGTGAATGACATCAACGCGATGGTGCTGGAACATATCAACACCAAGAAAAAGGTCGTGGCCTGCCTTGCCGAAATCGCCCGTGGCAATTTCTCGGCCAAGCTGGAAACCTTCCCGCGCAAAAAGGCCTTCCTGAACGAGGTTGTGGAAAGCATCCGCCACAACTTCACCGCCGTGATCGGTGAGATCGAACGCCTGTCCAACGCCATCGTTGACGGCACGCTGGATGTCGCGCCCGACCGCGCGCGCTTTCAGGGCGATTTCATCCGCATCGTCGATGCCTTCGACTCGGCTTTCGCGGGGCTCAACGGCGCGTTCGGCCGCATCGGGGGCCAGATCACGCTGGTTGCGACCACGGTCGAACAACTCAGCCAGTCGTCGAAATCGCTGGCCACCAATTCGCAGATCCAGTCCTCCTCTGTTGACGAGGTTTCAGCCTCGGCCGAAGAAACCGACGCGCAGGTGAAATCGAACGCGGCAGCGGCGGCCAAGGCCAGCCAGCTTGTCGTTGGCGCCTCGGAAGTGGCCGCCGTCGGCAAGGGCAAGATCAACGAGATGGTCAACGCCATGCAGGGCATCCGCGCCTCAAGCCAGGATATCGCCAAGATCATCAAGGTGATCGACGAAATCGCCTTCCAGACCAACCTTCTGGCCCTGAACGCGGCGGTCGAGGCGGCACGCGCAGGCCAGCACGGCCGCGGCTTCGCCGTCGTGGCGCAAGAAGTCCGCAACCTCGCCGGACGCTCGGCCAAGGCCGCGCGCGAAACCTCGGAACTGATCGAAGATGCCGCGACCCGCGTGCAATCGGGCGTCAAGATCGCCGATGAAACCAGCAAGGCCTTCGTCTCGATCGCGGATGACATCGAAAAGGTGAAATCGCTTGTCACCGAAATCGCCACCGCATCCGACGAACAGTCGCGCGGCGTGGCGCAGATCAACATCGCCATCGGTGAAATCGCGAAATCGGCCCTCGCCACCAGCCAGCAGGCCGAGGAACTCGCCGCCTCGTCCGACCAGATGGCAAGCGTTACCGACGGCATGCGCGCCGAAATCGCCCGCTACCGCCTGCGCCAGATGGACACCGCCCCCGAAATCGCGGGCCTTTCGCTCGACGGTGTGTCCGCCGACCTGATGGCCCAGATTCAGGCGATGATCGCTGGCCAGATGGGTGGCCAGCGCCCCGCCCCCGCCCCCGCACGCACTGCGGCAAACGGCGGCACCAACAGCGACCGCGACCGCCGCGGCTTCGGCAATTTCTGAACCCCGACCGGCCGCGGCACCCCGCCGTGGCCCCTCCTCACAACGCCAAGGAATCCAAGATGCCCTACAATGTGATGATCGTCGATGACGCCGCGATGATGCGCCTTTACATCGCTAGCTTCATCAAGACCCTGCCCGACTTCAAGGTGGTCGCACAGGCCGCCAACGGGCAAGAGGCGCTCGACAAACTGGCCACCGTGTCGGACGTCGATCTGATCCTGCTCGACATCGAGATGCCGGTGATGGACGGGCTCGAATTCCTCCGCCACGCCAAGCTCAAGACCCGCGCCAAGATCTGCATGCTCTCCTCAGTCGCGGTGTCCGGTTCGGCCCATGCCGCCAAGGCGCGCGAACTCGGGGCCGATGGCGTGGTGGCCAAACCCTCGGGCACCGTCTCGCACGATCTGGAAGAAAAGACCGGCGACGAACTGGCCCGCACCATGCGGACCCTTGTGGCGGCCTGATCGCCGCCCACCCCCTTTGCCTTTCAGCGAGGACGCGATGTCTGACGAGATGGACGAAATCTGGGCGCTTTACGCCGATGACGGCGCACAGGCGCTTGATGCGATGGAAACCGCGCTCATGGCGCTTGGTGACGGTTCGGGCACGCCCGAAGACCGCGCGGCCCATGTCGGTGCGCTGTTCCGCGCCGTCCACACCTTCAAGGGCAATTCCCGCGTCCTCGGCCTGTCGGTCGTGGAAAGCCGCGCCCACCATTCCGAAGACCTGATCGGCCTTGTGCGTGACCAGGGCGTGCCATGGGATGCCGAGATCAAGGACATCCTGCTGCTTGCCGCCGATACGCTGCGCGCCATGCTGGAAGAAACCGCCGCCACCCGCGCCGATGTCGATGGTGCAACCTCCGAAGGGCTGATGACCCGCCTTCTGGACAAGATCGCCCGTTGCAGCGGCGCCAGCGGCGCACCCGAAACGGCCCATCCCCCGACGGCAGAAGCACTGGCAGAACCGGCGGCAGACCCCGCGCCGGAACCTGTGGCCGCGACCGAACCCGAACCTGCCCCGCGCAAGGGCAAATCGCGCAAGGCCGCCGATCCCGCCGCCGTGGCCGAATTCCTGTCGGATGCGGCGCCCGAACCCGCCGCAGAACCCCAACCCGAACCGGCAGCCGCCGCACCGGCCGAAACCGCGCCCGCGCCCGCCCCGGCGCCTGCGCCCGCCCCGCGCGCCCGCCGCCTTGCGGATGATCCGGCCTATCGCGACATCTTCAAGGGCATGTCCACCGACACCCGCGCCAAACTCTCGGCGCTGTATTCCGATGACGCGGCCGATGCAGACGCCCCCGCCAAGGCCCGCCGCGAAGCCGACGGCCTGCGCCACGCCGCACAGCAAATGGGGCTCGACGATTGGGTCGCAGCACTTGACAGCTATCTTGCGGGCGAGGCGACGGCAGAAACCCTTGCCCAGCTGCTGCTGCGCCTTGATGACCTGACCGACCAGACCTTTGGCACCCCCGCCGCCGTCGCCGCCGCCGAGAACGGCAATTTCTTCGATGCGATCCGCGGCTTCCTGTCGGAAATCGCCAGCATTGGCACCGATTTCTCCTTGGGCGATGCCCCCGATCCCGAACGCCTGGGCAGCGCCATCGCCACCCTGCGCGCCGCCGCCGCCCCCTATGGCTTCCTGCGCCTGTCCGAGGCGGGCAACACCCTGTTGCGCGCCACCAGCGCCGCCGAATACCGCAGCGCCGAATTGCGGCTTTACGAAGAACTCGGCGCGATCGAGGCGGTGATGCCCGATGCCGCCCTTGCCGCCGGCATCAGCCCACGCGCGCTGGTGCAAAGCTGGGCCGCCGAACATGTGTTCGACACGCTGGCCACGCTTGAATCCACGCTCGAACGCCTGCGCGGCGCCACGCCCAACCGCGACAAAGACCACGCGCAATTGGAACATTCGCTGCGCCTTGTCCACCATGCCTGCGCGCATTACCACATCGACATGGCAGGCCAGCTTGCCATGTCGCTGATCGATCTGTTCAGCCGCGTGCAATCCACCGGCCTTGCCCCCGATGCGATCCTGACCCACATCGCCCGCGGCTTCATCGACACGATCGAACTTGTGTTCGACGCGCTCTATCAGGGCGAAACCCCCGATACCCAGAACCTTGAAAAACTGTTCGAGGAAGCGGCCAATGTCTGCTTCGTCCAGGACGGGCTGATGACCGCCTCGGCCATCGAACGGCGTCTGGGCCTGCCCCGCGAATTTCACCGCGTCCTGTCACCCGAAAGCGTGCGCGCCGCCTCCGAGGCGATCGAGGCAGGGCACCGCTTCTACATCATCCGCGCCGACATCAACGAAGACGAGGCGATGGCCGAAAACTTCATCGTCTGGCTGTCCTCGGGCCTTGCGCGGCCCATCACCAACGTGACCGTCTTTCAGGGCGAAGCCACGCTGTTCGATTTCCTCATCGCCACCGCGCTTGATGAACCCAGCCTTGCCGAACAGCTCGCCCGCCTTGACCCCGCCGCGCGCAAGCTGCGGATGACCCGCGCGCTTTCGATCCTGCAAGAGGCGGATGAACCCGCAGACCTGCCCGATACCGATACCGACCCCGCCGCGCAGGCCGCGATCAACAGCGGCGTCACACCCGAAATGCTGGAATCCATCGGTGAAATCGCCGCCAGCCAGTCGATGATCAGCCACATGCTGACCGGATTGGCCGACCATGACCTGATGGACAGCATCGATGCCGTGATGCGCGCCAACGGGCAGGACTGGCGCCGCGCACGCGGGCAGGTCCGCGCCATGCTGTCGGAATTTTCGACGCGCCTTCAGGAAGTCACCCAGATGGAGGCGCAGCTTGTCGGCCAGCTGACCCAGCTTCAGGAAGAAACCGTCGAAATCCGCAGCCGCGCTATTTCCTCGGTGATCCGGCCGCTCGAAACCTTCGTGCAGACCTATTCCCGCCGCAACCGGCGCGAGGCGCAGTTCTCTTGCTCGGGCGATGAATTGCCGCTCGATATCACCATACTTGAAACGCTGCGCAAATTGCTGCGCGCGCTGTTTGTCATGCGGCTCGATCTGGGCCCCGATGCGCCGCAATCGATCCACATCGCTTTTCACCGCGATGAAGAACGCGTGCTCGCCATCGTCGAAGATGACGGCGCGGTGATCGACGGCTCACCCGTGCTGGACGATATCCAAAGCACCCTCGCCCGTTCGGGCGGCGAGATCCGCCGCGTGGCCCTGCCGGGCAAGGGGATGCGCTTCCACATCTCGCTGCCGCTGGCCATGGTCGTGCTTGACGGCATGGTCGTGGGGGTCAAGGGGGTGCGCTACGTCGTGCCGGTCGATGCCATCCGCATGATCCTGCAACCCGAAGGCGATGTCGCCTTCACCGTTTCGGCCGCCGAAGGGCAGCAGATGCTGCGGATCGCGGAAAACGAGATCGTTGCCATCCATGCGCTGGCCAGCGCGGGCCAGAACCAGCCCAAACAGGCCCAGCCCCAAGGCGCGGGCCATGGCACCAGCGCAAGGGGGCGCGGCGTCTATGTCGTGGTCGGGGCGCAGGGGCGCAGCGTGGCCGTGCCGGTCGATGAACTGATCGGCCAGCAACTGGTGCTGTTGCGCCCGTTGCGCGGCGTGCTCAGCCGCGTGCAGAACATGACAGGCATCGCACTTCTGGCGGGCGGCGATGTGGGCATGGTCGTCTCGGCCAACATGCTATGCGCCGCATCGGGCGATGCCGCCGGCCCATCCCTTCGGATGTAGTCACACGCCTCCGGTCTGGGCGGGGTCGCGGCATCGGTATCGGCCCGCGCCGCAGCGGCTTCCCGGCAAGGTTGTTGCACGGATCGCGACAGGACAGGCACCCCGCCCGCATCGGGCGGCGGGGCCCCTGTCGCGGCCGCAAAGGACTTGCCATGATGATGCCAGACCCAGCCCCCGCCTTTTTCGCCCCTTCCGCCATGCCGGACAGGGTGGCCCCTGCCTTGCTGGCCCCCGGCATCCCGCTGCGCCTGCCGCTGCGCAGCCGTGGCCCGGTCCCGGTGGCCGCCATCCTGTCGGACCGGCCCGAAACCCTGCTGCGCGCCGCCCGCGCTGCGGGCCTTCCGGCCGATTGCGCCAATGCCACAACCGCATGGCTGCTGCCCTTCAACGCCCCGCGCATCGTGCTGCTCGACCTGCCCGTGGCAGGGCTTGGCCAGCGTCGCCTTGACCTTTTCCTGCGCCGCATCGCCGGTGCGGCGGGCAAGGCCGTCATCATCGCGCACAACCCCCACCCCGCCCTGCCCTGCGACATCGCCCTGCCTGACCTGACCGCGGCGACCTTGTCCAACGCGCTGTGCCGGGCAAGGCACCTTCTGTCCCCGCCAGCCCCCGCAAACAGCGGCCCCGCCCTGTTCCGCCGCCCCTCGCCCCGGCGTGTCTCGTTGTTCGGCTGACCGGTCGGGCGCTAAAACCCCGCACGGTCCGGCCGTTTCTTCCTTCAACCAGCCGCCAATGGCGGCGGCACCGGAAAGGCGGCAAACATGACATTCCTCAATGCAAGGGCACAATACCGGCGCACCGATCAGGGCGAGGGGCTGTCGGTCGAAAGCCCGCATGGCATCATCCTTGTCACCTTGCGCGAACTCGAACGCGCGCTGCGGGCCCTTGCGGCAGCCGAACCGGACCGCACCTATCCCGCAACCCACCTGAACCGCGCCTTCACCGCGATCTACATCCTGCAATCCAGCCTCGATTTCGACCGTGGCGGCGAAATCGCGATGAACCTGTTCCGCGTCTATGAATTTGCCCGCCTGCGCGTGGACGAAGCCTTCCGCAAGCAGCCCAGCCCGCAGCTTGCCGAAGCCGCCGACCATATCACCACCCTCGTGCAGGCCTGGTCTGCCATCGGTGACGGGGTGGCCAAGTGACCCCGACCGCGCAAACCGCTGCGCCGCTTGACGGGGCGGCGGCCATCGGGCTTGCCGTGGCGGGCGGGCGTCTGGCCCGCGCCATGTCGCAGGCCGATATGGTGCAGGTTCTTGTCACCGCATCCGAACTTGACAGCATGGTGCGCGATCTTGGCCCCTTGGCCCAAAGCGACGATGACCGCGCCGCCCTGATCCGGGCCAAAGACCTGATCGGCGCGATGCTCGAACAGCTTGAAACCCGCATGGCCGCCGACAGGGCCGACCGCCAGCGCGACCAGCACCTGCGCCGCGCCTATGCCGCCCCGTTGGCCTGATCGGGCCAGCCACGCGGGGGGCCATCGCGCCCCCGCGACCCCCCGGATACTCTATCCGACAAAAGAAAACACCTGCCACATCACGGCAGGCGCCAGCCGGTTCACCTTAGGCGCCAGCGGCGGCAAACAGACGGCGCGGCACGCCATGGCGGCGCGGATCAAGCAGCGACAACAGCGACACCGCACGCCGCCGCACAGGCTCGCCACGGGCATCGCAATACACGCATTCCACCCGCAGGCTGGCCAGATCGGCCCCCGCCGCAAACAGCGATCCCTCAGGCAGGTCAAGTTCCGGTTTCATCGCAAGATCCCTTTGTTGCAATCGTCGCACGGCCCTGTCGTGCAAGCCGCATGCCGCGCAGGACGGGGGCGCCAAAGCAAAGCGGCGACCCGCCCCTTCCGGCCGGCCTTCCCCAAGCGCCTAGCGTTGCACCACCAGCCCCGTCACCAGCACTTCCTCGACCGGTTCGGGCAAATTGGCGGTGCCCACCGCACGGTTCGCCGCCTCGCGCAGCGGACCGGGCAGTGACGCCAGCAGCGTGGCAGGATCGGCGCTTTTCACCACCTCGGCCTGCGCTGCGACCAGCAGCGCGGCAAGGATCGTGTCCTTCTTGGCATCCACATCGGCCTTCATGCCCAACAGCACCTCCATCGGGCCACGCACCGAAAAGGCCACGTCGAACATCACCCGCTCGGGCCGTTCGGCCACCGCCACGGCAATCTGGTCCTCCAGCGGAACATAAAGCTGGATCGTCTCGGGCGCCTCCTCGGGCGCGGCCGCCTCGGCCCCCGCGTCACCTGTGGCGGCAAAGGCCGGAACCGGCGGTGGCTGCATCACGCGCCAGGCCGCCAGCGAAAAGCCCCCCGCCAGCGCCACAAAGCCCAAGCCCGCGAAAACCGTCTGTGATCCGATCCGTGCCATGCCTGCCCCCGTTCCACCCCGCCGGTGCAAGCCCCGTTCCACCCCGCTAAACAACCGCGCCCCGCGGTCGTTTTCCCAACCGTCACCCAGTGCAAAGGAAGCCCGCGCCATGAAGGAAAGGATGTCCCGCGCCCTTGTGCCGGTCATCTCGCGGCTTCCGGCGGTGATGCGCCAGCGGTTCGAGGGCAAAGACCGCGCCGAACGCCCCCGCCCCCCGCAAGAGGCGCAGGATTTCGACCTTGTCCGCACCGAAACCCATCTGCGAAACCGCAGTCAGGTGGAACGCTTCCTGCCCGATATCCTTGGCCGCGCCCTGGCGCGGATCTGGATCGACCAGACCTTCCGCCTGCGCTTTGCGACCGACCCAAAGGGCACCCTGTCCGATTACGGCGTGTTCCTGCCCGACAGCATCAGCATCGAATTCGTGACCGAAGGCACGATCCGCCCACAGGTCGTGGTCTATGAACGCCCCGCCACGGGGGGGCCGCCGCGCCGCCTGCTTTACCTGCAACTTGTCATGATGGCGGGCAAATGATGCGCGCGCGTCGGTTCCTTGCCCTTCTCGCCAGCCTTGCGCTGCCCGCCCTGCCGCTGCCGGCCCGCGCCGAACCGGCGCCTGCGGCGCACAGCGCCGATGCGGCACCCGGCTTTGCCCGTGCAATCGCCGCCGCCCGTGCAGGCGACACCGCCACGGCGGCCGCGATGTTCCTGCCGCTGGCCCGCGCCGGAAACGCGCAGGCGCAGTTCAACCTTGCCCTCTTGTTCTATGATGGCCGCGGCCTGCCGCAGAACCATGCCGAAGGGCTATACTGGGCATGGCGCGCCCGTCTGGGCGGCGTGTCCGAAGCCCGCGCCCTGATCGACCGCATGGCCGATGCCGCCACGCCCGACCTGCGCAAGGCGCTGGCCGCCCGCATCACCGCCGACCTCGACCCCCGCCTGAAAGCGGGCGAGGGGCGCGCCATGCTCGAGATGTCCTTCGTGCTGTCCGACCTTTTGCCCGAACCCGACCTGACCGGCGCCTATGTCTGGCAGGCCCTGTCAGCCGCCTTCGAAACCCCCAACGCGCTGGCCGCCCGCAACGCCACCTTCGCCCGCCTGCCCCCCGAAGACCGACCCAAGGCGCAGGAACAGGCCATGGCCCAACTCAAAACCCTGTGCGACAGCGGCCTTGCCGATCCGGTCTGCGGGGCGCTGTTCTAG
>JAIXRW010000044.1 GCA_027484985.1 Rhodobacter sp. | reverse complement strand
TTCAATAAGCTCAAGCACTTCCGCAAAGTCGCAACCCGATACGAAAAGTCAGCCCGAAACTATCTGGCCGTCGTGCTCATGGCATCAGCACGCCTCTGGATGCGCCATTATGAGTCCGCATCCTAGATGCGGGCCTGTCGGACCTGACCGCGCCCTACGAGAACATCGTGATCGAGGCCGACAATTTCGACGCCCTGCGCTGGCTGCGGATGACGCATCGCGGGCGCGTCAAATGCATCTACATCGACCCGCCCTACAACACCGGTAACAAGGACTGGGTCTATAACGACAGCTACATGAGCAAGGAAGACGCGTGGCGGCATTCCACATGGCTCGAGTTTCTGTTCCAGCGGCTCGAGATCGCCCGCGACCGGTTGTCCGAGGACGGGGTGATGCTGGTGTCGATCAACGACGAGAACCGCGCCAAGCTGGAACTGCTGCTGGACGAGGTGATGCCGGGGATGAGCCTCGGGAGTTTGGTTTGGCGGACTCGCGTGGGGTCGAACGCAGACCACGGCTTCTTCATGAGCCAAGACCATGAGCATGTTCTAGTTTTTGGCAAAGAGGCCTTTCGGTTCCTTGGAAACGAAAAGACCTATGCCCTCTATAGTAATCCCGATGGTGACGCGCGTGGCGACTGGACCAAGAGCGACTTGACGCTTGGCTTCAGCTACCTTGAGCGCCCGAACCTCTTTTATCCCTTGGTCGATCCAGACTCGGGAATTGCATACCCGCCGAATCCCGATCGCGTGTGGGTTTATCCTATCAAGGAGCGTTCCAGCACCTCCCGAACCCAGTTCATGGAGGATAGACTCGCTGACAGGCAGATCGCGTTTCCCACCGACCAGCGTATCGAGGTCTGGGATACGATGGACGTTCTGTTGCACGCGATTGATCGGAACGATGTCCCGACGAGCGGGAAGACGCCGCTGCTACGACGGGGGCTGCCCAATCTGGATTACTGGGTCGGTCGGAAGGTTGGCTTTGGGACGCCACGCTTAAAGAGGTTCAAAGCGAACCTGCGAAACCAACGGCAACCTCTTTCAAGTTGGGTCACGCCTCGTGCAGAGGCCGAAGACACGGACGCGCAGATTATCCAAATCGTGTCTGGAACTAATGACGAGGCCGCGAAAGACGTCAAATCCATCTTCGGTGAAAAAGCCTTCAATTACGCCAAACCCGTCTCGCTGATCCGCGAACTTATCCGGCAGTCCACCGGGCCGACCGACCTCGTCCTCGATTTCTTCGCGGGTTCCGCCACGACCGCGCAGGCGGTGATGGAGTTGAATGCCGAGGATAACGGCTCGCGCCGCTTCATCATGGTCTCCTCGACCGAGGCGACTGAGGTCGATCCCGCCCGCAACATCTGCCGCGACGTGACGGCGGAACGGATCCGGCGGCTGAATGCCTCGGACGACGTGAAATATGCCGATCTGCGGGCCCCTTTCGCTTATCTGCGGACGCGGCGGATCAATTTGGAGGATATCGACTACGACCTGTCGCCCGATCACGTCTGGCTGGCTTTGCAGGCCATGCACGGGTTGCCGCTGGTGGGGCCGTCGAGACCGGCGGCGGTGGCTTCCACATCGCGATTTACGCGAATCTCGTATCCGCGGTTCGCGCGGCTGCCGATTGACGTGCCAAAGGCCAGCGTCGCGAACCGGAGGCCTTGCCTATCCTCGACTTCGAGGACGAGGCAGGGGCGCATCTTCAGCGAAACGCCTTCTGACTCGTCGGCGGGGAAGCGAAAGCTGACGATGTCGCCATAGGTCAACGTAGCGGCCCAGGGCGGAACCAGGGTGAACTGCTCGGGTGGAAGATACATTCTGATCTCCGTGAAGTGTGAGAGTGGATCGACACGCGCACCGTCCTGTCCCACCCTCTGCGGGGGTCCGGTTTCGTCTGCGCGTCGCGAGAACCGCGCAGACGAAACGGGAGCCCCGCACCCGAAGAGTTCGTCTTGGTTCAAGGAGTTAAGGCAGTAGCCGTGGGTCTTGGACCACTCGCACACGACCTGGATCATGTTTCAGACTGCCCGTCGAATGACGGCATCAGATCGGCATAAAGGCCACCATCTCGCGTTGCGAAATCGAGCGCTTCCCTGCCGACGCAGGTTTGACTCATTCGCTGTCTGAAACCCAGCTTAATCTGCGGCGGATTGTCGCATAGAGCCGCCGCTTCCTGTCTGCAACGGGTTGTTTGCCTTGGCAAAGTGACGGTTTTGTCGACATCTTGTCGGTCATCGGGAATGCCATAAAATACCTATTTTACAAATACTTGCAGGAGTGTTGGCTATTTCTCCGCTTGGCTGGAAAACACGCTGCCAACGGGGTCGGTTTCTCAAGCAAAATGTCTGACAGGTGCATCCAGGGCGTTTTGTTCGATCCGTGAGGCGACTGATTTCCCCGGCGTTCCGCAAGAAAGGCACGCCGATGCACAGCAAGACCAAGCGCCGCAAGACAACCGCCCCGTCCTTCCCCATCTTTTCCAAGCTCCGCTTGCCGAAGGGCAAGGGGCAGCGCCCCCTCACCGCCGACGAAGAGACGCTTCTTCTGATGATGTTGGCCAAGAAGTCGAAGGCGTACGCCTTCGACATCGATCGCCTTATCCCTGAGGGGTCGTTCCTTCAGTCCATAACGCAGCACTTCAAGGACAGCGACGTGTCCTACGCGCTGCCGTTGTTCCAGCTGATCATGGTCAGCGCATCCTGGCTGGTGCAGAACGGCGCATCTCTCAACGTCAAAGGGATTGAGCCGATCCTTCCAGCGCTTACCGCTTTCCGGCTTGCCCTCTTCGACTTCGATCAGCGCTATTACCGTCGCGTTTCCCGTGGTTGCTCAGCTCGGCCGGTCGCTTCGTTGAAGGCCGATTTCAGTCTGCGTAGAACCGCCGCTTCTTCCCGCAGCCGATCGTGGATCGAGACGGCCCGCGTATATTCTGCGCCGGTCAACCTGCCGAGGACCGGCGTGCGAAGCTGCGGCTCCGGAACGAAACGGTTGCAGTTTACCGAAACGGTGATCCTGCGCGCGCCCACAAAGCGGGTCGGCCGATCGAGACCCGCCGCGGCCGCGTCATCAGGAAGATGCAGCGGGATTTCATCTCCAGAAATGTGGCGGTTCTTCGAGGTCGTCCCGTAGGCAAGGATCGCATAGCGCTTCCCGCGTTTCCGCAGGATATCGAGCACAAGACAGGGTCTGGCCTTGTGCGGTGTCGGTTCGTCGGTCGGGAAGCGATAACTGACGATGTCTCCACAGGTGAGCGTTTTGGACCAAGGCAGGACAGAGCTTCTTTGCTCGAGGTGCGTTGGTGCGAGCTGCATTTTCGGATCTCCTTGTAATGATCCGCGCTCTGTTTCTCGGGGAAATCTCATGTTCCCGTCGGATGCTGCTGCGCGGCGCAACGAGCGCGCAGCAGCATCCGATGGGAACAGCCAAACCTGTGCGCCGACTTATGACGCAAGCGTCTGGGCCGCGTTCACGAAGCATAGGTGAAGCTGCCAATCGGCCCATCACTGCCTGTTAGACATTTGGCCGCGCTGCGAGGCAGTAAGGCAAAACCCGGTCGTTCAACTGGCCCGCATCAACGTCCATATATCAACGGTGGTGGGCTGGCGTCGGACGCGCCCAGCTATCGTGTCGTCGCGGATTGCACTGCCGCGATCCGTGGCGCCTCCCCATCCTAAGGTTGCCCGAGGACAATAGCTCATCTGGACGGGCGGATCAGGCCTCCGGCCCAGTGCTCTTTACACCGGTGAGGTCAACGTGGGGACCGTCGAGAGCGAAACCTGGCAGCAGAAACTGAACGAGGCAGGTGTCTAGGAAACTAAGGGCAACTCATAAGGCCTTGTTCCCAAACGGGCGAATTCCGACTCGTTTACAGGGAAAACCCAACAAAGTTAACGCGGGGCACCCGCCCATAAGCATGGGGTCGGGGGTTCGAGTCCCCCCTCGTCACCACTTTCAAATGTATCGGAGCGACTGGCTGCTTCAACCGTTTTGTGTGCGGGGCTGGGTTCGTTTGGCTAGCTAGTACTTTCCAGACAGGGCGGGCTTGCGCGGTTTGGCAGGCTTTGACTGCGGGCACACACCACACTTGCGGCCGATCCAGACCAAAGTATGTGTTAGATTCTTTTTAATGATTTTTATTAATCTATTGTGCAAGTGCGCCACTTTTGGTGGATGGATAGTCTGAGTAATTGTATCATAGCGCAACTCAGCCCCGGTATCGGAGGTCGCTCGTGACGAAGATGTTCCACATTGACGAAGTCGCGGACAGTACCGAGGCGGAAGTGCAAGGAGCACGTTCCGGGCTTGGGCTGTGGCTGGTTCCGATGCTTGTCCTTGGGGCAGGTCTTTGGGTCTGGCTTCTGCTGGCCCTGCTGGCCTGACGCTTTCCCCGAACTGACCGACCCGATGCCGCCCTCGGGGTGGCCTGTTCGTTGCAGATAGCTGTGCAAATCGGCCCAATTCGAACGTTTTCGCTAAATCAGACCACAATCTTTCCGTCTTGAGGCCGTGTTGCACGGTCAAAAGCGAACCATCGCATAGCGACCTGCGTGTTATGAGGTGGAAAGAGTGTCTAAGCTTGTAAAAGGTAAAACGATGTCACGTCTGTTTGGCGTGGCAACGCGGTCGATTGTTGTTGTGGGTGTGCTGCTGGGTTCACAAACCCTACCGGCCCAGGCCATTACGGTGAAACGCGATCTTGGCGGCTCTGTCGCTGAACGCATCCAGCAGGTCAGACAGCTCAGTGCCACCGGCACACCGGTGCGGATCGAAGGTACCTGCATTTCTGCCTGCACACTTCTGCTTGGCGTACCCACGACCTGCGTCTCACCACAGGCGCGGCTGGGCTTCCATGGGCCAAGCTCGCGGCTGCGCGGCATTCCGCTACCACCCGAGGAATATGAACGCGTCTCGCGCCAGATGGCCGAGATGTATCCGGCCGAACTGCGGCGCTGGTTCATGGCAAAGGCCCGGCTTTACACGACCAGCTATCTGGTCATTTCAGGCGGTGAGGCGATCCGAATGGGCGCCCGGGCCTGCGATTAACGGGTCAGCCCGGCTCGCCATAATAGCTGTAATTGCCGTAGTAACCATAGCGAGATCCCGCTGCATTTTCGAGGTTTAGCACCCCAAGATAATGCGTCTCTGCCCGCAGGTGCGACCGCATCTGCACCACGGATTCACGCACTTCGCCCTGCATCGTCGTGCCGTGACGCACGACCTGAACAACGGCGTCGGCATAGCGCGCCAGATAGCGCGTGTCGACGACCGGTAGGATCGGCGGACTGTCAAGGATGACGACATCGAACTTTTCTCGGGCGGCATCGATCACGCTATGGAATTCTGGGCCGTTCAGCAACTGGTCGGTCGGCCGCAGGCTTCTTGCACCTGCCGTTACCACGATCAGCGGCGATTTCGGGTCGCGGGTGGGATTTAGCTGTTTGAGGTCCGCTCGCCGATTGCCCGAGACGAAGTCGATCAGGCCGACCTTCTCAGGAATACCAAGGCGAAGCCCGATCGTGGGCTTGCGCATATCGGCATCGATCAGCAAGGTGTTCAATCCAGCAAGCGCATAGGTGCGGGCCAGCGCAATAGCGGTGGTCGATTTGCCCTCGGCTTGCAAGGCCGAACAGATCAGGATCACGCGCCCCGGTCTTTCGGCGGTCGGGTCTTCGAAACTGCCAAAACCTATGTCGATCGCAGCACGCAATTGCCGGAAGGTTTCAGCATAAAGCGACATGGGCGACGAGATGACCATATCGGCGGGGTCGGTCCCGGTCTTGGAAAGATCAAGCGTAGCAAAAGTAACCGGAACGGGCATTTGCATGATGTTGCTTAGATGGTTAGCCGAGACGATGCCACCCAGGTAGAATTCGCGCAGGAATGCCAGCATGGTGCCCAGCCCAGCCCCCCCGACCAGCGCCAGCGCGGCAATCAGCTTGCGGTTCGGCAAAGCCGCGTTCTGCGGGGCAAGCGCCTCCGACACGATACGGGCATCCGCGATTTGCAGGTTGGCCAGCGCCTGGAGATCCTGCTCGCGCGCCAGCAAGGTCTGGTATTGCGACCGCGCGATCGTGGCACTTTGTTGAAGGTTGAAAAGATCGGCCAGCATGTCGCCCGACAGGTCGGAATCCAGCAGAGCGGTGCGCAATTCGTCGCGCGCCTGCGATGCGCGTTCGTCTAGCCCCTGCACCTCTTGCTTCAGAACTGAAAGCGAAGCGCCGGATTTCGACGACAGATCGCTGTCCAGCGCCGCCAGACGTTCGCGCAGATCTACGATTTCTGCGCTCCCCTCCTCGGCCCCGCGCAGCTGTACCTCAAGCTCGGCGCGTTGCTTGGCAAGCTCGCTCAGCGCCTGATCGCCTAGCGACTGGGCGACAGTAGCCCAATCGCCGCGGTTCAGGGCGGTATCTGCCAGCGCGATCTTGGCCTTGCGGTCAGCCTGTTGCGACTTGGCTTCGTTCAGGCGGGCGCGCAAGGCGCCGATGGCCGGATCGTTGGTTTCCCGTTCCAATCGGGTCAAGTTGGTTTCGATGAAACCGTTGACCGCATTTTCCGAGTTGGCAAGCTGGGTCTGCGCAAGGTCGATCTGCTTGCGCAGCACATCGCGCGCCGAAATGGCGGCCTGTATCTTCGCGCGGACCTGCCGTTCAATATAGACGGCGGCGTAGGCATTGGCGATATTGGCGGCGCGTTCGGGCGATTTCGAATAAACGGTAATCTCGATCAGAAATGTCAGGCCGCGCCGCCGGACCTCGACCAAATTTTGCAGTTTAAGCAGCGTTGCATTCACCAGCGCTTCGGGGGTTGGGGCGGGTTTGGGGGCAAGCCCGAACATCCGGCGCAGGGATCCGCCATCAAGTTCGGCCCCAAGCGCCACGCCCAGCTTCGAAAACCAGCCCAATTGCGGCCCAAATTCCTTGTCAGCGATCAGGTCGGCCGCCTTGACCACAGCAAGCGCCGTCGCTTCGGAACGCAGGATTTCGACTTCGCCATCAACACGCGAATTCAGGATGGCACTTTGCTCCTGCCCCGATGAGGACGGCTCGAGCAAATTGGTCCGGCTGCCATCGATCTGAATCAGTACGGACGAGCGATACACCGGCGAGGCGGTGACAAGATACAGCAAAGCAAGGCCAAGAATGACCGCGACCGTCACCAGAAGCACCCTTTTCTGGCGGCGCAAGATGCCCAGAACGGCTGCGAGATCGAGATCAGTGTTTTCCAATCGAGTGCTTCCCTTGCAGAGCGCGGCGCGACGGATCTTGTCGGTCGCCGGTATTCGTAATTGTCAAAACGGTGATGTCGGATCCCTGCGGCAGGCACAGGGTGGTCAGCCGTCCGGTCCGGTGTGCGCCCGTGTCGATCCGCGCATGGCGCGCAGAAACTTCGGGTGCGTCGACGATCACATGCCCTTGCACGACGAACCCGTCATCGGGCAGCGAAACATCGCGCCCCCACAGCACCGCCGATTCCGCCTGCTGGTGCAGCGGTCGCGTGGGATCGATGCCGGCATGGACCAGGATGAACCGCTGGCCGTCGCGCCGGACCAGATAACCGTGTGGCAATGCGCGCAGCCATTGCCGATGCTTTTCGGGCACATGCAGATCTAGCATCTGACGCAGCCGCCGCCGCGGCAAACGATCACTGGGCGACAGGGAAAGGCCATAGGACAGGAGCGTTTCAAAACCGCCTTGGGAAAGCCAATCCCAAGACGGTTCGGGATCGTCCAGAAACGAAAGCATCATCCGCTCATGGTTACCCAGCATGCATAGCGCACGGCTATTGGCGAAGTCCTCGATCACGGCGGCGCTGTCGGGGCCACGGTCGACAACATCGCCCAACGCCACCACCAAGGGTGTGCCCGCGCGTTTGCGGGCATCTTTCTCGATCTCGCGCAGGGTTCTGCGAAACAGGCTGTGACAGCCATGAATGTCACCGATCGCATAGACCGGCCCGTCATGATCGCCCAGATCGACAAAGCGGGTTGTTGCAGGCCGGGGGACGCCGAACAGCAGCCTGAGGTTCGGCAGCTTCATCCGAACACCTTGGATGCGATGGCCGAAAGCTGGGCCGTGCGGGGGCGTTCAGTATGGCGGCTTTGCGGCATGGCGCGGCCAAGCCCAAGGGCAAGGATCGAGACGAACAGGTAAACGTTCGCCGGAATCTCCAAACTAAAATCCCCCGCTGAATGCAGCGTTCCGATGGCAAGCGCCCCTAGTCCCGCCGCCGCGACGCCCGGCAAACCGCCTTCGCTGCGCCGTTTGCGCCAAAGTGCAAAACCCGTGCCGGCAAGCGCAAGGATCGGCGCCGATCCAAAGATCAACCCGAACTCGGCCCATAGCATCAGATAGGAATTATGGGCAAGGTCATAGGTAACCGGATCGAGCAGCGGCGGCGTGCGAAACGCCTCGAATGCTTGGCCAAAAGCATCCATACCGAAACCCGTCAGCGGGCGCGTCTCGATCATCGCAAGCGTATTGCGGTAGATCGCCATCCTGTTCACGGATTCCGTCCCAAGGAAAAGAATACGGTCCGCAACACCGCTTCCTGCAAGCGAAAGCCCCAGCGCCACGACGAATACGGTCAGCCCGATGCACCATTCCAGCAAGATACGCACAATCGGGGCACCGGCGTCGCGCCTGACAAGCGCATGGGTCAGCAGGCAACCGGCAAGCGCGCTCGCCAGACCAAGGCGCGACTGTGTCAGCACCAGTGCGAACAAGACAAAGATCATGCCGACCAGCAGGGTAATATCGCCCGCCCCGATCCCGGACAGCCAGCGGCCTTTGCGGGTGTTCCGGATCGCTGCACGGTTCCCCCGTTCGGCGATCAGGCCCACCCCAAGCACCAGACCGAAACCAAGAAAGGTCGCCAAGGAATTGCGGTTTATGAACGTACCCGTTGCACTGCCCAGATAGGCCAGCTTCGGCCCCCAAGGGCTGAAATCGTCCAAAAGCTTCAACGCGACCAGCGCCCAAATCGCCTGCAAACAAACTCCGCCGAACAGCAGATAGCCAAGGCGCAGCACACGGTCTCGGCGCGACGCCACCTCAAGCACCATGGCGGCCAGCAAGAGATAGCCGATGACCCGCAAAATCCCCGATGCCGCGATCTCGGGCGCGACCGAGATCGCGCTGCCCGATAGCGCCTCCAGCCCCGGCGCCATCGCGATCAGGCCGCGCGGCAAGGCATCGGCAACGGGCAGCGACTGCAGCAGCGCCCAAAGTGGCACGATCAGCCCCAGAAGGAAAAGACCCTTGTGGTCAAGAAAGCGGTGCCGATAGGTCGAACTGGCCAGCATGGTGCGGATTAGGTGCAAGGTCGCCACGATGGCAAGCAGCGCAGTCCAAAGCAGCCACCACGTCGCCCGGTTCGAAGCGAGCGGCAGCGCAGCAAGGATGACGAACAGGCCCAGGAACAGGGCAATCCGGTCATGCCACCGGCTTAGCCGATGCCCCTCTCTTGGATGCAACATGGTCAGCCCTGCCTTCTCTGCGTGTTTTCCAGCAGGCCAAGAAAGCGGCGCTGGTCGGCGGCGGGCAGTTTTTCGGCAACGGCCGCAATCGTGGGCCGAAGTTCGGCGCGGTCGCGGTAAAGCCTAGCAACCACCTGTTTTCCCCAGTCAGAGAAAAGTGCTCGCGCAATGTCGGGGGCGGCGGCCTCTAACAGGTCAGGAGGTAGGCTGGCCGAACGTGCCACGGCCTGAAGCCGCACGTTCAGTGACCACGGCTCAAAGGGGGCGGCGTTTTGGGCAAGGTTCAGTTCGGATGCCGAAACCTGCCGCTCAGACAGCAGGGCTACAGCGCGTGCCCGCGAGTTGCTCGGCGACATACTCGTCGCAGATTGAGAAACCGCTCGGCAAGACGCAGCAACACGCGCTTCCAAGGCCGTATCGGCCTTGAGCTGCGGCGCAAGGGTCAAAACGCGACCGCAGGCCGACATCAAATCGCGCACCGTGCGTGCTGCTTGCGGGCGCGCTAAACCATCGACACCCTCGCCCAGACGCGCGACCACTTCGCCCGGCGTGCCAGAAAGCAACAGGATTGTCTGGTATTCGGCAACGAAGCTCCGCATGGCCGAGACTAGGCACACAAGACAAAGGCTGACCAGTCCCGCAGACCTTACCCGGTTACCGATTCGGCTCATGACACGGACACCACCGACACACATGGCCCGGGAACCCAAGCCGACGAGGGAACATCTAGGGGTTGAAGCCGCGATGCGCCCATATGTTGCAAAAAGTTCAGACTAATCACCGTGATAGTTACACTTTGACTGATACATCTCTTTCGTATACAAGTCCATGTTGTGTGTGTGTCTACTATCCTGAAGGTGTTTGTCATGAAATCTTCCTTCGCTGCCGCGTTGGTTTCACTCGGACTTTCGTTTTCCGTCAGTCCCTCATTTGCTCAGGTTGCCGTTCAGTTCCCGCAGGATACGATCGTTGCGACCGTTGCCTCCTGCTCATCGGACAGTGATTGCAAAGCTGCGATCCAAGCCTTGCTTGACCAGTTTGCTGCCGCGAACCCAGATGTGGACCCCGCTCTCCTGCTTGCCTCGCTCGTCTCGGCGATTGCTTCGGCCTACAATGCCGGGCTTATTCCGGCCATCGCCTCGCAATTCGCGCTGACTGCGGTTGCAAGTGTTGCAACGGCTGCCGGCTTTGATCAGATTGCCCAAAGCGCCAGTCAAGCCGCGTCGGTTGTCGCCTCGGGTGGCACAATCGACCTCGAGGCCGTTGCCGAAGTGTCGGGTAGCCCTGCATAAGGTCGCATATGCGCCGCCGCATGTGCGGCGCTGGTTTTCCCTTAAGTGTCGGCGTCGTTGATCTGCCATTGGCAGTATCGGCTTGCTGAATATTAGATGGTGACGGCCGTGAGTTTTGAACGCAAGAATTTGCATGGCGGACCGGCGATGAAGCACGCGACTCCGGTGCCGCCCATCCTGCCGCTTGATTTCGCCACCAGCCCCGCCACGCTGTATCGCAGAAATCTTAAGCGGGCTTTCGATATTCTGGTCGTGGTTCTGGCCGCGCCGGTGTGGGTGCCGCTCGTCCTAGTCCTCGGCCTGCTGGTGATGCTTGACGGCGGAACCCCGTTTTATAGTCAGCTTAGGGTAGGTAGGGGTGGCCGTTCGTTCCGCATGTGGAAACTCAGGTCTATGGTCCCCGGCGCCGACGGCCTGCTGGAACATTATCTCTCCTCCGACCCCGCGATCCGTGCCGAATGGGATCTGCGCCAGAAACTGGACCATGACCCGCGTATAACCCGCATCGGCCGCTTAATTCGCAAAACCTCGCTCGACGAACTGCCGCAGTTTTGGAACATCCTGACTGGAGATATGAGTTTGGTGGGACCCCGCCCAATGATGCTTGAACAAAGGGCACTTTATTCCGGCCGAGCATATTACGCCTTGCGGCCCGGCGTGACGGGCCCTTGGCAAGTGTCGACCCGCAACGAAGCCAGCTTTGCCGACCGTGCCCGCTATGACGAACAGTATCTGCACGACTGTTCGCTGACCGTCGATCTGGCGCTGGTTTTAAGGACCGTGCTTGTCGTCCTGACGGCGCGGGGCAAGTAGAAACTGTCTGGGTCCAAGACGGCATTTGGAATGGGATAGAGGGGTGAAGGATTGGGTGTTCGGATTGGAGACGGGCGAGGGGAAACTTTAATGAATGGTGAAGCGGTTTGATGGGGTGTGATCGGGGTTTGGGTGGCGAATTTCCAACACCAAATGTGGCTTACTTTAGCCACCTGAGCCAAGAGAAAGTAGTCGTGAGGAAGCTAGGCTGCTGCTGATGAGTATCCGCGCAGATATCTGCTGGACCCCCTTTGAAGTATGCAAGATCGGGGGTTTTGATATTGCAGTTGCTTCGCGGGTTGCACTGGCCGAGGCTATGGTAGCTGATTGCCTTATTGCCCGAAAGAGCGCAGCGGGGCCGCGATTGGTTTTTGATGTAAACGGTCATGCAATGTCCTTGCGGGAAACTAATCGACCCTACCAGTCGGCTGTCGACCAAGCTGATGTCATTCACGCCGATGGTGGATTTCTGGTAGCTGTGTCGCGCTGGAGAAACGGGAATCCAATCCCCGAGCGCAGTGCAACGACGGATATGATTCATGATTGCGCCAAGGCCGCCGCACAACATGGATTGAGTTTCTATCTTCTGGGCGGAACAGCGCAAGTAAACGCCGAATGCGCCCGGCGTTTAAAAGCCCTGTATCCGGAATTGCTCATCTGTGGTCACCACCACGGTTATTTTGCGGAAAGCGAAGAGGCTGCTATCATTGAGGAAATCAACCGTTGCCGGCCCGATGTACTTTGGATCGGCCTTGGGAAGCCGTTCGAGCAGATTTTTAGCGTTAAATGGCGCGATGCCTTGACCTGCGGTTGGCTCGTTACCTGCGGTGGTTGCTATAATTTTATTACGGGTCACTATCCTCGCGCTCCGCGTTGGATGCAGGATTATCATCTAGAGTGGATCTTCCGCGCCATAACGACCCCAAGGTTGTTATGGCGCTATCTCGCCACATCGCCCCATGCGATTTGGATTGCTCTGACAAAATGACGCGCGCGGCCTCACAGGCGGACATTTCGTCGGCGACTGACGCAATAGGATAGTGCAAGTGGCGAACCTATTTGCGTTGTTCAGGCGGCATATTGGTGTGTTTGCGGCCTTCGTCTATTCCGGAGCCAATTTCTGTCTGGCCTTCGTTTTGCAATCCTCCGTCGAAAGCGCTGCTTTCGGGCTTTACGCCTTCGCGATGGTGCTGGTGCAGTTCGGAATGGGACTGTCTAACGCGCTCTTCGCCTCGCCGCTCCTCGTGCGACTTGCGGACCGGGAGGTCGGGCGCGGCGCGGTTGTGCAAAGCTTCGCCCTCGCCAATGTTCTTTTCATTGCGACCGGCAGCCTAGCCCTGTGCGGAGTTATGCTGGCGGTCGGAATGGCGGCTGGGCTGGTGGGGCTGGTGGTCCTGCAGGCGGCGGCGCTGTGGTTGCGGTGGTTCCTGCGCGCCGTTGAACTGGCCAGCAATAACTTCCTTTGGCCAGCGGGCGCCGACATCGCCTACGGAGTCGCCACGTTGCTGGCGGGGGCAATTTTTTTCATGTCCTTCGGGATTGGCGTCTTCCCGACCCTGCTTGCGATGCTGTCCGGCACACTCGTTTCAATGGTGGTGATCGGCAGGGGTACGTTTCCGCTTTTGTTCGTCCGTGGGAGGCTCTCGCTCGCTCCCTTTCGGAGTTCGTTCCACCAGCACGGATTTTGGGCCAGCGTCGGTGTGGTGACGACGGAAATCACCGCAAACCTGCATACTTACGTGTTGACCCTCTGCCTGGGCCCAGCGGCCTTCGCTCCGGTGGCAACTCTTGCTCTGTTCTTCCGCCCGATCCCGATCCTTACACAGGCCGTGACCCAGTTCGAGCGGCCCGGCCTCGCGCGGAAATTCCGCGATGGTGCGTTCGATGAGCTTGCCGCAGGGGTGCGCATGATCTCGACCATTATGACGGGCGGAGTCATGCTCAATTTTGTGCTGATCGCGGCCATCCTTTTCTTCGAAAGCGGACTGATCGGGGGCGGCCGATATGACACGCAAACCCTCTGGCCCCTACTTGCCCTGCTGACCTTGGGCCAGATTGTACGCGGCTTGCGGACCGGACCTAGCGCCGCCTTGCAGGCAGCGGGAAAGTTCCGTCCACTTGCATTCACCACGATCTATTCGTCGATTATGACGATAGGCGGGACCATCGTTGCAATCGCCATCGGCTGGCAGACGATCTTGGTCGTCTTGGGGGCAGTCGTGGCGGGCGAGTGCGCGTGTCTGATTTTGACCAAAAGGATCTATTCAAGAACGTTAACTGCCGAAGCGATCCGATGACATACACTGTTGGTCCTCGTTGCCATCCGAAACGCGCAGCAAACGCATCCGCCCCAGCCTGTGAAAGAACGAGGGATTGATGGCCAAGGTCTGTATCGCAATCGCCACCCATAAGCGGCCCAGAATGCTAGAGCGCGCGCTGCAGTCCATTGCGAGCTTGTCAACGGCGCATGATGTCTTTGTCCGCGTGGCGGATAACGATGCAGAACTGCAGGAAGGTTTGGACCTGACCGAAACCCTTCGCCAGAAAGGCTACCGTTTCGATCTGCAAGCGATCCTCGTGCCGGAACGGGGCATCTCGCAGGTGCGCAATGCATTGGTCGGGGCCGCATTCGAAAGGGGCTGCGCAGATGTCATCGTCTTCGTCGATGATGATCAATGGGTCGAGCCCGACTGGCTCGACGCTCTTCTGGCCGTGCAGGCCGACACCGGCGCTGATGTCGTCGGGTCGAATGTGCTGCCCGATTTCGAAGCGCCCCCGCCCAGCTGGGCTTTGCAAAGTGCTGCCTATCGCAACCACTACCCAAATCGCAATGGCCGCGTCCTGATCGTCTACGGAACGAATGGAACGCTGATTTCGGCCAAAGCGGCGGAAAAGGAGCCTCTGCCTTGGTTCGATCCGTCCTTCGGCCTGACGGGCGGCGGGGATGCCGAACTGTTTCACCGCCTGCGCGCTGCTGGTGCCAGCTTTGCCGTCGCCGAAAAGGCAGTGATCCACGAGGTCTATCCAGCCAGCCGCGTCAACCTGCGATGGGCGCTACAACGATCCTTCCGCATCGGAATGTCCGATACGCGCATCCTGCTCGTTCATAACGGCCTGTCTGCGACGCTGCGCCGCCAGGTGCCCTTGATCATCGGCGCCTTCGGGCTCAGTCCGATCCTTCTTGCCATCAACATCGGCAGGACCAGATCACAAGTCGATGCGCTATGTAAATGCGCGCGCGCCTTCGGCAAGACCGCCGCCCTGCTTGGTTATCGGTTCCATGAATATGCGGTCACCCATGGCCGTTAGCATCCACACAAGGCCCGCCGCAATGATCCGGCTTGACGGGGGGAGGCTGGTTGCGCTTGCGACATCTCTCATCCTTCTGATCCTGTTGACCAATGTCGACCGCGCCTTCCAAATGCGGGTGGCGATCGAGTCCCTGGCCGATACGGGTGACGGCAGCCCCATCCGCCAGATTGCCTATCTGCTGGCCATGGTTTGCGCGGCAGGGCTGGTGGTCCGACAATTCTCATTCGGCGGGCTGGTTCGGCTGTTCCCCACGTCGCTGATCTTGCTCTTCCTCTGGGCCGCGACCACCCTTCTCTGGTCCCCGGTTCCCGATATCGGCACAAGACGGCTGGCACTGACCGCCGTCACGACTACCACGATCTTCTGCCTTGCCAGCCTCCAATCGCCGGCAGAGTTGCTGCGCCGGTTCCGTCAGGTTGCCGTCGCTTTGGCGTTGGTTAGTCTGTTGCTGGTCTTCGTGGCGCCGGAGCTTGCGGTCCACCAACCGAATGATCCGGAACGCGCGGTCATCGGCGACTGGCGCGGCGTCTTCTATCATAAGAACATCTTCGGCTCTATCCTAGCCCCTGCCGCGCTGATCGCGTTCTACGAACGTCTCACCCGACCGTACCCCGCGAGGGGGCAGGCCAGCCTGACGCTGCTGTTCCTGATCTTCATGCTTTTCATGTCGGGTTCGAAAACCTCGATCGGGCTTGGGATCCTTATGATGGGACTTCTGTGGACAATGCACCAATTGAGGCGGCGTCCAGGTGCCTTGGCCCTGTTCGGCTTCGCTTCGTATCTGGCAGCCCTTGTCACTGTGACGACTGTGATCCTGTGGATGACGCTCAGCGGTACGGCCACCGTCGTGGAAGAAGACTCTTTCACGGGACGCGGCCTGCTGTGGAACTCTCTGCTTCGCTTGGCTGAAGGGCACCTGACCTTTGGTCTGGGTTATCAGTCGGTATTCCAGACCGGACTCGATAGCCCGCTTGCCACGATGTTTTCAGAGAGGTACCTGCTGACCGTCGCACATGCGCACAGCGCATATCTCGAAGCGCTGATAACCATTGGCTGGATCGGGCTGGCCCTCTGGGTCGTCGCTTTGGTCATCCTGCCCTTCACCCGCTTGCTCCGGCTGCCATCCGACACACCGCACCCCCGGCTGCTAATTCTGGTTCTCATGCTTCTCGCTTGGCTGCACGGGCTTTTGGAAAGCGGCCTTTTCGACCGCGACAGGATCATGTGGATCGTCTTCCTTCTTGCATACGGCGCCCTGCGCAAGATCCCGAAAGAACGGGCCTAGCACCATGTCACCCCACTTCTCCGTCATCATCCCCTGCTACAACCGCGCGCAGTCCGTGCTGCCAACGCTGCGGTCGGTACAGACCCAAACCTTCACTGATTTCGAATGCATCGTGGTCGATGACGGTTCTGCCGATGGCGAGGCTTTGGCACGTGTTGTCGCGGACCTCGATGACCCGCGCTTCCGCTACGTCCGCCGGCTCAATGGCGGCCCAAGCGCCGCGCGCAATACAGGTATCGACGCTGCCAAGGGTGAGTGGATTGCGTTTCTCGACAGTGATGATTTATTCCTAAAAGAAAAGCTGGCCGCATACCAGCGCGCCGCAATCGGAACGAAAGGGAGTACCGTCCTTTACTCGCCAAACCTCGTTGACCGAGGCATCGGCAGGCATTGGGTGCGCCCACACCGGGCTATCTTGCCGGATGAGAATGTGGGCGAATATCTCTTCGTCAGCAACTGCACCATTTCGACCATAACCATCGCCGCGCCAGCGCCACTGCTTAGACGTGTTAGGTTTGACCCGGCACTAAGGATAGGTGAAGATCCGGACCTCTGCGTTCGGCTCGCCGCGGCAGGCGCAGAATTTCGGATGCTTCCAACCCCTCTGTCCATCTGGCAGGACACGACCGAGATGGGCCGCATGTCGCGTCACTCTGGCGGCGATGAGTTGGAGGCATGGCTAGAGCGTACAGCTCCTTTGCTAACCGACCGCGCCGTACACGGTTTCCGCGCCACAGTCCTTGCCTATCACAAAGCACCCCATTCCCGCCTGACCGCCTTCCGGTACATTTTGCAGGGTTTTCTGAAAGGTGGGGTTCCATTGTCCATCACAGTGCGCCAGTTGCTTCGAGCTTTTCTGCCGCGCATGTTATACCGCCGCCTCGTCAATCTGTTTGTCTGGCGCGCTGGGGTCTGATTGTATATCCCAGAGGTCCGAGTTGCAGACCAAATATTTTCCCGCACCTTTCGGATAAAAATGCAAATTAGCATTTTCTTTGTCATCTACCGTTAAGATAAAATAAGCGCCATCGGTTATTGAGTTGAAAAGTTATTAACGTAACGGTGAATGCAGGTCGGGGCCACGCCAATCCAGCCACGCAGCAAGTCATAGCCAAAATTCAGCATGGCCCGGTATGCCAGTCCCGAGTTGTGTCGGGCTGGATGGTGAAGAACTTAGCTAGGTTATCGGCGGTAAGCCCATTCGCCTGTTTCGGGCGGTAGGGGGTGCCGCGCTTGATCTGGCCAACGGCGATGTTGGCGGCCGAGGCTGTGTGGAAACGCGGTGGCGCCGTCGGGGCGTGGGCGATCGGAGCATTTCCGGATACGAGGTACGCAATGAGCGCACATCGCGATCACCGCTCTCCAGTAGCACCGCCAGGCGGTCCTGTGTAAGCTGGGCAAGACGGTTTACAGTCGGTGGATAAGGCCTTGATCCCAAACGGGCGAATTCCGACTCGTTTACAGGAAAAACCCAACGAAATCAGCGTTGGGCACATGACTCATAATCATGGGGTCGGGGGTTCGAGTCCCCCCCTCGCCACCACTTGAACCAAATAGGGTCGGGCGCGGAACGGTTGGCATGGCTGGCCGTTACGGCGCATTTTGTCGTTTGGCGCGATGCGGGCGGCTGCGCGACGGGGCCGTGGCGCGCAGGCGCCTGCCCTGTCCGGGCGGTGTGACCGGCAGGGGCGGCGGGGCGGACCGGCCAGCGCAAGGTGGCTTCGGTCCGGATTGCGCCGACATGTGGCGGCAAGGATCTTGGGCCAAAGGGTGCAACCCGTCACGCTTTCCTAGCCTGCGTAGCGCCCGCCTTCGATCAGGCGGGCATGTTGCAGGTCGCACAGGGTTTCAAGCAGGGGCTGGATCGACCGGCCCTGCACGCGGGCAAAGCGGCGGGCGATCTGGTCGGGGGTGGCTTCGCCCATATCGGTCAGCGCCTCGCGCACGGCGCGAACCTGTTCGGGCAACGATTTTGGCCATGGGGCGCGGGTTGCGGTATCGGGGGTGGCGATGCCAAGGTCGCCTTGGGTGCCGGTCACCACGGCGGCGCGGCCTGCGGGGTTCTGGTAGTCGGGGCGCAGCCAGCGGATGAGGCCCTGCGCCTCTTCGCCTGCGCGGGCGCGGTTGAGCGCGACAAGGCGGTGGAGGATGTCATCTTCGGTCAGGTCCACGGGCCAGCCATAGGCGGCGGCAACGGCGGCATCGATACGGTCGTGGATATCGCGCAGGATGCCGATCAGGCCCTGGTCATAGACCTCGCGGTCCTTGCCGTCGATCCGCTCAGCCGCCCGCAGCTTTTGCAGCACGTTATACATGGCGGTCAGGGTCAGCTTGGGGTGGGTCTTTTGCCGGTCTTTGCGATGGGCATCGAGTTCCTCGCCCAAGGCGCGGAGCGTGGCCTTTTGGGTGTCGGTGGGGTCGGGGAAGGGGAAGGGGTCGAAGCAGAGGCTTTTATTGTAGCGGGGCCGATCTTCGAGCGTGCCACCTGCGGTCAGTGCCCATGCAACGTGGAAGCGGCTGGACAGGATGGCAAGGAAGGCGGCGTCATCAAGACCTACCGCGATCAGCATATTGTCGGGCAAGGTCGTTTCGGGAAGGAACTGGAAAAGACGGTGCTTCGTTGTTTCCACTGTCGCAATGTAGCGGGCAAGCCCTGCGAGAGCGGGGCGCAAATCCTTGCGTGGTTCGCCGTGAATCCACCAATGGCGTTTATAGCTGTCGCGGTTGTTCTGGTCACGTTCCGGTTTCACCTTGTCCAGAACCCACTGATAGACCGCAGGAAAGCGCGTCCGCACCTCTGCCTCGGTCAGGCCGAACAGGTCGATCACCATGACATCGCGGGGCGTTGCGGTCAGGTCGCGGCCATTCCGGTAATTGCGGATATGCGCGTCTAGCCCCGGCACAGTGCCCAGTCCCAAAGCATGCGCCTCGGCTTGGGTTACGATGAAGCCCGCCCCGATCAGTTGCATCCCGCGATAAGCCAACCCCTCATTCGCCCGCAGCGGCTTTGCCCCCGCCACATCGGCCCCCACGCGCAAATCTGCCTGTATCGTCCCCTGCACCTCGGTCAGCGTCACGTCGCGGCCCTCGGCGCCTTCGACCGTCTTGGCCTCGGTCGTCACGGTCAGCAGGCGGCCGGTGATGCGGCCCTTTTCGGCCACGGTCATGGCGATTCGCACGGCGGCGCCGTCACCGGCATCGACCCAAGGGTGGTCGGGGATGGCGAAGATCAGGCCAAGCGGGGTTTTGGGGTCGTTCAGATGGGCATCCAGAACCTTGCGGTTGAAGGTCTGGCGCAGGGAATTGGTGGTGATCAGGCCAAAGCGGCGGCACCCCTGCCCGTCCTTGAACGCGCGGGCGGCAAGCGCGGCTTTCTCCCACCAGAACATCACGAAATCGGCGCTGTCGGGCACGCGGGGATAGGCTTTGCGGATCGCCTCGGTATAGCCGTCACCCAGCGCGTCGCGCATCCGGCTTGCCCCGATAAAGGGCGGGTTGCCGACGATGAAGTCAGCCTCGGGCCAAGCGGCGGGGCGGGGTTTGACGTAATCCCACACCTGCACCCGCGCCTGCGGATCGGGCACGGGTTCGCCCGTCACGGGGTGGGGGATGGTGGTGATCCCGTCCCAGCGGGTGACGGGCTGGCCATTTTCATCCAGACGCGGGCGGCGGTCATCCCATGCCAGAACGGCATCGCGGTTTTCGATGTTGTGAAAGTCTTTCAGCACCGGCTCGGCGGGGCTGGCGCTGCCATGGGTGCGGAAATGCCATTGCAGATAGCCGATCCACAGCACCAGTTCGGCCACGGCGGCGGCCCAGGGGTTGACCTCGATTCCCAGAAATTGGTGCGGATCGACGGTGTGGCCCGCCAGTTGCAGGGCGGTCTGCTCCTCGCCCAGTTCGGCCAGAAGGGCTGTTACCTCTCCTTCCAGCCGTTTCATCAGTTCCAGCGCGACGTAAAGGAAATTTCCGCTGCCGCAGGCCGGATCGAGCACGCGGACCTCGCACAGGCGGCGGTGGAAGGCCTGAAGTTGGGCGCGGGCCTCATCCTCTTTGCCCTGACGGGCAAGGTAGAGCGCGGCGGCCTGAACGGATTCCCAGTCGCGGCGCAGCGGGTCCATCACCACGGGGGTGACCAGCCGTTCCACATAGGCGCGGGGGGTGTAATGCGCGCCCAGCTTGTGGCGCTGGCGGGTATCGAGCGCGCGTTCGAGCAGCGTGCCGAAGATGGCGGGTTCCACGGCCTTCCAGTCGCATTGCGCGGCCTGGATGATGAGGTGGAGTTGCGCGGTATCAAGCGGCAGGGCATCGGCCTTGGCAAACAGCCCGCCGTTGAAGCGCGGGATGCGCTGGCGCAGGACGTGGGACATGCCGCCGATGTCCATTTCACGGAACAGGCCTGCCAGCATATCCTGCGCGTCCTGCGGGTGGCCGCGCAGATCGGCCAGCAGATCGCGGAACGCGTTTTCGGGGATCAGGCGGACATCTTCGGCGAACATGGCAAACAGGCAGCGCATCAGGAAGCGGGCCACGGTTTCCGAGGCATGGCCCTGACCTTCGAAGGATTTGCCCAGTTCCGCCAGATGCCCCGCCACCTGCCGCGTGACACGGGCCGAGACGCGGGCCGGATCGAGGGAATGGGGGTCGGTCCAGATGCTGCGAAGGCGGTCTTGCACTTCGGGGTCGTGCAGGTCGTCAAGCGTGATGCGGTAGCGGGATTTGTCGGGGAATTGCGCGTAGCCCTGCCCTTGGCCGGAAAAATCGGCATAGACCTCGATCACATGGCCCACATCGACGACCAAAAGGAAGGGCGGCCAGCCATCTTCGCGTGCGATTTCGCGGGCGTAGCGGTCGGCCTGCGCGCGGGCGCGGATCATGCTGTCATCCCACCGCCGCGTGCCGCGCTGGCCATGGCCGGTGCGGGTGGTTTCGGGTGGCGGGGAAAGCTGGCTGGTGTCGGCGGTGCTGTCGGTGCCCTGCTTGCCCTCCATCACAAAGCAGTGGCGGCGGTAAAGGTCGATCCGGCCCATGGTGCGGGTGTCGAAGTAGCGGACCGGACGTTCGAAGCAGTAATCATCGGCGCTGCCGTCAGGGATGACGGGTTTCGGTTTCGGCAGGTCGAGCAGTTCGGTCAGTTCGGCGGCGAAAAGCTGGAAATTGGCCCGCTCGGCCCCGCCAGACCGTTTCCACCTATCGACGAAACCCGAAACATTCATCACGGCAACTCTGAAACCTGCGGTTGCAGCTTACCTGTGTGCGTGCGGTGATCAATACGGATATCGCGCAACAGGCGGGGCGGGATGGTCCGGGGCGGGCCTGTGTTGTCCGGCCCCCGTCGGCCACAGCCGCCGCGCCCGCTTTCGGTTGGGCAAACGCGGCCCGACGGGCGGGCCGCGCTTCGGGTCAGGCGCTGCGGCGGCGTTGCAGGGTCATCGTGACGACTGTCACCGCGATGACGGCAAGGAAGGCAAGGCTGGTCACGATCGTGCCAAGGCCGAACCCGCCATAATCGGCAGGCTGCGCCAGAAGATCACCGAACGAGGCGCCCAAGGGGCGGGTGAAGATGTAGCACAGCCAGAAGGCCCAGATACCGTCAAGCCCAAGCACGAAATAGCCAAAGGCAAGCGAGGCGATGATCAGCCCGAACAGCACGCCCGTTCCGGCAAAGCCGACGCCGAAGGCTTCGGAAATCAGATCGCCCACCGCCGTTCCCAGCGCAAAGGTGAACAGGATGGCCAGCCAGTAGAACACCTCGCGCCGCAGGGTGAAGACCGCGTGGATCGAAAGCGTGCGCTCGACCAGCCACCAGATGGCAAAGGTCAGCCCCAGCGCGAGCGTGAAGCCGATGGTCGAATAGAGCAGCGGTATGCCCAAGGCATCGGTCATGTTGTCGGTGATCAGCGTGCCCACCACCGAAATCAGCACGACCGAAACCCAGTAGCTGGCGGGCACATAGCAGCGCTGGCGGAACTGCCACAGGATGGCGGCGACCAGAACCGCCGTCATCAGCAGCGTAGTCGCCCCCAGCCCCAGCCCGAGGTTGACGGCAAGGAAATCGGCAGCGGTTTCGCCCATGGTCACGGCGGTCAGCTTGATCAGCCAGAAGGCGGGCGTCACCTCGGGCACGCGGTTCTGCGGGGCTGCGGTCATCGTCTGGGGTGTCATCGGGGTCATTCCTTTACCTGGGCCAAAGCCTGCGCCGAAAAGGCGTTTGCGCGGGCGTCATCATCGGCGTTGCAGCGTTCGAGCGCCTTGGCCTGCAAATCGGCCACGGCGGCGGGGGCGGTCTTGCCTGCCAGCCTGTCTTTCAGCTGGCCGATCAGCTGTTCGCAGGGCAGGGCGCGGCCGGTGCCATCGGTCACGGCGATTCCGGCGACAAGCTGGATCGGCTGGTCGGCGGCGGCGGGAACGGGTGCGGCCAGCGTGGCCTGCAACGCGGCCAGTGCCGTGGTGACGGTTTGGGCATCGGGCGTGGCGGCCCGCAGCGCCGTGAAGGCCGCATCCGCGGCGGCGTCAACCGCGCCCCAAGCGGCGGGATCGGCGGCGCGCAGGGTGGCGGCGTTGTCGTCCCACAGGGTTTCCAGATCGGTGATCCGCTTTTCGGCGGCGACAAGGTCGCCGGTCGCGGCGATGCTTTGCGTATCGGTCACGATGGCCGCATAGGCCGACAGATCGCCCAGCGAGGCCGCAGCCTGAATGGCGGCAGGCGGCAGCACGAAGCGTTCGACAAGCACGAAACCGGCGACCGGCACGGCGATCAGCACCGATGACAGGGCCAGATTGCGAAGGACGGGTGGCATGGTCATTCCCCTTTTCTTATGGCGCCCCTTGATCCGGGGCATGGGGTCTTTCTGGCAGGGCCGGATGCGAAAGCCCTGACCGGAACCTTACAAATCCGTAAGGTGGCACGTGCCGCTTGCCGCTTCGCCATGGCGCGGCGATGCGCTATGGCTGGCAGGCGGGGTGCCCTTTGCCCCGCGATGTGACCGCGTGAACCCATGAAACTGCTTTACGCCGAAGATGATGCCGAAACCGCCCGCTATGTGGTGAAATCGCTGCAATCCGAAGGGCATGTCGCCGATCACCTGACCGACGGGCGCGAGGCGCTGTCGCAGGCGCTGGTCGAGGCCTATGACATGGTGATCCTTGACCGCATGTTGCCCGGCCTTGACGGATTGTCGGTGTTGCAGGCGTTGCGCGCGGCCAAGGTGGCCACGCCCGTGATCTTGCTGACCGCGATGGGCAGTGTTGACGACCGCGTGACAGGTTTGCGCGCGGGGGCCGATGATTACATCGTCAAACCCTTTGCCTTTGTCGAATTGCTGGCCCGCATCGACGCCCTGCGCCGCCGCCCCGCGCTTCAGGCCGAGGTGCTGGAACTGGTGGCGGGCGATCTGGTGCTGGATGTCGTCACCCGCCGCGCCCGGCGCGAGGGGCAGTGGATCGACCTGCAACCCCGCGAATACCTGCTGCTGCGCCATTTCATGGAACGGCAGGGGCGGGTGCAGACGCGGACGGTTCTGCTCGAATCGGTTTGGGGGCTGCATTTCGACCCCAAGACCAGCGTGGTGGAAACCCATATCAGCCGCCTTCGGAACAAGATCGACCGCCCCTTTGCCAAACCCTATCTGACCACCCTGCACGGGGTGGGCTATGTGTTGCAGCCATGATGCGCCGCCCGTCATGGTCGATGCGCTTTGCGCTGGCGCTGTCGGCGGTCTTTGCGGCGGGCATGACGGGGGCGGGGGCGCTGTCCTATCTGGTGATTTCGGCCGAATTGTCCGCGCGTCTGGCCAGCGATGTGCGCACCACAGCGCAGGGTCTTGCCCGTGTCGCGGATGCGGGTGACGCGACCGATCTGGTTGAACAGATTGCGGCGCAGGTCAGGGCGGTGGGCGACAGTTCGACGCTGTTCGCCTTTGTCGATCATGCCACGGGGCAGACGACCGGCACGCTGCGCCTTGCCGCCCCCTTTGACGGGCCGCGCGAATTGATGCCGGATCGCGATTTCCGGCGTCCGGGCCCGGTTCAGGCCGAACAGGATGCCTATCTGGCCTTTGGCGTGCAAACCCGGATCGGCTGGGTGATCGTGGCGCGTGATACGGCTTGGGTCAATGAAAGCACCGATTTTCTGTTGCGTGTCACTGCTTCGGCCATTCTTGGCTCGCTTTTGTTGTCACTGGGGCTGGCCTATCTGATCGCCCGCCGCAACGAGGCCCGCATCGCCCGTATGGAGACGGTGCTTGAAGCCATCGGCCAAGGCGCGATGCAGCGCCGCATCGGGGATACCGGCACCGATGATATCGCCGATCTGTCGCGCCGCGTGGACCGGATGCTTGACCGGCTCGAGGCCGGGGTCCATGCGATCCGGCAGGTTTCGACCGATGTGGCCCATGACCTGCGCGCCCCCCTTCAGCGGCTGCGGATGCGGCTGGAACCGCAGGCGCTGTCGGATGACCTGCCCGCCGCTGCGCGGCATGAAATCGGGTCGGCGCTTGAGGATATCGACGGTATTTCTGCGATATTCGATGCCATCCTGCGGCTGGCGCGGCTGCAATCGGGCACGGTCGCCGCGCCGTCGGACCGGGTCGATCTTGCCGCCATCGCGCAAGAGGTTCACGATCTGCTTGAACCCGCCGCCGCCGAGGCGGGGCACAACCTGACGCTTGTTCTGCCCGCAGGGCCGGTTTGGGTGACGGGGGATGCCGATCTGCTGGCGCAGGCGCTGGTCAATCTGGTGGACAACGCCTTGCGCCATTGCCCCGCGCCCGCGCAGATTGCCGTTTCCGTGGCGGCGGCGCCCTTGGGCGGGCGCCTGGTTGTCGCTGATAGCGGCCCCGGTATTCCTGCTGCCGACCGCGCCCGCGTGCTTGACCGTTTCGTGCGCCTTGATGCCAGCCGGTCCGTGGCGGGAACCGGCCTTGGGCTAAGCCTTGTCGCCTCGATTGCCAGCCTGCACGGGGCGGGGTTCGAGCTGTCCGACAATGCCCCCGGTCTGCGCGCGACGCTGACCTTTGGCCCCCCGCGTGCCTAGCGCAGCACGCCGCGCAAACGGGCGGCGACGGCCTGCAAATCCGGCACCAGCCGCGCGGTGATTTCCCCGACCAGCTCGGGCCCGGCGGCAAAGCCGACATTCAGCGCCGCGATCACCTGCCCCCGCGCATTGGCCAGCGGCACCGCGACCGACCGCAGGCCGATTTCAACCTCTTGGTCGTTGACGGCGTAGCCTTGGCTGCGGATGCGGGCCAGTTCGGCCATCACCGCTTCGGGGTCGGTCAGGGTGCGCGGGGTGCGGGCGGGCAGGGGGCCTGCGCCGATCCGCGCCCGCGCGTCGGATTCGGGCAGGGCGGCAAGCATGACGCGGCCCATGCTGGTGCAATGCGCGGGCAGGCGCGACCCGGGCATCAGGCTGATCGACATCACCTTGCGCTGTGCGGCGCGGGCGACATAGACGATTTCCGCCCCGTCGAGCACCGAGACGGACGAGCTTTCCCCGATCCGGTCCGACAGCGCATCGAGCGCGGGCTGCACCAGCGCGGGCATCGGCATCGAGGCAAGGCAGGCCGTGCCCAGCCGCAGCACGCGCGGGGTGAGGGTGAAGAATTTGCCGTCCCAGTCGGCATAGCCGTGATGGGCCAGTGTCAGCAGGCAGCGCCGTGCCGTGGCGCGGTCAAGGCCCGCTGCCGCCGCGACATCGCTGATCGACTGGCGCGGCGTGTCGCTGCCAAAGGTTTCGATCACCGCCAGCCCCTTGGCCAGACCGCCCATGATATCGCGTTCCGTGATCGTCATGCCGCGCCCCCGTTTGTGCGATATGTAAACAAATACACCATAACGCACAAACGCGATGGACGGAAGCACCCCCCGGGCGGTATCCACCGCCTGACCCTGCGGCCCGATCCGCAGGACAGGAGGATTGCGATGGACAAGACGCTTCCCGACCTCGCCACTGCTGTGGGTGGGATCGATGACGGCATGACGGTGATGATCGGCGGTTTCGGCGGGTCTGGCGCGCCGATCGAACTGATCCACGCGCTGATCGACCGTTTCGTGGCCACGGGCCACCCGCGCGATCTGGTGGTGGTGAACAACAATGCGGGCAACGGCCATGTCGGCCTTGCCGCGCTGATCGAGGCGGGGATGGTCAGAAAGCTGATCTGTTCCTTCCCCCGCTCGGCCGACCCCGTGGTCTTTACCGAAATGTATCTGGCGGGTAAGATCGAGCTTGAACTGGTCCCGCAGGGCACATTGGCCGAACGCATCCGGGCGGGCGGGGCGGGGATACCGGCCTTTTACACCCCCACCAGCTTTGGCACCGACCTTGCCAAGGGCAAACCGGTCGAGGTGTTCGAGGGACGGTCCTATGTGCAGGAACGCTGGCTCAAGGCCGATTACGCGCTGGTCAAGGCGCATCTGGGCGATACCTTGGGCAATCTGACCTACCGGATGGCGGCGCGGAACTTCAACCCGCTGATGTGCATGGCGGCGGCCCGCACCGTGGTGCAGGTGTCAAAGATCGTCGCCCCCGGCAGCATCGACCCCGAGGCGGTGATCACCCCCGGCATCTTTGTGCAGGGTGTGGTCGAAGTGCCCGACCCCGCGCAGGAAGAAATGCTCAACCGCGCCAATGCCCGTTACCCCGAGGTGGCAGAATGACCGCGAAACTTTCCCCCACGCAGATTGCATGGCGCGCCGCGCAGGACATTGCGGATGGTGCCTATGTCAACCTTGGCATCGGCTTTCCCGAGATGGTGGCGAAATTCCAGCCCCCCGGACGGCAGGCGATCTTTCACACCGAAAACGGCATCTTGGGCTTTGGCGAGGCTCCGGCGGCGGGGTCCGAGGATTGGGATCTGATCAACGCGGGCAAAAAGGCCGTGACGATCAAGCCCGGCACGGCGTTTTTCCACCATGCCGACAGCTTTGCCATGGTGCGGGGCGGGCATCTGGATGTGGCGATCCTTGGCGCCTACGAGGTGGCCGAGAATGGCGATCTGGCCAACTGGTCCACGGGGCCCAAGGGCGTGCCCGCCGTGGGCGGGGCGATGGACCTTGTGCATGGGGCCAAGCGGGTGGCGGTGATCACCGACCATGTGACCAAGGACGGCAAGCCGAAACTGGTGCAGCGCTGTTCTTTGCCGCTGACGGGGGTGGGTTGCGTGACGCGCATCTATTCCAGCCATGCGGTGGTCGATATCGAAGGCGGGCGTTTCGTGCTGCGGGAAAAACTGCCGCATCTGTCGGTGGATGAATTGCAAGCCATGACCGGGGCCGCGATGATCGTGCCCGCCGCCCCTGCCGATCTGATCGTACCGGAGCTTTGACATGACCGCCGTTTACATCTGCGACTATATCCGCACCCCCATCGGCCGCTTTGGCGGGGCGCTGTCCTCGGTTCGGGCCGACGATCTGGGGGCCATTCCGCTGCGGGCGCTGATGGTGCGCAATGCGGGTGTCGATTGGGACGCGGTGGATGACGTGATCTTTGGCTGCGCCAATCAGGCGGGCGAGGATAACCGCAACGTGGCGCGCATGTCGGCGCTGCTGGCGGGCCTGCCGGTGGGCGTGACCGGCACCACGATCAACCGGCTGTGCGGATCGGGGATGGATGCGGTGCTGGCCGCCGCCCGTGCCATCGCGGCGGGCGAGGCGGATCTGATGATCGCGGGCGGGGTGGAAAGCATGTCGCGCGCGCCTTTCGTCATGCCCAAGGCCGACACCGCCTTTTCCCGCAATGCCGAGATTTACGATACCACCATCGGCTGGCGCTTTGTGAACCCCGCGATGCATGCGGCCTACGGCACCGATTCCATGCCGCAGACGGGCCAGAATGTGGCCGATGATTACGGCATCGACCGTGCCGCGCAGGATGCGATGGCGCAGGCCAGCCAGTCGAAAGCCGCTGCCGCGCAGGCCAACGGACGGCTGGCCAAGGAAATCAACCCCGTCAGCATCGCGCAGAAAAAGGGCGATGCGCTGGTTGTGGCGCAGGACGAACACCCCCGCGCCACGACGACCGAGGCCTTGGCCAAGCTGCGGCCGCTGTTTCCCAACGGGTCGGTCACGGCGGGCAATGCCAGCGGCGTGAATGACGGGGCGGCGGCGTTGCTGATCGCGTCTGAAGCGGCGATCAAGGCGCATGGCTTGCGGCCCATCGCGCGCATCCTTGGCGGGGCGACGGCAGGCGTGGCCCCGCGCATCATGGGCATCGGCCCTGCCCCCGCCAGCCAGAAGCTGATGGCGCGTCTGGGGCTGACGCAGGCCGATTTCGATGTGATCGAACTGAACGAGGCTTTTGCCGCCCAAGGCATCGCCACGCTGCGTCAACTGGGCATTGCCGATGATGACCCGCGCGTGAACCGCAATGGCGGGGCCATCGCGCTGGGCCACCCCTTGGGCATGTCGGGCGCCCGCATCACCGGCACGGCGGCGCTGGAACTGCACGAGGTGGGGGGCAAGCGGTCGCTGTCCACCATGTGCATCGGGGTGGGGCAGGGCATCAGCATCGCGCTGGAACGGGTCTGACCCCCGCGTTAGCCCGCGCTGTTCACCGCGCTGAGGATGCTGTTTTCAGCATCGCGCAGCGCCTGACGCGCGGGCTTGCCGTGGAACACCGCTTCGTGGATTTCGACGCCAAGGATGCGTTCGATCAGGCTGAATTCCTGTATCGGCGGCCGCGCCCAGGTGACAAGCTCGTTCCGGCGGGCCAGTTGATCGACCATGCTGACGATGGGGCTTGAGGCCAGCGCCTCGGGGTCGGCACAGACCGAAAAGCGCGGCGCGACGGGAAAGCCGTTCTTGACATGGGCCTTCATCGCCTCGGGTGACACCATCCATGCGATGGCGTTCATGATCTGCTTTTGCCGCGCGGGTTTGACCGTGGCGGGAATGGTCATCAGAAAGCCGCCGATGGGGGCGGCGATGCGGCGCAACCGGCGTGATGGCGGCGGCAGATAGGCCACGCGGCGGGCCACTTGCGAGCTAAGCTCGTGTTCGAACCGCGCGGCGCGCATGGTCCAGCAATAGGCCAGCCCGGCCCGGCCCGACATGAAGCACTGGATGCGCTTTTCCCAATCCATGAATTCGATGTCGGGGGGCGACACCTCGACCAGTTGCTTCATGTATTCGATGACTTCGATGGCATCGACCGTGTCGATCTGCAATTTCAGCTTTTCGAAACGCGGAAACACCCAGCTTTCGGGGTTGTGCAGCGGCATGTCGATGATGGTTTTCTGGCAGGCGGCCAGAAAGAACATGAAGGAATTGGCAATGGGCATGCCGCGCTGGCCGTTCCATGCGATGCCGTAAAATTCCGATGCGGGGCGGTGCAGCGCACGGGCGGCGGCGATGGTTTCGTCGAATGTGCGCGGATAGGTCAGGCCGCGGTCTTCGAACAGGTCGCGGCGGGCGGCAAGGATTTCGATCGTGCAGTAAAGCGGGATGCCGTATTGCGTGCCCTTCCAGTTGCCCGACCCCCAGACCGAGGGGTGAAAGTCGAGCGGGTTGATCGCGGCATCCTGCAACAGTTCGTCCAAGGGCGCGAGATAGCCCTTTTCGGCAAACTCGCCCAGCCAAGGCATGTTGATGGAAATCACATCATATTCGGCTTCGGGCTTTTCGAAATAGCCCTGCGAGTTGACGTAAAGATCGGGCAGGCGTTGCAGGTCGAAACTGCTTTTGCGGCCAAGGTCGTTGCGGAAATCGGACCACATGTTCCGCATCGACGTGAAATAGTTGTCGTCGTTCAGCAAGAAGCGGATATCGCCCGGCACCTTGCCCGCGATATCGTCGCCCCGCACCGGCGAGATGATCTGCGCCGCGAAATAGCTGCCGCCGAAATAGTATTCGTTCGCCTCGGCCCCCTTGCGCAGGCCAAAGGTCTTGGCCAGATGCCCTTTCACATGGGTGGCATATTCCATGAAACTGTCCAGCAGCGCCTCGGCCGGTTCAAGGAAATGGGTCTTGAGGCCACCGCCCCGTGGCACCTGCCGGATCAGCCCGTCCTCGATCATCTTGCCGATCATGCGGTTGCCGGTGCTGTAGGGCACGCCAGCCAGCGTGATCAGGCCCGATTTGTCGATGGGGCGGCGGCGCAGATGGCTGTCCACCAGTTCCAGCACCACGTTCCAGTACACATCCTTGGCCGCGCCCGGCAGACCGGCATCGAAAGGCGCGCGCAATTTCCGCAGGAAATCGACGATGCGCGACAGTTCATGCGCGGTCAGTTCGGGTGGGGGCGCGGGGGTCGGATTGATCTTTTGCACCGGTTCAGCCCTGTTGTGCGGATATCCCTGAATGCCATTTCACCAAAGCGAAGAAATCCTCATCCTGCAATCCGGCATTCGATGCCGCACGATAAAGTTCAAGGATCAACCCCGCCGTCATCAGCGGCACGCCGTTGCTGCGCCCCGCATCGCTGATCAACGTGAAGTCCTTGATCATCTGCCCGATGGTGAAGGCGGCCGAATAATCCTGTGAAACCACAAGCTCGGATTTATACTTGAAAAGCGGCGAGGCAACCGCGCTTTCGCAGATCACCTCCATCATCGCGGCGCGGCTGAGCCCGCCGCTGGACCCCAGCGCCACCGCTTCGGCCAGAATGGCCGAACTTGCGCCGACCAGCGTGTTCAGCACCAGTTTCATATAGCGCGCCTCTTCGCCCGCCCCCAGCCAGAACTGCCGCGCCGATATCAGTTTGATCATGGGAAGTGCGGCGTCCCATCCCGCGCCATCGCCGGATGCCAGCAGCGTCAGCGTGGCCTTTTCGGCCATGGCCGTGCTGCCCGAAACCGGCGCGCGGACATAGCGGATGCCCGCCGCCGCCAGCATTTCCGCCACCTCGGCCGAACAGCCGGGCGAAACCGTGCTCATCTCGACCAGCGTGCTGCCCGGCGCCATGGCGCCCGCGGCCAGCCCGCCCGCCACCGCGCGCAGGGCCGCGTCATGGGGCAGGGCGGCAAAGACCACGCCCGCGCCTTCGATCTGCGACAGGTCTGTCGCCACGGTCGCGCCCGCCTGCGCCAGCGCGCCATGGGCGGCGGGGTTCGCTTCGCTGACCCCGACAGAAATGCCGCCCGCCAGCAGGTTGCGGATCATCGGCGCGCCCATCTTGCCCGCCCCGATCCATCCCGCCCGCGCCGTCGCGGCCAATTGCGTATCCATGCGTCCACCCCGCCTCGTCTTTCCGGCCGAACATAGACGCTCGCATCGGCGCTTCTGGCGGCAATTTATCCGAAACGGACAAATTCACCCGAACCTGCCCGATCCGGTTTGGTATCGATGCAACAAGGGAGTGAGTCGGGATCGGCGGGGCATATCGGCCCGGCCTGCATTCCGGGATGTTGACAGCGGGACGCCAGCCATTGCGGTGCGGATGCCATACCTTGGTGCCGCTTACCGTGCCCGGCGGGTGCACTAGGTTCCGCAGTTCGGCGTCACCGGCAGGTGCGTGCGGTCACGGCAACAGGAAGGGATCGAAACATGCGGGCAGTCCGCTTTCACGGGGCGCGGGATATCCGGGTCGAAGATGTGGCCGAACCGTCGGGCAAACTGGCGCCCGATGACGTGCTGATCGCGCCTGCCGTTACAGGCATTTGCGGCACCGATCTGCACGAATATCTGGCGGGCCCCATCGTCACGCCGAAAGAGCCGCATGTTTATACCGGTGCGACCAATCCGCAGATCCTTGGGCACGAATTTTCCGCGCGTGTTCTGGCAGTTGGCGATGCCGTCAGCCATGTTTCGGCGGGCGACCGCATCTCGATCCAGCCGCTTTTGTCGCCGCGCAACGACTATTACGGCAAGCGCGGGTTGTTCCACCTGTCGCCCGTCATGGGCTGTGTGGGCCTAAGCTGGGCCTGGGGCGGCATGGGCGAGAAGGCGGTGATCAAGGATTACAACGCCCAGCCCGTGCCGGACAACATTACCGACGATCAGGCCGCGATGATCGAACCCGCCGCCGTGGCGCTGTATGGCGTGGATCGGGGCGGGGTGACGGCCGGATCGACCGTGCTGGTTTCGGGGGCGGGGCCGATCGGCGCGCTGACCGTTCTGGCCGCCCATGCGGCGGGGGCAGCACTGGTGATCGTGTCGGAACCCAACCCGAACCGCCGCCGCATCATTTCCGAGATTGCGCCCTATGCCATAGTCGTTGATCCCCGAAGCGGAGATTTGGCGCAGATTGTAGCCGATCTGACAGAAGAAGGCGTGGGCGTCGATGTGGCGCTGGAATGTGTGGGCCTAGAAGCCTCTCTCAATACCTGTGTCACGGCGGTGCGCCGTCAAGGGCGCGTGGTGCAGGTGGGCCTGCATATGAAGCCCGCCAGCATCGATGCCATGCTGTGGGCGCTGAAGGATATCACCGTGGAAGCCACATGGTGCTACCCGACCCAAATATGGCCGCGCATCGCCCGCATGATCGCCGCGGGCACTTTCCCGGTCGAAAAGGTCATCACCGCCCGCATCGACGCCAAGGATGTGGTCGCCAAGGGGTTCGAAGCCCTGCTCGATCCGGCGGGCGAACACCTGAAGATCCTTGTGACCACCTGACGCCTGCGACGCATCGAAGAAAGTATGAACGAATGACCACCAAGAACATCGCGCTGATCGTCGGGGCAACGGGGCTGTCGGGCAGCTATGCCGGACGCCTGCTGAAAGCCAATGGCTGGACGGTCGTGACCGTTTCGCGCGGGGCGGCCGAGCTTGAGTTTTCCGACCGCCACATCGCGGCCGATTTGCAGGATGCGGCGGGCACCAAGGCCGCTTTGGTTGCCGCCAAGGATGTGACCCACGTGTTTTTCTGCACATGGTCGCGGCAGGCGAACGAGGCGGAAAACGTGCGCGTCAATGCCGCCATGATCCGCAACCTGTTCGACGGGCTGGACGGCGCGCCGATCAAGCATGCAGCACTTGTGACGGGGCTGAAGCATTACCTCGGGTCGTTCGACGACTATGCCAAGGTCAAACCCTATACGCCCTTCCTTGAAAGCAGCCCGCGCCTGCCGGGGCTGAATTTCTACTATGCGCAAGAAGATGTGCTGTTCGAGATGGCCGAAAAGCGCGGCTTTACGTGGTCGGTGCATCGCCCGCACACCATGATCGGCTTTGTCATCGGCAATGCGATGAACATGGCCGTCACGCTGGCCGTCTATGCCTCGATCTGCAAGGAAACGGGGCGGCCCTTTGTCTATCCGGGATCGACCGAGCAGTATAATGCCGTCACCGATGTGACCGATGCGCGGGTGCTGGCCAAGCAGCTGATGTGGGCCGCCACCACGCCAGAGGCGGCGAACACGCCCTTCAACACCTCGAACGGCGATGTTTTCCGCTGGACATGGCTTTGGGCGCAGATTGCCGATTACTTCGGCCTGCCCGTGGCCGAACATCCCGGCAAGCCCACGCTGCTGGTGGAACTGATGGCCGATGCGCCGCAGGTCTGGGCGGGGATCGTGGCCAAGCACGGCTTGCAGGATATCGCGGTCGATAAGCTGGCGTCCTGGTGGCACAGCGATGCCGATCTGGGCCGCACGCTGGAATGTTTCACCGACATGACCAACAGCCGGACGCTTGGCTTTGATGCCTATCAGGCCACCCGTTCCAGCTTTACCGACGTTTTCGACGAATTGCGCGCACGCCGCATCATTCCGGCGTAACCGCGAAAGGAAAGACCCATGCATTACGTTGTCCACTGCCTCGATCACGACGGGGCCGTCCAGAAGCGGCTTGCCAATTACGATGCGCACAAGGCCTATCTGGCCGCCGCACCGGTAAAGACTGTCATCTCGGGCCCGCTGCTGGCCGATGACGAACAGACCATGATCGGCAGCTGCTTTGTGCTGGAAGCGGGCAGTCTGGCCGAGGTTGAGGATTTCAACCGCAACGACCCCTTTGCCAAGGTCGGCCTGTGGAAAACCGTGTCGATCCGGCCTTTCGCCAAGCGCGTGGACAACCGGGCATGAGCGGGCCTGTCAAGATCGCCCTGGTGGGCATGGGCTGGTGGGGCCAGAAGATGCTGGCCGTGTTGCAGGCCGCGCCGGATGACATTCGCGTTGTGCGGGCGGTGGAACCCAATATCGATACCGTGCGCGACCTGTGCGCCGCACGCGGCGTGGCGCTGTCGGCCGATTACGCCGATGCGCTGAACGACCCCGAGGTCGAGGCCGTGGTTCTGGCCACCCCCCATTCGATGCACACCGCGCAGATCGCGGCGGCGGTGGCGGCGGGCAAGCATGTGTTCTGCGAAAAGCCGCTGGCCCTGACGAAGGCCGAGGCGGAACGGTCGGTCGAACTGTGCCGCGCGGCGGGGCTGGTTCTGGGCATGGGCCACGAACGCCGGTTCGAACCGCCCGTGGCCGAGATGCTGGCCATGGCCGATGCGGGAACCCTTGGCCGTATCCACCAGATCGAGGCCAATTTCAGCCATGACAAATTCCTGTCGCTGCCGCGCGACAACTGGCGGCTCAAGGCCGATCAGGCCCCTGCGGGCGGCATGACGGCCACGGGCATCCACCTGCTGGACCTTTCGGTGCGCCTGCTTGGGGCTGCGGAATCGGTGCTGTGCATCTGCCAGCAGCTTTCGTCCGATCTGCCGCAGGGCGATACGGTCGCGGCCTTCGTCAAGTTCAAGGGTGGCGGCACCTCTTACGTGTCCGCTTCCCTCGCCAATCCCTTCATGTCGCGCTTTACGGTCTATGGCGCGAAAGGCTGGATCGATATCCGCGACAAGGCCCATGTCGAGGCGCCGGATGGCTGGATCGTCACCAGCGCCATGGCGGGCGGGCCGATCATCACGCGCGAGATCGGCAAGGCCGAACCCGTGAAGGACAATCTGGTCGCCTTTGCCCGTGCCGTGCGCGGCGGGGCTGCCTATCCGGTGACCAGCGAACACCTTGTCAACAACATCGCCCTGCTCGAGGCCGTGTTCCGCTCGGCCAGCAGCGGCCGCATCGAAACCGTCGCATAAGGACCTTGAACGCCATGAAAGCCCTTGTCTTCGACAAACCGAACCAACCCGTCATCACCAACCTGCAAACCCCGTCGATCAACGACAACGAGGTTCTGGTGCGGTCGCGCCGTGTGGGGATCTGCCATTCGGATTACGAATTACTGGCGGGCAAATACATCATCCCGATCAGCTATCCCGTCACCCCCGGCCATGAATGGGTGGGCGAGGTGGTCGAGGTGGGCCGCAATGTCAAAGGCTTGCAGCGCGGCGACCGTGTGGTGGGCGAATGTGTGATCCGCACGCCCGAACGCATCCACCATTTCGGCTTTTCGATGGACGGGGCCAACCGCGAATTCTTCGCCGCCCGCCCCGAATGGCTGCACAAGCTGCCCGACGGGGTCGATGACGCCAAGGGCGCGCTGATCGAACCCTTTACCTGCGGTTACTATGCCGTGCTGCGCCATGGCGGGGTGGATGCGTCGCAAACCGTGGTCGTGTCGGGCGGGGGGACCATCGGGCTTGTCTCGGCCGCTGCCGCCATCGGCATGGGCGCGCAGGTGATCGTGGTCGATCCGGTGCCGCTGCGGCGCGAGATTGCGATGAAGCTGGGTGCCGTGGGCACGGTGGACCCCTCGGCAGGCAATGCCGTCGAGGCGGTGACCGAGATGACCAAGGGCGGTGCCGATCTGGTGGTCGAGGCGGCGGGGCATCCGTCATCGTTGGCCAATGTGTTCGAATATGCGCGGCCCGAAGGGTTCGTGTCGATGGTGGGCATCAGCATCGGGCAGAAGATTCCGGTCGAACTGGGCAAGATCCAGATCAAGGATCTGACCGTGCGCGGTTGCATCGGGTCGCCCGGTGTGTGGCCTGCCGCGATCCGCTTTCTGGAACGCACAGGCATCGACCTGTCCCCGATCCAGACGCACAGCTTTGCGCTGGATGACGCGATCACCGCCTATGAGCTGGGCAAAGACCCCGCCAAGGCCGTGAAGATCACGCTTGAAATCGCCTGATACAGCAAAGGGCGGGGGGAACGCACGTGGCGCAACAGGCCGGACTGACACAGCAACAGCGCATCGCCCCCGATTGGCGGGCCATCCGCCTTGGGCGCGGTTTCGTCACCGTGGTGGTATCGACGCTGGTTCTGCTGGCCGTCTGCGCGGTCTTTGCGCCCTCGGCCGTTTCGGCAGGCGGGCTGGCGGGAAGCCTGCCCTTTGCGGCCATCATCGCCATCGTCGGGCTGGGGCAGATGCTGGTCGTGCAACAGGGCGGGTTCGACCTGTCGCTGGCGGGCGGCGTGTCGCTGGCGGTGGTGATCACCACGCATCTGTCGGGCGGAAATGACGCGGCCCTGTTCCAGTCGATCCTGATCGCGGTGGCCTGCGCGCTGGTGGCGGGGGCGGTGAACGGCTTTCTGGTGGGGGTGGTGCGGCTGAATGCCATCATCGCCACCATCGGGATGAATGCCCTGCTTTACGGCGCGGTCTTTGCCGTATCGGGTGGCGTGCCGCGCATCACCACGCCGCTTATGGCCGAGATCGCGGGCGGCAAGGTGTTGGGCATCCCCCATTCGGTGCTGTTCGCGCTGGTCGTGCTGGTTCTGGTCAGCTTCCTGCTCAAGGCCACCGTGGCCGGTCGCCGGTTCGAGGCGATTGGCGCCAACCCGCTGGCCGCGCGGGCGGCGGGCCTGCCGGTGCGGGGCTATCAGGCCTCGGCCTATGTGCTGGCGCAATTGCTTTACTGCCTTGCGGGGGTGCTGATTTCCGGCATCACGCGCGAGCCTACGGCCTTTCAGGGCGACAGCCTGCTTCTGCCATCGGTCGCGGTGGTGGTGCTGGCGGGAACCTCGCTGCTGGGTGGCCGTGGCTTTCCGATTTCGACGGTGATCGCCGCGTTCTTCCTGAACCAACTCAGCCAGTTCGCCCTTGCCGTCGGAGTGCCCTTCTCGGCCCAGACCATCATCCAGGCTTTGGCCTTGGTCTTCGGGATCGGCGTCTACTCGGTCCGCTTCAGGGCGACCGCAACAAATCGCGCAACTATGTCCAACTCGGAGGAAACGGACGATGTCTAAGACACTTACCCTGTCGTTGTCGCTGGCAACGATTTCGCTGACCACGGCCCTTGCGGCGACCACCTTGCTGGCCGAAACCCCGTCCTGGTGCGGGCCCAAGCAGGCCTCGCTGGCCCTGCTTGACGGCTTCGGCGGCAACTCGTGGCGCCTTGTCACCACCGCGTCGGGCAAGGAAGAGGCGGCAAAGTGCCCGTCGATCACCCAGTTCGAATATGCCGACGGTCAGGGCAACACCCAAAAGGCCATTTCCGACATCAACTCGATGGCGGCACGCGGCATCAATGCCATGGTCGTTTTCGGTGACGCAGGCCCCGCCGTGCTGCCCGCGCTGACCAACGCGCACAAGGCAGGCACCATCGTGGTGCCCTACCGCGTGAACGTGGGCGGTGAAGAAGGCGTCAACTACGCCAAGTTCATCGGGTCGTCCTTTGTCGAGGATGGCAAAAGCTGGGGCAACTGGATCAAGGAAAACCTGCCCGAAGGCGGCAATGTCCTGTTCCTGTCCGGCCCCGCAGGCAACAGCCAGGGTCTGGACGAACTCAAGGGCATGAAAGAGGTTCTTGACGACAAATACGTCTTCATCAACCCCGAGCCCTTTGCCGTCACCAACTGGGATCCGTCGCTGACCCAGCAGGTTCTGTCGGCCGAGATTGCCAAGAACGACAAGATCGACGTGATCGTGTCCGACTTCGGCCCCTCGCTGGTGGGTGCGCTGCCGGTCTTTGCCGAATTCAAGCGGTCGATCCCGATGCTGGCAACGTCTGACGGCAACTCGCTCTCGTGCTTCTGGAAGCAGAACCACGAAGCCAACCCCGACTTCAAACTGTTCACCGTGGCGACCGGCAACGACAACGCCCGTCTGGCCGTGCAGTGGGCGGTTGCGCTGGCGACCGACGGCACCCCGCCGGCCGACAGCATCTTCAAGGCGCCTGTCTATGAAGATTCGGTCAGCGGCACGCCGAACCCCGTCACCTGCCGCGACGATCTGCCCGGTTCGATCTATCTGTCGGCCGAACTGGCGGATGACGCGCAGGCCGCAGCGGTGGGCCAGTAACCTGAAACACGGTCCGGGGGGTTTTCCTCCCGGACCGGACCCTATCGCCCCGATGCGGGGCCAGCAGGACATGCGATGCCCGAGAAAGCCATGAAAGACATGCAGGTGCAGCAGGCCGTCCCGAAAATCCGCCTGAGCGGGATCACCAAGGTGTTCTCGGGCGTGACCGCGCTGTCGGATGTCTCGGTCGATATCTTCCCCGGCGAGGTGCACGCCATCCTTGGTGAAAACGGCGCGGGCAAATCGACGCTGATGAACATCATCTCGGGGGTGCTGACACCCGAACAGGGCAGCGTTGCCTTTGACGGGTTAACGGTTAGCCCGATATCGCCCGAAAAGGCGGCGGGCTTGGGCGTTTCGATTTCCTATCAACACCCTGCCGTGCTGGATGATCTTTCGGTGTTCGAGAATTTGCGCGTGGCCCTGCCCGACCGCGTGTTTCAGGGCGGTGATCCCGAAACCATCGCGCGGGGGATGCTGGATGATGTGGGCCTTGCCGTGCCGCTTCATCTGCGCGCCGATGCTCTGACCGTGGCGCAAAAGCACCTTCTGGAAATTGCCAAGGCGCTGGCCACCCGCCCGCCCGTGCTGATCCTGGACGAGCCGACCGCCGCGCTGGACCAGGACGCGACCGAAATGCTGTTCGACCGCATCCGTACGGTCGTCGCCAACGGGACGGCGGTGATCTACATCACCCACCGTCTGGCTGAATTGCGCCAGATCGCCCACCGTGTGACCGTGCTGCGCGACGGGCGGGTCGAGGGCGGCGCATTGGTGCGCGATGTGACCGATGATGACCTGATGGCCATGATCGTCGGGCGCAGCCTTGCCTCGGCCTTTCCGCCCAAATGCGCCGATACGGCGCCCGCGACGAATTTCGCCGTCACCGCCCTGTCTGGCCGCAAGTTCCATGACATCGCCTTTGCCGTAGGGCGCGGGCAGATCATCGGCATCGCAGGGGTCGAGGGGAACGGGCAGGCGCAACTGATGCGCGCCCTTGCCGGGCTTGAGCCATGGAGCGGCGAGGTGCGGCTGAACGGCACCCCCCTGACCGCAGCCGAGGTGCAGGGCAAAAGCGCCTATATGCCGTCGGACCGCCACAGCGAAGGCATCATCGCAGACCTGACCGTGCGCGAGAACGCGACCTTTTCCGCGCTTGACCAGCTAAGCCGTCTGGGCATCATCAACCGCCGCACCGAACGCGACGAGGTGGCGCGCCTGTTCGGATCGCTGGCCGTCAAGGCGCCGGGGCTGGATGCGGGCATCCTGTCGCTGTCGGGCGGGAACCAGCAAAAGGTGGTGATGGCGCGGGCGCTGATGTCGAAACCCGGCTTCATCCTTGCCGACGAACCGACCCAAGGCGTCGATGTCGGCGCGCGGTACGAGATTTACCGCATCCTGCGCGAAGTATCGCAATCGGGCGTGCCGGTGATCGTCAATTCCTCGGACGCGGCCGAACTGGAAGGGTTGTGCGATATCGTCATCGTGCTGTCGCGGGGGCGTTTGGCCGAAACCCTGCGCGGCGCGGATGTGACCGAAGAGCGGATCGTGGCCGCCGCCGTCAAGGCGCAGACCCATTCGGCAGCGGCGGGCGCGGCCCGCGCGGCGCGGCAGGCGGCAGGCCGCGTGCAGGCCTTTATCCAAAGCGACAATGCCACCGTGGCGCCGCTAGCCGTGGTGGTGGCCCTGCTGGGGCTGTATGTATTCAGCCAGAACAACAACTATTTCTCGGCCTTCAACATCTCGAACATCCTGCTTCTGGCGACCGCGCTTGGCTTTATCGCCATGGGCCAGACCATCGCGCTGCTGATGGGCGGGATCGATCTTTCGGTCGGCCCGCTGGCGGGGTTTCTGGTGGTGGTGGCGTCTTTCTTCATCAATGACGGGCAATCGCCGCAGACCATCGCGATGGGCTTTGCGCTGATGTTCGCCGGCGCGCTGGCGGTGGGCACGGTCAACGGGCTGCTGATCCGCTTTGCCAATTTCACCCCCATCGCCGCGACGCTGGCCATGTATATCGGCCTGCAAGGGCTGAGCTTCGTGCTGCGCGACGGGCCTGACGGCTATATCAACTTTGCGGTGATGGATGCCATCGGCTGGAAACTGGGGCCGATTCCGGTGGCCTTTCTGGTGCTGGTCGCCGTGGCGCTGGCGGCGGAATGGGGCCTGCGGGCAAAGCGGGCGGGCTGGCAACTGCGCGCCATCGGGTCGAACGAGAATGCGGCCCGCCGCATCGGCATCAGGGTCGATCGGGTGGCGGTTGCGGGGTATGTCGCCGTAGCACTGTGCACCGCGCTGGGGGCGATCATGCTGATGGTGCAGATCGGCGTGGGCGACCCGCAGCAGGGGGTCAGCTATACGCTGGCCAGCATCACGGCGGTGGTTCTGGGCGGCACCAGCCTGCGCGGCGGGCGGGGCACCTTTATCGGCACCGTCATGGGCGCCGTGCTGTTGACCGAGGTGCTGAACGCCGTGTCCTTCCTTGGCCTGTCGCAGACCTATCAATACCTGTTCCAGGGCGTGCTGATCCTTGCCGCCGCCCTGATCTATTCCACGGCCCGCAGCCGCAGCACGACCTGACCGGACCCACTGGCAACCCCTGCCCGATCCGGCCCCCATGGGCCGGACAGCCCCCCGCTTGCCGCATGATGAAAGAGACGCGATGACACCGGCACAGCCCGATTATTTCACCGAAGCCCGCTCGGTCGAGGCCGTGAATGGCCGGATCGGTCACGCGACCGACCCGCGCCTTGCCCATGTGATGCAGCGGCTGGTGGCGCATCTGCATGCCTTCATCAAGGATGTCGCCCTGACGCAAGCCGAATGGGAAGCCGCCATCGGCTTTCTGACCCGCACGGGTCAGATGTGCGATGGCAACCGGCAGGAATTCATCCTGTTGTCGGATGTGCTGGGCGTGTCGATGCTGGTCGATGCGATCAACAACCGCCGCCCCGCAGGGGCCACGGAAAACACCGTGCTTGGCCCCTTTCATGTCGAGGGCGCGCCCGAATACCCGATGGGCGCCAATATCACGCTGGCAGGCGGCGCCGAGACCTGCCTGTTCGAAGGCCGCGTCACCGATCTTGACGGCCAGCCATTGGAAGGCGTGCGTATCGATGTCTGGTCCGACAACGAAGACGGCTTTTACGATGTGCAGCAGCCCGGCGTGCAGCCGCAGCACAACAACCGCGGCGTCTTTGTCACCGGGCCGGACGGGCACTACAGCTTTCAGGGCATCAAGCCCGTGTCATACCCCATTCCCGCCGACGGGCCGGTGGGGCAGTTGCTGGCGCGGCTTGGCCGCCATCCTTGGCGCCCCGCGCATATGCATTTCATCGTCACCTGCGCGGGGTTCGAGACGGTGGTGACCCACACCTTCGTGGCGGGCGACGATTACCTGACCTCGGACGCGGTGTTCGGGGTCAAGGAAACGCTGGTCGCGGCCTGCGATCAGGTCGCGGGGGGCGCGACGAAATGGCGGTCGCGGTTCGATTTCGTGCTGAACCGTGTGGCAGGCTGACAGGGGGACGACATGACCGATCACGCAACCAAGACAGGCCCGCGCATCGCCTTTCTGGGCACCGGCGCACAGGGCGCGTCGATTGCCGCCGATTTCGCCGCTGCCGGATATGATGTGACCTTTATCGACCAGTGGCCCGCCCATATCGAGGCGATCCGCGCCCATGGCATCACCGTCAACATGCCCAGCCGCAGCTTCAACGTGAAGGTGCCTGCCCTGCACCTGTGCGAGGTGGCCGAGGTCAAACAGCCCTTCGACCTGATCTTTCTGGTGGTGAAAGCCTATGACACGGTCTGGGCCAGCCATCTGGCGCGGTCGGTTCTGGCCGAGGACGGCTTCATCATCGGCCTGCAAAACGGCATGACCCATGAAGAGATTGCCACCGTGGTGGGCCGCCACCGCACCATCGGCGCTGTGATCGAGATCGCGTCGAACATGTGGGTGCCGGGCGTCACCAACCGCCAGAACGACCATGACGAAAGCTGGTTCGCCCTTGGCGCGCTTGACCCCGCGCAGCAGCACCGCGTGCATGGCGTGGCCGATATCCTGCGCCATTCGGGGCGGGTCGAGGTGGTCGAGGACATCCGGTCAGCCAAGTGGATGAAACTGGTGGTCAATGCCGCCGAACTGATCCCTTCGGCCATCATCGACACCGCGCTGAACGATGCCGCCCGCGCCCCCGGCATGCTGGAAGTGATGCGCGAGGCGGGATACGAGGCGATGCGCGCCGCCCTTGCCGACGGGGCAACCATCATGCCCATCATCGGCATGCCCCCGGTGATGAGCAACCATCCCGAACGCTATGTCGATGAAATCTTTGCCGAAGTGCTGAAAACATTCTCGCGCGAGGATACGTTGACCACTTCGTTGCAAGACTGGCGCAAGGGGCGGCGCGCCGAGGTGCGCGAGGTGAACGGCTATGTCGTCGATATCCTGCGCGCCCACGGGCAGGTGGCGCCGGTCAATGCGCGCGTGGTCGAAATAGCGCTCGAGATCGAGGCGGGGCGGCTGCGCCCCGATCCGCGCCATGTCGCCCTGTTGCAGACCGGCCCCGAAACCGGCGGGGCGCCGCATGCCTAACGTCAAGATATATCTGGACGAAACCGCGCTGGCCGACCGGCGCGACACCATCGCCCCCCTGCTTGCCGCGATCCGCGACCAGCTGTGCGACAGCCTTGGCGTGGCGCAGGCCGCCTGCCATATCGTGCTGTTCGGCGTCACCTCGGCCCCCGGCCAGACGCCGGTGAATATCGAACTTGTCCTGCTGCGAAACCCCGACCGCCCGCGCGACAGGCTTGCCCTTGTCTGCGCGCAATTGCGCGATCTGGTGGCAGACCATCTGCACTGCCGCGCCGCCGTCCGCTGCGCCACGATGGAACCCGACCATTACATCGTGGCACGCTAGGCCCGCACCGACCGCCCCTTGAACCACCCCGCACCCGAACAGGAGACCATCATGGCTGAGCGCGTTTACGGAATGCACCATATCGGCATCACCGTGCCCGACATCGAGGAAGGCATCCGCTTTTTCAAGGCCGTCTTCGGCGCGATCGAGGTGTTCCGCACCGGCCCCTTTGACGTGGACGAAGCCTTCATGGAACGCCGCCTTGGCACGCCGCCGCATACGCGCATCCGCGATCTTGTCTTTCTGCGCTGCGGGGCGGGAACCAATGTCGAACTGTTCGAATATAGCGGCGAGGACAGCACCGCCCGCCCGCGCCGAAATTCCGAGATTGGCGGCACCCATCTGTGTTTCGAGGTTGAAGATGTCTTTGCCTCGGCCGAACGGCTGCGCGCGGCGGGGATCGACCTGCTCGACGGTCCCAATACCGTGACCGAGGGGCCCTTGGCGGGGTTCAACTGGATATATTTCACCGCGCCATGGGGCCAGTCGCTGGAAATCGCCAGCTTCGGCGCGCTGGGATACGAGGCGCAGACCACCGAACGCATCTGGCGGGCCAAGCCGGAATAGGCGCCGCCTTTATCCCTGTTCGACCACCGCTTCCATCGCCACAAAGCTGCTGGTGGCATGGATGAAGGGCAGCGATGACACTCGTTCCGCCAGAATCTGGCGGAAATGCACCATGTCGCGTGACCGGACCTTGAGCAGGTAATCGAAACCGCCTGCGATCATGTAACATTCCTCGACCTCGGGAATGGCGCGGACGGCTTCGTTGAAGCGGTCAAGTGCGGTCTGGCGCGTGTCGGTCATCTTGACCTCGACAAAGGTCACATGGGTCAGGCCCAGCTTCACGCGCGATACCGTGGCGCGATAGCCTGTGATCAGCCCGCTTTCCTCCATCTGCCGCACGCGCTGCGTGACCGGCGTTTTCGACAATCCGACACGGGCGGCAAGCTCGCTCATGGAAATGCGGGCATTGGCCAGCAATTCTGACAGGATTTTCTGGTTGATGCTGTCGATGCGGTCCATTTCGCCTGTTTTCCCGATTATGTTTGGTCAAATTGCCTGTGCGCCTAGGTGTCTTTGGTCACAAAGTCCAGCCCGCATCCTGTATTCCGTTCCCATATGCCGGAGGCCCAGATGACCGATCTTTCCCGTTTCGACCTTGATGCCAAATTCCGCCCCGAAGCGGCGCTTCTGGCCGAACTGGCAGCCGAAGCCGGTCTTTCGCCCGCGCAGCGCCAGCACATCGCGCAGCGCGGCGCCGATCTGGTCGCCCGCATCCGCAGCGGCGCAAGGCCGACCCTGATGGAACATTTCCTGTCGGAATACGGGCTTTCCACCCGCGAAGGTGTCGCGCTGATGTGTCTGGCCGAGGCGATGCTGCGCGTGCCCGACCGGCTGACCATCGACGCGCTGATCGAGGACAAGATCGCGCCTTCTGACTGGGGCAAGCATCTGGGCGGGGCGTCCTCAAGCCTTGTCAACGCCTCGACATGGGCGCTGATGCTGACGGGCAAGGTGCTTGATGCCGATCAGCCGGGCATCGCGGGCACCCTGCGCGGCATGGTCAAGCGGCTGGGCGAACCCGTCATCCGTACCGCCGTTGGCCGCGCGATGAAGGAGATGGGCCGCCAGTTCGTGCTGGGCCAGACCATCGACGCCGCCCTTGACCGCGCCCGTCAGCGCGAGGCCGAAGGCTTTACCTACAGCTATGACATGCTGGGCGAGGCCGCGATGACCCGCGCCGATGCCGACCGCTATGCCGGAGAATATGCCAAGGCCATCGCCGCCATCGCGCGGGCCTGCACCAAAGGCTCGGTCGAGGCCAATCCCGGCATCTCGATCAAGCTTTCGGCGCTGCATCCCCGCTACGAGGTGGCACAGGAAGCCCGCGTCATGGCCGAACTGGTGCCGGTGGTGCTGCAACTGGCCCAAGCGGCCAAGGCCGCAGGCATGGGCATGAACATCGACGCCGAGGAACAGGACCGTCTGGTCCTGTCGCTGCGGGTGATCAGGGCCGTGCTGGCCGATCCGTCGCTTGCGGGCTGGAATGGCTTTGGCGTGGTGGTGCAGGCCTATGGCAAACGGGCGGGGCAGGTGATCGACTGGCTGCACGCCACCGCCGAACAGCTTGACCGCAAGATCATGGTGCGACTGGTCAAGGGTGCCTACTGGGATAGCGAAATCAAGCGCGCACAGGTCGAGGGGTTGCCGGGTTTCCCGCTGTTCACCACCAAGACCGCGACCGATATCAGCTATATCGCCCTAGCGAAAAAGCTGCTGGGCCATGCCGACCGCATCTATCCGCAATTTGCCACCCACAATGCCCATACCGTGGCGGCGATCCTTGACCTTGCGGGCAACACGCCCTTCGAATTCCAGCGCCTGCACGGCATGGGCGAACGCCTGCATGACATCGTGCTGTCCGAAACCGGCGGGCGCTGCCGCATCTATGCGCCGGTGGGCGCGCATCGCGATCTTCTGGCCTATCTGGTGCGGCGTCTGCTGGAAAACGGGGCCAATTCCTCGTTCGTGCACCAGATCGTCGATGCCGCGATCCCGCCCGAAACCGTGGCCCGCGATCCGTTCGCAGCGCTGGCCGAGGCCCGCCCGCCCGCAGCCCTTGTCGCGCCGAGTGATCTGTTCGGCCGCGAACGCGCCAATTCGCGCGGCTTTGACCTGACGGATGCGGGCAGCCTGTCGCGGATCGACGCCGCGCGTGGCGGCCCGCTTGCCGCCGCTGCCGCGCTGACCCTGCGCCCCGCGACCGGCCTTTTGCAGCCGCTGACCAACCCAGCCACCGGCGCGGCACTGGGCATGGCGATGCAGGCCGATGCCGAAACCGCCACCCGCGCCGTGCAGGATGCCCGCCCGTGGGACGCGGCCCCCGCCGAACGCGCCGCCATCCTGCGCCGCGCGGCCGACCTGTACGAGGAAAACTTCGGCCCGATTTTCGCCGCCCTTGCCCGCGAAGCCGGCAAGACCCTGCCCGATGCCGTGGGCGAACTGCGCGAGGCGGTGGATTTCCTGCGCTACTACGCAGCACAGGGCGAAACGCGCACCGCCGCCCCGCGTGGCATCATCGCAGCCATCAGCCCGTGGAACTTTCCGCTGGCCATCTTTACCGGCCAGATCGCCGCCGCCCTTATGGCGGGCAATGCCGTCATCGCCAAACCGGCCGAGGCGACCCCGATCATCGCCACCCTTGCCACGCGCCTGCTGCATCAGGCGGGCGTGCCGCTGGCGGCGCTGCAACTGGTGCCGGGGCAGGGCGCCGTGGTCGGCACGGCCCTTGTCACCGATGCGCGGATCGCCGGTGTGGTCTTTACCGGATCGACCGCGACGGCGCGCAGCATCGCCCGCAGCATGGCCGCCCATCTGCCCCCCGGCACCCCGCTTGTGGCCGAAACCGGCGGGCTGAACGCCATGATCGTCGATTCCACCGCCCTGCCCGAACAGGCGGTGCGCGATATCGTCGCTTCGGCCTTCCGCTCGGCGGGGCAAAGGTGTTCGGCGCTGCGCTGTCTTTATGTGCAGGAAGACATCGCGCCCCATCTGGTCGCCATGATCAAGGGTGCGATGGATGAACTTGTCCCCGGCGATCCATGGGCGCTGTCCACCGATATCGGCCCCGTGATCGACACCCGCGCCCAGACCGCCATCACCGCCTATCTTGACCAGAACCGCAGCCGCATCCTGCACCGGATCGCTGTGCCCGAAACCGGCAGCTTCGTTCCCCCCACCCTGATCGGCGTGACCGGAATCGATGACCTGCCGCACGAAGTGTTCGGCCCCGTCCTGCATGTCGCCACCTTTCGCGGCGAAGACCTTGGTGCCGTGGTCGAGGCCATCAATGCCCGTGGCTACGGGCTGACCTTTGGGCTGCACACCCGCATCGATGCGCGCGTGCAAGAGGTGGCGGGTGCCATCCGTGCGGGCAACATCTATGTCAACCGCAACCAGATCGGCGCCGTGGTGGGCAGCCAGCCCTTCGGCGGCGAGGGGCTTTCGGGCACCGGCCCAAAGGCGGGTGGCCCGCATTACCTGCACCGCTTCTACGAGCCGGAATCCGTTTCCTTCCCCACACCCGCCACCGATTGGCCCGAATCCGATTGGCCCGAACAGGCCGACCCTGCCGCCCTGTCGCAGGCGCTGGGGGGGCATGTCTCGCGCCGCCTGTCCGATCACGCCATGCCCGGCCCGACCGGAGAGTTGAACCGCCTGTCGCTGCATACCCGCGCGCCGGTGCTGTGCCTTGGCCCCGGGCCGGAACGGGCACGGGCGCAACAGGCGGCGGTCACGGCGCTGGGCGGTGTGGCAGTCTTGGCGCAGGGCAGGCTTTCGCCACAGGCGCTGTCGGCGCTGGACGGCTATTCTGCCGCGCTATGGTGGGGCGATGCCGCAACGGGGCGGGCGCTGGCCATGGCGCTGGCCGACCGAGAGGGCCCGATTTGCCCGCTGATCACCGCGATGCCCGATGCCGCCCATATCGCCCATGAACGCCATCTGTGCGTCGATACCACGGCGGCGGGGGGCAATGCCGCGCTTCTGGCAGGCTAGGCGCGCAGGCGCGGGGTCTTACCCCCGCGCCATTGACCCTATGCCCGCCCCAGCCGTTCCAGCAGCCTGCAATAGGCCGTCTGGCCGGTGCGGAAATTCGACAGGCGGAAAAATTCGTTCGGGGCGTGCAGGTTTTCGTCATTCATGCCAAAGGCAAAGACGGTGGCATGCACCCCCAATTCCGCCAGCAGCATCGACATTACCGGAATCGACCCGCCCGCGCGGGTGATATAGGGCGCCTTGCCATACACCTCGGCCAGAACCTCGGCCGCGGCTTGGCTGGCATTGTGCCCTGCCGGCACAAGGAAGGGGTCGGAACTGCCCGCCAGCCGTTCGATCCGCGCCCGCAGGCCCCTAGGGCAATGGGCCTGCACATGCGCCTCGAGCAACTGGAAGATGCGGTCAGGCCGCTGGTTGGCGACAAGGCGGCAGGTGATCTTGGCCCGCGCCTCGGCGGGCAGCACGGTCTTGACCCCGTCGCCCTGCCAGCCGCCGCCGATCCCGTTCAGTTCGAATGTCGGGCGCGCCCACAGCCGTTCGCGCGTGGTATAGCCCGCCTCGCCAAAGGTGTCGGGCACGCCCATATCTGCGATATAGGCGGCTTCGTCAAAGGGCACGCGGGCGATGGCCGCGCGGTCCTCGGCGGTCAGGTCGATCACGTCGTCGTAAAAGCCGTCCACCGTGATCTTGCCATCCAGCCCCTTCATCGACGCGATCAGATGCGCCAGCCCCTGGATCGGGTTGGCTATCCCGCCGCCCTGCTGGCCCGAATGCTGGTCGCCCCGCGCCCCCGTCACGATGATTTCGGCCGCGACAAGCCCCTTGAGCGCGGTGATCAGATTGGGCTGGTCCTCGGCCCACTGGCTGCCATCGGCGGAAAAGATCATGTCGGCCTTTAGCAGCGCGCCATGCGCCTTGATAAAGGCGGGCAGATGCGGCGAGCCGATTTCCTCTTGCCCCTCGAAAAAGAATTTCACGTTCACCGGCAGCCTGCCCGTTGCGTGAAGCAGCGCCTCGGCCGACAGGATCGGGATCAGCATCCCCCCCTTGTCATCCGATGCGCCCCGCCCGTAAACCCGCCCGTCCCTGACCACGGGGTCAAAGGGCGGGCTGTCCCACAGGTCAAAGGGTTCGGCGGGCTGCACGTCGAAATGGCCATAGATCAGCACCGTGGGCTTGTCTGCCCCCGCATGCAGCCAGTCGCCATAGACCACCGGATGGCCCTCGGTCGGCAGCATGCGGATATTCTCGATCCCCGCCGCCGCCAGCCGCCCCATCACCCATTCGCCCGCCCGCACCACATCGGCCCGATGCGCCACCGAGGCGGAAACCGAAGGGATGCGGATAAAATCCAGCAATTCCGCCACGAACCGCGCCTGATGGGCATCAAGATAGCTGTGCCAATCCATCCCGCGCCCCCCTAGACCGGCATCCGCGTCTCGACCAGTTCGGCCCAGTAGGACGCCCCGAAAGGAATCGCCTCGTCGCTGAAATTGTATTCGGGGTGATGCACCTCGGCGGTATTGCCGTTGCCAACCTGGATATAGGCGCCGGGGCAGATCTGAAGCATATAGGCGAAATCCTCGCCCCCCATGATGGCGGGGGCGTTGGTATCGACCGCGCCCTTGCCGCCGATTTTCTCGGCCACGGCGGCGGCATAGGCGGTTTCCTGTTCGGCGTTCACCATGGCCGGATAGCCGGGGCGCCAGTCAATCTCGACCGTCCCGCCAAAAGCCGCGACCGTGCCGCTGACGATGGCCCGGAACCGTTCCTCGGCGTTCTTCCGGATACCGGCATCAAAGGTGCGGACGGTGCCGCGCAATTCGACCCGTTCGGGAATGACGTTCCACGCCTCGGTATCGGATTTGATCGAGGTGACGGAAACCACGATGGAATGTAGCGGGTCGGAATTGCGCGACACGATGGTTTGCAGCGCCATCACGGTCTGGCAGGCCATCACGGTCGTATCCACCGCGCGGTGCGGATAGGCGGCATGGCCCCCCTTGCCGCGCAGATGCACGGTGAAATTGTCGGTCGCGGCATAGAAGGGGCCGGGCTTGATGCTGAACTGCCCGATAGGAAGGCCGGGCGAATTGTGCATCCCGTACACTTCCCTGATGCCGAAACGGGTGATCAGCCCGTCCTTTACCATGGCCTCGCCGCCCGCGCCGCCCTCTTCCGCGGGCTGGAAGATCACGGCAACCCTGCCGTCGAAATTGCGCGTCTCGCACAGGTATTTGGCAGCCCCCAGCAGCATGGCGGTATGGCCGTCATGGCCGCAGGCATGCATCTTGCCGGGGGTCTTGCTGGCATAGGGCAGGCCGGTCGCTTCAAGGATCGGCAGCGCGTCCATATCGGCGCGCAGGCCCACCACATGGCCCCGCGTATCGGTGCGGCCCTTGATCACGCCCACCACGCCGGTGCGCCCGATGCCTTCCACCACCTCGTCACAGCCAAAGGCGCGCAGCTTTTCGGCCACCGTGGCCGCCGTGCGATGCACGTCATACATCAGTTCGGGATGTTCGTGCAGGTCGCGCCGCCAAGCGGTGATTTCGGCCTGCATCTCGGCCAGACGGTTCTTGATCGGCATGGCGCCCTCCTGTCGGTTCCCGCATCGTGGCGGAAGGCCAGCTAAGACCGCCCCCGCCCGTCTTGCAAGCCCGTCACGCGGGATTGGGCGGCATGTCGTCGATCACCGCCGCCACCGCCGCCTGCGGGCCAAGCGGGCCAAGCCCCGTCAGGCGCCACATCCGGCCCAGATCGGGCAGCATTGCGAAGGGTTCGCCCGCAGGCGGGGCATGCCGCAGGTCCAGCAGGTCGGGCCGCCCCAAACGGTCGGCCAGCAGGCGCGCATAATCGCCAAGGCTTGCCCCCGCGCCCGCGCCCACATTCACCGCACCCGCCGCCGCATCGGACCGCGCCAGTTGCAGCAGCGCACGGGCCACATGGTCGGTGGGCGCGAAATCGCGCCGCAGTTCCGCCGCCCGCACCAGGGCCACGCGCCCCCCGCGCAAGGCATCGGCCATCTGCGGCAGAAACCGCCGCCGGTCCTCGCCCCGTCCGGTCAGGTGGAACAGCCGCGCCCAGACCAGCCGCGCCCCCGCCGCAGCGCAGATCGCGGCCAGATCGTCATGCAAAGCCACCTTGGCCGCGCCATAGGGCGAAACCGGCCCCAAGGCGCGGTCCTCGGCCCAAGGCGCGCCGCCATCGGGCAGGGGGGCATATTCGGCGCAGGACCCCAGCGCCACCACCACCTTGCCGCCATTCTCCACAAAGCCGCGCACCAGTTCGGCACTGGCCACCCGCCATGCGGCGTTCAGTTCCGATGTCCAGAATGCCCCGTGTTCCACATACCACGCGCCATGCACCAGCACCGGCGCCACCGGCCCCGCCAGCGCCAAGGCCCGCCCCGCTGGCTGCAACAGATCGGCCGCCCGCCAGCGCAACCCCGCCCGCGCGGGCCCCGCCTGCCGCGACACGGCCGTCACCGCCATTCCCCGCGCCAGTGCTTCGGCCAGCACCGCCCGCCCGACAAAGCCGGTCGCTCCCGTCAGCAGCAGATCGGTCAGCAGCAGATCGGGCGCAGGATCAGCCAAGGGGGGCATCCGGCCAATCGCGGTCACGGTCAGAGATGACGGCGGGCAGGGCGGGCCAATCGATTCCAAGGGCAGGATCGTTCCACCGCGCCCCCCGCGCCGCGGCGGGCACAAAGGGCGTATCGATCAGATATTCCACCACCGCCCCTTCGGTCAGCGACAGAAAGCCATGCGCCATTCCGCGCGGCAGGAAAAAGGCATTGCCCGCCTCGGCCGACAGGGTCACGGCCTGCCACTTGCCCCGCGTGGCGCTGCCCGCCCGCAGATCGACCGCCACATCCCACACCGCCCCCGCCACGCAGCGCACCAGCTTTGCCTCGCCATGCGGGTCGGCCTGCCAATGCAGCCCGCGCAGCGTGTGGCGGGCGGTATTGGTCGAAAGGCTGGCCTGCACGGGGCGGAAGGCCAACCCCGCCTGCGCGAAGCTGTCGGCGCACCATGTGCGGCGAAAGGCGCCGCGTGCGTCGGCATGGGCGGGGCTTTCCACCACGAACAGCCCCGCAATCGCCGTTTCGGCCAGTTTCATCGATGCGCCCGCATCTCGGGCACCGCCGTCCACAGCGCGCCTGCAAAACCCGCGCCGCGCAATTGCCCCACGATTTCGGGCGCGATGTTCCATGGCAGGATCAGAATGTCATCGGGCGCCAGCGCCAGCAGCGCGGCAGGGCTGACCACCGGCACATGGCTGCCCGGCAACAGCCGCCCCGCCTTGGCGGGCGACAGGTCGGCCACCGCCAAAAGGTCATCGGCCCCCACCCCCGCCGCGTTCAGGAATGTGTTGCCCTTGGCCGCCGCGCCATAGGCCGCGATGCGCCGCCCCTCGGCCCGCGCCTTGGCCAGCCAGTCGCGGAACCCCGCCAGCAGATGCCGCACATGCGCGTCAAAGCCGGTATAGAACCCGTCCCCGCCCAATCCGCGCGCAGCCTCGGTTTCGCGCAGCGCGACCAGAGCGGGCGATGGCGCCCGTGCGGTGGGCGAGGCAAAGACCCGCAGCGATCCGCCATGGGTGGGCAGATGTTCCACATCGAACACCGTCAGCCCGTGGCGGGCGAACAGCGGTTCTATCGCCATAAGCGACCAATAGGCGTAATGTTCGTGATAGATCGTGTCGAACTGCACCCCGTCCACCTGCCGCAACAGGTGCGGCGCCTCGACCGTCAGCACGCCTTGGGGCGCCAGCAACCGCGCCAGCCCCGCCACGAAACCGTTGATGTCGGGCACATGGGCCAGCACGTTGTTGGCCGCCACCAGATCGGCGCCGCGCCCGCGCCCGGCCACGATCCGCGCCGCGCTGTCGGGGGTCAGGAAACACACCTCGGTCGGAACACCCGCCGCCACCGCCACCGCCGCCACATTGGCCGCAGGCTCGATGCCAAGACAGGGAATCCCCGCCGCGACGAAATTCTTCAGCAGATAGCCGTCATTCGACGCCACCTCGATCACCAGCGACCCCGCCCCCAGCCCCAGACGGTCGGTCATCGCCGCCGCATAGCGCGCCGCATGGTCCAGCCACGAAGACGACGCCGACGAGAAATAGGCGTAATCGCTGAAGATGCCGGTCGCATCGACGCTGTGGTCAAGCTGCACCATCCGGCATTGCGAACACACCACCGCACACAGCGGATAGCGCGGTTCCGCCGCCGGGTCGGCATCGGGCGGCAGATAGGAATTTGCCACCGCCGTTTCGCCCAGATCGCAAAAGACCGGCCCGAAGGCCCCGCCACAAGACCTGCACCGCGTCACCCGTGTCGCGCCCGTCATCATCCATCCCCCTGCAGGAAGTCCCTGATATGGCTGTCGGTCACGGCGGCCATGTCGCCGCCTGCCGCCCAGTCGTGATACCAGCCTGCCGTTCGTGCCACCGCGCCTGCCGTGGCAAGCCGCGGCATCCAGCCCAGCCTGTCGCGGGCAAGGCCGCTGTCCAGCGCAAGGCGGGGCTTTTCGGGCAGGGGCGGCGCGTCCGACAGCCGGTGCGCCACCCGTTCCCCCGTTGCCCGTTCCCATTGGTCCAGCAGCGCGGTGACCGAAAGCTCGGCTTCGGCAGGACCGAAATTCACAGCCTGCGGTGCGGTTCCCTGCGTCAGCGCCTCGGCCAGCAGCAGATAGCCCGCCACCACATCCAGCACATGCTGAAAGGGCCGCGTGCCGTGGGGATTGCGCAGCACAAGGGGCTGGCCCGCCTGCCCTGCGCGCACCAGATCGGGGATCAGCCGGTCGCGCCCGAAATCGCCCCCGCCGATCACATTGCCCGCCCGCGCCGTGGCCATGGGCGGCAGATCGGCAAAACTGGCGCGATGGCTGGCCACCAGCAGTTCGCAGGCCGCTTTCGATGCCGAATAGGGATCATCCCCGCCCAGCCCGTCGCTTTCCACAAAGGGCCGCCCCGGCCCCGGATTGGCATAGACCTTGTCCGAGGTGACGATGACCACCGCCGCACAGCCCGACCCGCGCAGCGCATCCAGCACGCCCAGCGTGCCCGCCACATTGGCACCCCATGTCGCCGCCGGATCGCGGAACCCTTCCGACACGATGGCCTGCGCCGCCATGTGCAGCACCACCGTCCGCGGCCCCGCCAGCCCCGCCACCGCCGCCCGCATCCGCGCCCCGTCGCGCAGATCGGCGCGCAGATCGCCCGCCAGCCCCGCCGCCACCCGCGCCAGCCCAAAGGCCGATGGCCCCGGCGCAGGGTCAAGGCTGTAACCCGTCACCCTTGCCCCAAGCGCGGCCAGCATCCGCGCGGCCCATGCGCCCTTGAACCCGGTATGGCCGGTCAGCAGCACCGGCCGCCCGTTCCAGAAGGCGGGGTCAGGCCGGCTTACCATGTTTTCCACGGGGCGCGGCCCGTCTCCCACATGGCTTGCAGCTGTTCGCGGTCGCGCAGCGTGTCCATCGGCTGCCAGAAGCCCGCATGGTCAAAGGCGACCAGCTCGCCATCCCCGGCCAGCCCGCGCAGGGGTTCCTGTTCCCACAGCGTGGCATCCCCCGCGATACGGTCCAGCACGGCGGGCGACAGCACGAAGAAACCGCCGTTGATATGCGCCCCGTCCCCGGCCGGTTTTTCGGTAAAGGCGCGCACCGTGGCCCCGTCGCGGTCCAGCGCGCCGAACCGCCCCGGCGGGCGCACCGCCGTCACGGTCGCCGCGCGGCCATGGGCGTGGTGAAAGGCGATACTCGCCCCGATATCCACATCCGACACCCCGTCGCCATAGGTCAGGCAAAAGGCCCGTTCACCCCGCAGCAGATGGCCCACCCGTTTCAGCCGCCCGCCGGTCTGGGTATCTTCGCCGGTATCGATCAGCGTGACGCGCCAGGGTTCGGCGGCGGGGCGCAGCATCTCGACCGACCCCGCGCCAAGATCGACCGTCAGGTCCGACGACAGCCGCGCATAGTTCAGGAAGTATTCCTTGATCTGCCAGCCGCGATAGCCAAGGCAGATGATGAAATCGGTGATGCCGTGGCGTTCATACAGCTTCATGATGTGCCACAGGATTGGGCGGCCGCCGATCTCGACCATGGGCTTGGGGCGCAGGCCCGTTTCTTCGGCCAGCCGCGTGCCGCGCCCGCCTGCCAGAATAACCGCCTTCATTCCGACGCCACCTTTGCTGCACAGTCGTAAAACGCCTTGGTGAACCGCTCGACCTGCCCCAGCGGGTTGGCGCGGATCTGCGCGCGCAACCCATGGCGCAGCGCCAGCCGCCGCGCCCCGTCGGCGGCCAGTTCCACCGCCTTGGCCACGTAATCCACAGCCGAGAACACCGCGCAATCGCCCAGCCCGGCATTGGACAGGTTGGAATAGGACAGCCGCTCGGGAAAGCCCGGCCCCACCAGCGAAACCGTCGGCACCCCCATCCACAGCGCCTCGCAGGTCGTGGTCCCGCCCACATGGGGCAGGCTGTCAAGCGCCACGTCGATCTCGTTGTAATGGCGCAGATGGTCGCCGCGCACCCCGATGAATTCGATCCGCGTAGGGTCCACATCGCGGCGGGCAAAGGCGGCGCGGGTGTTTTCGATAAAGGCGGGCACCGCCCCCTCGGGCCGCAGGAACACAAAGCGCGACCCCGGCACCGCCCGCAATGTCGCGGCCCACAGATCAAGACAGGCGACCGAGTATTTGTAGGGGTTGTTCGCCGTGCCAAAGGTCAGATGGCCCTTGCGCCCCTCGGGCGTGCCGTCGGTGATCGGGGCCTGCGCGAACATGCGCGAGATCGTCACCCATGTGTCAGGCATCTCGAACGGGCGTTCGATCAGCAGGCGCGGATCTTCGGGCCGGATATAGGGATCGGTCAGGATCAGGTCGATCTGTTCGATGCCCGCCGAATGGGGATAGCCCAGCCAGCTTGCCCCCAGCCGCGCCGGACGATAGGCCATGACCTCAAGCTTGTTCATCGCCGTCGATCCGCCCAGTTCGAACAGGATATCGAGCCTGTCCGCCGCGATCCGTTCGGCCACCGCATCGCCGGGCAGGCGCGGCCAGTGGCGGAACCCCGTTACCTGCCCCGCCAGATAGGTCTGGGCGCGGTCGATCTGGCCTTCATAGAACGAATAGCAGAACACCTCGACACGGTCGCGGTCATAGCCTTCCAGCAGCGGCAGCGCGAAATAGGTCACCGGATGTTGCCGCAGGTCCGACGACATGAACCCCACCCGCAGCTTCCTGCCCCCCGCCAGCCCGGGCAAGGCAGGGGGGGCGACCGGCGTGATGCGGCTGGCGGTGCGGCGGCCCCAGTCGCGGTGCCATTCGACCAACCGCACGCGGTCGTCCATCGTGGCGACCTGACCCAGTTCGTAATGCACCGACGAATGGGCCCCCGTCCGCGCCCAGAACGGCAGCAGGCTGTCCAGCCCGCCGGTCCGCGCGAACCTGTCTTCGTCAAGCGCCCGCATGAACACCGTCCGCAAGGTGCGCGCGCTGTCCTTGACGCGGTCGGGAAAGCGGTCCTGCAAGGTCTTGCCAAGGTCATAGGCGCGCTGGATATGCGCGGCCTCGCTGTCATGGCGGCTGCGCGAAAGGCTTTCCACCAGCCGTTCAAGCAGTTCGAAACTGTCCGGATTGGCCGCGACGGCGCGTTCCAGCACCTCGTTCACGCGGCGGCGGTCGCCATCGCCGAACACGGTGGCATATTGCAGCGCGGCATTGGCATGGCCAGGATGGCGCGCCATCACCTCGTCCAGCATCCGGCCCGCCAATTCGGCATCGCCGCGCCGGAACGCCACGCGCGCCGCGATCACCGCCAGTTCGTCATCGTCGGGGCGGCTGGCGCGCAGCCGGTCGATCAGCGCCTCGGCCTCGGCGGCCTGTCCCGTCCGCAGCAGCACATGCACCAGCTGGGTCAGCGCTGTCAGGTTCGCGGGCGCCAGCTGCACCGCGCGGCGCAGGCTGTCGGCGGCTTCGGCCAGCCGGTCCTGCTGCATCAGTTGCCGCCCCAGCAGCCACCACAATTCGGCCGATTTCGGATTGATCTTCAGCGCCCCGCGAAACATCTCGGCGGCGCGGGGGCCATCGCCCAAAAGTTCATAGACATTGCCAAGGTTCTGCCATGCCGAAACATCCTGCGGGCGCAGCTTGCGCGCCTGTTCCAGCACCGGCAGCGCCTGTTTCAGCCGCCCCGCGCGTTTGAGCAGAACCCCCATCAGGTTCAGCACGATCGGGTCTTTGGGGGCCTTGGCCTGCATCGGGGCGAAAACCTCGACTGCCTCGGCATGGCGGCCCAGCGCCGAAAGCGCCAGCGCATGGCCCCGCGCCACCAGCTTGACCCCCGCGCCCGCGGCCCCGGCCCGCCCGAAGGCGGCGGCCGCAGCGGCATGGTCGCCCCGCGCCTGTGCGGCCGTGGCTTCGGCAAGGGCCTGTTCAGCTTCGGTCAGACGCGACACGGGCGGCACTCATACTTTGGCAACACAAAGGTCAGTATCGGGTCCAAACCGCTGCAAGGTCCAGACCGGATTCGCACCCTCGCCGCAAAAGGCGGACGAAGTGTGGCGTGATTGTGGCGGCCTGCCCCCATATCTTGCGCGGCATCCGCCCGTGGCCAGCCGTCTCGACGCGCCGCCCCCGCTGCGCTAACAAAAGCCGTTCCCGTTTCCAGCGAAAGGCCCGCCCCCCGTGACCGCATCCCCCCCCAGCGCCGCACCGGTGGCGGAAGCGGCGGCCTTTCTTGACCGCCACCCGCAGGCCGAAGCCATCGACATCGTGCTGACCGACGCCCATGGCATCGGCCGTGGCAAGATCATCCGGCGGCACGAATTGCAGGGCCTGTTCGCCAGCGGGCGCGGCATGCCCGCCTCGCTTTTCGCGCAGGATGTGGAAGGCGACGATGTGGCCGATGCGCTGGCGCTGCAATCGGATGGCGGGGGTGACAGCCGCTGCTGGCCGGTGGCGGGCACGCTGGGCTTTCTGCCCGCCACGGGGCGCGGCATGGTCCTGCTGACCATGACAGGCCCCGACGGCGCCCCCCACCCGCTTGACCCCCGCGCCGCGCTGATGCGCCAGATCGATCGCGCCCGCAGCATGGGCTTTGCCCCGATGGGCGCGATGGAGCTGGAGTTTTATCTGATCCACCCCGAACCCGATGCCACCGGCCGCCACCGCCCCGCCCGCTACAGCCTGACCGGCCGCCAAAGCGGCGCGACCAACACCATGTCGGTCGATGAGCTTGACGAGATGTGGCCCCTGTTCCAATCGGTCTATGAGGGGGCGAAATCGCTCGACCTGCCGCTCGAGACGCTGATTTCGGAATATGCCCCCGGCCAGTATGAACTGACCCTGCGCTACCGCGATCTTGCCCGCGCCGCCGATGATATCGTGATGGCCAAGCGCCTGATCCGCGCCACCGCCCGTCGCTTCGGCTGCGAGGCCTGTTTCATGGCCAAACCCTTTGGCGACCAGTCGGGTTCGGGCATGCACCTGCACCTGTCGCTGGCCGATGCCACCGGCGCCAACCTGTTTGCCGACGGCCCCGATGGCCAATTGTCGCCCCTGATGCTGAACGCCATCGGCGGCATCCGCGCCGATATGGCGGGCTCGATGCTGCTTTTGGCCCCCAACCTCAATTCATGGCGGCGCTTTGCGGCCACGGTCTATTCGCCCGCCACCAATTCATGGGGGATCGAGGACCGCAACGTCGCCCTGCGCCTGCCTGCGGGCAGCCCCGCCACGCGCCATTTCGAACACCGCATCGCGGGTGTCGATGCCAACCCCTACCTTGTGGCGGCAAGCACGCTCGGCTCGGCGCTCGATGGCATTGCCGCCCGCATCCCTGCGGGTCCGGCGGGCCAGTCCGGCCCCGCCTTGCCGCGCAACTGGCTGGATGCGATCGACGCTTTCGATAGCTCGGCCGCCATGCGCCGCCTGCTGGGCGATGACCTTCATGCCGGCTTTGTCGCCATCAAGCGCGGCGAATACCGCCACCTTGCCGCCGAGGTGACCGAAACCGAATGGCGGCTTTACGGCTTCACGGTCTGACCGGCCAGACAGGACATCATGCCCGCCTTCCTTTCCCGCCTCGAAACCGCGCTGCGCCGCATCGGTATTGACCGCTACATGATGCTGCTGGTCGGCACGGTGCTGCTGGCCACGCTGGCCCCCGCGCGGGGCGAGGTCGCGTCAGGTCTGAAAACCGTGACCTTCTGGGCGGTTTCGCTGCTGTTTTTCCTGTATGGCGCCAAGCTGTCCACGGCCTCGATCCTGTCGGGGCTGACCCATTGGCGGCTGCAAGGGCTGATCCTGCTATGCACTTTTGGCCTGTTTCCGCTGCTCGGGCTGGTGCTGAACCCCGTGGCGCAGCTTTGGCTGCCCGCTGCGATGGGGCTGGGCTTTCTGTATATCGGCTGCCTGCCCTCGACGGTGCAAAGCTCGATCGCCTTCACCTCGGTTTCGGGGGGCAATGTCGCGGGGGCGGTCTGCGCGGCCTCGATCTCGAACCTGCTTGCGGTGCTGCTGACCCCGCTTTTGCTGGCCCTGCTGGTGCCGCAGGGGGGCGAACATGCCGTCGATGCGGGCGCGGTCTGGGCCATCATCCAGCAGATCTTGCTGCCCTTCGGTCTGGGCCAACTGGCGCGGCCTTGGCTGGCAGGCCCGCTCAACCGGCATAAACTGCCCACCATGATCGTCGATCGCGGGTCGATTTTGCTGATCGTCTATGCCGCCTTTTCGGCGGGTATGGTCAACGGCATCTGGCAGCGGCTTTCGGTGACGGGCTTTGCCGTCACGCTGGTGCTGTGCCTTGCGCTGTTCGCGTTTGCCGTCGCGGTGGCGCTGGGCGCGGGGCGGTTGCTGGGCCTGCAACGGGGCGATCTTTACACCACGCTTTACTGCGGATCGACCAAAAGCCTTGCCACCGGCCTGCCCATGGCGGGCATCCTGTTCGCGGGGCCGAACCTGCCCTTCATCGTCTTGCCGCTGATGATCTACCACCTGATGCAACTGGTGCTTTGCGCGCTGATCGCCCAACGCGCTGCCCGATCCGCCCCTGCCGCGGCATAGCGGCGCTCAGCCGATCCCCGCCGCCGCCAGCAGCGCGGGGATACGTTCGCGCACCTTGAAAAAGCCCGCCGTGGCCAGCGGCCAGACCATCCCGTCCCAGTCGCGCCGCCATTCGGCCAGCACGATCCCGCGTGTCGCCAGCGCGGGCAGGGCTTCGTCAAGCCAGTCGCGCAGCGGCCCCTGCGGCACATAGGGCGTCACCACCTGCACCGCCCCCGCCCGTGCCGCCCACTGGGCCAGCGCCGCCGGATCGCCCGCCTGCATCGGTGCGGCCTGTGCCAGCCCCGCCCGCGCCGCCGTATCGGCCAGCGCCCCCGCCTCGAACGCCGCCACTGCCTCTGCCACCGGCCGGGACGAGCGGAGCGCGCTTGCCCCCAGCAGCGCCACCGCCCGCAGGTCGAGCGCGGCCAGATCGAACCCCTCGATCCCGCAATCCTCATCCGTCAGCAACAGCGCCGTGGGCGCCCCCGCCACCGGCGCCACCACGGCGCGCAAGGGCAGCACCGGCGGCAGCCCGTTGGGTTCCGTCGCCTCAAGCCCCGCCACCACGGGCGCCAGATCGGACGGGCGCGGGGTAAAGCGCTGGCGCGTATAGGTGGCGATATTGCCCGCCTCGGCGGCATAGGCCTTGCCGCGCGTATGCAGCCCCGCCACCCAGCGCCAGCCCAGCGTGTTCGATGCCGCATCGCCGTCGATCAGGTGGCGATACATGAAATCCGCCCCCAGACGCCACGGCAGGCCCAGCGTGAACATCCAGATCGACGCGAACCACATCCGCGAGTGGTTGTGCAGATAGCCCGTCTCGACCAGTTCTTCGGCCCATGCGTCGAAACACGCGATGCCGGTTTCACCCGCCTCGGCCCGCGCCACATCGCGGCGTAGGCGGCGGTCAAGGTCCAGCGCGGCCAGATCCCCGTCTAGCCCGTGGACATAGCCCCGCCAGACCTGCGGGCGCCGTTCCAGCCAGCCCTTGAAGTAACTGCGCCAGACCACTTCCTGCACGAATTTCTCGGCCCCGTCTGCCCCATGGGCGGCCACGGCGGCGGCGATCACCTCGGGTTCGGTCAGCAGGCGGCGGCGCAGATACGGCGACAGCATCGACACCGCGCCGTGCCGCCCCGGCCCGTCATCGTAATTGCGTCCGTTGGCATAGCGGCTGCCCATGCGCGGGGTGAAATCCTGCATCCGCTGCACGCCCGCAGCGCGGGTCGGGGGAAAAAGCACCATGTCGCATCCGTCCTGCCTGTTTGCAGCCGGAACTGGGGCGCCATGGCCCCAAATCAACACGGTAGTCGGCCAAGGGGGCGCGGCATTTCGCGCCAACCGCTTGACCCGCCAGCCCCCTGACGCCTCAGCCCCGAGTTGCCTGCCGCGCCGTCAGGAACATCGGCCCGCCCTTGATGCGCGGAAAGCCGTAACCATGCACCTCGACCAGATCGATGTCTTGCGGGCTGGCCGCGATTCCCTCGTCCAGTATGGCCTGCCCCTCGGCGGCCATGGCGGCGATCAGCCGCGCCACGATGTCGCCTTCGGCCATGTCGCGGGCGGGGCCCGCCAGCGGTGCCACGATGCGCGCCGCCTTGTCCGACAGGCGGGGCGTGCGGTCGCCCGGCGCGTAATCATACCAGCCGCCGCCAGTCTTTTGCCCCTTGCGGCCCGCCCGCACCAAAAGGTCGCCCGGCGTTTCGGGCACAGCCTCGCCCCGCGCCCGCGCCGCCTCGCGGTGCAGGAACGAGATGTCCAGCCCCGCCAGATCCTGCATCTCGAACGGTCCCATCGCATAGCCAAAGCCGCGCATCGCGGCATCTATCGCCCAATGCGCCACCCCGTCGCGCAGCATCGCCTCGGCCTCGGCCCGATAGCGCCGCAAGATGCGGTTGCCGATGAACCCGTCGCAGATGCCCGATTGCACCGGCACCTTGCCCAGCCGCGCCGCCAGATCGAACCCCGTGGCCAGCACCGTGGCCGAGGTGTCGGGCAGCGGAATGATCTCGACCAGTTTCATCACCTGCGCGGGGCTGAAGAAATGCAGCCCGATGCAGCGGTCCGGCCCCGCCAGCCCGTCAAAGATCAGCCGCGGGTCGATATAGCTGGTATTGGTGGCCAGCACCGCCCCCGGCGCGCAGATCGTGGCCAGCGCCCCGAACACCTCGCGCTTGACGGCCAGATCCTCGAACACCGCCTCGATCACCAGATCGCAGCCTGCCAGCCCGTGCAGCCCCACGGTCCCCGTGACCCCCGCCATCCGCGCCGCCGCTTCTTCGGGTGTGGTCAGCCCGCGCTTGGCGGCGGCGTCGAAAATGCCGCGCAGCGTGGCAAGCCCGCGCTCCAGCGCCGCCGGATCGCGTTCCGACAGCACCACGGGCAGGCCCGCATTCCGCAGGGCCGCGGCGATGCCCGCCCCCATCGTGCCCCCGCCCACCACGCCCACCGCTGACAGCGCCACGGGCGCCACCCCGCGCAGCGCGGCCGGTCGCGGCGCGGCGCGTTCGGCAAAGAACAGATGCCGCAGCGCCGCCGCCTCGTCGCTGTCGCGCAGGGCCAGAAACCGCGCGCGTTCGGCCGTGGAACCGGCGGCAAAGCCCCGCTCCACCCCGATCCGCATCACCTCGAGCGCGGCCAGCGGCGCGGCCTGCCCCTTGGCCGCCTTGGCGATCCGCGCCGCCGCCTCCTGCCAAAAGGCGGCGCCGGGGTCGGCCACGGGGCGCGCGCCAACCGGCGCGGGCAGGGGCCGGTCAAGCGCCGCACGGGCAAAGGCCACCGCGTCCTCCTCGACCTGCCCCGCCGCCACGTGATCGACCAGCCCCAGCGCCAGCGCCTCGTCTGCCGATACCATGCGCCGTTCCGCCGCCATTTCCAGCGCCGCCCCGGCCCCGATCAGGCGGGGCAGGCGCTGCGTGCCCCCCGCACCGGGGATCAGGCCCAGATTGACCTCGGGCAGCGCGAAACGCGCCCCCGCCGCCGCCACGCGGAACCGGCAGGCAAGGGCCAGTTCCAGCCCGCCCCCCAGCGCCTGCCCGTGCAGGGCCGCGATCCATGGCAGGCGCGCGGCTTCGATCCGCGCCAGAACCTCGGGCAGATGCGGCGGTTGGGGCGGGGCGTCGAACTCGGCAATGTCGGCCCCGCCCACGAACAGCTTGCCCGCCCCCGCCAGCACCACCGCCCGCAAGGACAGATCGGCCTCGGTCTCGGCCAGCACGGCCAACAGCCCCTCGCGCACCGCCCGCCCCAGCGCGTTGACAGGCGGATTATCCAGACGGACAAGGGCAATATCGCCGTGGCGGCTGAGTGAAACAGTCATGCGCGGGCCTTTCCCGAAATTCCACCGGCGCGCCCGCCGCAGCGCAGCGGCGCATCCCCGCGGCAGTCATGCCCCCGCCGTGGCGCTTGTCAACCGCCCGTCCCGCCGCAGCCTCAGCGCAGCGCAAACGCCCTGTCGCGCCCCGTCACCTGCGCCACCATCCGCGCAAGGTCGGCGCGGCGCACCGGCTTGGGCAGATGGGCGGCGAAACCCGCATCCAGATAGTCGCGCACCTGATGGGCCATGGCATTGGCGGTGATGGCCAGCGCGGGCGGTGCCGGGTCGCCCGCCTGCCGCGCCTTGGCCTTTATCTCGCGCAGGGCCGACATGCCATCAAGCGTGGGCATGGCGATATCAAGGCAGATCACGTCGAACCGCCCCGGCGCCCATTCGCGCACCGCTGCCGCGCCATCCTCGACCAGCACCGTCTCGGCCCCCATGCGGCGCAGGAAGGCGTCGATGATTTGCAGGTTGATCGGGTTGTCATCGGCCACCAGCGCCCTGATCCCCGACAGGCTCGGCTCGGGGCCGTCGGGCAGAGTGGCGGGGGCAGGGGCCTCGGCGCAGGGCAGGGGCAGGGTCACGCGCACCCGTGTGCCCCGCCCGGGGGCGCTGTCGATACCCACGCTCCCTTCCATCATCCGCGCCAGCCGCCGCAGGATCGACATGCCCAGCCCCGTGCCGCCATAGCGCCGTGTCATGCTCGGGTCGGCCTGTTCGAAATCCTCGAAGATGCGCGCCACCTCGGCCTCGGTCATGCCGATGCCGGTATCGGACACCTCGATCACCAGCGCCTCACCCGTCCCTCCAACCAGCCGCAGGGCCACGGTGCCGCGTTCGGTGAACTTCACCGCATTGGACAAAAGGTTGTGCAGGATCTGCATCACGCGATGCGGGTCGCCCCGCCGGTCGGGCAGGCCTTCGGGCGCATCGAGCGTGAAGGCAAGCCCCTTTTCCCCCGCCCGCAGCCGGTGCATCGCCGCCACCCGCCGGGCAATCTCGACCGGCGAGAACACGCCCTGTTCCAGCGCCATCTTGCCCGCCTCGATCTTAGACATGTCCAGAATGTCGTTCAAAATCGCCAACAGCGCCTCGCCCGATTCGCGGATGGTGCGCGCGGTCTGCGCCTGCGCCGGATCGGTCACTTCGCCGGCAAGGATATCGGCCATGCCCAGAATCCCGTTCAGCGGGGTTCGGATCTCGTGGCTCATATTGGCAAGGAACATCGATTTCGTCCGGCTCGCCTCTTCGGCGCGTTCGCGGGCATCGTAAAGCTCGGTCACATCGACGCGCAGGCCCACGCTGCCGCCATCGGGCGTCTTGCGTTCGAAAATCCGCAGCACGCGGCCATTGCCCAACCGCTGTTCGATCATCGCGCCGGGGTTGTGGTGCTTGTGCAGCCGTTCCGCCAGCCAAGCCTCTTCGCGGCCGATGGCTTCGGCATATTGGCCGCGGTCCAGACCATAGCGCAGGATATCGCGGAACGGCGTTCCGGGCCGCATCGCGGCGGCGCTTTCGGCGTAAATCTGCTTGTAGCGTTCATTGGCAATCACCAGCCGGTCCTCGGCATCATAAAGCACGAACCCGTCCGGCAGCGCCTCGACCGCGGTGACAAGCTGTTCACGCGCGGCAACGGCGGCGCGTTCGGCCTGTTCCAGCCGCCGCTCGCGTTCCTTTCGGTCGGTGATATCCTCGATGATGGTCCACAACAGCTTGCGCCCGCGCGCATCGGCCATGACGACCCCGTTCAGCACGCCGGGAAACTGCGTGCCGTCCTTACGCAGAAAGTTCTTCTCGACCGGTCCGCACCGCCCCGTGGCCCGCAGCAACACACCCAGTTCCACATCCACCGCATGGGCCTCGGGCGGGGCGATGGCCTGATGGGGCAGGGCCAGCAATTCCGCGCGGCTATAGCCCAGACCCGACAGGAAGGCGCCGTTGGCGTCGATAAAGGCCCCGCTGTCCAGATCGTTCAGCACGATCCCCAGCGGCGACAGTTCAAACAGCGATTCCAGCAGCCGTTCGCGGTAGCGCAGCATTTCTTCGGCGCCCACGGCGGCGGTGATGTCGCGCGCGATGAACAGATAGCCCGGCGGCTGCCCCTCGGCATCGGGTGGCCGGGACGAGGCCGACAATTCGTACCAGCGCGGTCCGGGCAACTGATAGCGCTTGCCGCGCGATACGCCGGTTTCATCCACCTCGCGCATCGCCTCTTCCGCAATGGCCGCCACATCGGGCGGCAGCACATCCAGCATCAGATGGTTCAAAAACAGCGCGGGCGGCGCCAGCAGCTCCACCCCCTCGGGCGCATGAAAGCCGGTAAACCGCCCCGCGTGATCCACCTCGAAGATGATGTCGGGTATCGCCTCAAGTGTTGCCCGCAGCCGGTTGCGCTCGGTTTCAAGCGAGCGTTCCAGTTCCTTGCGCGCGGTGATGTCCTGAAAGGTGCCAAAGGCCCGCGCGATCCGCTCGCCCCGCCGTTCCACACCGGCCGTGCTGCGCACCCAGCGGTGCCGCCCCTTGGCGGTGATGAACTGCAATTCCACGTCATAGGGCGTGCCATCGCGCATCAGCGCCGCCACCAGCCCCGCAACGCGCCGCCGGTCCTCGGACGGAAAATGCGCCAGCGCGTCATGCAGCGCCACATCTACCCCTACGGGCAATTCGTGGATGCGGTACGTCTCGGGCGACCAGTGGATATCGCCGGTCTGGACATCGATCTCCCAGCTTCCCACGCCCGACACTTCTTCGACGCGGGCATGGTGCAGGGCGGCGCGGCGCTGTTCGGTCACGTCACGGGTGGTGGCATAGATCAACCCGTCCGCAGGGTTCAGCGCCGCGCTCCATTCCAGATCGTGCCACGACCCGTCCCGCGCGCGGTAGCGGTTGACGAAATTCCGCAACTCCCGCCCCTCGGCCAGCGCCGATGCCGCGGCAACGGTGATCGCCACGTCATCGGGATGCACGAAATCAAGATAGGGGCGCGCGCAGATCTCGTCGGGTGTCCAGCCCAATGTCGTCTGCCATGACGGGCTGGCCGAAAGGATGTGGCCCTGCTGGTCGGCAATGCACAGAAGATCGACCGAATTGACAAAAAATTGCCTGAACTGGCTATCTGGCACCCCGCCGTCCCCCCACCTGACATTCTGTCCCACAAAGGCTTTGGCGGATGCAGGTTAATCCAGCCGCCCCCGCCACTCCATGGAAAGTTTTCCAGAATGATCTTTTTTGTCGCCGCGTCCTGCGCCCCTTTTGGCCCTTTGCTGCAAAATGGGGCTGGTCGGGAACGCATGGGCCGCCTTTTCGTTCCCTGACTTGGCCCCGTGCCCGATGACGCCCCGCCCCCAAAGGACCAGTCGATGACCCGTATCCTGCCGCTGAACGATGGAAACACCCTGCCGCAAATCGGTTTTGGCCTGTGGCAGGTGCCCGCAGACCAGACCGCCCGCGTGGTGCGCGAGGGGCTGGCCACAGGCTACCGGCTGATCGACGGCGCGGCTGTCTATGGCAACGAAACCGGTCTGGGCGAAGGGCTGCGCCAAAGCGGCCTGCCGCGCGATGCGGTGTTCGTGACCACCAAGATATGGAACGACCATCACGGCTATGATGCCGCCCGCCGCGCCCTTGATGCCAGCCTTGCCCGCCTTGGCCTTGACCGGATCGACGGCTTGCTGATCCACTGGCCCTGCCCCGAACATGACCGCTATGTCGAAACATGGAAAGCCATGGTTGACCTGCGCGCCGAGGGGCGTGTCACCTCGATCGGCGTGTCGAATTTCCTGCTGCCGCATCTAAAGCGCCTTATCGCGGAAACCGGCGTTACGCCTGCGCTGAACCAGATCGAACTGCATCCGCGCCTTGGTCAGGCCGCCCTGCGTGCCGCCCACCGGCGGCTTGGCATCGTCACCCAAAGCTGGACACCGCTGGGTCAGGGCAAATCCTTCGCCACCCCCGCCGTGGCACAGGCCGCCGCCCGCACCGGCCGGACCCCCGCGCAGGTCGTGCTGCGCTGGCACCTGCATCTGGGATGCGCGATCATCCCCCGCTCGTCCCGCGCCGCCGGTCTGGCCGAAAACCTTGCCCTGTGGGATTTCGACCTTACCCCCGCCGAGATCGAGGCGATCACCGCGCTTGATACCGGCGAACGCACCGGACCCGACCCGATGCTGTTCGCCTAGGCCTGTGCCTGCCGGTCCTTGGGCCAGTATTGCCGCGCCGCCGCCAGCGCGAATTGCGCCGCCAATCCCGCCGCCAGCAGGGCTGCATCCGTCCCGATGCCGACCGTGCCGCCCGCCGCCAGCGCATGGCGCACACCCTGAAGCCCGATGCACAGCACCGATCCCAGCGCAAAGACCGGCAACGCCTGCCGCCCCAGCAGCGCAAAGGGCGCCGCAAGCGCGCTGGCACAGGCGCGCCTGACCGCCGGAAAGCTGGACAGGAAATAGGCTAGCGCCAGAATGTGCAGCAGGCGCGGCGCGGTCACATAGCTTTTCTCGAAGGCGGTCAGGAACCAAGGCGCCCCCAGCCTGTCCTGCAACACCCACAGCGCATGCCCCATCGCGGCCGACACATCAGCCTGCAAGGTCGCCACGGCGGCAAAGACCAGAAACGCCCCCGTCAGCACCTGCAACCAGCGCCAGACCGGCACCAGCCGCTTGCCATCGCGCAGGCGCAGGCCGGTCAGCAGCCCCACCACAAAGATCAGTTGCCATGTCAGCGGGTTGAAGAACCACACCCCCTGATTGGGGTAATTGGGCAGGCCCAGATGCCATTGCCCCGCCGCCGCCCACAGCGCGACCGACCCCGCCACCAGCCAGCCGGGCCAACGCCAGCCCGCCAGCATCAAAAGCGGCGCAACGCCCAGCAGCACCAGATACAGCGGCAGGATGTTCACATAGCCGAACTGGTGCGTCAGCAGCACCGTCCCGACAAAGCTGCGCAGCGGGTCGCTAAACACCTTGTCCATCTGGTTCAGGAACAGCACCTCGGAATTGCCCAGATGCAGCGCCACCGCCGCCGCCGCCGCAAGGGCGGCGAATGTGGTCAGGATATGCACCAGATACAGCGTCCAGACCCGCCGCCACACCCGCGCCAGCCCCGTCCACCACCGCACCGGCGCGCGGAAATCGGGGCCATAGGCCAGCCCCGCCGCGATGCCCGACATCATCACGAACCCTTCCGCCGCATCCGAAAAGCCGAAATTGCGCGATGTGTAATTCTCGAACGGATTGCCCGGAACATGGTTGATGAAGATCATCACAAGGCACAGGCCGCGAATGACATCCAGCCGCGGGTCGCGCGCCGATTTCACCCGCAGGGGGGCTGTGGTCGGCTTGGGCTGGCTTAGATCGTTCATCGCGGCAAAGCTCGCATCTTGGGAAAGGGGGCGGCGGAATCCGCGCCTCATGCACCTTGTCCCCTGCCGCTGCAAGTGTGTCCGATTTGTAACGGACCGTTCAGGCAAGGGCTGGCCGCCCGCGTCCCCTTTGCCGGTCAGGCGCGCGCCGCGTCGGCCCCTGCGGGCGGATCGTCGCGCGTGTCACCCTCGGGCGCCCAGCGCCGCATCACCGCCGCCTGCAAATCCATCACCGGCGCAGCGCGCAGTTCGGTCGGGGTCAGGAACAACCCCCCCGGCCCGGGGCGCGAGGTCCAGGCAATCAGCGCGGGCGCGATCACCATGGGCAGCGCCACCGGCAACAGCCACGGCACCAGCACGGGCGCGAACCATTGCGCCGCCGCCAGCACGACAACCCCGCTTGTGACGATCCAGTGCGACGCGGCCCATGCATCGCCAAGGCCCAAGCTGCCATCGCCCCGCGTCTGCGCGGGCCAGCCGCCATCGGCCCCGCGCACCACCTGCAACACCGACCGCGTCTGGAACATCAGAAAGATCGGCGCCGTGATCGACGACAGCAGCAATTCGGCCAAGGTCGATTGCACCGCCCGCAGCGCCCCGCCAAAGCCCGCAACCCGCCCGCGCCAGATGGCATCGATCACGATCAGGATCTTGGGCAGGAACAACAGCCCCACCACCCCGATGGCCAGCCCCAGCGCCTTTGATACCTGACTGACCGGCAACACCGGAAACGGCCAGCTGTCCACCGGGAAATAGTCGATCGGCGGCGCGAACAGCGGCGCGGCAATCGAGGCGGCAAGGAAGGCCAGCCAGAACACCGGCGCCACATAGGCCAGAATGCCCTGCACAAAGACGAACCTGCTCCAGGCCTTCAGGCCCGGCGCCAGCAGCAGGCGGCTGTGTTGCAGGTTGCCCTGGCACCAGCGGCGGTCACGCTTGGCATGGTCGATGATGTTTTCGGGCGCTTCTTCATAGCTGCCGCCCAGATCGTCATCCACCCGCACATCCCAGCCCGCCCGCGCCAGCAGCGCGGCTTCCACATAATCATGGCTCAGGATATGGCCGCCAAAGGGGGGCTTTCCGGTCAGTTCCGGCAGGGCGCAGCTTTCGGCAAAGGCCCGCATCCGCACGATGGCATTATGCCCCCAGAACGGCCCCGTCCGCCCCTGCATCATGGCAAGACCGCGGGCGAAAACCGGCGAATAGAACGTGCCGGCGAATTGCATGATCCGCCCGAACCGCGACCGCGCATGAATGATGACAGGCAGCGTCTGCAACAGCCCCAGCCCCGGCGCTGCCTCCATCCGCCGCACCATTTCAACCATGGTGGCGCCTTCCATCAGGCTGTCGGCATCAAGGATCACCGCATAGTCATAGGCAGCACCCGACCGCTTGATGAAATCCTCGATATTGCCCGCCTTGCGGCCCTTGTTCTTGTCGCGGCGGCGATAGAAGATGCGCCCTTCGCCATCGGTTTCGGCCAAAAGCCGCAGGAACCACAGCCGCTCTCGCGCGGCAATCGCCTCGTCGCGGGTATCGGACAGGATGGCAAAGTGGAACAGATGCCCCATCCCCGTCTTGCGAAGCGACGCTTCCATCGCCGCGATCCGCCCGAATGTGGCGACCGGGTCTTCGTTATAGACCGGCACCAGAACCACGCTGCGCGCGGTCAGCGCGCCGGTCTGGCGCGGCGGCACGGGCGGGCGCGTCATCAGCCCCATCACCGCCGTCACCGCCCCCCATGCCAGCCAGAAGGTGGAGGCAAAGATCAGCGCCGCGCGCAGGATGTCGAAACTGTCCAGCCCGTCAGCGGCCCCGAATTGCAAGAACAGCAGAAAGCCGCCATAGGCCGCCGCAACGCTGGCGCCCACCGCCACCGCGCGGGTGGCCAGAACCCGGCCCGACACGTGGCCGGACACCCGGCCTTGCGGCATCGGGCGGGCCATGGCCTAGTGCCCGGCCTTGGCCTGCGCCACGGCCCGCGGGCGCAACAGCGCCATCAGCGCCGGAAAGACCGGCTGTTCCAGCTGTTGCACCGGCATGGCCAGCGGTGCTTCGGGCAGGGCGCCCAGTTCCTCGGCCAGACGGTCAAGATCGAACCGTTCCTGCTGCGACAGGTCCATCATTTCGTATTGATCCATTGATAAAGCCAGGTCTCGGTCAGCTTGCGGTCATATCCGGCGATATGCGCACCCAGTTCCACCACCGCGCCATCGGCGGCCGAAACATCGATCACCAGCCGCCAGATATCGGTTCCCGCGATCCGTTCCAGCGTGGTGCCCACCAGTTCGCCATTGGCGATGGTGACGACAGGCGCCACCGCCGCTTCGGGTTCCAGCTCGCCCAGCATCCCGCCTTTGTAATCGACCACGAATTTCCGCGTGCCCTGCTGCGCCTGCACGCCCGACACCCCGCCATGGCCCGCGCGCGTTTCATGCACGATGGCCAAGGGGTCGGTCGGGTCGTCGGGCAGGTCGCCCCAATGCAGCCGATAAGCGAATTCGCGGGCATCCCCCGCCTTTACCGGCGCTTCGGGCACCCAATAGGCAACGATATTGTCATTCGCCTCAAGCTCGGACGGAATCTCGACCAGACGCACATTGCCCACGCCCCAATCGCCCAGCGGTTCCACATCCAGTGACGGGCGGCGTTCATAGCGGGCGCCGGTATCCTGATAGCTGTCGAAATCGCGGTCGCGCTGGTGCAGGCCGAAGCGGCGCGGCGCGGTCTCCGCGAAATACGACCCCGTCAGTTGCTTGGGGTTGTTCAGCGGCCGCCACAGCACATCGCCATCCGACCGCGCGATCCGCAGCCCGTCGCTGTCATGCACATTGGGGCGGTAATCGTCGAAATCGGCGCGGTTCTTTTCCGAAAACAGGAACATCGAGGTCAGCGGCGCGATCCCCAGTTCCGCCACATCCTGACGGAAGAACAGACGGCAGCTCACATCCATCACCGTCTGCGTGCCGGGGGTGATGGTGAAACGATAGGCGCCCGTAACGCTTGGCCCTTCCAGCGTGGCATAGACCGTGATCGTCTCGCCCGCGCCGCGCTCCATGTAAAACCGCGAGAACCGCGGGAATTCCTCGGGGGTCGAGGTGCCGGTGTTCAGCGCGATGCCGCGCGCCGACAGGCCATAGGCCGAATTACGCCCCAGCGCGCGGAAATAGCTTGCCCCCACAAAGGCGGCCAGTTCGTCCCATTTGTCGGGCCGGTTCAGCGTGGCATTCAACCGGAACCCCGCCACGCCCGGCAATTGGGCATGTTCGGGAACCCGCTTTGCCAGATCGTTGAGATATTCGAAATCATCGGTCGAGAATTGCATCTCGGTCGCGGTGTCGCCCGCCACTTCATAGATGCGGACCGGTTCGGGGAACAGCCAGCCCATATGGAACGCGGCCAGCCGGAAGCGGCTGTCGGTATCGGCCCAGCGCGACCGGTCATCGCGGAACCGGATCAGGCGATAGTCGTCATAGTTCAGCTCGCCCAGAAAACCCTCGGGCGGGGGGGCGGTGACATGGGGCTGCGTGGCCAGCTGCCGCATCTCGTCGGTCAGCAGATCATAGGTGAATTTCTGCGGTGCAGCAGGGGCCGTGCCCGTCTCCTGTGCAAAGGACCGAACGGGCAGGCCGATCACGGCGACGGGGGCCAAAGCGGCCGCTGCCGCCAGCAAGGCGCGGCGCGAAACGCGGGCATCCTGAGAAGCGATTTTCGACATTAGCTGTAATAACCCAAGGGTTTCCGCCGCGATCCGGCATGTGCGACTCAACGCGGGATATAGGGGCGAAGGCTAACCGACTGCAAGCGGGCTTCAACCGCCTGTGAAGGGATTTGCGGCAAATTGCCGTGATGCGATCGCCCTTTTGCACGCTTATTGCGCGAAGCCGATGCTGCAAGTGCGAAAGTTGCGCAGATCGCCAAAGCGCCCGTCCCGCTGCCGCCCCTGCCACCCCCAGCGCGCCCAAGGTCTTTGCACCGATTGCGGCGATTGTTTCACATTCCCAGCATAATTCGGCCCATCTTTTCGCATTGAACACTCCTGTCGCGATCAAAGCGGCGGTCCGGCACAGGAGAACGCGATGTCACGCATATATCGGCACGGCACGGGGGCGGCGTGATGTTCCACCGCTTCCTTCTGTGTTCCGGCCTTGCCGCGGCGGTCAATCTGGGCATGGGCTATCTGCTCTATGCCGGTGCGGGCCTTGCCGAGGGCTGGCAATATGCCGCATCGGTCGCGCTTGCCTTCCTGTCGGGCATGGGCGTCAGTTTTGCGCTGAACCGGCGCTACACCTTCGAACCCTCGGGCCGCGTCACCCGCGCCGAGGCTGCCGATTTCTTCGTCGTCTCAGTGGGCGGGCTTGCCCTGACCACCCTGCTGGCGCAGGGGCTGCGGCTTCATATGCCCACCCTTCACCCCCATCTTCCGCCCGAGGCGCTGGCCCATCTGGGCGCGGTCGGGCTGACGGCCATCTATTCCTTCTTCGCGCACAAACATGTCAGCTTCCGGCACGCAGACCGGCCCGAAGCCATCGTTAAGGGGTTGCTTCAATGACCGACACCGCAATCACCGGCACCGCCATCATCATCGGCGCGGGCCCCGCAGGCCTGACGGCCGCGCATGAATTCGTCACCCGCTCGGGCATCAAACCCATCGTGATCGAGGCCGATGCCCAGGTCGGCGGCATCAGCCGCACGGTCAATTACAAGGGCAACCGCATCGATATCGGCGGCCACCGCTTCTTTTCCAAATCCGACCGCGTGATGGACTGGTGGGCCAATATCCTGCCTCTGCAATCGGTGCATGACGATGCCTCGTCCCTGACCATCAGCTACCAGAACAAACACCGCAGCATCGACAACCCCGCCGGCGGCGCCGATCCCGCGCAGACCGATGATGTCATGCTGGTGCGGCCCCGCGTCTCGCGCATCCTGTATCTGCGGAAATTCTTCGACTACCCGATCAAGTTCAGCCTTGCCACGCTGGCGGGCCTTGGCCTGTGGCGCAGCATCAAGATCTTCTTCAGCTATGCCAAGGCGCGGGCCCTGCCGATCCGCCCCGAACGGTCGTTGCGCGATTTCATCATCAACCGCTTCGGCGCCGAACTTTATGCCACCTTCTTCCGCGACTATACCGAAAAGGTCTGGGGCGTGCCCTGCGAGGATATTCCCGCCGAATGGGGCGCCCAGCGCATCAAGGGCCTGTCGATCACGGCGCTGGTCAAAAACGCGCTGCGCAAACTCAAACCCGGCCGCGCCGATATTGCCCAGCGCGGGGTGGAAACCAGCCTGATCGAACGCTTCCTTTACCCCAAGCACGGCCCCGGCCAGCTGTGGGAAAAGGTCGCCGCGGGCATCACCGCGCGCGGGGGCGAATTGCACATGCAAAACCGTGTCACCCGCATCCACCATGACGGCAGCCGCGTCACCGCCATCGATGTGCGCGATGCGGGCGGCGCCACCCGCACGATCAAGGGCGACTACTTCTTCTCGACCATGCCGGTCCGCGACCTGCTGCAAGGCCTGACCCCGCCCGCCCCCGCGGCGGTGCAATCGGTGTCGGACGGCCTGACCTACCGCGATTTCATCACCGTGGGCGTCCTGCTCAAACGGCTCACGCTCAATGGCGGGGCCACGGCCGAAACCCTGTATGACCGCATCCCCGACAACTGGATTTACGTGCAGGAACCCGATGTAAAGGTCGGCCGCATCCAGATCTTCAACAACTGGAGCCCCTATCTCGTGGCCAACCCCGCCGATATCTGGATCGGGCTGGAATATTTCGTCAACGAAGGCGATGGCCTGTGGTCGATGCCCGATGCCGACCTCACGCGCTTTGCGGTCGAGGAACTGGCCCGCCTCGGCGTCTCGGACCCTGCCGATGTCAAGGATGCCGTGGTCGTCCGCACGCCAAAGGCCTATCCCGCCTATTTCGGCAGCTATGACCGCTTCGACGAGGTGCGCGCCTATATGGACCGCTTCACCAACCTCTTCCTCGTCGGCCGCAACGGCATGCACCGCTACAACAACCAGGACCATTCCATGCTGACCGCCATGGTTGCTGTCGATGGCATCCTGTCCGGTCAGGATACCCGCGCCGAATTGTGGGATATCAACACCGAACAGGAATATCACGAAGCGAAAACCCAAGAGACGCCGCGCCAGCCCAAAGCGGCGTGATCCGAGTATTTGGGCAAGGGTGAAAGGACAGCGATCCCCTTCATCCTTGTCCAAATACTCATCTTGCCCGCTTTCCGCTGTCCCGCACTCGGTTGACTCGGGCCCTGCTTTGTCGGACCCAAGGGCAGGGCAGCGGGGGGGCTTCATGTCGGGCGCTTGGGAATTCTGGATCGATCGTGGCGGCACCTTTACCGATGTCGTCGCCCGCCAGCCCGACGGCCACACCCGCACGCTGAAACTTCTGTCCGAAAACCCCGAACGCTACGCCGATGCCGCCGTCGCTGGCATCCGCGAGGCGATGGGGCTGGGGCCGGATGACCCGATCCCCGCAGGCAGCATCCGCGCCGTCAAGATGGGCACCACCGTGGCCACCAACGCCCTGCTCGAACGCAAGGGCGAACGCGTCCTGTTGCTTGTCACCGCAGGTTTCGGTGATCTGCTCCGCATCGGCACGCAGGCCCGCCCCGCGCTGTTTGATCTGCATATCCGCCGCCCCGACCTGCTTTACGAACGCGTGGCCGAGGTTCCCGAACGGCTTGACGCCACGGGCGCCCCCGTCACCCCGCTGGACGAAGCCGCCACCCGCGCCGCCCTGCGCGCCGCCCGTGATGCGGGCATCCGCGCCGTGGCCGTGGCGCTGCTCCATGCCTATCTCAACCCCGCGCATGAAACGCGCATCGGTGCTATCGCCGCCGAAGAGGGCTTTACCCAGATATCGCTGTCGCATCAGGTCAGCCGTCTGGCCAAGCTGGTCGCGCGCGGCGACACCACCGTGGTCGATGCCTACCTGTCGCCGCTGCTGCGCCGCTATGTGGCGCAGGTGGAAACCGCGCTGGCGGGCGGCCTTGCCGATGGGGGGCAGGGCGGGGGGCGGCTTTTGTTCATGCAATCGAATGGCGGCCTGACCGAAGCCGCCCGCTTCCAGGGCAAGGACGCCATCCTGTCCGGCCCCGCGGGCGGCATCGTCGGCATGGTTCGCACCGCCGAAGCGGCGGGCTTCGACCGGCTGATCGGTTTTGACATGGGCGGCACCTCGACCGATGTCAGCCATTATGCCGGTCTTTACGAACGCTCGTTCGAGACCGAGGTGGCCGGCGTGCGGATGCGCGCCCCGATGATGGACATCCACACCGTCGCGGCGGGGGGCGGCTCGATCTGCACCTTCCGCGACGGCCGCTTTCAGGTTGGCCCCGAAAGTGCCGGCGCCAATCCCGGCCCCGCCGCCTATCGCCGTGGCGGCCCGTTGACCGTGACCGATTGCAACATCCTGCTCGGCCGCCTGTCGCCCGCGCATTTCCCCGCCGTTTTCGGCCCCTCGGGCGATCTGCCGCTCGATGTGCAGGCCGTGCGCGACCGCTTTTCCGCCCTTGCCGATCAGATCGCCGCCGCCACCGGCAGCCGCCCCGAACCCGAAGCCATGGCGCGCGGCTTCCTTCGGATCGCCATCGACAACATGGCCAATGCCATCAAGAAGATCAGCGTCCAGCGCGGCCATGATGTCACCGCCTATACGCTGCAATGCTTTGGCGGGGCGGGGGGCCAGCATGCCTGCGGCGTGGCCGATGCGCTGGGCATGGGCCGGGTCTTCCTGCATCCGCAGGCGGGGGTGCTGTCGGCCTATGGCATGGGCCTTGCCGACCTGCGCGCCCTGCGCGAGATGCAGTTCGATGCCCCCCTTGCCGCCGACCCTGCCGCCGCCCGCCATGCCATGCAGGCGCTTCAGGCCGAAGCCGCCGCCGACCTTGCCGCGCAGGGCATCGCAGACCCCCGCATCGAAGCCCGCGCCCATCTGCGCTACGAAGGGTCGCACCAGCCGCTCGAGGTGCCCTTCGGTCCGCCCGGGGTGATGCGACAGGCCTTCGAGGCCGCACATCAGGCCCGCTTCGGCTTTGCCTCGCCCGAACGCGCCGTGGTCTATGAGATGCTTTCCGCCGAAGCCGCAGGCGGCGGGGCCCCGCTTTCGGCCACCCCCCTGCCACAGGGCGGCGCCACCCCGTCAGGCCACCTGCCCGTGTTCTTCGACGGCTGGCGCGACGTGCCGCTTTACACCCGCGAAACCCTTGGCGCGGGCGCCGCCATCCAAGGCCCCGCCATCGTGACCGAAGCCACCGGAACCGTCGTGCTGGAACCCGGCTGGTCGGCGCATGTCGATGCCACCGGCAACCTGATCCTTGAACGTCACGCCGCCCTTGCCCGCCCCCCCGCCGCAGGCACCCGCGCCGATCCGGTCCTGCTTGAAGTATTCAACAACCTGTTCATGTCGGTGGCCGACCAGATGGGCGCCACGCTGGCCAACACCGCATGGTCGGTGAACATCAAGGAACGGCTCGATTTTTCCTGCGCCATCTTCGATGCGGCGGGCGATCTTGTGGCCAACGCGCCCCATGTGCCGGTGCATCTGGGATCGATGTCGCATGCGGTGAAAACCGTCATGGCCGCCACCTCGGGCCAACTGGCCGATGGCAGCGCCTATATGCTGAACTCGCCCTATAACGGCGGCACCCATCTGCCCGATGTCACCGTCATCACCCCCGTCTTTGTGGCAGGCCAGCCTGCCTTCTGGCTCGGCTCGCGCGGGCACCATGCCGATATCGGCGGCCGCACCCCCGGCTCCAGCCCGCCCGACAGCCGCACAATCACCGAAGAGGGCGTGCTGATCGATGTCTTTCCGCTTGTGCAATCGGGCCAGCTGAACGAATCCGCCACCCGCGCGCTGCTGGCCTCGGGGCCCTATCCCTGCCGCGCCATCGACCAGAACATGGCCGACCTCAAGGCCCAGATCGCCGCGAATGAAACGGGGCGGCGCGAACTTTTGCGCGTGGTGGCGGCCTATGGGGCCGAAACCGTCGCCGCCTATATGGGCCATGTGCAGGCCAATGCCGAAGAATGCGTGCGTCAGGTGATCGACACCCTGTCGGACGGCGCCTTTACCGCGCCGATGGACATCGGCACCGAAATCCGTGTCCGCGTCACGGTGGACCGCGCCAACCGCCACGCCACGGTCGATTTCACCGGCACCTCGGCGCAACATGCGGGCAATTACAACGCCCCCAGCGCGGTGACGCGGGCAGTGGTGCTTTATGTGTTCCGCACCCTTGTCGGCAAGGCCATTCCCCTGAACGAAGGTTGCCTGCGCCCGCTGACCATCATCGTCCCCGAAGGCTCGATGCTGAACCCTCGGGCCCCCGCCGCCGTGATCGCCGGCAATACCGAGGTGTCGCAGGCCGCCTGCAACGCGCTTTACGGCGCGCTGGGGGTAATGGCCTCGTCCCAGGGCACGATGAACAACTTTGTCTGGGGCAATGACCGCTTCCAGAATTACGAAACCATCGCGGGCGGCACAGGGGCGGGGCCGGGCTTTGCGGGCTGCGACGCGGTGCAAAGCCATATGACCAATACCCGCATGACCGACCCAGAGATCCTTGAAAAACGCTTTCCCGTCCGGCTCGAGGCCTTTGGCATCCGCCCCCGCTCGGGCGGGGCGGGGCACTGGCCTGGCGGCAATGGCGCGCTGCGGCGGATGCGCTTTCTCGAACCCGTCACCGTCACCACGCTGTGTTCGGGCCGCATCGTGCCGCCCTTTGGCGGGGCGGGCGGCGGGGCAGGGGCCTTGGGCGAGAATCGGGTGATCTGGCCGGACGGGCGGGTGGAAGAACTGCGCGGCAATGACGGGCGCGACCTGCCCGCGGGCGCGATCTTCGAGATGTTGACACCGGGCGGCGGGGGGTGGGGCGAAGTCTGACGCAGACTTCGCGCCGGAATTTGACGCAAATTCCGGTTGCGAAGCGACGAGCCGATTTCTGCGTCAGAAATCGGTGCGAAATTTGCGTCAAATTTCGCGTCTCCCTGCCAAAGCCTGTCAACATCTTGGGGATAAGCCTGCCGATCCGCCAAGATAAAGGGGTGCCGCCGTTGACTTGGGCCCCGCTTCGCCGGACCATGAGGGACCACGGAATCAGGACACACCCTTGCGCTTTACCCGTCTGCGGCTCAACGGCTTCAAAAGCTTCGTCGATCCCACGGATCTGGTGATCCATGAGGGGCTGACGGGCGTGGTCGGCCCCAATGGCTGCGGCAAGTCCAACCTGCTCGAAGCCCTGCGCTGGGTGATGGGCGAAAACCGTCCCACCGCCATGCGCGGCGGCGGCATGGAGGATGTGATCTTCGCCGGCGCCGCCACCCGCAGCGCGCGCCATTTTGCCGAAGTGGCTTTGGTCATCGACAATCAGGACAGGCTCGCCCCCTCGGGCTTCAACGATGCCGACACGATCGAGATTGTCCGCCGCATCACCCGCGATGCCGGATCGGCCTACAAGGCCAATGCCAAAGACGTGCGCGCCCGCGACGTGCAGATGCTGTTTGCCGATGCCTCGACCGGTTCGCACAGCCCCGCCCTTGTGCGGCAGGGCCAGATATCCGAACTCATCAACGCCAAGCCAAAGGCCCGCCGCCGCGTGCTGGAAGAGGCCGCGGGCATTTCCGGCCTTTATGCCCGCCGGCACGAGGCGGAACTGAAACTGCAAGGCGCCGAACACAACCTGACCCGCGTCGATGACGTTCTCGAACAACTGGCCCAGCAGCTTTCGGCGCTGACCCGTCAGGCCAAACAGGCCGCCCGCTACCGCGAGATCGGCGAGGAATTGCGCCGCGCCGAAGGCATGCTTCTCTACCGCCGCTGGCGCGAGGCCGATCTTGCCCGCATCGAGGCCGAAACCGCCCTGCGCGACCGCCTGCTTGCCGCCGCGCAGGCCGAAGCCGCTGCCCGCGCCGCCGGAAAGGCCCGCGAAGGCCGCGAAGACGCGCTTCCCGCCAAGCGCGAGGAAGAGGCCATCGCCTCGGCCGTGCTGCAACGCCTGACCGTCCAGCGCGACGCGCTGGGCGATCAGGAGGCCCGCGCCCGCCAGATGATCGAAACCCTGCGTGGCCGCATCGACCAGCTGTCGCGCGACATGGAGCGCGAGGCGGGCCTGAACCGCGACGCGGGCGAAACCATCGCCCGTCTCGACTGGGAGGTGGAACAACTCGCCCGCGCCCATGACGGCCACGAAGACCGCCTTGCCGAAGCCGCCGAAATCGCCCGCGAAGCCGGCGCTTTGCTGTCGGACCGCGAAACCCTGCTGGCCGAAGCCACCGAAGACAGCGCCCGCCTTGCCGCCCGCCACCAGTCGGCCCAGCGCATGCTGTCCGACATCCGCGCCACGCTCGACCGGGCCGAGGCGCAATCGGCATCCGCCCGCGAAGCCGTGGTCGCCGCGTCTGATGCGCTCGCCGCCGCCGCCGAAGCCCATGACGCCGCGACCGAGGCGCAGGAAGCCGCAGCCAGCCTTGCCGAACGCGCCGACGAAACCCTGGCCGAGGCCGAAGCCGCCCGCGCCGAAACCCAGGGCCGCGAGGCCGAGGCCCGCGCCGCCCGGTCATCGGCCGAAGGCGAAGCCAACGCCCTGCGTGCCGAAGTCACCGCCCTTGCCCGCCTTGTCGAACGCGAATCGCAGGCAGGCTCGCAACTGCTCGACCGGCTGACCGTGGTGCCGGGCTACGAACAGGCGCTGGGGGCCGCCTTGGCCGATGACCTCCGCGCCCCCGAAACCGGCGATGCCCATGCCTCGGGCTGGGCCGCGCTGCCGCCCTATCCCGCGCCGCAGCCGCTGCCCGATGGGGCCACGCCGCTGTCGGCCCATGTCACCGCCCCGCCGGTTCTGGCCCGCCGCCTGTCGCAGATCGGCCTTGTCGCAGCCGATCAGGGGGCGGCCCTGCAAGCCGCCCTTTTGCCCGGCCAGCGCCTTGTCTCGCGTCAGGGCGATCTTTGGCGCTGGGACGGGTTTCGCGCCGCCGCTGCCGATGCCCCGTCGGCCGCCGCCCTGCGGCTGCAACAGCTCAACCGTCTTGTGCAGCTCAAGCGCGATCTGGCCGAAGTGTCGGCCAAGGCCGAAGGCGCCGCGCAGGCGCACGAACTGCTGCAAACCCGCCTTGCCGATCTTGCCCGCGCCGACCAGATGGCCCGCGAGGCCCGCCGCGCCGCCGATGCCCGCGTGACCGAAGCCAACCGCGCCGCCAGCCGCGCCGAAGCCGACCGTTCCATCGCTGCGGGCAAGCTGGAATCCGCCCGCCTTGCCGTAGCGCGCTTCGATGATGAATCCCTCTCTGCCCGCGCCCGTCTGGCCGAGGCCGAGGCCCAGCTTTCCGGCCTGCCCGATCTGGATGCCGCCCGCAACGCGGTGGAAGCCGCCCGTGTCGCGGTGGAAGCCGCCCGCCTTGCCATGCTGACCCGCCGCTCGGCGCATGACGAATTACGCCGCGAAGGCGAAGCCCGCGTGCGCCGCCGTCAGGAAGCGGTCAAGGAACTTTCGGGTTGGAAGCACCGCCTTGAAACCGCCGCCCGTCGCATCGCGGAACTGGCAGAACGCAAGGCCGAAACCGAGGAAGAACTGGCCGAAGCCAGCGCCGCCCCCGAAGAAATTGCCATCAAGCGCGAGGAACTGGCCGAAGCCATCGACGCCGCCGAAACCCGTCGCCGCGCCGCCGCCGATGCGCTTGCCACCGCCGAAGCCGCCCTGCGCGACGCGCAATTGGCCGAACGCGATGCCGAACGCCATGCCGGCGAAATGCGCGAGGCCCGCGCCCGCGCCGAAGCCCGCGCCGATGCCGCCCGCGAAACCGTGGCCTATGCCGCCGAACGCATCGCCGAAGAAACCGGCGCCGCGCCCGACCAGCTGCTGTCCACCCTCGCCGCCGATCCCGACCGCATGCCCGATGCCGAAACGCTCGATGCCGATGTGAACCGCCTCAAGCGCCAGCGCGAGGCGCTGGGCGCCGTCAACCTGCGCGCCGAGGAAGACGCCAAGGCCGTGGCCGGGGAATACGATACCCTCGCCCGCGAAAAGGGCGATCTGGAAGAGGCGATCAAGAAACTGCGCGCGGGCATCGCCGGCCTGAACAAGGAAGGCCGCGAACGCCTGCTGACCGCCTTTGAACAGGTCAACGCCAATTTCTCGACCCTCTTCACCCATCTTTTCGGCGGCGGCGAGGCGCGTCTGGTGCTGGTTGAATCCGATGACCCGCTGGAAGCCGGGCTTGAAATCATGTGCCAGCCGCCGGGCAAGAAGCTGGCCACCCTGTCGCTTCTGTCGGGCGGCGAACAGACGCTGACCGCGCTTGCGCTGATCTTCGGGGTGTTTCTGGCCAATCCCGCCCCCATCTGCGTGCTCGACGAGGTGGATGCCCCGCTCGATGATGCCAACGTCACCCGCTTTTGCGACATGCTCGATGAAATGACCCGCCGCACCGATACGCGCTTTCTCGTCATCACCCACCACGCCGTGACCATGGCGCGCATGGACCGGCTGTTCGGCGTGACCATGCAGGAACAGGGCGTCAGCCAGCTTGTGTCGGTCGATCTGAAAAAAGCCGAGGCCTTGGTCGCGTGACACTGGACGAGGTGGCAGAGGTCTTGAACCGCGCCGGTTTCGCGGGTGTCGAACTGGCCCCGCCCGTGGTCTATGCACGGGGTGACGGGCCTGCCGCGCCAGAATTCACCGCCGAACTGGCAGGCAGCGATGTGCTTCTGACCCAACGCCACGAGGTTCGCGCCCCCGAGGCGGCGCTTGCCGACTGGCGCATCGGCATGGGCGGACGGCTGGCCATCGTGCGGGGTGAAACCCATCTGACCCTGACGGTGCCCGACGCAGCGCTTGCCACCACCCTTTCCGAATGGCGCAAGCTGATGCAGGCGGCGGCAAAGCAGGCGGTCGCCTGGCGGCGGGGGCAAAAGCCGCTGCACGGGATGTGAGCGACAGGGTGTCATCCCCGCGCAAGCGGGGATCTCTTCTGCGCCCCGGTTTGCCAGAGATCCCCGCTTTCGCGGGGATGACCCTTTCCGCCTATCGCCTCACAGCTTGTGCAGCACATCACCCAGCGCAACCGCGCCATCCCGCTCGACCGCGCAAAGCACCCCGCGCAGGCGCAGGGGCGGGTGGCCGGGGGCGGTGATCCAGTCCTTGGCATCCTGGCCGTAGCGGGCCTTCCACTTCACGCAGCCTTCGTTGAACACCGAACTCACCCGCAACACCGCACTGCCGCATTGCAGCAGCGTGCCCTCGGGCAGGTTCGCCTCGGATGTATCCAGATCGGCAATGATCGTATCGCCCGGATGCGGGGTCGCATCGCCCGCACGCCAGACCAGATCAAGCACCCGCTTGGGCAGGATCGACACCTGTATCCGCGGGTCGCCCGACCCGTCCGCCAGCTTCAGCCACGGCGCGGTGGCCCAGCGTTCCCCCGGCACGCCCCCCGCCCGCGTCAGCGCCAGCCGCGCCGGAAATTCGCGCAGGTTATAGCCCGGCCGAAAGCACAGCTGCACCACCTCGGCCCTGTCCTTCGGCGCGGCCAGCACCTCTGGCAAGGCGGCCATCAATTCCGCAAATGTCCTCAAAGCCGCTCCAACAGTTCGGCGGTCGGCCATGCATCGGCGGGCAGGCCCAGCCGTGCCTGCTCTTTCTGCACGGCGATCCGCGTCGATGCCCCCAGAATACCGTCGATCTTGCCCACATCATGCCCCCGCGCCGCAAGCTTTTCCTGCAACGCCTTCATCGCCTCGACCGGCAGCGCCGGATCGGGGCTGCCCGCCAGATAGGGCGCGGCCCCGGTCAACCGCGTCCCGAAATAGGCCGCCGTGGTGACATAGACAAAGCTCTTGTTCCAGTCGAACAGCACCGAAAAATTCGGATAGACCAGAAAGGCCGGCCCCTTGCGCCCCTGCGGCAGCAAAATCGACGCGGGCAGTCCGTTCGCCACCACCCCGTCGCGCACCTGCACCCCCATCGCTGCCCATTGCTCGGCCGCCAGTTGCGTGCCCAGCCCCGTCAGCCCCCAGTCGAAACGTTCGGGCATGATCACCTCTTGCAACCACGGCTCGCCCGCCCGCCAGCCATGGCTTGCCAGCAGTTTCGCCCCCGACAAGATCGCATCGGGTGCCGAGGTTTTCAGCGTCACCAACCCGTCGCCATCCCCGTCCACCCCTTTGTCCAGAATGTCGCCGGGCAGCATCTGCACCATCCCGATCTCGCCCGCCCATGCCCCCGTCGTGTCCAGATCGAACTCGCCCAGCGCATACATCCTCAGCGCCGCCAGAACCTGCGGGCGGAACAGGTCGGGCCTGCGGCAATCCTGCGCCAGCGTGATCAGCGCGTTGCGGGTGTTGAAATCGCCCTGCACCGCGCCGTAATCGGTTTCAAAGGCCCAGAAGGCCAGCAATATCCCGCGCGATACGCCAAATTCGCGCTCGGCCCGCGCAAAGACCGCATCATACCGCGCGGAATTCGCCGCCCCCCGCTGCACCCGGTCCTTCGAGATCAGGCTTTGCGAAAACTCCAGAAAGCTTTTGCGAAACACGCCTTGCGACCGGTCCGCCTTGATCACCCGCGCATCCGGCGCCGCCCCGGCAAAGAACCGCTCGACCACGGCCTGCTCGTGCCCCGCCGCAATCGCCTCGGCCTTCAAACCGCTCAGCCATGCCGCGAAATCGCCGCCACAGGGGGCGGCCGGAAAAGCGGGGCTTGCCATCACAAGGCACAGCAGGGCGGGCAAAAGACGCATCCGGGCAACCTTTCAACAGGAACGCCGCCACGCTAGACGCCCCGCACAAAAGGGGCAACCTTTCGCTGCCTGCGGCCATCCTTTCGCCGGTGTCCCGCAGGGCTAGACCAGCGCCACCAGCACGACCAGCGCCAGCATCCCGCCCCAGGCCCGCCACAGCGCGCGGCAGGCGGCGTCGATATCATCCGGCCCCGCATCCCGCCGCCCCTCGGGCCAGACCCAGGGGAATTCGCGCATCTCGCCGTGATAGGACCGCGGCCCCGACAGCGCCACGCCCAGCACGGGCGCCATCGCCGCCTCGGGCCAACCGGCATTGGGCGATCGGTGCTTGGGCGCATCGCGCAGCACGGGGCGCGGATCGAACCAGCCATGCGTCACCGCGATCAGCACCGCCGTCAGCCGCGCCGGAACAAGGTTCAACAGGTCATCGAACCGCGCCGCCGCCCAGCCGAACTGTTCATAACGCGGCGTCCGGTGCCCGATCATCGAATCCGCCGTATTGGTGATCTTGTACAGCATCAGCCCCGGCAACCCGCCAACCACAAACCACAAAGCCGGCGCGATCACCCCGTCCGACAGGTTTTCGGCCGCACTTTCGATGGCGGCACGGGAAACGCCCGCCTCGTCCAGCCCGGCCACATCGCGCCCCACGATCATCGCCACCGCCTGCCGCCCCCCCGGCAGCGACAGCCGCAGCGCATCGCCCACCGCCTGCACATGCTGCACCAGCGACCGCTGCGCCAGCAGGATCGCCGCCACGATCACCTCGATCACCCCGCCATCGGGCAGCGCATGGATCAGCCAGCCCAAGCCCAGCGCCCCCAGCCCCAGCCCAAGCATCGCGGCCACCCCCTTCAGCCGCCGCGCCGCCCCGTGGTTCAGCCGCGCCTCGGCAAACCCCACGGCCCGCCCCATCAGAACGGCAGGGTGCGGGAACCGGTCCCACAGCCATTTCGGTTCGCCCAGTGCGGCATCCAGCAACAGGGCAGGGATCAGCAGCGCCGCGCTCACAGCGCGTCCTCCAGCCGGTCCCATCCGGCGCCGTCGGGCAGGCCCAGCCGCAGCCAGCGTGCGGAATAGGGAAAGACCCGCGTCAGGATATGCCGCCGCGCCAGCCGCGCATGCCAGGCCGCCGCATCGCCCACATCATACAGGCGGAACAGGTCTGTCCCGCCTTCCAGCCGCGCCCCGGCACGGCCCATCAGCGCATCCAGCCGCGCCGCATCAGCCGCCAGCCGCGCCCGCGCCGCCTCGGCCCATGCGCGATCCTCCAGCGCCATCGCCCCCACCCGCAGCGCAGGCCCCGATACCGCCCAGGGCCCCACCATCGCCGCCAGCCGCGCCACCAGATCGGGCGCCCCGATGGCAAACCCCAGCCGCAGCCCCGCCAGCCCCCAGAACTTGCCAAAGCTTTTCAGCACCACCACCCCCGGCTCGACCGCCCGCGCGATCAGGCTTTCGCCGGGGCAGATGTCGCAAAAGCTTTCGTCCACAATCCGAAGCCCCGCTTCGGCCAATTCATCCCGCCGCCCGTCGGGATTGTTCGGCCGCACCACCACCGCCGCCTCGGCCGGCCCTTCGGTCACCACCTGCCAGCCCGCAGCGGCAAAGGCGCGGCCATGTTCGTTATAGGTCGGCCCCGCAATCGCCACGCGGCCCCCCGCCGCCAGCGCGGGCATCCGCGCGATCAGCGCCGAAGCCCCGGGTGCGGCCAGCACCGCAGCCCCCGCAGGCACCCCCCAGAACCCACGCGCCGCCACCTCAAGCCGGTCAAACGCCGCGGCATCCGGCAGCGCGGTCCAGTCCTCTGCGGTGAAATCGGGCAGTGGATAGGGGCGCGGATTGATCCCCGTGGACAGGTCCAGCCAATCGCCCCGCGCCCCGCCCCAACGGGCAACCGCCGCATCGATCCCGCCGCCATGGTCCGGCCTGTCCGCCATCGTCCCGCCCCCGTTGCTCCTGCCGCCAGAAACCCCATCCGCCGCCGCCTGTAAACCGCGGAACCAAACGCAGCGCGGCGCAGTTGCGACATTTGCATCACGCCCCGCCAAGATTTCGCCCCCGCCCTGCTTTGGTCACAAATCCGCGCCACCTTCCTGCCACGCTCACCCCAAGGGGGAACATGCCATGTTCGAATTCCTTCCGCGCGATCTGCGCGACGGTCTGGAAGCGGCCCGCAAACGCAAGCTGCGGCGCAAGTCGCGCCTGCGCGTGCAGGTGGGCGACAAGGTCTATCCCGTGCTGCGCTTCTGGGATGACGGCCTCGCCCTTGATGCCACGCTGACACCCCATCTGCGCGGTCTGGTCGATGTCTATGACGGCGCGACCCATATCTTCCAATGCCTTATCGTCGCCTCTGACAGCGACAATGGCGAACTGCTGTGCAGCTTCAAACGCTCGACCGCCGTGTTCGACCGCGCGCCCCTGGACTATTGGCGCGATGAAAACGCGCCCGTCGGATACCTGCCCAAAGCCTGATCCCTTTCACCTTTGCACAAATACTCTCGGGGGTGAGCCCCGAAGGGGCGAGGGGGCGCGAGCGCCCCCTTTACTGCAAGTCGGCAAAGGCGCGGCGCATCCGTTCGACCGCCTCGGCCACCACCGCGCGCTGCGTGCCCAGATTGAACCGCAGGAATGTTCCGCCCCCGGTGCCAAAGGCCGCGCCGTGGTTGGTGGCGATCCTTGCGTCCTTTTCCACGCGGGCGATGAACTCGGCCGCGTCCATCCCCGTGCCCGAAAAATCCAGCCAGGCCAGATAGGTCGCCTCCAGCGGCATCGACCGCAGGCCCGGAATCGCCGCCATACCCTCGTCGAACAGCCGCCGGTTGCCCTCAAGATAGCCCATCAGCCCGTCAACCCATGCCGCCCCTTCGGGGCTATAGGCGGCGGTGGCCATATGCATGCCAAAGGAATTGCCCGAAATGCCCAAGGCCATCATCTTGGCCGCGAATTTCGCCCGCAGCGCGGGGTCTGCGATGATGACATTGCCGGTATGGCTGCCCGCGATGTTGAAGGTCTTGGTCGTCGCCGTCATCATCACCAGCCGGTCGGCAATATCCGGCGCGGCCAGCGGCATGGCGGTATGTTTCTGCCCCGGATAGACCAGATCGTGGTGAATTTCGTCCGACACCAGCACCAGATCGTGCCGCTTGCAGAAATCGGCCACGCCGCGCAGTTCCGCCGCCGTCCAGACGCGGCCCCCCGGATTGTGCGGCGAACACAGGATGAACATCCGTTCCCCCCCCGTCATCCGCGCATCCCATGCGTCAAAATCCATCTCGTAGCGCCCGTCCACCAGCGCCAGTTCGCATTCCACCACCTGCCGCCCGGCCGCTTTGATGGTGCGGGCAAAGGCGTGATAGACCGGCGTGGTCAGGACCACCCCGTCGCCCGGCGCGGTAAAGGCGTCAAGGCACAGCCCCGTGCCATTCACCAGCCCGTGGGTGGTAAAGATCCAGTCCCTCTCGATGCCCCAGCCGTGCCGCGTCTGCATCCACCAGCGGATCGCCTCAAGATAGGCGGCATCATCCCCGAAATAGCCGTAAACCCCATGCACCGCCATCGCCTCGACCGCGCGCTGCACGCAGGCGGGGGGATGAAAATCCATGTCCGCCACCCACATCGACAGCCCGTCTCGCGCCGGAATACCGTAAAACGCCTCCATCATATCCCACTTCACCGAATGGGTGCCGATGCGGTCGATGCGGGTATCGAAGTCAAAGCTCATGCAGGCGGTCCTCTGGCAGCGCGGTTTTTCAGGGTTTAGCCCAGACGGACGTAAATTCCAAACCCTTTCTGTATCGGGGAAATAGTCCAGTAATTTTGAAAGAATTAAGAACAAAATACCCAAAAATGGAAAATAATCAGAACAAAACCCTTACGCGCCCCGCGCTGCCGCCCCCATTGCGCCACGCCCGCGCATTTCGTAAATCAAACCCATGATCCGCCCCATCCTGATCCATCCCGACCCGCGCCTCAAAAAGGTCTGCGACCCCGTCGCAGCCATCACGGCCGACCTTGCGGTCCTTGCGCGCGATATGCTCGACACCATGTATGATGCCCCGGGCATCGGCCTTGCCGCGCCGCAGATCGGCGTGACCAAGCGCCTGATCGTGATGGACTGCATCAAGACGGGCGAGGGCGAGCCGCGCCCCATCGCTTTGTTCAACCCCGAAATCATCTGGGCCTCGGAAACGCTTTCGACCTATGACGAAGGCTGCCTGTCCATCCCCGACCAATATGCCGAGGTGCAGCGCCCCGCCGAGGTGCGCGTCCGCTGGCTCGGCCTTGACGGCGCCCTGCACGAAGAACAGTTCGGCGGGCTTTGGGCCACCTGCGTCCAGCACGAGATTGACCACCTGAACGGCAAGCTCTTCATCGATTATCTCGGCCCGCTCAAGCGCCAGATGATCACCCGCAAGATGGAAAAGCTCAAACGCGAACGCGCGCGGCTGGGCTGATGGCGGTCCTGCCGGTCCTGCGCTATCCCGATCCGCGCCTGTCGCAGCCCTGCGCCCCGGCCCCGCTTGACGCGGCCACCCGCCGCCTTGCCGCCGATATGCTGGAAACCATGTATGCCGCCCCCGGCCGTGGCCTTGCCGCGCCGCAGGTGGGCGCGCTATTGCGCCTGTTCGTGATGGACGCAACCTGGAAAGAGGGGCGGCCCGACCCGCAGGTGGTGGTCAACCCCCGCATCCTGTGGCGGTCGCCCGAAACCGCCACCGCCCCCGAAGGCTGCCTGTCCATCCCCGGCCCGCTGACCGCCATCACCCGCCCCACGACGATCGACCTTGAATGGACGGCGCTTGACGGCACCCTGCACCGCAACCGGCTGACCGGCTTTTCGGCCCTCTGCGCCCAGCATGAATATGACCATCTCGACGGTATCGTGACACTCGACCACCTCTCGCCCGCGGCCCGCGCCGCCGCAATTGCGGAAATGACCGAATGACCGTTCGCAAATGCCTGCCATGGCCCCATCCCCTGCTGAAAAGCCCCGCGCAGGATGTGCCCGCCATCACCGATGACATCCGCGCCCACTGGGCCGACATGGTCGATACGATGGATGCGATGCCCGGCTACGGCCTTGCCGCCGTGCAGATCGGCCTTCCCCTGCGCCTTGCCGTGGTCGATTGCTCGGCCGAACGCGGGCAGGCGGTGCTGATGGCCAACCCGCAGGTTCTGCATGCCAGCATCCAGTTGCGCGACCATGACGAAGCCTCGCCCAACCTGCCCGGCGTCTCGGCCACCATCGCGCGGCCCCGCGCCGTCACCGTGCGCTTCCTCAACGCCGGCGGCGAATGGGAAGAGCGTGATTTCGTCCATCTCTGGGCCACCTCGGTCCAGCACCAGATCGACCATCTGGCAGGCAAGATGTATTTCGACCACCTCTCGCCGCTGAAACGCAAGATGCTGCTGGCGCGGGCGCAGAAATGGGCGAAACGGGCATGAAAATCGTCTTCATGGGCACGCCCGATTTCTCGGTTCCCGTCCTCGATGCGCTGGCCGCGCGGCATGATATCGCCGCCGTCTATACCCAGCCCCCGCGCCCCGCAGGCCGGGGCAAGGATCTGCGCCCCACCCCCGTCCATGCCCGCGCCACCGGACTGGGCCTGCCCGTGCGCCACCCCACCAGCCTGAAAACGCCCGAGGCGCTGGCCGATTTCGCCGCCCTCGGCGCCGATGTGGCCGTGGTCGTGGCCTATGGCCTGATCCTGCCGCAGGCCCTGCTCGATGCGCCGCGCCACGGTTGCCTGAACATCCACGCCTCGCTTCTGCCGCGCTGGCGCGGTGCGGCGCCGATCCACCGCGCCATCATGGCGGGCGATGCCGAAACCGGCATCTGCATCATGCAGATGCAGGCAGGCCTCGATACCGGCCCCGTGCTTCTGCGCCGGTCCCTGCCCATCAACCCCGCCGAGACCACCGCCGACCTGCATGACCGGCTGTCCCCCCTTGGCGCCACGCTGATCCTTCAGGCGCTTGACCATCTGCCTGACCTTGTGGCCGAACCGCAGCCCGAAACCGGCATCACCTATGCCGCCAAGATCGACAAGGCCGAAGCCCGCATCGACTGGACCCGCCCCGCGCCCGAGGTTGACCGCCAGATCCGCGGCCTGTCACCCTTTCCGGGGGCATGGTGCCTGATGGGGGCCGAACGGGTGAAACTCCTGCGCTCGCATCCGGCCCAAGGGCAGGGCGCACCGGGGCAGGTTCTGTCGGGCCTCACCATCGCCTGCGGCAGCGGCGCCATCGCCATCACGCTGGCCCAGCGCGAAGGAAAACGCCCCATGCCGCCCGACGAATTCCTGCGCGGCACGCCGCTGCCCGAACGGCTCGGCTGACGGTTTGGCTAGCCCAGCCGCTTCACCGCATCCTTCAGCTTGAACCCCTTGCCGCCCGCCGCCTGCCACAGCATCTGCCCCTGCCATGCCGCAAACAGCATCGCCGCCGCCTCGCGGTCGCGCAGCTTGGCGGCCAGCGCCGCCTCGACCTGTCCGCGCCAGCGTTCGGCCCGCGCCCGCAGCGCCGCATCGCGGAAATCCATCACCAGCAGGGCAAGGTCGGTCACCTCGGCCCCGCCCGCCCCCAGCGCCTTGAGCAGCCCCTGCGCCGTTTCCGCCGCCGCCGCTGCGCGCGCCGTCTCGGCCTCCAGCCCGTCCCATGCCGCCATCAGCGCCGCGCGGATCATCCCCTCGCGCGATCCGTAGCGTTGTACCAGCGACGCGGCCGCCAGCCCCGTCGCCTGCCCGATGCGGAAGAACGACACCGCCTTCTCGCCCTCGGTCGCCAAAAGGTGCCGTAGTTTCCCGAACACCTGTTCGTCAGAAATCAGCTTCGGTCGCGCCATGGGCTTTACCCGAACGGTTGCACGGATTTATGCTAAGCCAAACCACATGAAAGGCAAGCAATGGCTACGCTTCGGGGCATGATGGCCACCACGCTTGACGGCTATGCCGCCGATATGGCGGGCGGTGTCGGCTTTCTTGATCCCTTCCACGATGTCGATTGGGGCTGGCCCGCCTTCATCGCCGAAATCGGCACCGTGGTGATGGGGCGCAAGACCTATGACCAGATCTGGACGCTCGCGCCCGACTGGCCCTATGGCGATATTCCGGGCATCGTGCTGGGCCGTCCTGCTGCGCCCCTGCGCGGCCCCGTCACCGCCACCGCCGATCTTGACGGCCTGCTCGCCCGTCTGGGCGCGGCCCCGGGCAAGGATGTCTGGCTGGTCGGCGGCCCGGCGCTTCAGGCGCGGCTGATCGAACGCGGCGCGCTTGACAGGTTGCAGCTTTGCGTCGTGCCGCATCTGCTGGGGCGCGGCCTGCGCGTCTTTCCCGATGCCGCCCCACCCGCCCGCCAGCCGGTGCTTGCCTCCGCCACCCCGCTCGACCGCGGGATGATCCTGCTCGATTACCGCTTCGGCGCGCCCGGTCTTGGTGGCCGCGACCGGTAAACCGGCAACCGCCAGCCAAGGCCCAGTGACCCCGCCCGCAGCACCAGCGTGACCGCGGCACAGGCAACCAGCCCCGCCCAGCCCGCCATGCCCGCCGCAGCCATCGCCACCGCCACTGCCGCCCCGGCAAAGGCGCAGCTGACATAAAGCTCGCCCTGTTTCAGCACCATGGGCACCTCGTTGCACACCACATCGCGCATCAGCCCGCCCATGCAGCCCGTCACCATCCCCATCACCAGAACCACCGGCCAGCCCATCCCTGCCGCCTGCGCCACCCCCACGCCCGCCGGCACCGCGATGGCCAGCGCCACTGCGTCCAGCCATTCCAACGCGCGGTAACGGCTTTCCAGCCGGTGCGCGAAGAAAAACACCGCCACCGCCGCGACCGCCGCCACCGCCAGCATCGCCGGATCGCCCACCCATGCGGGCACCCGGTCCAGAATCACATCGCGCACCGTGCCGCCGCCCGTCGCGGTCAGCGCGGCAACAAAGATGAACCCCACGATATCCAACTGCGACCGTGATGCCGCCAAGGCGCCGGTCAGCGCAAAGATCGCCACGGCGGCATAATCCAGCAGCCAGACCAGCCCGCCTCCGGTCACGCCCGCGCCCCCTTGGCGGGCTTGAACGGCGCCATGCCCGCGCGGGCCAAGGCATCGGCGCGCTCGTTCTCGGCATGGCCGGCATGGCCCTTGATCCAGCGCCATTCCACCCGATGCCGCGCCTGCGCCGCATCCAGCCGCTGCCACAGATCGGCATTCTTCACCGGATCGCGCCCCGCCGTGCGCCAGCCGTTGCGCTTCCAGCCGTGGATCCACTCGGTCACGCCGTTCTTCACATAGGCGCTGTCGGTCACGATGGTGATGGTGCTGTCGCGCGCCAGCGCCTCCAGCGCCGAAATGGCGGCCAGCAGCTCCATCCGGTTGTTGGTCGTTGCCGCCTCGCCGCCCGAAAGCTCGCGCTCCTTGACCACCACGCTGCCCTCGCGCGCCAGCATCAGCACGCCCCAGCCCCCGGGTCCGGGGTTGCCCGAACAGGCCCCGTCGGTATAGGCGAAAAGCTCTGGCATGGCGGCTCCGTTTTTTCCCGTTTAGGCGCGGGCAAGGGCAAGGTCCAGCCCCTTCACCTTTGCCCAAATACTCTCAGGGGGAAGCCGCCATCGGCGGCGCGGGGGCGGAACGCCCCCGTTCCCTTGCCCCCGCCATCCCGTCTGCACCGCACCGGCCTCAGACCAGCGGCACCAGCAGGCAAACCAGCACGATCCCCGTCAGCAAAAGCCGCAGCCGCATCCACCATGCGGGCGCCAGACCCTGCCGCGCAAAGGACCAGTCGAGCGCCAGAAGCCCCGCAAATCCCGCCGCCAGCCACTGCACCGAATCGGCCGATGCGTCGCGCACCATGAAAAACACGAACAGCGCGGGCAGCACCGACAGCGCATATCCCGCCGTCGCCGCCCGCCCCGTGGCCCGCGTGGCAAATCCCCACAGCACGCCCGACATGAACGACAGGATCACCGTGCCATAGGTGACCAGCACCACCACCCCGACAAAGACAGGCGGCAGCACCGCATAGGCCGCCCCCGCCAATCCGGGCAGCATCGCGCTTGCCGCCCCCCAGACAAAGGGCAGCACCCCTGCCAGCCCCAGCACCAGCGCCCCGCGCGGTATGCGGTTCATCCCGTTTCCCCCAAGCTCTCCACCAGCGCCGCGATGCGCTTGGCCCGCGTCGGCGCCGTTTTCGCCGTCTCGACCTGATAAAGCATTCCGCGCCGTTTTCCAGCGCTCAGCGCCTCCCACCGCGCCAGCACACCCTGCGCCCGCAGCGCCGCCGCCACATCGGCGGGCAGGTCCACCCGGTCATCGGGCGCGGGCCGCAACCGCACCTCCAGCACATCGCCGGGCCCGGCCCCGATCCGGTCTAGCAGGCTTTGCCCCGCCCACAGGAAGGGCCCCGCAACCACCGGCGCCCGCGCCAGCGCCAGATTGACCGGATGTTCGTTGATCTCGCCCTCGACCCGCCGCGCCCCTTGGGCTGACAGCGCCTCGGCCACATACGCGGGCAGCGGCAGCACCGTATAGGTGGCCCGCCCCCAGACCACCGCCTCGATCCGCCCCTCGAAGCTGATCCAGCCCGTCACACGGCCTCGCGCAGGATGCGCGGCACCTTGAACTCGACGGTCTCGACGGCCGTCTCGACCCGCTCGACCGTTACGTCAAAGCGGGCGCGAAAGGCATCGACCACCTCGTCCACCAGCAATTCGGGCGCCGAGGCCCCCGCCGTCACGCCCACCGCGCCAATACCCTCAAGCGCGCGCCAGTCGATCTCGGTCGCCCGCTGCACCAGTTGCGCGTAACCGCAGCCCGCGGCGCGGCCCACTTCGACCAGCCGCTTCGAATTGCTCGAATTGGGCGCCCCGATCACCAGCAGCGCATCGATCCGCCCCGCAATCGCCTTGACCGCCGCCTGCCGGTTGGTCGTGGCATAGCAGATATCTTCCTTGGCCGGCCCGATGATGGCGGGAAACCGCGCCTGCAAGGCCGCGACGATTCCGGCCGTATCATCCACCGAAAGCGTGGTCTGGGTGATATAGGCCAGCTTGGCCGGATCGCGCACCTGCAACGCCGCCACATCCTCGGCCGTCTCGACCAGCAGTACCTCGCCGGGTGGCAACTGGCCCATCGTGCCCACCGTTTCGGGATGGCCCGCATGGCCGATCATCACCATCTGCAACCCGCCCTCGTGGTGGCGGCTCGCCTCGATATGCACCTTGGTCACAAGGGGGCAGGTCGCATCCACCGCGATCATCTCGCGCCGCGCCGCCTCGGCGGGTACGGCCTTGGGCACGCCATGGGCCGAAAAGATCACCGGCCGGTCACCCGGCACCTCATCGAGTTCCTCGACAAACACCGCACCCTTGGCGCGCAGGTCATCGACGACGAATTTGTTGTGCACGATCTCGTGGCGCACATAGACCGGCGCGCCCCATTTCTGCAACGCCAGCTCGACGATCTTGATGGCGCGGTCCACGCCCGCGCAAAAACCGCGCGGCGCGGCAAGGTACAGGGTCAGCGGGGGCAGGGTCATCGGCAGCGTCATGGGGGCAGGGCCTCGGTCGGTTCGCATGTCCAAGACCTAAGCCCAAAGCGGGCGCGGGTCCACAGCCACTTGCGCGCGCAGCGAAACCGCGCCCCGTCCCGCAGGGTCAGCCCGAAACCTTGTCCCAATAGGCCGCAAAGGCCCGTTTCGCCGCCGCATCGGCAAAGGCCGTGGCAGGCACGATGATCGTTCCGCTGCTGGCATGCACAAACACATGCCGATCCGTCTCGATCACCTCGCGCACCGATGCCGCACCCAGCACCAGCGGCGCCGCACGGTCCGACCTGTGTTCCGCGATCCGGCGTTTCCACAGTTCCAGCCGCACCCCGACCGGTTCGGGCATCGCCTCGCGCACATGGCGCCGCAACGCCAGCCGCTGCATCAGCATCAGCAATCCCAGCGGCAGCGCGAACAGCGCCCCCGCAACCGCACTGGAATGCAGCGCCGGAACCGAAGCGGGCAGCACGCGCGATGACAGCGTCAACAGCCCCATCCCGCCCACCAGACCGCGCCCGATGCCCATCCGCCGCAGCTTGCGCCCTTGCGGGTTCAGCCGCTCCCAGGCCAGCGCATCCCTTGCGTCCAGCTGGTAATGCAGCACGGTTTCCGGCGGCATCGCCCGGCGCTGGACCTCTGGCCCCGCATCGCGCAACTGGGCCTCGGTCACTTGGCGTCGGCCTCGAATTCTTCGCGCTCGGCGGCACGCGGCTCGCGCGGCGGGCGCCCGATCACATCGCGCAATTCGTCCAGCTCGATGAAATTGTCGGCCTGACGGCGCAATTCGTCGGCAATCATCGGCGGCTGGCTGCGGATGGTCGAAACCACCGAAACGCGCACGCCCTGCCGTTGCAGGCTTTCCACCAGCGGCCGGAAATCGCCATCGCCCGAGAACAGGACGATGTGATCGACCCGCGGCGCCAGCTCCATGGCATCGACCGTCAGCTCGATATCCATGTTGCCTTTCACCTTCCGCCGTCCCTGGCTGTCGGTGTATTCCTTGGCGGGCTTTGTCACCATGGTGAAGCCGTTGTAATGCAGCCAGTCCACCAGCGGGCGGATGGGCGAATACTCGTCATTCTCCAGCAGCGCGGTGTAGTAGAACGCCCGCAACAGCTTGCCACGGCGCATGAATTCCTGCCGCAGCAGCTTGTAATCGATGTCGAACCCCAGCGCCTTTGCGGCGGCATAAAGGTTGGACCCGTCAATGAACAGCGCCAGCCGTTCGTCCTTGTAAAACATCGTTCTTTCCCTTCAATGGGCGATGGTTCAAACCGGGTTCGTGATCCGCATGGCAGAAGACGCGAAATTGGGTCAATTGAACACCACGGATAAGGCTCCAAACGCAGACCCACAAGGGAGCATATACGAAAGGTTGCGTAAATGACCGCTGCCACCGATCACGTCTTGGTTGCAATTGGCGCGAATTTGCCGATCGGCGCCGCCACACCCGCCGAAACCCTGCGCGCAGCCCTTGCCGCCTTGCAGGCCGCGGGGCTGTCGGGCCTGCGAATCAGCCGCCTTTACGCCACGCCCTGCTTTCCGCCCGGTGCGGGCCCCGATTACGTCAACGCCGCCGCAGCCGCCCCCATGCCCGCCGGATGGGATGCCCCCCGCGTGCTGGCCCTGTGCCACGCCATCGAAGACCGCTTCGGCCGCACGCGGCAAACGCGCTGGGGCATGCGGACGCTCGATCTCGATCTTTTGGCCGTTGGCCAGACGGTGCTGCCCGATGCCGCAACGCAGGACCAGTGGCGCGCCCTGCCGCCCGATCTTCAGGCCCGTCAGGCGCCCGACCGGCTGATCCTGCCCCATCCGCGCCTGCAAGACCGCGCCTTCGTCCTTGTCCCCTTGGCCGATGTCGCGCCCGACTGGCGCCACCCGCGCCTGCACCGCAGTGTGACCGAACTGCTCGCCGCCCTTCCCGCCGCCGATAGGGCCGCCGTCACCCCGCTGGACCCGCCGCCGCAAGCGGCGTGATTCACCGCTTGTCAAGGCCAAAGCCTGCGACTACATAGGCCCCTCATTGCCCCCAATCCGAACTGGAGCAGCATATGGCCCGCGTGACGGTCGAAGATTGCGTTGACAAAGTGCCGAACCGGTTTGAACTGGTGATGCTCGCCGCCCACCGCGCGCGCGAGATTCAGTCGGGCTCGCCCCTCACCATCGACCGCGACAACGACAAGAACCCCGTCGTCGCCCTGCGCGAAATCGCCGATGAAACCCAGTCGGCCGAGGTTCTGCGCGAGCGGATGATCGAAAGCTACCAGACCCAGATCGAGGTTGACGAACCCGAGGACGACCAGATGGCGCTTCTCATGTCGGGCGAGATTGATCGCCCCATGCAGGAAGACATGTCCGAAGAGAAACTGCTGCGCGCGCTGATGGAAGCGCAGGGCGACAACTGACAGGCTGGCCAAAGGGCCGGCCCCGCGCGGGGCGATGATGATCGACGTCGAAGACCTCATCGCCCTCGTCCACAACTACAATCCCCGCACCAATGCCGACCTGATCCGCAAGGCCTATGCCTACGGCTTTCGCATGCATGACGGGCAGGTCCGCAAATCGGGCGAACCCTATTTCACCCATCCCGTCGCCGTCGCCGCGATCCTGACCGAACAGCGGCTGGACGATGCCACTATCGTCACCGCCCTTTTGCACGACACGATCGAAGACACCCGCTCGACCTATTCCGAAGTGGCGGGCCTGTTTGGCACCGAAGTGGCCGAACTGGTCGATGGCGTGACCAAACTGACCAACCTGCAACTGTCATCGGCGCAAAGCCAGCAGGCGGAAAACTTCCGCAAGCTGTTCATGGCCATGTCGAAAGACCTGCGCGTCATCCTCGTCAAACTGGCCGACCGTCTGCACAACATGCGCACGATCAAAAGCATGTCGCCCGAAAAGCAGGCGCAAAAGGCCCGCGAGACGATGGAGATCTTCGCCCCGCTTGCCGGTCGCATGGGCATGCAATGGATGCGCGAGGAGCTTGAAGACCTCGCCTTCCGCGTCCTCAACCCCGATGCCCGCAACTCGATCATCCGCCGCTTCATCACCCTGCAACGCGAAGCGGGCGATGTGGTCCACAAGATCACCGCCGACATCCGCGCCGAACTGGAACGCGTGCAGATCGAGGCCGATGTCTATGGCCGCGCCAAGAAACCCTATTCCATCTGGCGCAAGATGCAGGAGAAAGACCTCGCCTTCTCGCGCCTGTCCGACATCTACGGCTTTCGCGTCATCTGCGGGTCTGTGGCCGATTGCTACCGCATCCTCGGCGTGATCCACGGTCGCTGGCGCGCGGTGCCGGGGCGGTTCAAGGACTATATCAGCCAGCCAAAGAACAACGGCTACCGCTCGATCCACACCACCGTATCGGGCCGCGACGGCAAGCGCGTCGAGGTGCAGATCCGCACCCGCGAAATGCACGAAGTGGCCGAAGCAGGCGTCGCCGCGCATTGGAGCTACCGCGAGGGTGAGCGGGCGATAAACCCCTTCGCCGTCGATCCGGCAAACTGGATCGCCACCCTGACCGAACGCTTCGACGAAGGCGACCACGACGAATTTCTGGAACATGTCAAGATGGAGATGTACTCCGATCAGGTGTTCTGCTTCACCCCCAAGGGCGATGTGATCCAGCTTCCGCGCGGGGCGACGCCCTTGGACTATGCCTATGCCATCCACACCCGCATCGGCAATTCCTGCGTCTCGGCCAAGGTCGATGGCATCCGCGTGCCGCTCTGGACACGGCTCAAGAACGGCCAGTCGGTCGAGATCATCACCGCCGAAGGCCAGCGCCCGCAATCCAGCTGGATCGACATCGTGACCACCGGCCGCGCCAAGGCCGCGATCCGCAAAAGCCTGCGCGAAGAAGACCGTGGCCGCTTTGTCAAACTGGGTCAGGAACTCGCCCGCGCCGCCTTTGACCATGTCGGCAAGAAAGCCACCGACAAGGCGCTGCGCACGGCGGCCAAGATGATGGGTCTGGCCGACGAAACCGATCTTCTCGCCCGTCTGGGCAGCGCCGAGGTGACGGCGCGGCGTGTGGTGGAACTGCTTTATCCCGAACTCGCCCGCAAACAGGCCGACGAGGTCGATGCCACCCGCCCCGTTGTCGGCCTGTCCGATGACCAAAGCTTCCGCCGCGCCCCCTGCTGCCAGCCAGTGCCGGGCGAACGGATCGTGGGCATCACCTATCGCGGGCAGGGCGTGGTGGTCCACGCCATCGACTGCCCCGCGCTCGAGGAATTCGAGGAACAGCCCGGCCGCTGGGTCGATCTGCACTGGCATTCCGGCCGCCACGCCGCCGTGCACACGGTCAGTCTGGAAATCACCATTTCCAACGATGCGGGCGTTCTGGGGCGGATATGCACCTTGATCGGCGAGCAGAAGGCCAATATCTCGGACCTGAGATTCACCGACCGCAAGCCCGATTTTTACCGGCTGATCGTCGATGTGGACCTCCGCGATGTGGAACACCTGCACATGGTCATGACCGCGCTCGAGGCCGAGACGGATGTGGCCCAGATTTCCCGCCACCGCGACATGACGCGCAAGCCCTGACCCGCCGGTCAGGATTATCAGGGGACGGGTTCAGTGGTATTCAAGCGGCGCAATCCCAGAACGCTGAAAGAATGGGCCATCGAGATGGTCTATCCCCAAGGCGGCTTCAAACGCGCGACGCAATATGTCCTGCACCGCATGCGCCGCCTGCCCGACCAACCCCACCGCATCGCCCGCGGGGTGTTTGCAGGCAGCCTTGTGGGCTTTCTGCCCTTGCCCGGCATGCAGTTTCTGGCCGCGTGGGGCGCCTCGCGTCTGGTGAACGGCAACCTGCTGGCGGCGCTTCTGGCCACCTTCAACACCAACCCGATCACCACCCCCTTCTTTGCCGTTTTCGCCATGTCCTTCGGCCATTGGATCATGGGCATCCAAAAACCGCTGACCGCCGCCTATATCGGGGACGCTTTCAGCCATGCGGGGCAGGACCTCTGGTTCAACCTTGTCGCGCTGTTCGGCCCCGAACCCACGCGCTGGGGCGGTCTGGCGCAATTCTGGCACGAGATTTACCTGCCCTATTTCATCGGCGCGCTGATCCCGGGCTTGGCGCTGTCGCTTTTGTTCTATTACCTTACCATTCCCTTGGTGATGGCCTACCAGAAGGCCCGCGCCGCCAAGGCCCGCGAACGCCACGAACGCCGCAAGACCCTGCGCGAAACCCTCGCCGCCGCCGCCGCCAAGCTCAAGCGCGATGCGGCAAAGGGTGGCGATGACGAAGCCCCGCCTGCGGCCTAATATCCTGTCAAGGCTTGCACAAAGGATGGATGCGATGAAACCCCTCGGACGACTGCGGCTCGGGCTGAACATCGATCACGTGGCCACGGTCCGCAATGCCCGCGGCTCGGCCTGGCCCGACCCCCTGCGCGCCGCCCTGCTGGCCGAGGCGGCGGGCGTTGACGGCATCACCGCCCATCTGCGCGAAGACCGCCGCCACATCCGCGACGCCGATATCGAGGCGCTGTCGGCCGGTCTGCAAATCCCGCTCAACTTCGAATGTGCCGCCAGCGACGAGATGAAGGCCATCGCCCTGCGCCTGCGGCCCCATGCCGTCTGCCTTGTCCCCGAAAAGCGCGAGGAACGCACCACCGAAGGCGGGCTTGACGTGGCGGGCGATGCCGCGCGGCTGACCGATTATGTGGGCGAACTGGCGGCTGCAGGTTGCCGCGTGTCGATGTTCATCGGCCACGATCCGCGCCAGATCGAAGCCTCTGCCGCCATCGGCGCCGCGGTGGTCGAACTGCATACGGGCCTTTATTCCGAACTCCACGCCGAAGACCGCATCGCCGAGGCCGAAGCCGAACTTGACGGCCTGCGCCGTGGCGCGGCGCTCGCCCATTCATTTGGGCTCGAGGTGCATGCAGGCCACGGGCTGACCTATGACAACGTGACCCCCGTCGCCGCGATGCCCGAGGTGATGGAGTTGAACATCGGCCATTTCCTGATCGGTGAGGCGGTGTTCCGCGGCCTTGACGGCGCACTGGACGAAATGCGCCGCCGCATGGACCGCGCACGCGAGGCCAGCACATGACCGCGCCGCGAAAAATCTTCCCCAAAGATTTTTCTGGCCCACCCCACCGCCGCGCCGCCGCGGGCAGGGGGCGGGCATGATCCTGGGGATCGGGTCGGACCTTGCCAATATAGAACGGATCGAGGCGACAATCGCGCGCTTTGGCGACCGCTTCCTGACCCGCGTCTTCACCGACCGCGAACGCCGCAAGGCCGACAGCCGCCCCCGCGCCATCGCCGCCACCTATGCCAAGCGCTGGGCCGCGAAAGAGGCCTGTTCCAAGGCGCTGGGCACGGGGCTTCGCATGGGAATTTCGTGGCGCGATATGGCGGTGTCGAACCTGCCCAGCGGCCAGCCCGTCATGCAGGTCACCGGTTGGGCCGCCGAACGCCTTGCCGCCCTGACCCCGCCCGACCACGAGGCGGTGATCCATCTGACCCTGACCGATGACCACCCTTGGGCGCAGGCCTTCGTGGTGATCGAGGCACGCCCGACGGGCCCGACCGCGCCGCGCCCGGCGCAAGCGTGATCGCGGGCGAACTTGACTCGGGGGCCGCACCCGCGCATGTAGCCGACGATGCCGCCCTTCGGGTGGTGGAACCCTGGGGCATGGTCTGGTCATGGCACGAAGCGCGACGAAATCCGAAGGCGGGTTGATGGAAACGGTCAAGACCGTGGTTTACGCCCTGCTCATCGCGGGGGTGTTCCGCACGCTGTTCTTCCAGCCGTTCTGGATTCCGTCGGGCTCGATGAAAGACACCTTGCTGATCGGCGATTTCCTGTTCGTCAACAAGATGGCCTACGGCTATTCGCGCTATTCCTGCCCATTCGCCTTTTGCCCGATCAATGGCCGCATCCTTGGCGGCGATCCGCAGCGCGGCGATGTGGTGGTGTTCCGTCATCCGGTCAACGGCACCGATTTCATCAAGCGCCTGATCGGCCTGCCGGGCGATACGGTCCAGATGAAGAACGGGGTGCTCTATCTCAACGGCGCCGAAGTGCCGCAGGAACCGGCGGGCACCTTCGAGGAAATCTATGAAAAGCAGGGCCCGATGGGCAACCTGCCGCGCTGCGAGAACGGCCCCGTGGGCGAAGGCGGCACCTGCACCAGCAGCCGCTATATCGAAACCCTGCCCAATGGCGTGAAACACAACATCCTCAACATCGACAACAACGGCTTTGCCGACAACACCGATGTGTTCACCGTGCCGCCGGGGCATTACTTCTTCATGGGCGACAACCGCGACAACAGCCAGGACAGCCGCTTTGGCCAAGCCGTGGGCGGGGTGGGCTTCGTTCCGGCCGAATACCTGATCGGCCGCGCCGACCGCGTGATCTTCTCCTCGGCCGGGCGTTCGATGCTCTATTTCTGGACATGGCGGCCCGACCGCTTCTTCAAGGCGATCGAGTGAACGGCCAGCCTGTCAAACTCTCTGCCGACCTTGTGGCCTTTTCGGCCCGCATCGGGCACGCCTTCCACCGCCCCGAGCTTTTGCTGCGGGCCGTGACGCATTCGTCAATCTCGTCGCCCACGCGCCCGTCGAACGAACGGTTCGAATTTCTGGGCGACAGGGTGCTCGGCCTGTCGATGGCGACAGCGCTGTTCCATGCCGATGGCAAGGCCGCCGAGGGGTTGCTGGCCCCGCGCTTCAACGCGCTGGTCCGGCAGGAAACCTGCGCCGACGTCGCGCGCGAGGTGGGTCTGGGCGATGTGCTGAAACTGGGCCGGTCCGAGATGATGTCGGGCGGCCGCCGCAAAGAGGCTTTGCTGGGCGATGCGATGGAGGCGGTGATCGCCGCCGTCTATCTGGACGCGGGGTTCGAAGCCGCGCGTGACATGGTGCTGCGCCTGTGGGGCGACCGCATCGCCGACGCCGCCAGCCATGCCCGCGATCCGAAATCGGCCCTGCAAGAATGGGCGCAGGCCCGCGGCCTGCCCCCGCCCAGCTATACCGAAACGGGGCGCGAAGGCCCCGACCACCAACCCGTCTTTACCGTCGAGGCCCGTCTGGCCGATGGCGAGACGGCAACAGGCCGCGCCAGCGGCAAGCGGGCCGCCGAACAGGCCGCAGCCCGCGCGCTTCTGGCTCGTATGGAGGCCTCACGTTAAGTCGAAGCCGGAGGAAACCGGCCCTTCTGGCGCGCATCTGCCCGCCAGAAACGCTTGCGGGCATCGGGCGCTTCCAGATGCCTGTATCTTCCACCAGAGTGTTTCTTCCAGTCCAACGCCAGTCCGGCCTTTACCATTTCGGCCGACAAATCGCGACCATCGGGCAGAAAACACTCGGCCACGGAGCGTTCATGTGACACGGCACCCGTGAGAATGGCGGTAACGACCTGACCCTTGCAAAGTGCGATAAGCGCGGATTTAGCCTGACGGCCCCAAGGGTGTTCAAGTTCAGGCGCGTCTATTCCGTGCAGGCGGAGATGAATGCGGTCAATCACGATCGTATCACCGTCGACGACCCAACAACGACCTTTCAGGACCGGTGGCTTGGCAGGTTCAGATAAAGCGTTATCCGCTGTCGTGAAGCTTGCAATCCTGCCTGCGGGTGTGGGCGGGGGGACCGGATGAGAGCCATGGCCCGAGGACAAGCCGAGGAGCGCGCGGAGGAGTTTAGCTAGCAAAGCCATCTCGGATTCGTTCGAACATGACCCAGATCACTAGGCAGAGCCTTTACGAAATGGAAGAGGAACAATCTGAGCTGGGTGCATAAGGAACGTTGAACTGGTGAAAGGGCTCCGTTTCCGTTATGCGACCTCAAGGGACTAAGAGGACCGAAATGACATCTGATAAACGCGCCGGTTTCGTCGCCCTGATCGGTGAACCCAATGCCGGCAAATCGACGCTGCTCAACCGGATGGTGGGGGCCAAGGTTTCCATCGTCACGCACAAGGTGCAGACCACGCGGTCCCGCATCCGCGGTGTCTGCATGGCGGGCGCGGCGCAGATCGTCTTTGTCGATACCCCCGGCCTGTTCCGCCCGCGCCGCAGGCTGGACCGTGCCATGGTGGCCGCCGCATGGGGCGGGGCGGCCGATGCCGATATCATCGTGCTGCTGGTCGAGGCGCATCGCGGCCTGACCGAAGGCGTCAAGGCCATCATCGACAACCTGAAAGACAAGATCCCGCGCGGCACGCAGGTGGCGCTGGCCATCAACAAGATCGACAAGATCAAGGCCGAGAACCTGCTGCGTCTGGCCGAAGAGGCCAATGGCGCCTTCCCCTTCGCCAAGACCTTCATGATCAGCGCCGAGCGCGGCTATGGCGTCGATGACCTGCGCGACTGGCTGGCCGATCAGCTGCCCGCCGGCGAATGGTTCTACCCCGAAGACCAGATCGCAGACCTGCCGCTGCGGATGATCGCCGCCGAAATGACCCGCGAAAAGTTGACCCTGCGCCTGCACGAGGAACTGCCCTACCAGCTGACGGTCGAGACCGAGAAGTGGGAAGACCGCAAGGACGGCACCACCCGCATCGATCAGGTGATCTATGTGGCGCGCGACGGGCACAAGGGCATTCTGCTCGGGTCGGGCGGCGAGACGATCAAGGCCATAGGCCAGCAGGCGCGGGCCGAGATTTCGGCCTTTCTGGAACGCACCGTGCATCTGTTCCTTCAGGTCAAGGTGCGGCCGAACTGGCTGGAAGAGAAAGAGCGCTATTCCGAGATGGGCCTTGATTTCAAGGATGGCGACTAGGCCTGCCGTCCGGACGGGGGGCCGTCTGCCCCCCGCGCCCGCGAGGCGGGCTTCCCCCCGAGGATATTTGACCGAGTATGAAAGGGCAGGGGATTGGGCATTCGTCTGACCAGCGGGATGTGGGTTTCGGCTTATCTGAACCGTCTGCGGCTGGCCGATATTCCCGTCTATGTCACGGCGCGGGGCGATGACACGGCGGGGGCGGTGATCGTGAAATCGGCCACGCTCGACGGGCGGGCGCGGGCCTTCCAGCGGTCGGTCGATTTTGCCACCGGCGGGCGCGTCTGGGTCACTTTGGCCGAGGGGCCCGAGCCCGAGGTGGATGCCACCCTTGCCCGCCAGCGCGCCCGCGACCCCGACCTGTGGCTGATCGAGGTGGAAGACCGCCAAGGCCGCACCCTGCTGGACGAGGACGGTCTGCGCGACTGACGCGCCTGCCTGCCGCTTGCCTTCCCTCGGGCCGCGCCGGATAGTCGGGCCATGGAATGGCGCGACGAAGCCCTGCTCTTGTCCGTGCGTCCGCACGGTGAAACCGCGGCGATAGCCGAGGTGTTCAGCGCCGTGCATGGCCGCCATGCCGGCGTGGTGCGGGGCGGTGCCTCGCGCAAGATGGCGGCGATGCTGCAACCGGGCAGCCAGGTGCAGGTCACATGGCGCGCGCGGCTTGATGCCCATATCGGCGCCTTCACGCTGGAACCGCTGCGCAGCCGTGCCGCGCTGATGGCCGACCATCTGGCCCTGTCGGGGCTGAACGCGATCTGCGCCCTGCTGCACATCGCCCTGCCTGAACGCGAGGATCACGCCGCCCTGTACCGCGCCACCCTGCCGCTTCTGGATGCGATGGAGCGCGGCGGCGACTGGCTGCCCGATTACCTGCGCTGGGAATTGCTGTTGCTGGAAGAACTCGGCTTCGGCCTTGATCTGGGCCGCTGCGCGGTGACGGGCGCCCGCGACGACCTTGCCTTTGTCAGCCCGCGTTCGGGGCGGGCGGTCAGCCGGGCAGGGGCGGGCGACTGGGCGGCGCGGCTGTTGCCCCTGCCGCAGGTTCTGCTCGGTCAGGGCAGCGCCAGCCGGGCCGAGATCGGGCAGGGCCTTGCCATCACCGGGCATTTTCTGGGGCGCGAGGTGGCCGCCCTGAACAACCGCCCCCTGCCCGAGGCGCGGGCGCGCCTGCTGGCGCTGATCGCGCGCGTCACGCCCCCTGCGCCGTGATGCGCTGGCGCCACAGCGTGAACACCCCTGCCGCCACCACGATGGCCGCCCCCGCCGCCACATGCGGCTCGACCGTCTCGCCGAACACCACCAGCCCGATCCCCGACGCCCAGACCAGTTGCAGATAGGCAAAGGGCTGGATGGCCGAGGCTTCGGCCACCGCAAAGGCGCGGATCAGCAACCAATGGCCCAGACAGGCGGTGCAGCACAGCGTGCCCATCCACAGCCAGTCCGCCCCCGCCATCGGCACCCAGAACCAGATGCCCGCCAGCGTCATCGTCACCGCCCCGCCGATCCCCGTCCAGAAATAACTGACCGAGGCCGCATCCCGCCGCGCCACATAGCGCGTCAGCAGACCGTAAACCGCAAACAGGAACGACGATAGCAGCGGCACCAGCGCCCAAGGCGAAAACACCGAAACCCCCGGCTGCAAAATGACCAGCACGCCCAGAAACCCGACCAGAATCGCCGTCCAGCGCCGCCAGCCCACCCGCTCGCCCAAGATCGGCCCCGACAGGGCGGCGATCAGCAAGGGATAGCAGGTGAACACCGCATGGCTTTCCACCAGCCCAAGCTTGACGAAGGCCACCACCATCACGCAGACCTCGATGGCCAAAAGCGCCCCGCGCAGCATCTGCACCACCGGGTAATGCGTATGCACCGCCGCGCGGATGCCGCCCGGTTGGCGCGCCGCCAGCGCGATGACAAAGGCGGCAAAGAACCAGAAGCGGATCATCACTACCATCTGCACCGGATAGCTCGCCGCCAGATGCCGCGAAATCCCGTCCTGCGCGGCAAAGACCAGCGTGGTGGCCACCATCAGCCAGATGCCCAGCCGCAGGTTCTGCGCCGTCGCGTTTGCTGTCATGCCTTGCGCCTTTCCTGCGTCAGCGCGAAAATCCCTGCCCCCACCACGATGGCCGTGCCCAGCGCGACCAGCGGGTCAAGCCTTTCGTCATAGATCACGATCCCCACCACGGTGACAAAGACGATCTGCAAATAGGCATAGGGCTGGACCACATTCGCCTCGGCGTTCTCGTAGCAAATGGTCAACAGCCAATGCGATAGGATCGCAAGCGCGCAATAGACCGCAAGATAGGCCAGATCGAGCCCCTGCACCGGCTGCCAGTTCGGCAGTCCCAGCAGCGTCATGAAACCCGCGCCGATGATGGCCGACCAGAAGAAAGACGGAAACACCGCCTCGTCCCGCGCGGAAAGGCGGGTCAGGATGGAATAGGTGGCAAACATCAGCGCCGCCGCAAAGGGCAGCAGCGCCGGCCACGAAAACACGCCCGATGTGGGCCGCAGCACCACCAGCACCCCCACGAGCCCCGCTCCGATGGCGGCCCAGCGTTGCCAGCCGATCCGCTCGCCCAGCACCGGCCCCGACAGGGCGGCGATCAGCAGCGGGCAGACCGCAAAGACCGCATGGCTTTCGATCAGCCCGATCAGCGTATAGCCCCAGACGATCAGACACACCTCGGCCACCAGCAGCGTGCCGCGCAGCGCATGGATCACCGGCCGCTTGGTGCGGATGGCGGCGCGAAAGCCTTCGGGCCGCCGCAGCGCCATGACCAGAACGAAACCGGCAAAGACCCAATAGCGCACCATCACCACCATCAGCGTGTTGTAATTGCCCGCCAGATGCCGCGAAAACCCGTCCTGCATCGCAAAGGAAAACACCGCCGCCACCATCAGCCAGATGCCGCGTGTCTGGTTCCTGCTCATATCCGTCCCACCGTCATATGCCGCTTGCGCCCATGCCCCGCGCGGCGTTCGACCGCGAATCCCGCCGATTCCAGCGACCGGCGCACATGGCCCGCCGCCGTATAGGTGGCAAAGGTGCCCCCCGCCGCCGTATGGGCGGCCACCGCCGCCATCATGTCGGGCGACCACAATTCGGGGTTCTTGGCGGGCGAAAAGCCGTCAAGGAACCACGCATCGGCGCGGCCCTCCCATGCGGGCAGCGTTTCGCGCGCATCGCCCACCACCACCTCGACCTCGATCCCCGCCAGCGCGAACCGCCTTTGGCCGGCGTCCCATGCCGCAAGGAACGGCCCCGCAACCGCCAGCGCCTCGGGGAAAGGGCGCAGCGCACGGGCAATATCGGTCGCGGGCAGCGGGTAGGCCTCGAAACTGGTGAAACGCAGCCGCCCCGCCCGCCCCGTGCCCGCCCATGCGATCAGCAGCGCCAGCAGGTTCAGCCCCGTCCCGAACCCCAGTTCCGCCACATGGAACCCGTCGGCCAACCGCGCGGGCAATCCGTTCCCGTCCAGAAACACATGCCGCGTTTCCGCCAACCCGTCTGCAAGCGAGAAATAGGGGTCGTCGAAACGCACCGAAACGGGGATCACCCCGTCCTTCCACGACACACCCTGTTCGCCGCCGGTCATCTGCCCTAAACCCTGCAAATCGCGGCGGACCATGGGCAAGGCATCAGGGAATGGCAAGTGTCGATCTGACAGTGATGGGCGCGGGCATCTTCGGCCTGTCCATCGCATGGGAAGCCGCCCGCCGTGGCGCCCGTGTCCGTGTGATCGATCCCCATGGCGCGGGGGCCGGGGCCTCGGGCGGGCTGGTGGGGGCGCTGGCCCCGCATATGCCCGAAAACTGGAACCCGAAAAAGCAGTTCCAGCTGGAAAGCCTGCTCATGGCCGCCGACTGGTGGAGGTCGGTCGAGGCGGCGGGCGGGGTGGCTTCGGGCTATCTGCGCTCGGGCCGGTTGCAACCCTTGGCCGATGCCGCCGCCGTGGCGCAGGCGCGGGCGCGGGGCGACAGCGCGGCGCGGCTGTGGCAGGGCGGGGCGGTCTGGCAGGTCATCCCCGCCACGGGTGCGGCATGGGAACCCGCCACCCCCTCGGGCCATCTGGTGCAGGACACGCTTACCGCCCGCATCTCGCCGCGCATGGCCCTTGCGGCGCTGGTGGCCGCGATCCGCGCCACCGGCGGCACGGTCACGCCCGAGGCCCCGCCCCAGGGCGCGGTGATCTGGGCCACGGGCATCCATGGCCTGCTCGACCTGAACGAAGCCTTCGCCAAACCCGTGGGCGCGGGCGTCAAGGGTCAGGCGCTGTCGCTCGCCCATGACGCGGCCGCCCTGCCGCAAATCTTTGCCGACGGGCTGCACATCGTGCCCCATGCCGACGGCACCGTCGCCATCGGCTCGACCTCGGAAAACACATGGTCCCATGACGGGTTCGATGCTTCAGGCGAAGCCCTTCTTGCCCGCGCCACCGCCATCCTGCCCGCACTGGCCCGCGCCCCCGTTTCCGCCCGCTGGGCCGGTTTGCGCCCCCGCGCGCGCAGCCGCGCGCCCATGCTTGGCCCGTGGCCCGGCCGCGACGGGCACTTCATCGCCAATGGCGGCTTCAAGATCGGCTTCGGCATGGCCCCCAAGGTCGCCGCCACCATGGCCGACCTTGTCCTGACCGGCCAGGACACCATCCCCCCCGGCTTTCGCGTCACCGACTGCCTTTAGCCCTGCGCCCGCGCCTGCCAGCGGTCCAGCGCGCCAAACAGCGCCGGATTGGCCAGAATCGACAGCATCGCCCCCGCCACCACCAGATCCTTGGCCTGCGGCGGCACGATCCCCAGCGACAGCCCCATCACGATCAGGATGAACGAAAACTCGCCAATCTGCGCCAGCGATACCGCGATCGTCAGCCCCGTCGCCCGCGCGTGCCCAAAGGCCCTCATGATGCCATAGGCCACCACCGACTTGACCCCCACAATGATCACTACCACCGCCAGCAGCGCCAGCGGCGCATCCACCAGAACCGCCGGATTGAACAGCATCCCCACCGACACGAAGAACAGCACCGCAAAGGCATCGCGCAGCGGCAATGTCTCACGCGCGGCTTGCTGGCTCAGCGTCGATCCGGCCATCACCATGCCCGCAAAGAACGCCCCCAGCGCGAAACTGACCCCGAACAGCGCCGATGATCCGAACGCCACCCCCAGCGCCACCGCCAGCACCGACAGGCGGAACAACTCGCGGCTGCCGGTATGCGCGACATGGTGCAGCAAGGCCGGAATGACCCGCTGGCCCACCAGCAGCATCAACCCGACAAAGGCCCCCACCTTCACCGCCGTCACCAGCAGCGTCGCCAGAACCGGCCCCAGCCCCAGCGCCGCCACCTCGGCCGCCTGCCCCTCGACCGGCTGCGCCTGCCCGCCCAGCAGCCCCGCCAAAGGCGGGATCAGCACCAGCGACACCACCATCACCAGATCCTCGACGATCAGCCAGCCCACCGCGATCCGCCCCCGATCCGTTTCCACCAGCCCCCGTTCCTGCAAGGCGCGCAACAGCACCACCGTCGATGCCACCGAAAGTGACAGCCCGAAGATCACCCCCGCGCCCAAGCCCCAGCCCAGGCCCCAGCCCAACGCCGCCCCCGCGCCGGTCGCCACCGCAATCTGCCCCACCGCCCCCGGCACCGCGATGGACCGCACCGCCACAAGGTCGCGCACCGAAAAATGCAGGCCCACCCCGAACATCAGCAAGATCACGCCCAGTTCGGCCAGTTCCGTCGCCAGCTTCTGGTCGGCCACATAACCCGGCGTAAAGGGCCCCACGATCACCCCCGCCAACAGATAGCCCGCAATCAGCGGCAGCTTCAGCCGCTGCGCCAGCAGCGCCAGCCCGAAGGCAAGCGTCAGCCCGATGACAATGGTGGCGATCAGCGGGGTTTCATGGGGCATCGGCTCTCCGTCACAGGTGATCACCCCGCAGGCGCGGGGCAGGGAAGGGGGGGGGCAATAGCGGCAACCCTGCAAACCTAATCATCCCTGCCACCGTGACAACCGCCTGCGCGCCATTCCGTGCGGTCGGGCGGGCTTTCCCGCAGGCCCCGCCGCCGTCTTGCCCCGAATTTGCACATTGACGCGGGCGCCCCGCTCCGCTCCCATCCCTGCCATGCTGTCAAATGCCACCGCCCGCCGCCTGTTCCTTGCCCGCCACGCGCTGGCCGAACCGCCCACCGGCCCTGCCACCGGCGCCGCCCTTGCCGCGCTGATCGACCGCATCGGCTTTGTTCAGGTGGACAGCATCAACACCGTCGCCCGCGCGCATGACATGATCCTGTGGTCGCGCCGCCAAAGCTATCGCCCCCCCGCGCTCAAACACCTGCTCGAAACCGACCGCGCCCTGTTCGAACATTGGACGCATGACGCCTCGGTCCTGCCCATGGCGCTGTATCCCTTCTGGCACCACCGCTTCGCCCGCGATGCGCTGCGCCTGCGCGCCAACTGGAAAAACTGGTTCCGCGACGGGTATGAAGCCCAGTTCGACACCATCCTGAACCGCATCGCCGCCCATGGCCCCGTCACCTCGGCCGATGTCGGCACGGGCGAGGCGCGGGGCAGCGGCGGCTGGTGGGATTGGCACCCGTCGAAAACCGCGCTCGAATGGCTCTGGCGCACGGGGCAACTGGCCATCACCCGCCGCGACGGGTTCCGCAAGGTCTATGATCTTGCCGAACGGGTCATCCCTGCCGCCCATCTGGGCGACCCGCCCGATCCGGCCACCATGATCGACTGGGCCTGCCGCTCGGCCCTGACCCGCCTTGGCTTTGCGTCAGAACCCGAACTGCGCGCCTATTGGCACCACCTCACCCCGTCCGAAGTGCGCGACTGGACCACCCGCGCCCGTGCCGCAGGCGAAATCGCCGATATCACCGTCGAAGGCGCCGATGGCACCCCCCGCCGCGCCGTCTGTTTTCCTGCCACCCTGTCGGAAACCCCGCCCGATCCGCCCGCGCGGCTGCGGATTCTCTCTCCCTTCGACCCCGCCCTGCGCGACCGCGCCCGCATCGAACACCTGTTCGGCTTTTCCTACCGGATCGAGGTGTTCGTGCCGGAAGCCAAACGCCGCTACGGTTACTATGTCTTTCCCGTGCTGGAAGGGGCAGCCCTGATCGGGCGCATCGACGCCAAGGCCTTCCGTGATGAAAGCACCCTGCGCGTCCGCGCCTTCTGGCCCGAACCGGGGGTTGCCATGGGCCGCCAAAGGCTGGCGCGGCTGGATGCCGAACTTCACCGCCTTGCCCTTTTCGCAGGCTGCGACCGTGTCGCCTATCTGGCCGATTGGCGGCGCGGGCCGTAACCCGCGCCGTGCCGGTGTCAGAACCTGTGGTTCAGCCGCAGATCGACCGACAGCGCCTCATAATCCGGCGTGCCGATCCCGTCATATTCGACCATGGCCGACAGGCTGGTCTCGTCACTGAACATGCGGTTCAGCCCGGCCCGGATGCGCCCGCGATGGCCGTCATAGCTTGCCGAAGGCCCCGCCAGCGTGGTCGTCCACACATCCGCAACCCCGAAGCTCAGCTGCAAGCTGCCGGTTGACACCGCGACCGGAAAGCTCAGCTCAAGGCCCGGTGCGACCTGCGCCATCGCGCTTTCCTGCGCCGCAACCGGCGTGCCCGCCCCGTCCACATAGGCCTCTGACGTCTCGCGCACATATCCCGCGCTCAACGTCGGCTTCCACGTGACCGTGCCGCGCAGGACCTGGCCCGAAACGCCCAGCTGCGCCAGCACACGCTTGCCGGCAAAGCTGTCCTCGAACGTGCCCAGCGGTGAAAGGCTGTTGTCGGTCGTGCCGTAAAGCAGCCGCCCCTGCACCGTCAGCGGCAGGGTCTTCAACCGCGCCACCGCATAGGGGCCCGCCATCAGCCCGGTGCCTTCCGCAACCGACAGCCCGTCCACCGTTTTCATATGGTCCGCCTGCGCCATCACGCCCAGAACAAAACCGTCCCGCTCGACCAGATGCGCCCCGACCGACCCAAGCAGATAGTCCCCCTCGGCCCCGTCCACCGTGGACCAGCTGCCCTTCAGCCGCAGCCAGACCGGCTTGTCAAAGGCCGTGGCAATATCGGCCTGCCCGCCCATCGACGACACCGTCAGATTGGCCGACCCGTCCGATGCGCCGGGGTTGAGCATGTCATCCAGCTCGGGCTGGTTCGACAGCACCAGGGCGTTGCGCTGCTGCATGAACCGCTGCACCCGCAACCGCGCGGCCTCAATCTCGGCATCGGTGCCGGGGCCGATCACATCGGGCGGCACCACCGTCATGTTCACCACCACCGTATCGGTCCGCGCCACGCTTTGCGCCACCGTCCGGCGCACATCGTCCGGCGCCATGCCGATGGTCAGCGTCACCGAAATGGCCGTCGGGGCCGTCACCTCGGGGGCGACGAAACTCGTGGTCGCCTCGTCCGCCGAACTCAGCGACACGCCGACCGAATCCGTCGTCCACAGATAGGTGATGATGTCGGGATCAACGCCTTCGCTATCCTCGCCCGACAAGGTGACCGTTTCGCCGCTGGTCAGGGTATAAACCCCGTCCTCGGGTGTCTTGCCGACCACCTTGGCCACGGCGACCGGCTGCATCACCACCTTGCCGTAATAGATGACCACTTCCACCGTGGTGCTATCGGTCAGATCGCCATCCGAAACAGTCAGCTCAAAGGTCAGGGTGATCGGCTCGTCCTCTGCCGCCAGCACCGGCGCCACAAAGGTCGCCTCGCGCCCGCGCGGGGTGTTCAGCACAACCTGCGGCCCCTCGTCGATCTGTTCCCAGGCATAGGTCAGTTCGTCGCCATTCTCGTCCGACGATCCTTCCCCGCTCAGCGTCACAAGCTGCCCCTGCTCGCCGCCCGTGTAGCTCGCCTTGGCAAAGGGCGCGATATTCTGCGCCGGCACCACCGTAATCTGCACCGTCACCGACTGCCGCAAACCGGGCAAAACCGGCGGCGGCGCGATCGTGGCGCTGCTCAGACGGTCACGATCGTCGCCATCGCTTCCCGTGACTGTCAGCGTGATCTCGATATCCGTCGGCTCGTCCACATCGGGGGCGACAAAGCTGGTCGTCACCTGATCGGTCGGGTCCAGCACCACATCCGACGATTCGGTCGTCCATTCATAGCCGATCTCGCCCTTGCCAAAGCCCGTGCTGTCCTCGCCCGTCAGGGTGACAGTCTCGCCTGAGGTGACGGTGTAAACCCCGTTCTCCGGCGTCTTGCCCACCACCTTGGCCACGGCCTCGGTTCTATCATCGATCAAACGTTCGCCAATCGTCACGGTAATCGATGCACTATCGCTCAACGCGCCATCCGAAACCGTCAGCTCAAAGGTCAGATCAAGCGTGGTCTGCCCCGCTTCAAGCAGCGGTGCGGTAAAGGTCGCTTCCTTCGCATCGGCATTGTTAATCGTAACATCGGGGCCGGCGGTCTGCTTCCACGAATAGGTAAGCTCGTCCCCCTTATCGGCATCGAACGAATTTTCGCCCGTCAGCGTGACCAGGTCGCCCGGGCTGAACACCGGAGATGTCACCCTCACCCCGGGCTGCGCGACGGGCGCCGAATTCAGCCGCGCCCGTGTCACCACCACCTGATAGGTCGTGACACTCGTGCCATCCTCGGCCGTCACCACCACGTCAATCGTGTTCTCGCCCACGTTCAGATCGACCGCCACGCCCGAACCGCTTTCCGTCGCGGTCCCGTTCACCGTGACCGTGGCCGTGGCGCTGGAAAGCGTGGGCGTCACGGTCAGACCATCCAGCGAATAGGGCGCCTGCGCCGTGTAATCGGAGGTGTCGCTGTCAAAGGCAGGCGACAGCGTCACATCCGAAACCGCCAGCCCGCTCAGCAGCGAATCCGTGCTCGCCGCTTCCCGCGTCACCGTGATCGTATAGGTCTTGGTCGAACTGTCCTCGGCCGTGACGACCACCGCAACGGTATTGGGCCCGATGCTCAGCAAAAGGTCGGCGCCGGTATCATTGGCCAGCGGCTGCCCAAGCAGGCTCATCTTCGCCTTGGCGTCGTTCGCCGTGGCTTTCAACGAAACCTGCAACACGTCATAGGCCACAGTCGCGGTATAGCTGGTGATACCGGCTGAAAAGTCCGGTGAAATCTGCACGCCCGTCAGCGACAGCGACGATAGCGTCGCATCCGTGCTGGCCGCTTCCCGCGTGACAGTGACCGTATAGGTTGACGTGCCCGTATCTGCGTTCGATACAGTCACCGAGATCGTATTGTCCCCGACGATCAGATCAACATCACTCTTGCCGTCAACCACCGCAGTATCGTTCACCTTGATCGTGGCCGCCGCGTCCGCGGTTGCCGCGCTGACGGTTATTGCGGAAACGTCATAAGGCACAGTCGCCGTGTAAGAGCTCACATCGCCCGCAAAGCTGGGCGACAGCGTGCCGTCCGAAAGCGAAAGCAGCGTCAAGGTCGGCGGCGGCGCCGCCCGCGTCACCTTGATTGAATAGGTTGATACCTGCGTTTTGTTCTGCGACGTGACTTTGTAAATGATATCGTTGTCGCCGACATCGAGAGTATATCGATGGGCCAAGAATGTCCCGGTTTCATCTGCAAAGCCGGCAGGCGTGACCGTCGCGGCCGTATTGTTCGGAATGCCCAGAACACTTACCGACGTGACGTCATTGCCAACCTTCAGGGTGTAGCTGGCCGTCGTTGGCGTAAAGACCGGGTCAATTGCCAGTTCTTCGCCCAGATTGTTTGTCACACTGAATTCGGACAGCGTCGAATCTATTTCTGGCGGCAATAGCACCTGAAAGGCCGCGCCACGCTGCGGCAGGCCCGCCACGAACATCAGGGCCATGACAAGAAACATGACACCGCGCAGACATACGCGCACTCGGTCCCACAGCATAAACAACTCCATCACTCGTTACACAGGCCGCCCCGATCCGAATCGAAGCCGCCTGAAAGATCACCCCGGCGCTACGGCTTAGGCGAAAAGCCCGGCCACACACAGCATAAAGAACATGAACGATATCCTTTAGAATGTGTCAAATAGCCCATCCCCGCAGCCCGAAGCGCCGGTTTCAGCCCGCTTCGGCCGCGCCGCGCCCGCTTTCGCCCGGCGCCAGCACCGCCATCGCCTCTTCCGCCGTCTCGACATAGGTGAACAGCCCGATATCTGCGGCGTTGATCACGCCCTCTTCGGCCAGCGCCTGCCAGTTGATCACCCTTTCCCAAAAGGCGCGGCCGAACAGCAGGAACGGCACCCGCTTCATCCGCCCCGTCTGGATCAGCGTCAGCGCCTCGAACATCTCGTCCAGCGTGCCAAAGCCCCCCGGAAAGATGCAGACCGCCCGCGCCCGCATCAGGAAATGCATCTTGCGGATGGCGAAATAGTGAAAGTTGAAACACAGGTCCGGCGTCACATAAGGGTTCGGCGCCTGTTCATGCGGCAGCACGATGTTCAGCCCGATCGACTGCCCCCCCGCATCGGCGGCCCCCCTGTTCCCCGCCTCCATGATCCCCGGGCCGCCACCCGTGACCACCACCCATTCGCGGCCATAGCTTTTCAGGCTTTCCTGCGTGATCATCGCCGCCAGCCTGCGCGCCTCGTCATACCATGGCGCAAGGCCCGCCGCCGCCCCCCCGCTTTCGCGCACACGGGCCGACCCCATCAGCACCACGGTCGTCTTGATGCCCCGCTCGTCCAGCACCATCTGCGGCTTGAGCAGTTCCAGCTGCAACCGCACGGGGCGCAATTCCTCGCGCATCAGGAAATCGCTGTCAGTAAAGGCCAGCCGATAGGCGGGCGCGCGCGTCTGCGCCGTGTCGGGCATCCGCCCGGCCGCTGCCGCATCCTGCGTGCTGTCACGGAACGGGTGGCTGCGGGGTTCTTCTGTCATTCTGTCCCTCGTGGCCCGATCGGCCTGATTGCATGGCGTCCCCCCAGTCTTTATAGGGGCCCGAGCCATCAGACCAACCAAAACGGGGGATACATGACCTACGCTGCGCTGGAAGCCGCCATTGAATCCGCATGGGAGGCCCGCGAAAGCCTGTCCCCCGCGTCCAGGGGCGAAGCCGTCGATGCCATCGAAGCCACGCTTTCCGCGCTCGACAGCGGCAAGTTGCGCGTCGCCACCCGTCAGGCGAATGGCGACTGGCATGTGAACCAATGGGCCAAAAAGGCCGTGCTTCTGGGCTTCCGCATCAAGGATATGGGTCTGCAAACCGGCGGCCCGCAGGGCGGCACCTGGTGGGACAAGGTCGATAGCAAGTTCAACGGCTGGACCGAAGCCGACTGGAAGGCCGCCGCCTTCCGCGCCGTGCCCAACTGCATCGTCCGCCGCTCGGCCCATATCGCCAAGGGCGTGGTGCTGATGCCGTCCTTCGTCAACCTCGGCGCCTTCGTCGATGAAGGCACCATGGTCGATACATGGGCCACGGTCGGCTCTTGCGCGCAAATCGGCAAGAACGTGCACCTGTCGGGCGGCGTCGGCATCGGCGGGGTCTTGGAGCCCATGCAGGCCGGCCCCACCATCATCGAGGACAACTGCTTCATCGGCGCACGCTCGGAAGTGGTGGAAGGCTGCATCGTCCGCGAAGGCTCGGTCCTCGGCATGGGCGTGTTCATCGGCAAATCGACCAAGATCGTTGACCGCGAAACCGGCGAAGTCACCTATGGCGAAGTGCCCGCAGGCTCGGTCGTGGTGGCAGGCTCGATGCCCTCGAAAGGCGGCATCAACCTTTACTGCGCCGTGATCGTGAAAAAGGTCGATGCCCAGACCCGCAGCAAGACCAGCATCAACGAACTCTTGCGCGACTGATCACAGACCTCCGCATCCAATGAACCGCAAGGAAGGCGAAAAGGCTCCAATGGAGCGTTTTCACCTTCCACCGTTAGGTCCGTGTGCGGCCCGCCGTGATGCACCAAGGGCGCGCAGCCCGGTGGGGCGGGCTGCACGCGGACCGTAGCTTCGGGCCACAGTCCAACCCTTGCCTTTAAGTCAAATCCCGTCATCCCCGCGAAAGCGGGGATCTCCGTCAGGCAAGGCGGCCGAAAGATCCCCGCCTGCGCGGGGATGACAGCCCATCAGCCCCTACCCCTTTTCCGCCACAAGCGGCCCGCCCAGCAAATCCTCGATCAGCACGCTGACCAGCTGGCCGCGCCCCTGCACGCCCGCCTTG
>JAIXRW010000020.1 GCA_027484985.1 Rhodobacter sp. | reverse complement strand
CCCCACGCCTGGCTGTCAGCAACGCTCACCGCCATCGTCAAAGGGCACAAACAGAGCCAGATCGACGACCTGCTCCCGTGCAATTACCCCGTCACAATGTGATCGGGACAGCGCTTACAGTTGATTACAGCGGCCAGCGTCAGGGTTGTGGCCAGCGCGGCCGTCGATCCGTAGAGGCCAAAAAACGCCATCCCTGTGGCTTGCAAGGTGGTCAGCGAAGTCCGCGTCACGAAGGTCCATCCGCCGAGGCCAGCCGCGTTCCCGCGCCAGCAGGCCCAGCCTGCTGAGCGCTGGTCGGCCACAGAGTCCACCACCGCGGCCGACGTCAGACGCCAGCGCCGCATGCTGGCTGCCAGGTTCGTGGCGGCCAGGGTCGGGTGCGAAACGGTCCCGACCGAGGTGATCGGCATGCCTTCGGTGGTGATCGTCGTCGTGACGGAGGGCGACCAGGTCGCGATCCGGTTCACCCCGAAATGCGGTTGGAGCGGAAAGTCCCGGCCCGAGGGGCGCATCACGTCGATCCATGGCGCCCCCGCCCGGCTGCGGGCATAGACGGTGGCCTTGCCGGTGGGCGGCGGTGTCGGCGCGGCGCTGAGGCCGGGCAGGACCGTCGGCTGCGGCAGTTCCACCTGGCCACTGGTGCGGTCGATGCGGATCGCGTCGTAGAAGGCCGAGCCGTCCGGGCTGACCTTGAAGCTGAAGTCATCATTGCCGAGGAGGCCGATCAGCGCGCGGGCGGAGAAGCCGGTCTTGAAGGCAAAGGCCGCGTCGTTCCCAGCAGCGGCCTTGTTGACGCTCGCCTCGATCCCGGCCCCGGCGTTGTTCAGCAGCACGGCAGGCGTGTTGACCGAAACCCGGTTGTAGCTGTCCGCCGTCGCCCCGCCGAGGCCAAGCAGTTGTGCGGTCAGGTTCGCTTGCGGCATGCCGACCTGCGTCACCGCATTGGCGAAGGTGACCGTGGGTGTGTTGATGACGGTCGTGCCACCGGCCCCTGCAGTGGCGGAGCCGATGTTGACGACCGTCGTGGACCCGGACGCGCCGCCGGTGCCGATGTTCACGGTCTTTGTGACACCCGTGGTCGTGGCCCCGGTTCCCATCCCGTACGTGGATGTCGTCGTTGCGGTGCCAATGGTGGCGCTGGCAGCCGAGACCGTAACCGTTCCGGAAGCCGTCAGGGTGCCCGAGAAGGTCTTGTTGCCAGAGAAGGTCTGCGTGCCCGCGAGGATCGCCAGTTCCGACGAGGTGTTGGGAAGCGTGTAACTGCGCGTGGTGCCCGCGCTGATCCCTGCCAGCGAGAAGGTCGCCTTCTTCGTCGGGTCCGCATCGTTCACCAGGCTAAAGACCGCGTCCGACACGTCACGCGGCTCGCCCACGACCTCCCAGGCGCTGCCGGTCCAGACGAGGAACAGACCCTCGGCCGCCACCCAGACCATCCAACCGGTGCGCGGGACGAGGCGTATCCACGCGCCATCGACCCAGAATGCGATGTTCAGGTCCCACCCGGCCCAGAGGCCCGTTGCGCCCGAAGCCACCAGATGGCGGTTGCCGTCGGCCGGGCTAACCGGAGGCGCGGTGCGCGTGCGGTCGAGGACTGAGAGCTGCACCATGGCGTCGAGCAGGCGCAGCGCCTCGTTGTGGGTAACATGCTTCTGCGCCTGCGCCGCCAGAAGGTAGGGCAGGCCCAGATGGGTCGTGGTGTCGGACATTTGGGTTCCCGGAGGTTCGGATCAGAATTGCAGCGTTACGGCCGAGGGCGCGCCGCGGCCGAGGCGGTTCGAAAGCTGGTAGATGCGGATCGCCAGCGTCTGGCCGGGGCCAAGGGCCGCGCCCCAATCGGCGGTCTGCTGGGCGGCGGTGTAGAGGGCGGAGGTCGTGGTGCTGGTCAGCGTGCGCTTGACGGCGGCCCCGTCGAGGATCTGGACGTCGTAGGCTTCCAGGTCCTCGGCTAAGGGCACCTCGACCTGTTCCCAGGCATCCGCGACCAGCGCGCGGGATCGCCGCGTCCAGCGGATGGTCACATCGCCCGGGCTGCGCGCCGTCCGCCACGGCTGTTCGACATGCCCCGGCGCGAAAGGCACGAGGCCGCGCCCGGTCGGGGTGAAGCCCAGCGCGGCATAGCTCGGATCGTTGACGGCACGCGCGGCCGGGCCGACCCGCCAGTTCCACGGTAGCCCAAGATCGGCCTCGGCGATGGGCAGCGAGGCAAGTGAGGTGTCCAGCACAACGACCCGCGCCCCGGCCGGAGTCGGGTTGCCCATGGCATGTTCCGTCCCGCGCTGGCCGCGCAGGAGGCGGGTCAGTCGGTAGCGGCCAGCGGCGATCAGTTCCGCTTGGCCAGCCTGGATGATCTCCCAGACCCCGGCCGCTGTCTCCACGGCCAGTGCATTCGCCCCGCCGAAGAGTGTAACGTCCGTCACGCTCTCCAGCGTGCCCGACAGCAGATTGACCACCAGCGCGTTGCCGAGATCGAAGCGTGAGGTGGCGCCCGGAAAGAAGTCGAAGGCCAGCGTGCCGATCCGAGCACGGCTTCCAAACGTCGTCAGCAGGCTGAACCCATCCGTCGCGGCGCTGCGGAACACCGCGATCTCGCCCGGCCAGGGGCTGGCATGGGCGGCGATCAGGGGGCGATGGGCGGGCTGGTCCTCGGTGATCTGCGGGATGTCCAGCATCACCACCTCCGGCGTGCCGAAGACGACGGGGCTGGCGAGGCTCGCAGGCCGGGGATCCCCGGGCGGCAGATCGTAGGCGGCACGGTCCTGGCGGACGGCTTCGATGCCTCGCGCCTCGGCATCTGCCACAGAGACGAGGCGAAATTCCACTTCGCGGCCATCATGGGCGAGGTGGATGACGTCGGCCGGATCGATGGCCAGTCGCGAGGGAGGAAGGCGGAAGGTGGCGCTTTCCCGGCCGATCCAGGCTTCCATCAGCGCGCGGCGGCAGCGGCGTTCGGCCTCCTCGGGCGGGATCGCCATCGGGAAGCTTTCCGAGGCAATGCGCGTCGTGTCGACAGTGATGCGCCGCGCTTCAACCAGCGCCGCGTCGTAGTCCTCATCCGCCCGCGCGACCTGCCACTTCAGGGCCTGGGGCAGTTCGGTCTCCTGGCCGCGGGTCAGTTCGAAGGCCTCGCCCTCGCGGGTGGCAACCAGATCGTCGATGGCCAGCGTGGCGATGGATGCCCGCCCGCGCATGACGAAGCGGATCACGCCCTCCGTCTCAATGGCATCGAACCCGAAGTGGCGTGCCAGCGTGGAGATCGACGCGCGGGGGCTTTCGAGGGCGCCGATCACATAGCCCTCGACCGCGCCCCAGAGACCCGAGACGTCGATGAGGGCTTCGTCTAGCCCAGCGCGCACACAGAGGTGGCGGACAAGAGCCGCCAGCGACACCGCGCCCAGCCGACCCGTCAGCCAGTGGCCGAGCCGCCAGTTCGGCCCGTCCGTCCAGATGCCTGTCAGTTCCGGAAAGAACGGATATGGCCGCGCATCCCAGGTCCAGGCGGCGCATTCGGGGACATGGACCATCCGGCCGCCATAAACAGACGACGTCGGGTTGTTCGCGCCCTGACCCCACCAGAGGTAGCTCGCCTCAAGATAGGCGCGCTGGATCGCATCGTCGCGCCAGCCGCGCGAGAAATACGGGGTGAAGCTCTCGGACGACTTCGGGTCGAAGAAAACATTAGGCTGGTTCGTGCCCCGGTCGATGGCGGGACAGCCCAGTTCGGTAAACCAGACCGGCTTCGATTGCGGCACCCATGCGGTGGGCGTGCCGCTCTCCACCCCGCCCGGACGGTTGAAATGCGGGTTCGACCACCAGGCGCGCAGATCCTTGTAGCAGAACACCCAAGGCTTGCCTGTGGCACCGTCGGTGATGGGCGTGCGGATCTGCGCAGACCGGTCGGCGGCCGAGGCGTAGAACCAGTCGAAACCTTCGCCGCCTGCGATGTTGGCCTGCAAGTACCCCCGGTCATGGATCGCGGGCCAGCCCTCGAGGGCATCGGCATGGTCGAACCCGTCGCGCCAGTCCGAGAGCGGCATGTAGTTGTCGATGCCGATGAAATCGATGTTGGCATCGGACCAGAGCGGGTCGAGGTGGAAATAGACATCGCCACTGCCATCGCCGGGCTGGTGGCCGAAGTATTCCGACCAGTCGGACGCATAGCCCACCTTGGTGCCCGGCCCGAGGATCGTCTTCACGTTTGCCGCCAGCGCCTTGAAGGCCGTCACGGCGGGATAGGCGCTGGCGCTGGACCGGATCGTGGTCAGCCCCCGCATCTCGGTGCCGATCAGGAAGGCATCGACACCGCCCGCCACGGCACAGAGATGGGCGTAGTGCAGGATCATGCGGCGCAGCCCCCAATCGCCGGAGGGCCCCGTCCAGACGACGGTGTCACCAGAGATCGCGAACTGCGCAGGCGCCGCCGCGCCGAAGAAGGCCGAGACCTGCGTAGCGGCGGCGGCGGTCTTGTCCGTGGTACCGGCATAGCCCGGCGCTGGTGAACAAGTGATCCGGCCCCGCCATGGGAAACTCGGCTGGCCAAGCGTCGCGGCATTCGCGCTGTAGGGGTTCGGCAGCGTGTTGCCGGGCGGCACGTCCATCAGCAGGAACGGATAGAAGGTCACCCGCAGCCCGCGGGCCTTCATCTCGCGGATCGCCTGCACCACCGCGAAGTCGGCGGGCGTGCCGCCATAGACCGGCCGGTCCTCGGCGTCGCGGCTGACGAGATGGGCCGCAACGCGGGACACCCCATTGACCGTCCAGACCTTCGGGCTGGTGACCTTGCTCGCCACCTCGACGCCGGGCTTGATCGCGCAGTTGCCCGCCCGTAAGTCATTGCCGAACCAGGCGACGACGAGGCTCACGCTCTCCACGGCCGGGGCCAAAGCCTGCAGCCGGTCCAGCGCCACAACGATATCGGCCTCATCGGGCAGCGCGTTCAGGTTTTCGGCCGAGGTCGTGCCGCCCGTGGTCTGGCCGAAGACCGTCGTGGACGCGCCGACTGTCTTGCGGACAGCCTCGGTCGCGTAGGTGAACTCGCCCGAGGCAGGGATCATCGTCACCGCCCTCACCTGCCCCTCGGCCGTGTCGGGGTCCGCGAGCGGTCGGAACACCTCGAAGGACAGTTGCGGCAGGCGGTTGCCGTAGGTGGAAAGCGGCAGTTCCTCGAAGACGACATAGGCCGTGCCGCGATAGGCTGGCGTGTTGGCGGCGCCCATCTTCGCCGAAATGAACGGATCGGCCGTCTGCGCCTCGTTCCCCGGATACCAGCGCCAGGTGATCCCCGTCATGTCGAGCGGCTTGCCGTCGGCCCAGATGCGGCCGATGCCGGTGATCGGCCCCTCGCACAGCGCCACGGCGAAACTTGCATAGTAGAGATACTCGGTCGTCTGGACCCGGCCACCGCCACCACCCTTGCCGCCGCCCTGTGTCGTCGTCTTGGTCTCCTCGCGGAAATCGGTCGCCCAGATGATATTGCCGCCGACGCGCATGCGACCGTAGAGGCGCGGGATGATGGTCCCCTCGGTGGCCGAGGTAATTCGCAAGCTGTCGAGGCGCTGACCCTCGATCTTCTGAGCCGGAGCAAGCGAGGACACGATCCAGCTGTCGACCACCGAGCCGATGGTGGAGCCGATGAAACCGCCGATGGCGGCCCCGGAAAAGCCGAGGATCGCGCCACCGAAAGCCCCGCCGATGGCGGAACCGACGGCGCCGAGGACGAGCGTGGCCATGCGGAAATCTCAGCGTGCAGGGAAAAGGAAAGCGAAGGCGATGCGCCGTCGCCATGTCGGCGTAAGTGGTTCCTCGATCACGCCCAGCCGCTCATAGGCGTGGAGGAAGGTGTCGGGGCCGGTGAGGATCCCGACATGCTTGGCGATGGCGCGGGGCATCATCCGAAACAGGATCAACGCACCGGGTGTGGCATTGGCGGGTGCGATCTCCGGCATCATCTGTCGCGCCCCGTCCGCCAGCACCTCGCGCGGACCGGTCTCGCCCCAGTCCCGGCTGTAGGGCGGGATCGGGAATGGTTCCGGCCCTACGACTTCCCGCCAGACGCCGCGCGCAAGACCAAGGCAATCGCAGCCGACCCCGCGCAGGCTGGCCTGGTCGTGGTACGGCGTGCCGAGCCACGACCGCGCGACGGCAATCACATGGGCCGGATCGGCGGTCTTCACAGCACCGCCCCCTCGTGGCCACCGTCCTTGGTGGCGTAGCGCAGCACGGCATCCTGACCCGGGATGTGGGGAAAGCCGCGAAAGTTGGCGACATTGGCGAACTTCGTCCCGCAGGTCGCAAGGCGCTTGTCGCAGCCCGCCCGGACCACGAATGCGTCCGTCGCCGTGATCGGGCGCACCGGGGCTTCCAGCAGGGTCAGGATTGCTACGCCATCGACGAGGTCATGCGACAGAACCTCGACCCGCCGCCCCGCGTTGGCGCCGGTCGACCATTCCACCAGCACGAAGGCGAACCAGCCTGCCGCGAAACTGCCGAGGGCGGAGGCCGTGAACGCCCGGTCGCGCAGCACGTCAATGACCGCTCCGCTGCCCTTGAAGGCCGCAGCCTCGAGATTGACGCCGCAGCGCGTATCGCCCAGCGCGGCGTCGCAACTCGCCTGAAACGTCCGCCCGACAGTCTGGCCGAGGACATGGGCGAGGCTCCGAACCTCGGCCACGAAGGCCAGCCGCCCTCGCCGGATCTGGCCGATGGCCCCGCGCCGGAGGAGCACGCGCTGCGCGGGGCTCGCCCAGTTCACGCGCCAGACCTCGACCGCCGCATTGTCCCAGCGGCCATCGAGGATATCGGTCTCCGTGATCCGGTCGGAGGAGAGCACGCCTTGCGCGTCCTGCGCATCGACCGAGAGGTCAGACCCCGACCGCACCTCGGAGGCCGTAAGCCCGCTTTCCGGTTCGAACTCGGTTCCGTCGAAAGTAAGCGTTCCGTCATGGTCCGTGAAGCCGAAGGTCACGCCATCGGCTCGGGTGATGCGCCAACACCAGGCAAGTGTCGTCGTCCCCTCATCGAGATGCGCCTGCAGGGCGGGGTTCAGAGACTTCACTTCCGCCCCCAGCCGCGCCAGAGCGCGATCGAGGCCAGCGCTGAGGACACGACACCGCCTGCCGCCCCGGTCATGGCGTAGAGGTTGAAGGGCCGCAGATCGAAGGTTCCCGTCGCCAGGTCAAAATCCGCGAGCCCCGCCATGGCGAGACCGGAGGCGACGAGACAGGCGAGATAGACGAGGCCGCGTGCGAGGGTCCAGTTCATTTGTTTTCCTTTCCGGTAAAGAAGCTGGCGAGCCGCTGCCACCAGCTGGGCCTGGTTGCGGGTTGGGCGGGAGGCGGCATCGGCGTGCCGCTCGGGCGCAGCAAGGCCATCGCCTCGGCCTCGCTGAGCCGACGGATCGGCCGCGAGAAATCCACCTTGCCGTTGCGGTCAACCGACCAGACCGGGATGGTGCCGGTCGGGTAGCTGCCCCTAGCGAAGAGATCACGCTCCGCCTCGCGGCGGGACCGGATGGCGGCGGGCTTGAGCCAGCCCATGAAGGCCGCTGCGGCCGCCGCGCGGTTCCCGGCGTTCAGGTGCCGCGTCAACGCGGCCTTGGCGATGCCGCCTGTGTTGTAGTGGAAGGACACCAGCGCATCGAACTCGTGCATCTCCAGCGGCAGCTTCACGGCGCGCAGCACCTCGGCCTCATAGGCGGCGAGGTCCGTGCGGAAGACCCGGAAGGCCTCACGGATCCCGGTCTCGAGATCGGCGGGCATCCCGCGCGGCATCCGCGCCGGATCGGGCGGTCCGGCCGCAGCCGTATGGCCGATGCCGAAGGTCCAGACGTCCTTCACATCGAGATAGGGTCCCGGCACGACGCCTTCGTGCCGGATCAGGGCCAGAAGCCCCCGGTCGGTGGTCTGCATGGCGATGGTCCTTTGGGGAAATCAGGGGGCGTCGTGTCGGCGTTCGAGCGCGGCGGTCAGCGCCTCGATCCGGGCGAGGATGTTGGCGATCCGCTCGTCGATGACGGCGATGCGGCGGTCGGCTTCGACCACCTGGTTGTGGTAGAGGGGCGAGGTGGAGAGAAGTTCGGCCACCCGCGCCTCGAGCGAGGTCAGGCGGGTGTTCTGCGTGCCCGCCCACCAGATCGCGGCCCCTCCTTGCGCCGACAGCGCGAGGGCAAGGCTCAGGTAGGCGGCCAGTGCGCCCATGCGCACGGTCGTGGGCTCAGACATGGGATCGGTCCTTCAGAGGCGGAGTTCGATGAGAGGGATCGAGGTGATCGACCCGAGGCGTTCGAGGTCGAGGGTGACGTCGAGCGCGTCGGTGTCGAAGCGGACGGGGACGTCGAATTCGAAGCCCGCGGTGACGGCCACGCCTGCGGCTGGCGCAGTGGTGAAGGTGATGAGGCCGGTCGTGATGGAAATCGACCAGCCAGAGGCTTGCGCAATGCCGTTCACGGCAATGGTCACGGTTCCCGCGACGGGCTTGGTGATGGCCCGGGTCCAGGACTGCGCTCCGGAGGTGTAGCGTTTGGTGAGCGGAAACAGGGTGGCCGCGCCGTTGCCGGTGCCGATGGGCTGATCGGTCGGCCCCGGCGTCTGTGACGGCAAGCAGGACTTGAAATCGGCCCAGTCCTTGAAGCGGAAGCCCTGGAGGCGGCCGTTCCTTGACTCGAAGAAGGCGACGACCGCTGCCAGATCGTCGGCGCGGCGGATGCCGTAGGCGACGTCATAACGGCGGCGGGAGTTGGCCCAGCTTGCGTTCCGCTCCTCGGCGCCGGATGCCAGTTCGACGATCTGGGTGCGCCGTTCGGGACCGCCGCGCGCGCCACGGCTGATATTGTCCGGAAACCGGACTTCGTGAAACGCCATCACATCCCCCTTCGGCCCAGCGACACGGCGCGGGCGATGTCACTGGCGACCTGCGTGCGGGACTGGCGGAAGCTCTCGGCGTCGCGGGCGTTGATCGTGACATTGACGGTGGAGGCACCCGCCTGGCCGTAGCCCGCCGCCTCGCGTCGCGAGAGGACGCGCTCCCCGCGCTGCAGGATCGCCGGAACCTCGTCGGGCCGCAGCCCCGCCCATCCACCGCTGTGCATGCGAGGCGCGCCCGCGAAGGCCAAGGCCGGGAACATCCGGCCGGGGCCAGTGGCGCCGACCATGCCGCCCGCGTGCAGGATGTTGGCGAAAATCCCACCCGCCCCACCCAGCGCGCCGGAGAGCGCATTGGCAATGGGGCCGAGGATGAACCGGCGCGCGGCGAGCTTCGCGAGATCGGCGATCATGGACGTGACCAGATCGCGGAAGTCGAACTTGCCGGTTTTCACGAAGTCGCCGATGGCGTTTTCGGCCGAGGTGAAGGCCCCCACCAGTGCGCTGCCAATATCCCCGCCAATGTCGCGCGCCTTGGCGGCATAGTCGGCCAGCGCGGCGGTGACGGCCTGCCAGCCAGTCAGCGCGGTGTCCGCGCCTTCTGCCGCTGCTGCTCCCGCTTCGCGCGCAGCGCTGCCTGCGCCATCGGCGGCGGTGGCCGTGTCGTTCAGTCCGGCGGTCAGGGCACCTGCCGAGGCGGCTGCATCCGCAAGCGCGGTCTCGGCTTCCGTCCCTGTGCCGGTCACCGCATCCTTCAGCGCCTGCCAACTGGCGAGCGGCTGACCGGCAGCGTCAGCCAGCATCCCGGCCGCTTCGCGATAGCCATCGGCCCGGGCGCGGGCATCGTCGGCCATCGCGCCGAGGCCAAGATCAGGCGGATCGAGGTAGGTCTGCGACAGCGCTGCCGCGAAAGCATCTGCCGCGGCAGCACCGGCTGCGGTCGCGGCGCCTTCGAAGGGATTACCGATGCGGCCCAGTTCCACCGGATCGAGGATGCCGATCCGCACCCCGCCTTCGCCGGTGGCCCATTCGGGGAGCAGTGCGAGGGCCGCATTCAGGGTCTCGATGAAGCTGTTGATGCGCGTGACGACCCCGTTCAGCATCGCTTCGACGCCCGAGATCAGCCCGTTCGCGGCCTGGAAGGCGAAGTCGCCAATGGCCCCGGGGAGGCTTCCCCAGATCGCCACCGCTGCGTCGTAGGCGCCTTGGAAGATCGCGGCCGTCCGGTCGCCGAAGCTGACCACGCCTGCGATGGTGCCTTCGAGCGCCGATAGACCGGCCGCCTTCAGCCCCTCCCATCCGGCCGCCATCCTCGCGAGGGCCGCGTCCAGCGACAGGCCGATGCGCGACCAGACCTCGCGGGCCAGATCGCCAAGCAGGCGAAACGCCTCGCCCACGCTGCCCACCGGGGCGACAAGCTGCGAGAACTGATAGACCAGCTCTCCCGCGCCCACGATCAGCGCGCCGACGCCGGTGCGGATGAGGGCCCCGCGGAGGAACACCAAGGCGGTAGCCAGTCCGCGCACCGACAGGGCTGCCGCCGCCATGCCAGCAACCCAGCGCCCGGCCATGAAAGCAGCGAAGGTGGCCGCATAGGACGCCAGCCTTCCAAGGTTGCCGATCAGCGCATCGATAGCCGACCGCAGAATCCCGCCATCGGAGGCCAGCGCGACGAAGGCGTTGGCCAGCGCTTCGATGGTCGGGGCGACCGCTACAGCGATGCGATTGCGCAGGCCGTCGAAGACCAGGGACACGGTGCCCAGCGCCAGTTGTGTGCGGCGCAGGGCTTCGAGGGCGTCGCTGTCCAGAACCGCGCCAAGGTCGGAGGCCTGATTACCAAGCCGGGCCATCTCCGCCCCGCCGTTGCGCAGGAGCGGCAGGAGGCGGGTGGCGTCAGACGCCATCGCCTCGAGATAGAAGGTCATCTCCTGCTGGCTCAGGCCCGCGCGTTCCAGCGTGTCGACGTAGAGCTGCAACGCCTCGGGGCCGGAAAGGCGGGCGAACTGGTCAGCGGTGACACCCACCCGAGGGGCGACGTTCTCGAAGAAATCCGCCATCGGCCCGCCGCCGGTCTGCAGGAAATCCCCGACCCGGTCGTTCACGTCCTTCAGAATGTCGGCGAGCTTCTCCTGCTCGATCCCCACCGTCCGCGCCCCGGCCGACCAGCGCTGCAGCGCCTCGGGCGTCGCGTTGGCGACCTGCGCGAACTGCCGGATCTGGGCGGCACTCTCGGCCGTGGAGCGAACGATCAGCCCGAGCGAGGCGGTGGCGGCGGCAGCGGCGGCCCCGAGGGCAAGTCCTGCGCGGCGCGCGAAGGCCGCAAGCCGGGTGTTCGCCAGTTCCATCTCGCGCGACAGGCGGCCGAACCCCTTCGCCCCGGCCTCACCGACGCCCTCCAGTTCGGCGCGCACCTGGCGGCCGCCCACGGCGGCGAGCCGGACGGAGACGCGTTTCTCGGCCATGGGTGCAGGGCTCCGGTCGGAATGGGATCATTCGCGGTTGGCCGCGATCTGTTCGTTCACGCGGCGAACCATCACCGCCTCGAGGGTGGGCAGCAGTTCGGCGATGGCGGGCGCGGAGATGCCGAGGGCCGCGCCCAAGGCCAGCGCGGCGCCCATGTCCCAGCCGATCACCGCGCCGGGGATGACCCGCATCTGCCCGCCAAGGCGCTGCGCCAGGTCCCAGACTTGCGCTCCCTCCAGCGTCAGCGGCCAGTTCAGCCGTGCGGGGCAGTCAGGACAGGTCGTTCCGCAGGCCGCGCAGTAGCCTTCGCCCCCACCGAAGGACCAGTCGGCAAGGGCGCAGAGCCGTTTTTTTCCGCGTCCAGCAGCAGCGCCTTGGCGACGTAGTGGGTCTGAAACGCATCGAAGGCTGGCCAGAGGTCGAGGAGCGCGTCGATGGCCTCGGGGCTTGGATCGATGGGATTGCCATCGGCATCGCCAATCCCCTCCCATTCGAGGATCGCCCGCCGCGCCAGCGCCTTGGCCATGGCGAGCGCGGCCTCCTCGGTCGCTGCCCCCTCGGGCAGGCCGGCAATCGCCGGATCGCCGCGCGCGGACACCATCAGCGCGGTGGTCAGAGGGCGCAGCTTCACGCGCACACCGGGGATCAGGTCGCACAACTGCGGCGCGTTCGAAAGGTCGAGGGTCAGCATGGCGGGCATTCTCAATAGGTTGCGACGGTGTTGACGAGGACGGCGGTGCACATCCGGGCGGGGCTGGGGGCCTTGGCCGCCTGCCAGTCGAAGGTGGCCTGGATGCCCTGCGGGCCCGGGATCTCGATCCGGGGGCGCGGCAGGTAGACGGCGTGCGCGGTGAAGGTGAAGCTGGCGTTGGCGCCGAGGCTCCAGGCGAAGACCAGCTCGCAAGGCGTGCCGTCGATGGCCTGCGTGATCAGGGCGGTATCGGCGAAACGCACCTCCACCCGGCCCGTCAGTGCGGCCATGCCGGGGTCGGCCCCTTCGATGCGCCCGTCCGAGCGGATGGTCTCGATCCGGTCGAGGCCGTTGGAATAGGTGATCTCGGCGGAAATGACGTTGCCGAGCGGTGTGCCGTTGCGAGTGATCGCGCCGTTGAAATGCCCGAACCGCTGCAGCGCCAGCGCGGTTGGCGTGCCCGCCGCGGTGGTGGCGGCAACGTTCTCGCCCTGTGCGACCAGCCGTGCCGTCGCGGTCAGCAACCCCGACCGCGCCATCTGCCACGACAACTGGTCGCAGACGCAGCCGGTGTACATCGCATAGCGCGGCACCTCCGGCATGGCCGTCTCGATGGCCATCGACGGCAGGGTCCAGTTCCCTGACTGGAAGGTGTGGGTCTTGGGCGTGGTGCCGGTGGTCGTGGGCTGACCGAAGGCCGCCTTCAGCCAGAGGCCGAGGTTCTCGACGTCGATCGGCACCACGACATCGCCGTCGGCCGTGACCGCGTCCTTGATCGGTGCCAGCGGGTCGCGCCCCTGGCCCAGCAGTTCCGAGGCGATCAGCGGCTGTTCGGAGCCGAGCGTGGTGCTGGCGAAGGGCACCGTCCGATAGCCCGATGCGGGCGCGGTGCCGTAAACGGTCTCGAACGCAAGCGCCATCTGCGCCCGCGCCCCATGGGCTCGTGCCATCGTGTTCTCCTGTCGTGGGTGGGGTCAGCCGAGCGGGTCGGCTGTGGAATAGTGCAGGACCACCGGGATCACCGCCGCCTTGAGGGTGGCGGCACCCTCGATGGGCAGATCGACCGGACGCGGCGCTTCCGCCTCGACCCAGTCGCAGAGTCCGCCCAGCGTGCGGTCGGCGGCAATCGCCGCGCCGATGCTGGCGCAGAGCGTGTCGAAGGCGGCGTCACGGCTGGCCCCCTGCACGACCGCCTCGATCTCGGCCCGGTGCTGGTAGTGGTAGCGCAGCGGCGACAGCGTCACTTCCGGCTCCCCCGGCTCGCCGTCGCGCAGGATCAGGAGGCCCGCCGTCGGCATGCGTTCGGGCAGCACGTCACCGCGCAGGGCGGTGGCAGGCAGTGCCGAAAGCCGCGCGTGCAGCGCGGCGAGGATGGTTTCGCGGGGGGTGGGCATAAGCTCTAACCTAAAGGGACGGCGCCAGGCACTCATCGCGCCCCCTTCTTGCCGAAGATCGGTTGCAGTGTGTCCCACAATGAGTCTTCAAGATCTTGCCGGCAATCCCGACTAACTTCAGGCGAAAACAACTGCACCCTGACAGTCACCACGCCATCAAACTGCGGGCACCAACGCTGCATATTCAGGGCATAAGTCCCGGCGGCTGCCGACCCGACATGCTCTTTTAATCTACGACGGATCCCTTCCGAGCCGCCAACATACAGTGTGGTTTGCTCTTCCCTTTCAGGATTGCGCCGTGGGAGGCGATACCCTCTCACCTGCTCGGCCGGCAGCCCATCAAATGCATGTCTGATCGTCTGAGCGGCTTCGGCATTATCGACAGAAAGCGAGTAGAGCGATGGAAGCGTGATGTTTGCACCGAGACTTTGCGCCAGCCATGGCCCCAGCTGTTGCGCTGCGACACCTTCACGGATCTGTTCTGCCGTGAACTGACGCTCTACCGGATTGTTGAATTCGGCATTGCGGATTGATCGCGCGCGATGAAGCATCTTCATTCGTGCGGATCGGATGACTTCTGCGGTAAGCATAGATCTTTTCAGCCCGACTATCATTTGTCTTTCTGCAAACGATCATGAACTGCCTTTTCCGTCCACCCAGTTCGCCACGATCAACCCCGGCACGGCGTCATGCGCCCGCTCCGCATCCCGTGCCAGGTCCAGCCGCTTCGGCAACTTGACCTGCGGCACCAGCAGAAAGATCGGCGCGGTCACGAGGCCCCGGCCGGTCTTCGACCGTGATGCCACGGCGCGACCCTTGGTGTTCAGCCGCCCCTCTGCCACCAGCAGGCTTGGTCCCCTGTTTCGATAGATGAACCGCAGGCGCAGGCCGGTGCGGCGCTCCCACTCGCCGGGGGTGATCCGGCCGCCGCGCAGGGACTTGCCTGCAGCGGGTGTGGGGATCGCCAGCCAGAAGCCGTTCTTTGAGCGGATCAGCGGGCCGGTATCGTGCGCGCCGACGATGACCGGGGCGTTGGACCATACGACGGCCGCAGCGTTGAGGCTGGGCGTGCCTTTGGGGAACTGCTCCGACCGGATGGTGCGGGCAAGCCGGGCCCCAAGGCCCGCGCCGGTGATCTGCAGCCGCCAGGCGGCCTTCAGCCCGGTCCCCGCTTCGCGGATCGCAGCCGACACGGCGCGTTCGCCTGCCGCAACCTCGGCCGCCATCATCGCGACGATGTCGGGATCGATGTCGAGCTTCAGTTTCACGCTGGCCTCAGATCGACGGTCCAGACCAGCCGCTCGCGGTCGCGGATGGGCTCGCCCTGGATGAGGAAGGCCTCGCCCTCCATCTCGATCCGGTCGCCGGGGCGTGGGGCTGGCACCTCGGCCACACGCAGGTCGATCCGGGTGGACTCGGACCAGAGCCGCGCGTCTCCGAAGTCGTTGATAGCATCGGCACGCCGGGCGACCACGCGCACTGGGACGGGCGCGCCGCCGTCGGCGATGTAGACGGCGTCCCGCCCGATGTTCGGATCGGCGAAGAGCGCCGAAAGCGCGACAGAGAGGGCGTCCGGCATGTTTCCTCTTTCCTCAGAAAGGAAGTGATACTATGTTTTCCTCAGACAGGAGAAAGCCATGACTCTTTCCCATCAGATCGCCCGCAACCCTGATGCCGGTGCCGTGCTGACCAAGGCCGCGCTGCGGGCGGCAGACCGACTTGGCCTGTCGGGCCGACAACTGGCCGACATCGTCGGCGTCTCCGAGGCGACCGTCTCGCGCTGGAAACGGGGCGAAAGCCTGCTTGAGCCGGGCTCGAAGCCCTTCGAGCTGGCTGCCCTTCTGGTGCGGACCTTCCGCTCGATCGACGCGATCACCGGGGGCGACGAGGCGGTGGCGCGGCGGTGGTTGGCCGCTCCCAACACGGCGCTCGCGGCACGGCCCGTGGAGCGGATGACGCAGGTGCAGGGGCTTGTCGATGTCACGACCTATCTGGACGCAAGACGCGCTCCGCTCTGAGGCGCGGCCCTACGCGGGCCCGGCATGGCGGTTCGTCGAGGCCCAGCACCGGGTGTCGACCCTGAAGCTTGTCGACAGCCTCGCCGAACAGGCGGCCCTCGAGGAGATCCTCGAGGCCACGAAGCCGCCCCTGCCGGAGGACTGCCGCGCGCTCGATTACTTGCTGGCCACGCCCTTCCGTTATCGCCCCTATCCGGCGGGATCGCGGTTTCGCCGGGCGGGACTGACGCCGGGCGTCTGGTACGGGGCCGAGGCGCCAGAGACGGCGGCGGCCGAAATGGTCTTCTACCGCTTCCTGTTCTACGCCGAGAGCCCGGAAACCCCCTTTCCCGACGATGCGGCCGACTACACCGCCTTTTCGGCGGAGGTCGCAACGCCCGTGGCGGTCGACCTGACCGCAGGGGCACTGGCCACCGATCCCGCCTGGGCCCACCTCACCGACAACGCGGCCTGCCAGGATCTGGCCGAAGAGGCCCGCGCGATCGGTGCCGAGGTGATCCGCTACGCCTCGGTCCGCGATCCTGCCCGGGGTGCGAACCTTGCCGTGCTGACCTGCCGTGCCTTTGCCGCCCCGCAGCCGGTCGAACGTCAGACCTGGCGCATCCGGATCGGCTCCACCGGCGCTCAGGCGCTGCGCGAGCATCCGCGCCTCGGGATCGAGTTCCCGAAGGACAGCTTCGCCCCGGACCCACGCCTTGCCGGCATGATCTGGGACCGCCCCCGCGCCCGGTAGGCCGTCATCACGTCCGCCGCGCCGATCGCAGCACCTGCGGGCGGGTGCAGATCGGCAGCGGGTTGCTCTCGATCTCGAGGCGCACCCATTCGTCGCGATCCCGGTCGGGGATCATGCGCGCGTAGAGCGGCAGGCCCAGCGTGTTTGCCGTCTCGAAGGTGTCGGCCGGAGCGAAGTAGATCTCGAAGAGGCCCTCGACCCCCTCGGGATAGAAGTAAGCCTTGTCCGTCGGCACGCCAAAGCCGAGGCCACCCCGGTAGCGGCGGAAGGTGATGCCACCGAAGCTGACCTCTTCGCCCACGCGGCCCCGAAGGTCGGCGGCGGCGGCGGTGTTGAGATAGGTCTCTCGCACCTCCTTGTGGGCGACCAGATCGGCAAAGAAGGCCGAGCCGCATTCGGCGCGCAGCTGGACCTGACCGGCGGCCAGCCCGCCAAGGCTGTCCTCGACGCTTTCGATCAGCGCCTGGCAGCGCTTGCGTAGCGCGCCGGAGGCGGGGCTCGCGTTGTCGAGGTCGAAGTCGACCTCCGTGGCGGGCGTGATGCCGAACTCGGTGAAGTAGTTGACCACCGTCGCTCCGTCCTTCGGATCCTTCACCACGCCCTGGATGCCGTTGAAGAGGTGGAACTCGAAGGTGGCCTCGGCGTCGTTCCGCAGCCGCCCGAGCTTGCGGGCCACCTCGGTCTGCACCTGCTGGGTCGCGGTTTCCGACCCGTGGTCTCGGATGCCCTGGATTTCCGAGGCCCAGAGCACGTCCTGTTTCTTGAACTGACGCACGACGAAGGCGCGCATCTCGCGGCGTTCCGGCACCTGTTGTTCGTAGGCCGAGCCGCGTTCGGAGAAGGGGATCAGCTGCAGCGTGCCGTCCCGGCTCTCGATCACGACGGTGCGCGCACGCACGCCGCGGGGCCCGAAGAGGTTCGCGCCCGACAGGATCGCGGGCTTGAAGGGGATGTTCTCCAGCGCGCGGGTCAGTTCGATGATCGAGAAGGCATCGCCTTCGAAGATGTCCATGGTCGCCATGGGGATGTCCTTTCGATGAAGAGATCAGCGCAGCAGGATGCCAAGCGCGGCCAGCGCCGCCGTGGCGGCGGAGATCTGCGGTTCCGTCGCGCCCGTGGGCCAGATGATGTCATTGCGGTTGACGATGGCCGGGCCGCGCAGAACCACGACGGCAGCGGCATCGGCGGCCGTCGCGTCAGCGTGGCCCCAGAGGATCCCGGCAGCGTTCTGACTGCCGTTCGACGCAGCGGGGGCAAGCTGGGTGAACTTCCCGCCCGTGGTGATCTTGCCCAGCACCGTGCCGGGCTCGAGGTTGCCCGCGCCGGAGGTGAGGGTGACGGTCTCACGGGTGTAGTCGCGCGAGGTTTCCCAGACGAGGAAGCCGCCCGCATGTCTGCCTTCGGTCAGCGTGGTCATTGAGGATCATCCTTTCAGCTTGAAGGTGCGGGCGATCACGTCGCCCCAGGGGCGGGCGGTGGGCGTGGGCCCGGGTTGCGGGTGATGGGGGCTGATCTGCGCCTCCGCCTCGGCCCTCGCGGCAAGAAGGCTGCTGCGCACCGCATCGAGGCTGGCGTCCTCTTCAAGGTACCGCCCGGCCATCTGCGGCTGTCCTGCAAGGCGACAGAGGTCGACCACGGCGCGGGCATGGGCAATGGCGTCACGCCGGATGGCGGTTGGATCGAAGCCCGTCACCACAGGGTCGGGACGCGGCGGTGTGCCCGGCTCAGGCTCGGGTTCACCCGGGACCGCGGGAGCCTCGTCGCCGATCTCGTCGCCTATGGCGTCTTCGCCGGTCTTACTGCCGTCCTTATCGCTCTCAGAAGCCGGATCGGCGATGGCTTCTGCCAGCGCGGGCGGCGCGTTGCGGAACCGGGCGATGTCAAAGCTGGCTGCAATCCGCACTGGCTCGATCGTGCGGGTGGCCAGCCCCGCCTCGAGGGCCGCTTCCGCATCGAACCAGGTCTCGGCCGCCATCAGGGCCGCGATTTCCTCTTCGGAGCGTCCGGACCTTGCCGCATAGCCTCGGACCATGCCGCCCGCGATCTTGTCCATCGTGTCGGCCATCTCTCGCATGTCGGCGGCGGTGCCCATGACCAGCCCCGAAGGGTCATGGATCATCAGGAAGGCGTTCTCGGGCATGACGATCTCGTCGCCCGCCATGGCCACATAGGAGGCGGCCGAGGCGGCCACGCCATCGATCCAGACGGTGATCGTTCCGTCATGCCGCTGCAGGGCATTGTAGATCGCCACCGCGTCGAAGACCGAGCCACCGGGGCTGTTGAGGCGCAGGTCGATCGGCACCCCGTCCGGCAGCGCGCCAAGTTCCGCGAGGAATCCCTTGGCACTGACGCCATAGGCGCCGATCTCGTCATAGATCAGCACTTCCGCGCGAGATCCTTCCGCGCCGGGACCCCGGGCGCGGATCGTGTACCAGCTCTTCATCCTGTCACTCCTGTTCGGATTGCGCGGCCGCGTCAGATCCATCGGTTTCCGGATCGGGCAGCCTTGTGGGCGTAGCCCGCGCGCCTTGCTTCTCGCCGGGGCTGGTCCGGTAGCGGAGGCCCAATGCGGCCGACCGCTTGGCATCAGCCGCGTTCTCGCGGTCGACCTCCTCGACGTCGTAGCCGGTGGCCTCGACCACCTTGCGCCGCGAGGTGATGCCCGCCTCCATTGCGAGGACCTGTGCCTGGATATCCTTCAGCGGATCGACCCAGTCCCAGCGCGGCGGGATCCATTGTGCCGCGCGGAACTGCCCGGGTGCGGCGGCGAACCCGGGCAGATCGAGCGCGCCCGACAGCACGGCAGTTTCCATCCAGCGCGCCCAGACGGGGCGGCAGAACTGGTGCACGATCACGCCATGCTGCAATTGGCCGATGCGGCGCCGAAACTCGACCAGTTCGGCCCGAAGGCTGGAATAGTTCGCCTGCCGCACATCGCCTGTGACGAGGTGATAGGGCAGTCCCAGCGAGGCCGAGACGGCGAGCAGTATCCGGTACTGGAACGCCTCGTAGCCTCCGCCCACATCTGCCGGGCTCGAGAACTTCACGTCCTCTCCCGGCAACAGCACCTGCATGGTGCCAGGCTCGAGGCTGGCTATCGCGGCACCTTCGGCATCGGCTGCGCCTTCGCCCATCATCGGTTCTTCCGGCGCCGTCTTGGTGATGAAGCCCGCGAACATCGCCGCGGTCTTCTTCCGGTCAAGCTCCGCGTCATCGTACTGGTCGAGCAGGAAGAGCCGCACCATGGCGGGTGCTACATGCGGCAGGCCCCGGATCTGGCCTGCGTCGATGGGCCGGTAGATGTGCAGGACGTCCCCGGCCGGGACGCGGACAGTGTCGGGCACCGCCAGCCGCTGATCCGTGCTGTCGCCCGGATGGCGGCGGCGGAAGTGATAGGCCACACGCCGCCCGATCCCGTCGAACTCGATCCCACAGCGGATGCGGTTGCCGTTGGGCGCGGTCTCGAGCTTCTCGAAAGGCAGCATCTCGGACTGCAGGAGCTGCAGTTGCATGGGCACCGAGAGCCCGTCTGCTGTGCGCCGGGGGCGGAGCCGCACGAAGCACTCGCCCGCCACGAACATCTCGCGCGCGACCATGGCCTGCAGCCCATAGAAGTCCGTCAGCCCGTCCGCGTCGGCCTCGTCCGTCCATGCCAACCAGAGCTTCTGGACCCGATCACGAAGGCCTGCATCCTCGATAAGCGAGGACGGCTTGATCCCGTCGCCGACCAGGTTTGCGGCAAAGGCCTCGCAAGCGTTTGCCGCATAACCGTTAGTGACAACCAGTTCGCGGGCACGGGCAAGCAGGCGCGGACCGCCGGAGGCCACCAGCGCATTGATGTTCTCGAGCGGTGGATTCCAGCCCTTGAGCCGTCGCCGCGCCATGGCCCCTTCGAGCCGGGCGCGCACGGCTGCAGGGCTGCCGCTCGCCTGGCCGGGAATGGACCCGCCGCGGAACCTGTCGAACAGCCCCATGCTCAGAGCCCCTTTTCCGTGATGACGCGCACTTGCCGCACGATCCGCCGCCCTTCGGCCGCCGCGATCTCGCGATCCAGCGCCTCGAGTGCCCGGTCGATCTCAGCCACGGTACGGTAATCCACCGTCTTTCCGTCATAGCTGACCCGGGCCACGCCCGAGGCACGCTGTGCGGCCAACGCCTCGCGGCGGGCGCGGAGGTCCGTGATTGTCGCCATCTCGGCTCGCCTCTATCCTGCCAGTGCCCCATCCCGACCTGGCCTGCCATGACCGACCGGATTGCCCGCCTTCGCATCGAACTGCTGCATCTCGAACCCTGCATCTGGCGTGAGCTCGAGGTCAGCCTGACCACCAACCTCCGCGCCCTGCACGAAATCATCCAGGCGGTGATGCCGTGGGAGAACCATCACCTCTATGACTTCCGGGTCGGCGACAGGGTCTATGGCGAGCACGATCCCGAGGACGCGGTGTGGGGCCGCAAGATTTATCAGGCCAAGGGCATGCGCCTCGGCACGCTGATCGATCGCGGTGTCACCGAGTTCCTCTACACCTACGACTTCGGTGACGACTGGCAGCACCGCGTCCTTGTCGAACACGTCGGCGCGGCTGATCCCGGCACAGATTATCCGCTGTTCATCGCGGGCGAGCGCACAGCGCCGCCCGAGGACGTGGGTGGTCCACCCGGCTTCATGGAGTTCGTCGAGGCCATCGCGAACCGTCGCCATCCGCAGCACAAGGACATGGTCCGCTGGTATGGCGGACCCTTCAACCCGGTGGACTTTGGCCAACAAGAGATCGCGGCGCGCGTCCGCGATCTTGCCACCCGGCGCAAGGTTTCCCTCGAGGCCTTCGCCCGCAGCCGCGCGCTGCAACAGCAATAGTTCCCATGGTCAGCCCATATAGGTCGAGCGCACAGTTCGGCGCCTCGGACCCTGTGGCATCCGAGGAAAACCCGATGGCGTTGGTCCACTCTCGGCCCGCATTGCGTCCCGGTCCGGGAACTGCCGTTCCAGATCCTGCCACCGGGCCTCCGACCAGCGGTCGACTCCCGCGATCCAGGCGGCAGCGCGGGCGTAGACCCGGCAGTCCAGAGCCTCGTTCCGCTCGCGCAGCTTCTGCCATTCCAGCCGGGCGAACCCGCGCTTCGTGCGCACCGTCACCAGCTGTTCGGCCACGACCTGCTTCAGCCATTCGCTTTCCACCCACGTCGGCAGGTGGATCGTGCCGGGCGGGAAGGCCGCGCCCGCGGCGCGTTCCTCGGTCGTCGGTCGTTCCAGCCGCAGGAAGCGGTAGGTCTCGGCCTTGAAGGTCGAGACCGCCACGGTCCAGAGCCGTGCGCCGCGCCGCAGACGTTTGCCGCCCTCGGTCGCGTCCACGAAGGTCGGGCCCGACACCGGGCTCGAGCGGTTGAACCCTTCGACGCCCTTCACCGGCGACACCTGCGCAAACCCGGCGCTGCGCGACCAGGCATAGACGGCCGGGGCCTCGTAGCCCGTGTCGATGGCCATCCGCGCGATCCGCAGTTGCGCGCCGCGTTCGTGGGGCCAGCTTTTGCCCAGCAGCGCGGTCAGCTCCGACCAGGCATCGTGCCGGTCCGGCCCGCCTTCGATCACGACGTGATCGATCAGCCAGCTTTCCAGCCCGCGACCCCAGGCCCAGACATCGACCTCGATCCGGTCCTTCTGCACGTCGGCCCCGGCGGTCAGGAACAACCCGCCCGCGGGGACGGTGCCCGGTTTCCATGACTCGCGGCGGTCGTAGAGCCGCTGCCAGTCGGGCGCTTCGCCTCTCTCCACCCATGTCTCGCCGAGGATCGTGTTGCGGAACGCCTTGATCGCCTCGTCCGACCCTTGGGCCGCCTCCCAGCCGCGAGCAATGCGGGACCAGCTGAGCCAGCCCACCGGTGAATAGAGCGCCGAGAGGTGGTAGCCGACCGTCGTCGGATCGGCGGCCGTGGCGGTCGCCCGCCATTCCCCGCCCTCCAGCATCGCCGTCTTGTGGTGCTCCGCGATGGCCGCGTCGCAGCTCTCGCAGTGATACTCCGCCGTCTCGGGCCGGCCCTTCTGCCAGCGCAGGCGGTCAAACTTCAGCCACTGCATCGCACCGCAATGCGGGCATGGCACGAAGAACCGCCCCTGGTCGCTCGCCTCGTATTCGCGTTCGATCCGGCTCAGCCCCCGGATCGTCGGCGTCGAGACCAGTAGCACCTTGCGCCGATGCGCGAAGGTCAGCGAGCGCGCCTCGGCCAGCGAGACGGGGTCGCCTTCCTCGTCGGCGGACGCCGGATAGGCATCGACCTCGTCGAGGAAGATGTACCGCGCCGGGGTGGAGCGCAGCCCGACCGCCGAGTTTGCGCCCGTCATGATCAGTATGCCGCCCGCGAATTCCTTCGACAGCATCGTGTTGCCGGCATCGCGGGACCGGGCCGGTTTGACCCTATCCCGCAGCTCCGGGCTTTCGTCGATCAGCGGGTCGATCCGCTGGCGCGAGTTGCGCTTGGCCAGTTCCACCGTCGGCTGAACCGCGAGCATCGGACCCGGTGCCTGGTGGATGGCGAACCCGATCCAGTTGTTCCCCGCCTCGGTCGCGCCGACCTGCGCGGCCTTCATGAACACGATCCGTTGCGTGGGATCGCCGGGCGACAGCCGGTCCATGATCTCGCGCATGTAAGGCGTACGACCTGTACGATAGCGCCCCGGTTCGGCTGAGGCGCGGCCCGACAGCATCCGGTGCCGGTCCGCCCATTCCGAGACGGTCAGGTCCGGATCGGGCCGGAGCCCGCTGCCCCAAGACCGCAGGATCTCGCCCGCGCCGTCGAAATCCGTCAGGCCCTCATCATCACCGGAAGTCGGGCCGGACCTCGGCGAGTTCGTCGAGGTGGGCGCGTACATGTTTCTCCAGGACCTTCTGCATGGCGGCAGGCTCGACGCCGAGATCAGCCGCCATCAAGGCCGACGACCGCGCAGGCCAGGTCACCCACGCGTCCCGCACCTCGCGCGCCAGGCGGAACACCAGCGACAGCGCGCGCGCACGCTCGATCAACTCTCCCTTCAGCTTCTGCAGACGGATGCGCCGCTCCTGCGCTTTCAGCACCTCGTTCGCGGTCTTGGCCTGCAGAAAGGTCGTCCCGCCACCGACCGCAGGGACCGCCAGCCCCTGTTCGCGCAGCGTGTCGCCGACGGCAGCCACGGCTGCCTCTGGGACCGGCTTTAGCTTCGGTTCGGGCGGCTTCGTTCGGGGGGCTTTCGCGGCGCCACTGGCGCCACGGTCGCCCCTCACCTTCGATGGATCGGTCGTTTCCGCCCGGCGTACATCGCTAGCGGCCGCGTTGATGCTGCCGTCGGGATAGAGGACCAGCCGCTCGGCCGTCTTCGCCTTCTGGATCGCGCCCCGCGACAGCCCGACATGGGCGGCGTACTGGCGCTCGCTCATGCCCTGCATCGACGGCTCCGATTATCATTCAATATCATGCACTTATCTCGTTGATAAGCATCGCGGACAGAGCGAACGTCCTTTCGGAAGAACGATGCAACTCGACCCAAGGAGCCACCAAGATGACCCGCCGCGCGACCGACAACACGAAAGCCCTCGACGCCTTCCTCGCCGCCAAGTTCGAGATCGACGCGATGCTGGAACGCCTCGCCGCCCTCAGCGCCGACCACTTCGAGACCCATCCCGACGAGATCAATTGGGGCCACGTCGGCACCCTTAACCACTACCGCGCCAAGCTGCGCGAGATCACCGACATGGCCTTCCACGAAGGCGAACACGCCGAGTGAAACGACCCGTCCCCGGTCCCGCCCGCCGAGTGGCGGGCTCGACCTCGTAGAAGGGCCCGCATTCCGCGCGCCCCGATACAGGAGACGACGATGACCCAGCTTTCCGACACTCAAGCAATCATTCTCAGTGCCGCCGCACAGCGCGAGGACCGCATCGCCCTGCCGCTTCCCGACAGCTTGCGCGGCGGGGCCGCCACCAAGGTGGTCGGCGCGATGCTCGCCAAGGGCCTGCTGCAGGAAGTCGATGCCGACCTGCGCAAGGGTGAGCCCATGTGGCGCGAAACTGGCGATGGCCACGGCACCACGCTCGTCGCCACCGACGCAGGCCTCGCTGCCATCGGCATCGAGCCCGAAGACGCGAACAGCGCGCCCACGGGCGCGACGGACGCGCCGAGCGACGCGCCCGCAACGGACATCCCCACCGAGACCGAAACAGCGCCCAAGGCGCGCACGCCGCGCGAGGGCACCAAGCAGGCCACGCTGATCGCCATGCTGCGCGCGCCGGAGGGCGCGACCATCGAGGAGATCACGGCCGCGACCGGCTGGCAGTCGCACACCGTGCGCGGCGCGATGGCCGGGGCGCTGAAGAAGAAGCTCGGACTCGAGGTGACCTCGGAGAAGGTCGAAGAACGCGGACGGGTCTACAGGCTTGCCGCCGCCTGACGTCGCGAGAAGATTGCTACGCCGCCGCCCCGACCGGGCGGCGGTTTCTCATTGCCACGACAGCAAGTCGCGCGCGGCGGCCTGCAGGATGTCCTGCGCCATGCGCGGGTCGCAAGTGTAGATGCCGCCCGGTTCAGGTTCGCCGACATGCTCCGCGAACCAGTCCCGTCCCTCGTCCGAAATCGGACGCAGGACGACGATGGTCCCGTTATCGTTGATCTCGATATGTTGCCAGCCTTCGGACATGGGCCAAGGCTACCAACTGGATTGCCGATCCGCCAGCGGTGGCATCAGACCCGCCGCAGCCGCTCGAACAGCCGCCGCAGTATGTAGGACCGCGCGATGCTGACAACTGTGAACACCGCGCCCATCTTCAGGTTCTGCGCCAGCGTCGTGTGCAAGCCGAAGACCGGGAAGATCAGGATCTGCGTGACGACTGCAACGCCGTAACCGACGATCACGTTGGCGACCGCTTCGACCAGCGACATGAGGCGGGATTGCTTCATGTCGCCACCTCATCCATCGGCCAACAGTTCAGCCGCCAGAGTTCGCAGCGCATGCGCCGCAACCAGGGGGACCACGCCGTTGCCACAGAGGCGAAGCCGGTCCACCCGGTGGGCCAGCCCATCAGCGCCTCGACGAACAGCGGGTTCAAGGTCCGGCGCGAATCGCAGGTAGCGCGCCCAGCCATCGGCGTCACCAGGACCTGGCGGCCAAGCAGGCCATTCACCGGCGTGTTGGCAAGGCTCGTCGCCCCGTCCTTGTGATCCCGCGCCGTCGGGGTCATCCACAGCCCCGCCGAATGGGTCAGGTCGGCCGACCGACGATTTCCCGCGCTCGGCTTGCACCCGTCGTTCGCCATCGGCGTCGGCCACAGCGCAGCCGTCGTCGCAAGGTTCATCCCGTGCTGCCCCGCTTCCTGCGACGGCGTCGGCTTGGTCTGCCGGTTCTCGTTGGCACTGGCGCGGGGCGTCGGCCATAGCCGCAGCAGTTCCGTCCGGTTCCCGCCACTCGACCGGGTCCCAGAGCAGGCGCGCGGGGTCGGCCAAGTCGTCCCCCTCGCGGATGGCGAGGATGAACAGCCGCTCGCGCTTGTGGGGTGCACCGACTTCCGCCGCCGTGAAGAGGCCTGCCGCAAGCTTGTAGCCCATGCCGACCAGTCCGCTGGCGACTTCGGGGAAGCCGAGGCGGAGATGATGGGCGACATTCTCGAGGAAGACGAAGGGCGGCTCGACCTCGCCGATGATCCGGGCGACATGGGGCCAGAGGTGGCGCGGGTCGTCCGCGCCCCGGCGCTTGCCTGCGACCGAGAACGGCTGGCACGGATAGCCCGCAGTGATGATGTCCACCGCGCCGCGCCACGGGCGGCCGTCGAAGGTGGCAACATCGTCCCAGACAGGCGCGCGATCCAGGGACGCGTCTTCCATCCGAGCCACGAGAGTGGCTGCGGCGAAGGTTTCCCGTTCGACATGGCCCACAGCACGATATCCGGGGATGGCGATGGCGAGCCCGAGGTCGAGCCCGCCCGCGCCGGAACAGAGGGAGAGGCCGAAGAGGCATGCGTCTCCGGCTCCGGAAGCGCGTCCGGAGGAAGAAAAAGCCAGGTCATGCATGTCACGCGGCGGGTTCGGGGTGGGGTTCGGATTCGGCCGGGGTTTCGCCCAGCCGCTCGGTTCTCACCTGCGCGAAGGTCCGGCCGTCGCCGTCGAGGATCGCGTCACGCCCGGTTTCGGCCTGCCAGCGTTCGACAGCGACATCGACATAGGCCGGGCTGATTTCCATGGCGAACACACGGCGGCCGTTGGCCTCGCCTGCCATGATCTGCGAGCCGGAGCCCGAGAACGGCTCGTAGCAGAGGCCGCCGCGCGCCACGTGCTGGCGCATCGGGATCCCGAAGGCGTCGAGCGGCTTCGGCGTCGGATGGTCGGGACGGTCGTCCCTGTCGAAGCTGGGCAGCGCCCATGTCGATGGCAGCGTTTCCTCCGCCACCTTGGGCGGGCGGTTCGGGCGGCGCCAACCCATGAAACAGGGCTCGTGCTTCCAGAGGTAGTGCGACCGGGTCAGCACGCCTCGGTCCTTCACCCAGATGATCTGCTGATGCACGAAGGCCCCGGCCTTCTCCCAGCAGGCTTCCAGCATCGCCTGGCGGCGGGAGGCGTGCCAGCAATACCAGGCTGCGTCCTCGGTAATCGCCTCGGCGACGGCGGCGGCAATGAAGCCGTCGTAGAGCTCGGCACCCTGCGAGCTGTCGTCCCATGTCGTGCCATAGGATGCGGACCAGTCCTTGTTGCGGGTCGGATGGTTCGAGCCGTCGTAATCGACGAGATACGGCGGATCGGTCGCGAACAGCACCGCGCGCTCGCCGTTCATCAGGCGACGCACACCGTCGTGGCTGGTCGAGTCCCCGCAGAGCAGCCGGTGATCGCCGAGGATCCAGAGATCGCCCGTGCGCGAGGCCGGATTGCGCGGCGGTTCAGGGATGGTCACCGGCGGCACGGAGCCCCCGGCGCCACCTTCTTCCCCGTCCCCCTCCGGCACGAAGGCCAGCAGCTTGTCGAGCTCACCATCCGAGAAGCCGACCAGCGACAGGTCGAAATCCTCGGCCAGCAGGTCGTTCAGTTCCGCCGAAAGCAGCGCCTCGTCCCACGTCCCGAGTTCGGTCAGCTTGTTGTCCGCGATCCGGTACGCCCGCCGCTGCGCCTCGGTCAGATGGCCCAGCACGATCACGGGCGCTTCGGCTAGCCCAAGCTGCGTCGCGGCCAGCACCCGGCCATGCCCCGCGATCAGTTCGCCGTCCTCGGCGACGAGGCAGGGCACGGTCCAGCCGAACTCGGCCATGCTGGCGGCGATCTTCGCGACCTGGTCCGCGCCGTGCATCTTCGCGTTCTTCGCATAGGGCTGCAGGCGCGCAAGCGGCCAGGTCTCGATCCGCTCGGGGGCAAAGCTCAGCGTCATTGTCGGGTGGTTTCCGATTGTCAGGTGGATGCTGGCCGGATTCCGGACACCGGATGCCGCGCTGGACTCTTTGCGGGATCCAACGGCATCCGGGGTGTCCAGCCCAAAGGCCAGCGTTTCTTGGGGTTTGCGCGGGGTCAGGTGGATCCGGCTTCCGGGTGGCTTCCCAAAAATCCGGCCTTGTCGCTAGCGATGCGCCGCGCTTCGCCCGCCAGCATACGAATATCGCCAGGAAGGAACCGGAAACTGCCGTAGGCTGGGCCCCGGCCGGACCCTCGCTGGATACCCGGGTCCAGAAGGCCCCCGTCAACGCAAAGGGGAGAGCGAGTTTTCCAGCGCACTCTCCCCATCTTGCCTTCGGAATAGCACGATCATGTTGCAGATGTCGAAGGAAAAAGTGTTGCAACACATTGGAGTCACTGCGCATTCAGGCGCGCGGCGATCTTGGTCAGTGCCAGCTGCCAACGCCGCCACGCGGTCGTGCGGTCGCAACCCAGTTCCCCGCTGATCTGCTTCCACGGCACTCGGGCCGCCCGCGACCAGACCAGCTTGCGCTCCACCTCCTCGATCCAGAGCACCCAGTCGAAGGTCTGCTCGAGCCGGGTGATGGCAGCGGCCGAGGGCCAGACCCGCATCGGCTGCGGCTCCATCGCCGTGATCTCGCGGCTGGTGCGCACGATGTCGGGCCAGGTGTTGAAGTAGCCCTGCGCCTTCACCGGCGGCAGCTTGCGCAGGGTGCGGAATGCCTCATCGAAATGATCGGCGACGCAGTCGGCGGTCCATTCGCGATCAGCCATGGCGCGCCTCCCTGGAAGATGGGCGCGGGCCGTAGAGCTTCTCGCCGAGCTGGCGGACCAATTCACGCTCGGGCCAGGTCAGGCGGTCGTCATCGGCGGAGACCGCGAGGACGCCCTGTTCCTGCCAGCCCTCGCGCTTGACCTGCTCGGGATCGCGGCGCCGACCGCCGTAGCCATTGGGGTGCCATCTCATGCCACACCTCCCTTCGTGTCGATCGCCCAGAGCAGGAGCGCGATGGCGTCGGCCTCGTTGTCGTCGGCCGGGCTGAAGCCGCGGGCACGGACGGCGGCGACCATGGCGGTCTTGTCGGCGTTGCCCTTGCCGGTGGCGTGGCGCTTGATCGTGCCGACTGGGACCCCCTCGTAGGGCACGCCGCGCAGCTCGGCCCATGCGGTCAGCGTGGCCATGAGCCCCCCGTAGACATGGGCGGCGTCGGTCGCGGCGTGGCGACGGACCTCCTCGAACCAGATAGCCGCGATTGGTCCGGACAACCGGTCGATCTCGGTCAGCCAGTTGGTGAAGCGCAGGTAGCGCATGCCACCTCCGTCGAAACGGCCGGGACGCAGCGAGACGATGCCGCTGGTGATCAGGGCGTCATGAGCGCGGATCGCCCAGCCGGTCATCGTGCCGAGATCGAGGGCGAGGACGCAGGACCGGTTGATCGCGTCCGGCTCGGGGCGGTCGTCCTGCGCGGGGATCGTTGTGTTCATCATGAAGGCTCACAAGCTGTGGGCCTTCGGCTTCGGTCTTTCACAAGATACTGAGGAAAGCCCAGAGAAACAAGCCGGTCCGGAACCGCTATCAGCTGTCTCTGTTCAAGCGATGTCACCGATGATGTGAAATCCTTTTCGGATCGGTGACACGATCTTTCCAATATTTTTCAATATATTACCGGACGTTGTCACCATTCTTGGTGTCACCAACGCCCCATATCATTTCCCTCGTAGAGAAGATATGGCCGCCAACCGTTATGTCGGTCCTCACTTGAAGGTAGAAAACCGGTTGGTGGCACTCGGCAACGTTGGTGACACCATTGAAATCGCGGCGTTTCTCGTGCCACCGATTTTCGCGTTGGGATGGTGGCACGGTTGGTGACACGGGCGGTTGGTGACACAAGCCGCTCAAAGGCAACGACTTACCGCGGTCTCAATTGTCGTTCGGCCATGCTGGCGCGATTGGCTCGTATTCAGTTTTCGCCCGCTCAAGTCGCGCGCCCTTCGTATCCAGTCCCCATCGCCGATTGAAGAAGAACTCCAGAGCCTTCCGCGTTTCAACGCGCAGAAACTCTCCCTCAAAGCCAAATTCCCTTCGGACCACGCTGGCTTGTCGATCCGAAAGCCCTGACTTCGGGCGCAGCCAGATGATTGCACGAGTGTTCCAATCCACGTCCTCCGGAAGTGGCTCAGCCAGGAGCTTCTCCTCGAACGAGCTGTCAGGATCGATGCGGATCGGGAGGTAGTTACGATATTCGCCGTGCTTGAAGCTGTGGGCACGCACGTGAACGCTTTCACCGTCCGACGTGAAGCGGGTCGGCGCAATCCACTGCCCATCGTCGGCGCCGGACGAGATGGATGTGTATCGGACGTGGACGGCTTTCCCCGACCTGATTGCTTGATGAAGAAGCGCGATGGTCCTCCGATCTGCCTTCCTTTCTGGTCGGGGCAACGCGGCCGAAGGCGTGCTTTCATCGTCGCTCGCCAAGATATCGAAGGCTTCGGTCAGGCCGGATGGTGCTAAGGGCTCGTGCTCGCTCGCGGCGATGTAGGTCTTTCGCACCGGATCGTAGATGGGCGGCGTGCTGCGCGCGAGACCTAGGTAGACACGGAAGTCCAGCGCCGCCTGCGCAGTCGAGATACCGAAGCGCTCGATCAGATCCCTGCGGTTCGCCATGCCCCGCCAAGTCAGGCAGCGGTCCAGAAAGATCAGGCGCTCTCTCTGAGCATGCTTGAGGTCGTCGAGCGTCATGGGTGCATCCCTACCTTGACTCCCGACCCAATGTCCATCTAGCAATTATACGATCAAAAATTATACGGACTATGGCAATGAGGATTCTCCACACAGCCGACCTTCATCTCGGGCGTCAGTTCAACGGGATCCCTCTCGATGCCGACCACGGCGCAGTTCTCGACCAGATCGTTTCGGCGATCACGTCGAATGGTGTTGATGTCCTTGTTATTGCAGGGGATATCTTCGATCGGGCTGCCCCGCCGACGTCTGCCGTGCGCCAGTTCAATGGCTTCCTGGCGCGCGTGGCCTCGGAGACCGAGGCAGCCGTGGTGATGATCTCCGGCAATCACGACTCTGGTGATCGAATCGCATCCATGGCGATCATGACCGACACACGGCGCGCGTTGATACGCGGAGCCATCAGTGCAGACGAGAAACCTCTGGTCCTCAGTGACGCATACGGACCCGTGGCGTTCACAGGGTTGCCCTTCGCTTATGAGTATGCCGCCCGCGAATGCTTCGCCGACGAAGCTCTCCACACCCCCGAGGACGTTCTCGCGGCTCAGGTGGCTTGCAGTCGGCGCAACATTCCCGATGGCGCGCGATGGGTCGTCGTTTCGCATGCTTTTGTGGCCGGGGCGGCGAGCAGCGAAAGTGAGCGGCCTCTCACTCGAGTGGGGGGCGTCGAGACGGTCAGTTCATCCGTGTTCGAAGGTGCTCATTATGTGGCGCTCGGGCATCTGCACCGGCCGCAATCGATCGGTGCATCTCATATCCGGTATTCGGGATCGCCACTGGCTTTCGGATTTGATGAATCTGACTGCCAGAAGTCGATGAGCCTCGTCGAGATCGATGCGGTCGGCCGAACGACGGTAGAAACCATTCCCTTCGAGCCCATTCGTCGGGTGCGCATTTTGATGGGGCGACACGCAGAGCTTTTGCTCGCGGACCGATCTGAAGATTTCATCAAGATCGTGCTTACCGACGATACGCCCGTGATCGATGGAATGAAGCGCATCCGCGACGTGTTCCCGAACGCTTGTGAACTTGTTTACGAGCGGAACGACCGCGCGCCAGAAATCAAATCGCTGGCGGGGCGCGCTCCGGCGGTTGCGAGCCCTGTCGAAGTCATTGGCGACTTCCTCGAGCATGTGCGCGAAGACCAGATCTCGGAAAACGAACTGGCTGTCGTAGCATCGGCCCTTGGTCGCCTGCGTGAGATGGAGGATGCGCAATGAGACCGGTTCGGCTCACGCTTCAGGCCTTCGGTCCCTATCCTGACCGGGTCGTCATCGACTTCCGGGATGCCGTCAAGGCGGGCCTCTTCGGCATATACGGACAGACGGGGTCAGGCAAATCGACCATATTCAGCGCAATGACCTTTGCGCTCTTTGGAGAAGCGGCCAAGGCGGAGCAAGACGCTCCGTCGCTGCGCTCGGATCACGCCGATCCGGATGTAATGACCGAGGCAGAGTTCGTATTCGACATTGGTGAGCGGCGATATGTCGTGCTTCGCCGACCCGACCAGATGCGACCCAAGGCGCGCGGTGAGGGCGAGACCCGTAGCGCGCACGAAGCCTATCTATTCGATGCGACCGGAATGTCGCTCGACACAATTACAGATGCGACACGGGGCAAGATAGTAGCTGAGAAGAAGGTGCGCGACGTCGACGCGGCTGTCATGGAGATGCTCGGATACGGCTCTGAGCAGTTCCGGCAAATCGTCCTTCTGCCGCAAGGGCGCTTCGAGAAGTTCCTTTCGGCCAAGACGAAAGAGCGTCTCGAAATCCTGCGAGAACTCTTCGATGTCTCGCTGTACGAGAAGCTCATGGCCGATCTCAAGTCCGCAGCCGATGCGGCTGAACGGCAGGTGCGGGATGAACGTGCGCTCTGTGCCAGGCAGCTCGCGGCAGAAGGATTCGAGAGCACCGATGCACTGATCGCGGGCATCGAAACCGCAACTGCGAGATGTGCGGAACTTCGCGCGATCGAACAAACCAAGAAGGCGACGGCGGAAGTTGCCGAGAAGGCGCTGCGCGAGGCGGAGGCCATCGAGGAAAAGTTCGCGGCGGCCGAAAAGATGAGGGATCGGCTTCGCGCACTTGAGGCGCGGAAGGACGATATCGAGTCGCTTGCCGAGCAGGTCCGACAAGCCGAGCGCGCGCGCGGCCTGATCGATGTCGAGGAACGAGTGAGGGATGCCGAACGCGAGGTTGGTGAAGCCGAGACCAAGCGCGAAGAGGCAGACAAGGCCGCCGAAATCGCCGCGAAACAAGCAGAAAAGGCGGCAGAGGCGCTCCGGCGTGAGGAAGACCGTGCCGATGAGGTCGAAACCCTGCGCCGGAGAAGCGATGAACTGGAGCGGTATGGTCGAATCCTCGAGGCAGCAGCCGATAGCAATCAGGCAGTCGAAACCGCGCTGAAAGAGCAACGGGACGCCGACAACGCTTTTCAGGCGGCATTGGCACAACTGACCAAGCTCCAGGAGAAGCGCATCACGAAAAGCGCCGAGCTGAAAGCTGCACGCGAAACGGAGGCGAAGCGCGCCGAGATCGCGGGCCGGCGCGCCGAGCTCGACAAACGGCATCTGGCCGCCAAGTCCTACGAGGGCGCCTTGCAGGATGTTGCAACGGCTCAGGCCGCTGTCGAAGAACAACTGCGGAAGTCGGAAGCGGCGGTCGGAAAGGCCGAGAACGCGCGAGATGATTATGAGACGGCCGAAAGAAATCTCGCGGCCGCACAGGCGCTGCACCTTGCGACGAGACTGGAAGCAGGGTCGCCATGTCCGGTCTGCGGCGCAACCGAACATCCTGCGCCGGCGACTGGCGAAATCGGTAGTGCCGGCCTGGACAAGGCATTCCGAGAGTCACGAGTAGCATGGCTGGCCGCCGATCGCGAAGCCCGGCAAGCTGGCGAAGCACTGGTCGGAGTGCAAGCGACGCTCGAGGAGCGACAGAAACGCTTGTCCACCCTTGAACCGCCAGAGGAGCGTGCAGCCGTCATCGCGGCACAGATCGGTCGTGTTGAAGACGCACTCGCAGCGCTTGGGCCTCGGGTCGACATTCTTGCCGCGGAGACCGGGATCGAGGAACTGGAACTGCAGATCGAGGAATTGGAGCGGAAACGCGATGAGCTGCGGGACTGCTTCGATGAGCGGCGGAACAAGGCAACTGAGGCCAAAGCGGCGCGCGATGGCAGGCTCGCAGAGGTGCCGGAGAACCTCCGCGATGTGCCGGCGCTCGCGGCCACACTTGAGAAGGTGAACGGGTCGCTGGAGTCGCTTCAGGCGGCGCGGACTGCGGCGGACAAGGCGCTGAACTCCGCTCGCGAAAAAGCACTCGGCGCGGTCAAGGATCTCGAAAGCGCGGACAAGGCGCTCGCGGACAGCAAGACGCGCCATCAGAAGGCGGCGGAGGTCTTCCGAACAAGACTGGCTGGCGCTGGCCTCACAGCAGAGGCGTTTCAGTCTCTCAAGCCGGCCATCGAAACGCTCGATGAGGATAGGGAAGCCGTCGAGACCTACCGGCGCGAGCACAAGAGTGCGTCCGATGCAGCCACAGATGCTGCCTCTGCGATCCAAGGGATGTCCCGGCCTGATCTCGAAGCACTACGGGAAACGCACCAGACCCATGCCGAGGCACTCGGCAGGGCGATAGAAGAGCGCGTCGCCGCCCAGAGCCGTGTCGATCAACTGGATAAACTGAGAACGGGGTTGGAGGAGACCCTGCGCAAGCTTGACGAAGCTGAAGCTGCATCCGGCCCGCTGCGCGAACTGGCAGCTCTGGTAAACGGGCAGAACTCGCAAAGACTGACGTTGGAGACATTCGCAATCGGCGCAATGTTCGACCAAGTGCTGGAAGCGGCTAACTTGCGGCTCGCGCCAATGACCTCCGGCCGCTACAGGCTCGAGCGAGATCTCGAAGGGGCCGGACGCGGTAGCCGCGGGCTTGGCATCCAGGTGTTCGATCTTCACACCGGGAAATCGCGCGCCACGAGCACCCTCTCAGGTGGCGAGACGTTCATTGCCGCGCTCGCTCTCGCACTCGGTCTTGCCGACGTGGTCGAAAGTGCGAGCGGCAAGGTGCGGCTTGACACGATTTTCATCGACGAGGGGTTTGGAAGCCTCGACACCGAAAATGGGTCCGGCACGCTCGACCAGGTACTCCAGGTCCTCAACTCCATCGTCCGACAGAACCGTGCCGTGGGTCTGATTTCGCATGTTCCGCTCGTCCAGGAGGCGATCCCCAACGGCTTCTATGTCAGGAAAGGGATCTCCGGGAGTAGCGTGGAAGAAAGAGGGCTTGTCTAATGGGTCAACGCTGGATCCCAAGACGCTCACATTCGCGGCGGCTGTCGAACGGCAGGACCACTGAAGTCCGTGCAAGCTGGGTGCTGCAGCATTCGCCAGACGAGAAGAAGCGTCGGAGCCTTCGTCACCAATGTCCTGTGTGCGGTGCCGAAGTCATCACGGTGCGGATGCCCAACGGCGGGAGCGCCCATTTCGAGGGGCGAAAAGGACTCTCAAGGATCAAGCATCCCTGCCTCCACTTGGGCGAGCGACTTTCGCGAAAGCGAGACGCCGACACACCGGACCTCTTCGCGCTGCATGCCGAAGCAGGGTAGGCTCGAGGCCTAGCGCTCATCTTCCTCGCGTCGGCGATATCGCCACACTCTCGGCGCGTTGCGGCCTGACCCAATGCGCACTTGTTCCCGTTTCCAGCCATTCGCCTTCAGATACGCCGCAACACGCGTCTGGTCGCGTCTGGTCCAGCGGGCGGGTTCGAGCCCGATGGCCTCCTCGAGGATCTCGCCGACCGACACGTCGGCCAGCGGCTCCGGCCGCGGCACGCTTTCGGTGCGGGAGTTGCCGTAGTCGGGGAAGCCATCGGAGACGGTGCGGATTTCGTGCGCCAGCCAGTGTTCGATAAGGTCGTCCCAGGCATCTGACTGGTAGCGGCGGTCCTGTTCATCACGGGCTTCGGCCAGCAACGCCGGATCGTCGATCCACCAGATCGCGCCTTCGCGGAAGCGATGGACGGCTTCGGCCCAGAGCTGGTCCCGGTCGCGGGCCAGAGCCGCGATGTCGATGGTGCCGCAGCGCAGCGGCCAGAAGCGGCGGTTGCCTGTCTCATCGCGCAGATAGGTGTCGGGGTTCACGGTGCCCGCGAAGACGCACTGGCGAGGCACCTCGACGGTGTAGCGGCCGTATGGCGGACGGAAGCGGTCGGTGGTGCGGGTCAGGAAAGCCTTGATGCGCGACACCTCGGCACGGCCGATGGCGTCAAGTTCGGCGATTTCCACGATCCACACGCCCTGCATGTGGATGGCGGCATCCTTGGACCCCAGCTCGGGCAGTTCGTCAGTGAACCAGGCTTCACCCGCGAGCACCTTGATGGCTGTCGATTTGCGCGCGCCTTGGGGGCCTTCGAGGATCAGCATGTGATCGGCCTTCACGCCGGGGCGGAAGATGCGCGCCACGGCCGAAATGAGCCAGAGCGCGCCGACAGTATGGTGGAACGCGGTCGGGGCAGCGCCGAGATAGGTACTGGTCCAGGTCTCGATCCGGGGCGTGCCGTCCCAGCGGAGGTGTTCCAGCCAGTCGCGGACGGGGTGGGTTCGGTGTTCGCGGGCGACGGCGCCGACCGCACGGCCGACCACGAGCGGCGCGACATTGACCCCGCGCAGCTGCAGCCATTCCGCGGTCCGGACATCGTCCGCATCCTCCCAGGGGCGGGGAAACGGGCCGGTTGCGGCATCCCATGGCAGCGGTTGGCGCACGACGATCTCCTGGGAGAAGTCGTCGAAGGCCAGCACGCCCGCAAAGGCGATGTCGGACGTCAGAGCAATGATGACGTTGGCCTCGTTGCGCTCGGGCGTTCCGACGAGATCCTGTCGCAGGCGGTTGAACCAGGCAGGTTTGGCGATCCGCGCATGGGGATCGCCCGAGACGTTCACGCGCTTCACCAGTTCGACCAGCTGCTTGTCGAGGATAGACATGGCGATGCCGGTCGAGGTCTTGATGCGGGCGAGGATCTGGCGCGCGGGCAGCGGGTCCAGCCGCGCCAGGGCAAGGCGGCCGAGAAGCTCTCCGAGGGCCGAGATATCGGGCGGGTTGGTCAGCGTATCGGCGGCCGCCACCAGGTCGGCGATGATGTCGCCCGCAGACGGCAAGCGCTCGGTCTCAGCAGGCAGGTCTTCGGTTGGAAGCCCCCGGCGCGAGCCATAGTCCTCAGCGCGCGCCCCGCGCAGCAGGTCGTCGTTGAAATCGTCGCCATGCAGCGGGACCAAGATTTCGTTCGGAATGTCGGCCCGGTTTAGCCGGTCCGAGAGCGCGGCGGCCGCCTGACGACCGGCATCGCCAGCATCGGCATAGATCGTGACCCGTATCGTGCCCTCGGGCCAGCGAAAGCGCGCGAGGCCATCCGCGGACAGCGCCGCCCAGACGGCGGTCCCGAACAGAGCATGCGCTGCCAGGGCAGTCTCGATCCCTTCTGCAATGCCGAGATGGCCTTCCGCAGGCATGGCGAACAGGCGCAGGGCTGCATCGGCCACAGAACCCAGCATCTTCTTGCCGCTGGGGCCTTTGGCCCTGCCATCGTCGAGCAGGAAGGTCCTGTGGATGCCAGGGGCGCGTTCACCGGTCACGACGCGCGGCAGCGCGATCAGCCCCGGCCAGCCTCGCCGTGTGTCGAAATCCGGCAGGTCTGGATGAAAGAGTAGATCCGGGCATCCCGGATCGCCAAGGCCCCGCGCGCGCAGGTAGGCTTCACCCACGGTTCCGGCGAGCGGCTGGGCGCCATCGACCAGACGCGCAACCTCAGTTGAATGATCGGGCTTCGGGCGCGGCGCCGATCTGGGTGCGGGGCGATTCATACCTGCAATCCGGGCCGCTTCCTCGAAAAGCGCGCCGTCGCTGAGCCCGGTCGCCTGCGCGATCAGATCGATGGGCCCGGCGCTTTCGCCGGTGGCATAGTCGAAACCCCAACCGGCGTAGGGCCCGTCAAGGTGGATGGTGCACGACCCTTCCTTGCGCGGCGGGCGGCCGGACAGGTCGGCGCATCGCAGGCTGCGACGGTCGCGCGCCAGCCGCGCCTCCGGGAAGATGCTGGGGAGCCAGTCGCCTGCGGTCGCGGCAAGCCGATCCTTCACGGCGGCCAGATCGTGGCGTGCCTTCGGCGTGGCGACATCGTTGAGATCGATCATCGCGCCCCCTCACGCCAGGAGGACCAGCCCGCGCTCGGCGCGGGTGATGGCCGTGTAGAGCCAGCGGCGGCGGTCGATCTCGCTGCGGCCCAGCCCATCGTCCCAGACGATCACGTTCTCCCATTGCGACCCTTGCGCCTTGTGGGTGGTGATCGCCCAGCCAAAGGTCGCCTCGGTCAGCTTGCGCTTTTCCCGCCAGTCACGGTCATGGCGCTTGGCGTCGTAGGCGCCGTGATCCTCGAAATGCCCCTTGTAGATGCGCAACCGGCCCGGACGGCCGTCGCTGTCGAATGGCGTCACGCGTCGCCCGTCCTCGTCATGCACCACGGCCGAGAAGTAGAGGCTGCCCTCGTCGACGATATCCTCGAGGGTCAGGAACATGCCGTTGATCAGGCCGAGCGCATTGTCGTTTTTCAGGCAGATGATCTTCTCCGCTGCGCCGGTGGGCAGGTACGTCCCGCCCAGCCCGGCCGCAGCACGCATCGCGTTGTTCAGCTGGAAGCGCGTGGCATTCAGGCCGCAGATCAGCTGCCCGCCGCGTAGCGCCTGATCCGGCGTGATATCGCCCTTGCGCAGCTTGGCGACATGGGCGTCGTAAACCCCGAACCCGATGGGCTCCCCCATCCGCGCCATGGTGGCGAGACGGATGATCGCGCTTTCGGCCGCCTGTCGGTGGATCTCAGTCAGCATCACGTCGGGGGCGTCCCGGGTGAAGGCCCCTTCGCCCTTGATGGGCGGCAACTGTCCGGGATCGCCCAGCACCAGGATCGGCTTGCCGAAACTCATCAGGTCGCGGGCCATCTCCTCGCCCACCATCGACACCTCGTCCAGAACGATCAGCCGCGCATCCGCGGCATCGCTTTGCGGGTTCAGGGCGAAGCGGGGATGCTTCATCGCGGACAGCGCCTGGCGCATGGCCTCGATCCCCGCCTCGGCCGCGGTCCTGTCGAAACCGGTCAGCTTGCGCGCGGCGGTCTCGGCCTCGAGGACCTTTGCGGCAGCGGCGGCGATTTCCTCCTCGGTCGCCTCGATAACCGAATAGATCAGGCTGTGGATGGTGCGGGCGGGCGTGCCCTTGCGGCTCAGGACCAGTGCGGCCTTGCCCGTGAAGGTCGCGGTGACGACACCCGGCACGCAACTGCCATCTCTGGCGCTGCGGTGGGGTGACAGACCGAGGTCGTCGAGAGCGAACTTCAGAACCGTGCTCTTGCCCGATCCGGCATAGCCGAAGAGCCGGAAGACCTGCTGCTCATCGGTGCGGTTCTCGAACCAGTCGCGGACTTCGGCGATGGCGGCGGCCTGCGCGGCCGAGGGGATGAAGTCAGACACCGCCGCCCCTCCAGCACCGCTCCGCCCAAGCACAGGGCGCGTGCCACTTGCCACCGGCCATGCCGCCCCGACAGACGACCGCCGTCGGCTCGGTGGCCATCCGGGGCAACCATTCGCCCGCTTCGGACGCTTGCACGACCGTGACGGCGCGATCCGACATCTCCTGCGCAAGGCGGGCATCGAACGGGACCAGTTCCGCATGCAATTCCATCGTGTTGCGGTTCAGCGCGGTGAAGAGCGCCGGGTTGGGCAGGTCCATGTAGGCCTGATAGAGCGCGATCTGCGCGGCATAGACAGGCCGCGCGATGCTGACGCCGCGCTTGACCACATCCTTCCAGCTGGAAGCCCCGAGCGCCTTGTTCTCCCAAAGCGCGGGATAGTCCATCGCGACGGGGCCCGAAACGAAGCAGCCATCGATATGGCCCTTGAACCGACCCGCCATGGACTCGAAGCCGAACTGGCGACCATCGGGGCGTTCGGTGCGCAGGTCGAACCCGGCGATCCGGAACCAGCCGGCGACGATGTCCTCGGCCCGGTGGCCAGCCTCGAAGATCCGCAGGATGCGCGGTTCGAACTCCTGGCCCGCATCCTTGGGCACCGCGAGAAAGTCGTACTGGATCTGGCGCAGGCAGTCGCGCCCCAGCCCCGAGGAACTGACATAGGTGCGGGGACGCTCGGCGCGATTGCGCGCCGTCAGGGCGGCATCGATGGCGCACGAGACGGCGGCGGCGATCGGCGGACGCGGCGTAGCCTGGCCATAGTTGCAGCCAGAGCCGTGGTTCAGATCGATCATTGATCGCGCTCCCAGAACCCGCCAGCCTGCGCGATGCAGGTCAGCTTGTGATGCTGGGCTTCCGTCAGCCGGGCACGCGCGCCGAATTTCTCCAGCTTCTGGCGCAGGCTTTCGCAGAACTCGACCTCGAAGTCGGTGATGGCATTCGTCGTCGCGGCGGCGAGAAGGTCGGCCCAGGGGGCGTCCTCATTGTTCAGGTCGATCACGGCGGCCCCCTCAGAACGGAATCGGATCGTCATGGGCCGTGCCGGTCCGCTCCTTGCGCGCACCCTGCGCCAGCATGCTGTCCACGTAGCCGGTGACGGCCGCCTCGATCAGCCGGTCGATGTCGGCAGCGGAGCGGTTGAAGAAGGGCGCCATCAGGCCGAGGTCGGTCAGCGCTTCGGCGAACAGCACCCGGGCATCGCGAATGGCCTGTGCCTCGCGGGCAGTCTTGTCGATCATGCCATTGTTCCTTTGAGCGATTGCGCTGCCCACGTCCTGACAGCGGAGCGAGCAGAAGCGGTGATAGGGAAAGCGGTCGTGCTGGAGCCGGTGGACGTAGCCGAAGCCCCGGGCCTCCCGGGCGCAGACGGCGCAAAGCGCTACCCGAGCAAGAGCGTCGCGATCGGGTCGTCCTGCGGCCAGTCCTGCCGGTGAAGCCGTTCCGACTGCATCACGATCCAGCGCGAGATGGCGTTCACCGCCATGGCCTCGAGGTCGCCGAGGGTGAGGCTTGCGATGGGTTGGTGCAGTCTTCCTCGGGCCTCGAGCCATGTTCCGATCTCCAGCGCAGCGGCGCGCGTCACATGCGCCTGCCATTCGTCGGGGGTCATGGGCCGGTCGCCCGGCCCAGCCCCATCTGGCTCGGCGATGGATGACCCTGCGGAACCACCCGACCGCCGTTTCCGCCGCGCGTCAGCCATTGAGCCAGGCGGGCATGGCGGGGGCGCCCGGCGCAGCAGGTGCGGGGGCCTGCGGTGCGGGCGGAGCGGCCGGGGCGTTTTGCGTACCCCAGGCAGGCGCCGGTGCCGCGGCGGGCTGCGGTGTCGCGCCCCAGTTCGGCGCTGCAGGCGACGGTTGCGTCGCCCCCCATGCCGGTGCCGGGGCCTGCCAGCCCGGCGCCGCGACGCTCGCGGCCTTGCGCGGCGGGGCATTGACCGGCTCAGGCGGGACGGTTTCGCCGCGCATGATGGCGGCATGGTGCGGCTCGTCGGGCAGAACGACGTTGGCGATACGGTTCTGGTCGCGGTACTGTGGGTTGGAGGCGGGCTCCACCATGATGCGGGCGGCGAAGACGATGCCCTCGAGATGCCGCAGGCCGGGCAGAACCCGCTTGGCCTTGGCGGCGGGGCTTTCGTCTCTGGGATCAAGGCCAAGGGCGCTGTCCACGATGGCGCGAAAGGTGGATTTCGAGATCTTCCAGCCGATGGACTGGCCCTTCTCGTCCAGCTTGCCGCCCGCCACGGTGAAGCTCTGCCAGAACTTGCGGCGGGCATGCGGGCCGTCGATCACGGTGAATTCGCAGTCGAGCATCCGGGCATCGCTGGACTGCGAAGCCTTCAGCAGCCCCGCGTCCGCCGGGGTCGCGCCGTTTACGCCGCCGGGGCGGATGGTCAGGCGCAGCTTTGCGAAGGTCCCGTCGGGGATCAGTTCGCCGATGGGGGCCATCTGCGGCTGGGCGTCGTTCAGATCGTAGCTCATGGTCATGTCCTTTCAGGGATCAGGAGGCGAAAGCGGATTGATGGGGCGCGCGGCCGTCGATCCGGGCGAGGAGCGCGCCGAGGTCGGGCGGTTCGGTCAGGTCGAGACGGCCGGAACGGTCCTTGGCGGGAAGGCCCCAGGGGTTGCCGGACTTGCAGACAAGGCGGCGGTCGGTGGCGGTCTCGTCCAGCATCCAGCCACCCTCGGCATCGCGGGCGAAGAGGTGCATCGAGACGACCTGGTCCACGATGCCCGGCAACTCCCGCCCGGCCTTGCTGCCTTCCATCTGCGGTTGCCAGGTGACGGTGCCGAAGTCGTCGGTCACCTTTTCCAGCACGCCGACGAAGATCACGGTCTTGCCGCGCGCATGCTGGAGGTGTTTCAGCGCCTGGATGACCTCACGTCCAAGAAGACCATAGGCGCCGCGGACATCCGGCTTGCCGGTCCGGTCCGAGAAGGCCTCGGGCTGCTGGCGGGCATAGGCCATCGTCTGCCGCGTCAGATCGGTGATCGAGTCGACGAAGACGATGCGGCGCGCGGCAAGGAAGGCCTCGATGCCGCTGTCGCGGTGCTGGGCCTGCAGCCAAGCGTGCCGTTCGGTCCCGTACCAGGACTGCGGATGTTGCGCCGGGTCCGGCCCACCGATCAGGACGGCAAGGTCACGGAAGTCGGTGAAACTGCGCACCGGGATCGACGCCCCGCGCCAGTCCTGCACCGACTTCATCCCGGCCTCGAGGTCGAGGCAGACGGTTTCCTCGGCGGGCAGGGATTTCAGAAGCGTGGTCTTGCCCACGCCCGGCGGTCCGAAAATGGCGAGCGAGGTCTTGTTCTCGGCGGCCGAGAGGCGTTCGTCGGCGGTGATGATGCGGAAGGCCATGGGGTTCTCCGAAGGATTGAAAGGGCGCGGCGGCGGGGGTGACCGGGTGCCGAAGGGGAACCTGCCCGGCGTTGCCGCTCGGGCGTCCCGCCGCCGCGCGTCACCGGTCTCGAGCCTCGAGCCGGAACACAGGTTTGCCGGTGGTCTCGGACCGGGCGGCGGCGAAGCCCTCGCGCATGGCGTCGGGCCAGGCTCCGAAGCGCCGTTCCGGCACGCGATAGGCAATCTCGAGGTACTGCGTGGGGTCCTCGCCCGCCTCGCGGATCCGGGTCGCCATCGCGGCCAGCCGGTCCTGATCCCATGTGACCTTCTTCGGCAGGTCGGCGATCACCACCACGCCCGCATCCTCGATCCGGACGGTGCCGGAGGTCTTGCCTTGTGCAGACCGCTCGGCCTCGGTCGCGGCGCTATAGCGCTGCGCCAGTGCCGCCTCGAAACGGTCCTTCAGACGCTTGACCCGGGCTGTCTCGGCCGCTTCTGCTTCCTGCAGCGCAAACAGCAGGTCAGGCGGCATGTCGGCGATCTCGCCGATGGACAGCCGGTCGAGGTCATCGAACGTCGGCATGTTACCGTCGCGCCCCTCGGTCGGCGCATCGGTGCTGGGGAACGGCATGGCCATCAGCGCCCCTCCCGCTTCAGGGCTGCGTCAACAGCGCGGTCCGTGCCGAGAGCCCCGGCCTCGCGCGCCAGGCGGTGGAGCCGTTCGAGCGCCGAGGAGCGGCGGATCGCGGCCGACACGTCGGCATTCGCCGCCACGACGGCGAAGGCGATGTCGTCGATGGTCGCCAACTCGATCAGCAGCGGCTCGGTCTCGTTCCCCTCGCGCCAGGGCGCGGGGATCGCATCCGGCAGGTCGTCCAGGCTGTGGAAGGCACGGCGCAACCGGGTCATCAGGTTCGGCAGCCGGGCGGGCAGCGGCTCCGTTGTCGCGGTCTCGGCCGGTTTTCCGGCGATGGCGAAGTAGAGGGACGGCGGGAGCCAATCCCCGATCCAGGCAAGCACGGCGCGCATCAGGCGGCCTCCTCTGTCGCGATGAGTTGGGAAAGCGGGATCGGCGCATGGCGCGGTTTGGTCCGCGCGATGGCCAGATAGGCAAAGCGGTCGGGGCCGACCCGGACCTGCACCAGATGCACCAGCGCAGCCTCGAAGGCGCGGTGGGCGGCACTGGCCAGCGCCCCGAGCCTGCGGCGATCCGGTTCCGGAAGGGTCGAGATCACCGCCGTGGCATCGATGCCGAGGAACCCGCGATGATACTCGAGGCGTTCGCCCGGCATGGCCTGACCGATCCAGGCGCAGAACTCGATGTCGGTGAGCGGCCGTGGCTTGGCCGGGGTGAAGGCAGTGGGGTGCATGACGAACATCTCCATGTCGGTCCTCTACTCACGCCGCCTTGGAACCGTCCCACTCCGCCCCGAACCCGCGCATGGCGAGGTCGAGCCGCAGGCGGGCGATGTGGCGGTAGAGGGCGGTGCGGGAAATGCCGGTGCGGGTGACGATCTCGGGAACGGCGCAGGTGCCGAGCGCCGCGCAGAGGCCGCGCAGTTCGTCAGGCAGGTCGCCCAGCGCCCGGGCGAGATCGTGATGGGTCTCGGCATCATCCACGGCGGAGCGGTCCTGACCATGCCAGGCGGCCAGACCGTCCGCCTCCGCCAGCATGCAACCCAGCGGCTCGGTGCCGCCGGAGATGGGAGCGTCCAGCGAAATCACGGTGCCACCCTGTGCGCGGCGCTGGCGGTGATGACGGATGGCGATGCGCGAGGACTGGTTGCGCAAGACGATGTTGGCGAAAGCGCCGATGCTACCACGGCGGGCGTCAAAACCCGGCAACCGGCAGATCAGGTCGACCAGCAGGTCCTGGCGGAGATCGTCGATATCGGCGGCGGGCAGCACCAGCTTGCGATGCAGGCGGCGCGCGGCAATGGCCGCTTCGTCGATCAGTGTGGCAAGGTCGGCGGGGGAAATCGGCGGAAACATTCGGGAGCACCTCGGAACATGTTGCTGTTGTTCCGAATGTGCCGCTCAGACCGCTGCTGCCGGTGTGATTGCCGTGTGTTTGTTATGTGCGGATTGTGTGTGACGGCCTCAGGGCTCGATGACCACTTCGGCAGGGTCGAGGCCGAGCCGATAGCCGCGCGCATGCACCGTCGCGACCAACGCCTTTGCTTGGTCGCTGGTCAGCCCACAACTGACCAACGCCTTCCGAAGGTCCCGAATGATCTGGTTGGGCGGCCGGCCGGTCTGCGTCTCGATCTCCTGATTCTTCAGGACAGGATCACGCTTGGCGGATTGCTCGATCAGCAGACGAAACAGCGCGAACATCTGTGTCGGCAGGTCGAGCCGACGCCCGTCGAGAGTGACCCACTGCGCCGAAAGCTTCACGACAAGGCGCGGCACTGAAGATGGCGGATTGATGACGAGGCGTTCCACGCCATCCGACCCCGCCTTGAAAACCGCCGCAATTTCGTGGGGCTCGACCCCGACCTCCCTCAACCTGACAGCGATTGTCGGGGAAAGGTCGTGGACGATTGCCATGATCGGTTTCGGCCCCACGGCCGCCCTGATCGCCATCACCGCGCCCGGCGAAACCAGATTGTCGGCATCGAATGACAGGACCACGGCATGCCCGGACGGGGTTTCCCCCAACAGCCAGACGCTGTCCGCAATGCAGGCGACTGTGCCGCCGAGATTCCTGCTGGCTGCAATCCTCGCCACGAGCCGGTCGACGTTGACCGAAAAACGACGCAGATCGTCTTTCTGCAGGATCACATCTTCGGCCGGATCGTGCGGGCAGCAGGCTCGGAACACGTCGTCGAACTGCTCGACGGGGCGGACGTCAAGCCCGCAATCGCACTCCGTGCAGACCGACCAAGTATCAGCCCTTCGTTCCTCGATCAGCACCTGCGCTCGCAGGAGGCGCTCGATATCGTTAGCAGGAAAGCGGCTAAGCGCCCGGCCCGAGATCGAGACCCGGGCGCCGCCCTCACTCAGCCGCGTCCACAACCATGCCAGCATCGCGGTCTTTCTCGAGCCCATTGCGCTGTACCAGCGTGTGGATCGCCTTTTCGAACCGCGTCCGGCGGAAGGCGAGCGTCCCCGGCGGCTTCAGCCGCACCGTGACCTGTGCCGGGCGCTTGGCGCCGGTTTCGAATGCGACCCGGAAGGTGATCTCGCCCAACCGCCAGCCCCGGCCGAAGCGCACCTCGCTGCCCCGGAAATGCGTTAGCGCGCCGCCGGATGCGTCCTTCGATTCCCAGCTCCGCACATGACGCCAACGCTGATCCTCTTCATCCCGCTCGAATAGGTCAGCGGCGGCGGCAACGATCCGGACCTCCTTGATGGTCTCGTCAAAGCGATGCTGGAACGCGAAATCGGGCCCGGCATCGCTGATCGGGTCAAGCGTATAGAGATCGCGCGCGTCCCGCCCCGAGAAGAAGCCTGGCCGCCTCAGGATATGCCGAGCGAAAAGCTCGGCGATCTCGCCTTGCTGCGCCTTGACCACGCCGCCAACGAACAGGCGTCCTTCCATTGGGGAGTAGCGCAGCACTGCATATTTGACTGCGCGAAGGGTGATAATCTCTTCGCGATCCCCGGTGATCACCGGCGTTGTGGTTACTTGCGCGCCGTGGCTGATCACCAGGTTGATTTCGCCGTCTTCTTCATAAGGCCCAAGGCGGCAATACTGACCCTGCAGGTCCTGCGAAAACAGATTGATCACCGCGGCCTTGAAAGCCTCGGTCATTTCTTCGGTCAGGTCTGCACCCACGTCTCGCTCTGGGCCGCGGAACTCCGCAGGCGATGTAGGTGCCCGAAGGGCGTGGAAGTCGGCTGCTGCCTCGAAAACGCGGTGATGCACCAGATAGGCGTGCAGCGCGACGTGTTTGGGATCGTGCCGGACGGGCGCGGCATCGGCGTCATCGGAGTCGGGATCCGGATAGAGAACGACACCGCGGCGACGGGCCTCGTTCAAGATAAGCTGCATGCCCTCGCCTGTACCAAGCTCGGCAACGCGATGCAGATCGGCGACCATTCCAGCGTTCCAACCCGTAATGATGCCTTTGAAATACGCGATCAAAGCTTCGCGAATGGTCGCTGCATCGCCTTCGAACGACAGAGGGAGCCCATCTTCGCCAAAGTGCCGAACGAACAATGTCCGCATGAGCGCAGGATCGACGGTCTTGAGGAACTTCGCATTTACAAACTTCTTGAGATCGGAACCCACGGGAACACCTCACAAACGGCCGCTTTGTTCTGATTATGTTCTAAACCATGGATCAACCATGAGTCGAGTCCAGCGGCGCATACAGTACACACATACACGCTGGGACGTATTGACGGGGGCGTGAGTAGAGGCAGGGCAAGCCAACCTGGACTTGCCAGCATGAAACGCCCCAATCCCCTGCCACCCGACCAGATGACCGCTGCCGAGCGCCGCACCGAACTGTGCGCCTCGCTCGCTCTCGGGCTGGTGAGGCTGCTGCAGCGCGAGCGGGGTGAACCTCCTGACGAAACTGGAGAAATTCGCCTACACTATCCGGCCGACCGATGCCGTCATGCAACCCCGAACCCAACGGAGACCGCATGACGACGCATGACCCCATCCCCGCGCGCCTGGCCGCGCTGAAGACCACCCCGACGTCCGACCTGAAAAAGCAGTGGCGCGAGTTGTTCGACAGCGAGCCGCCGCCCTTCAATCGCCGCTACCTGGAATCCCGTATGGCCTACCGCATCCAGGAACTCGCCTATGGCGGGCTGAAACCGGAGACCATCCGGCGGCTGGAACGGCTGGGCGAGGAACTGGACGGCGGCGACAAGAAGAAGCGCGGCATCCGCGCCGACCTCGACCGCCCGATCACCGGCACGCGGCTGCTGCGCGAATGGCAGGGTGTCGAGCAGATCGTCACCGTCACCGCCGACGGCTTCGAATGGCAGGGACGGCCCTACAAGTCGCTGTCCGCGATCGCCCGCGCCATCACCGGCACTCGCTGGAACGGCTGGGTGTTCTTCGGCCTCAAGAACCACAGGGGGCGGTCATGACGAAGCCCCCGGAAAAATCAAAGGTCGTCCGCAAGCTCCGCTGCGCGGTCTACACCCGGAAGTCCTCCGAGGAAGGGCTGGAGCAGGAGTTCAACAGCCTGCACGCCCAGCGCGAGGCGTGCGAGGCATTCATCGCCAGCCAGCGGTCCGAGGGCTGGGTGCTGGTGCGCGACCAGTATGATGACGGCGGCATCTCCGGCGGCACACTAGAACGCCCGGGCCTGAAGCGGCTGCTGGAGGACATCGAGGACGGGCTGGTCGACGTGGTGGTGGTCTACAAGATCGACCGCCTCAGCCGCTCGCTCGCCGACTTCGCCAGGCTGGTAGAGGTGTTCGACCGGAATGGCGTGACCTTCGTCTCGGTGACGCAGTCGTTCAACACCACCACGTCCATGGGGCGGCTGACGCTGAACATCCTGCTCAGCTTCGCCCAGTTCGAGCGCGAGGTGACCGCCGAACGCATCCGCGATAAGGTCGCCGCCAGCCGCAAGAAGGGTATGTGGATGGGTGGGGTGCCGCCCTTCGGCTACCGGGTGGAAAACCGGAAGCTGCTGGTTGACGAGACCGCCGCCGCGCATGTGCGCTGGATCTTCGCCCGCTTCATCGAGATCGGCTCCTGCACGGTGCTGGCCAAAGAGGTCTTCGCGCGGGGTCTCGGCACGCCGCGCGGCAACCGGATTGACAAGAAATACATCTACCGAATGCTTAGCAACCGCGCCTACATCGGCGAGGCTGTCCACAAGGGCGACAGCTATCCCGGCGAGCACGAAGCGATCATCGAGCGTGAGACATGGGACCGGGTCCACGCCATCCTGCAGGAGAGCCCGCGCAAACGCGCCGCGCGCACCCGCGCCGACACACCCGCGCTGCTGAAGGGGCTGCTGTTCGGTCCCGATGGCGCCGCGTTCTCGCCGACCCATACGCGCAAGGACGACCGGCTTTACCGCTACTATGTCAGCCAGACGGTGCTGAAGCACGGTGCGGGGTCGTGTCCGATCAGCCGCGTTCCCGCGGGCGAGATCGAGGCCGCCGTGATCGACCAGTTGCGCGCCGTGTTCCGCCAGCCCGAGATCGTGGTCGGGACTTGGAAGGCGGCGCGCGTCCACGCCGACGGCATCTCCGAATCCGACGCCCGCGCGGCTCTGCAACAGCTCAATCCGCTGTGGGACGAACTGTTCCCCGACGAGCAGGCACGCATCGTGGCGCTGCTGGTCGAGCGTGTGGACATCGGCATGGACGGGCTCAACGTGCGCCTGCGCGTCGACGGCCTCGGGGGCCTCGCGCGCGAGATGCTGGCCGGCGATATTGAGGCCGCCGCATGACCCGCGGGGTTCCGATCCCGGAGACTGTGACGCTCCACGTCCCGTTCCGCATCGTGAAGCGGGGCGGGCGGAAGGAGATGGTGCTGCCGGAAGGCGCCACACTGTTGCGCCGAACCGACAACACGCTGGTCAAGGCGCTGGCGCGTGCCTTCCGCTGGAAGCGCATGCTGGAGTCCGGCGAGTTCGCAACGATCGCAGAGCTGGCCGAGCGCGAGGGCATCGCGCCCTCCTACATGACCCGCGTCCTCCGGCTCACGCTGCTCGCGCCGGACATCGTCGAAGCGATCCTGGACGGGCGTCAGCGCGCATGCCTCACTCTAGAGACGCTGCGAGAGCCTGCCCCGGCTCAGTGGCAAGAGCAGATGAGTTGGTTGTGTCGAAATCGAGAGGCTCCAGAGCGCGGTAGCCCTCCGTTGCCTGCTGCCACCGCGTGCAGCTAGAATCTGAAGAATGATGAGTCAAAGTGATGCACTATGTTGCAATCACGTTTCGAATCGCTAGGGTGAACATTAGTGGAACACACGGAGGGCGCCATGAACCACCGACCTAAGAAACTCGGTCCCCGGGTCACCGTGAGCGTCACGTCCGGAGACTTCGACGCCCTGAACATGCTGGCCAACAAGGATGATGTGTCGGTCTCGTGGGTGGTAAGGCGCGCGATAGATGAGTATCTGCGCCGGCATCGGCAGCCGGTGCGGGCAGCACAGAGTCCTTCGTCCGAAAAAAACCAACCTCGTCGCAGTTGACATAACAAAAAAGAAGAATTCAGGGGACAGTTACCACATGCTTCAAATTCAGCCCGAGCTATCCAAACCGGACCATTCGATGTCGGAGGCCGCTCTAAACGCGCTATACAGGCGGCCATTAGCTGCGAAGAGGACTGGCGCCCTCTACGGCGCCTTTCCATATCCAACAAAGATATCGCCAGAAGCAATCGCTCTGTATATCGCCGCCCACACCAAACCCGGCGACACCGTGTTTGATGGGTTCGGGGGTAGCGGGACGACCGGCCTTGCCGCGTTGCTGTGCGAGCGGCCGACGGCGGAACTGCGCGCTGAAGCGGCCCGCCTCGACCTTAACGTGCAATGGGGTGCCCGCAACGCCGTTCTCTATGAGCTGGGCGCGCTCGGCTCTTTTGTCGGCCGGACCCTGACCAATCCGCCTGATCCCGCCGCGTTCAGGAAGGCGGCCGAAGATGTATTGGCCGCAGGCGAGAGCGAAGACGGCTGGATGTACGAGGCGCGCGACCCATCCGGCGCGAAAGGCTCCCTTCGTCATCTGATCTGGAGCGACAAGCTGCGATGCCCTGCTTGTCGGGGCGTCGTCACCCTGTGGGATGCGTGCGTCGCGCTCGATCCGGCGGAGATTTCCTCCACCTTCTCCTGCCCGGAATGCCGCCATGAAGAGCCGCTGGACGGTGTGCCGCGGGTGACGGTGCAGGAGCGTGACGACGTATTGGGCGAACAGCGCGCCCTGCGCGGGCGGGTGATGGCCCGCGTCTATGGTTCGACCGGAAAAAAACGCTGGTCGCGTCCGGCCACAGCCGCCGACCTGACGCTTATCAAGAAGATCGAGGCCGAGCCGATCCCATCATGCGTGCCGAAGGCGCTGATCCCTTGGGGCGACCTCTACCGGAAGGGCTACCATCAGGGCATTACGCACGTTCATCATTTCTACACCCGGCGCAATCTCATCGTGTTCGCCCGGATGTGGGAGCGTGTGGACTCCTATCGCGGCGCGCTCCGCGAGGGGCTTCGCTTCTGGCTGCTGAGCTACAACGCGGCGCACGGCACGATCATGACGCGCGTCGTGGCGAAGTCCGGTCAGAAGGACCTGGTCGTCACCAGCGCCCAGCCAGGCGTGCTGTATGTCAGCGGCCTGCCGGTCGAGAAGAACTTTTTTGCAGGATTGCGGCGCAAGCTGACAACGATTGCACAGGCGTTCGAGACAATTCACGGCGGCAGTGGAAAGGTCGAGGTTGTCCACGGTTCCAGTTGCAATGTCGCGCTGCCATCCGAGAGCATCGACTATGTGTTCACGGACCCGCCCTTCGGGGCCAACATACCCTATGCCGAACTCAGTTTCATAAACGAGGCTTGGCTCAAGACGTTTACCGACCGCACGGACGAAGCTATCGTGAGCCCGGACCAGGGCAAGTCCATCGACGAGTATAGGGAATTGCTGACCCGGTCATTCAGCGAGGCCCGCCGCATTTTGAAACCGTCCGGCAAAGCCACGATGGTGTTTCATTCCGCGTCCGCCGAAGTCTGGAACGCGTTGCAGCGCGCCTATCAGGATGCCGGCTTCGATGTGGAATATGCGGGGGTTCTCGACAAGAAGCAGGGCAGCTTCAAGCAGGTCACGACTGAAGGGGCCGTGCGCGGCGACCCCGTGCTCCTGTTGGGGCCGCGCCGCAAGGCCGAGGCCAAGATCGAAAGCAAGGCAGGGGCGGACGACTGTGTATGGACCGTCGCGACGGCCCTTCACCGCGCGGCGACCGCCGCGCATGATCCGGCCGAAGTGACCGCGCAGAGGCTGTATTCCCGCCTTGTAACGCATTTCCTCAGCCATCATCAGCAAGTCCCGCTCGACGCTGATGTCTTCTATCGCTGGTATGCAGAACAGACGCTGCCGGGAGTCTTATGCAGTGCCGGCGACTGACGCGGTCAGCACGATCAGGTCCTCGGCGCGCTCCTTTGAGGAAGGCCTGCCGCCCGCCCAGCGGAAGCGCCTGGGGCAGTTCTTCACCGGATTGCCGCTAGGGACACTGCTAGCGCACATCGCGCTCGACCCCGATGCGCGCGCCGTGATCGATCCAATGGCCGGTCACGGCGACCTTCTCGACGCGGCCGCATTGACGGCGCGGGCGCGAGACGCCCGGCTCGGCCGGCTGGACGGCATCGAGCTCGACCCTGAGACGTCCGCCTTCTGCGGCCGTAGGACCGCGGCGTTGCAGGCGGACGGTGCCGTCGCCGCTGCCCGCATTGTCACGGGCAGCGCCTTTGATCCAGCAATCGTCGCTGCGATGGATGCGCCCGGCTACGATCTAGTCATTACCAATCCCCCGTATGTGAGATACCAGTCGCAAAACGGGAACGGTGCCGGTGTCGGAGACGTGCGCCGGGGCCTGTCCGCGATTGTGAACGCGCGCGTGACCGGCGGCGAACGCGCGCTCTGGCAGTCGCTGGTCGAAGGATACTCGGGCCTTGCCGATCTTTCGGTGCCGGCCTGGCTCCTGTCCGCCCTGCTGACGCGTCCGGGCGGCCGCCTAGCCCTAGTCGTTCCGGCTACTTGGCGCTCGCGCGACTACGCTGATGTCGTGCGCTACGTGATGCTGCGGGCGTTTCGCCTTGAATACATCATCGCCGATACGCAGCCCGGCTGGTTTTCGGACGCGCTGGTGCGAACGCATCTTGTGATCGCGCGGCGGCTCTCATGGGACGAGGCGCAAGCGCCCGTGTCTGCTCGGTCGTCCTTGCCTGCCGCACACTGGCTGCAAGTGACGCCGGCGGCGGCGGGCGGAGAGTCCCTTGTAGGGAGCGCCTTCCCCGGGCCGGAACCAGAGCGGGATTTCGCAACGTGGGCGACCGCGGCGAACCGGGAGGTTCCGGGCATCGAGAGCCGTCAGTTTGCGCTGAATGAGGAATGGCGAACACTGGAGCAGCGCCTTGGACGCAAGAGCTGGTTTCAGAACGCCGAAAGCCAGCGCGACGCGCTGCCGCTCTTTTCAGTCGCGGAGGCACGGCCGGCGGCGATGCCGGAAGGATTGCGCGACATGCTGCCGCCTGGCGCGGCGCCGGCTCGTCTCCAGACGCTTGAACGGGCGGGCATCCGGGTGAGCCAGGGCCTGCGTTCGGGTTGCAACCGGTTTTTCTATGTGACGCTTGCCGGTGAGGATGAGAACGAAACCGTCACAGTCGAAGCGTCGCAGAGCTTTCAGAACATGCGTCTCCGTGTTCCGGCGGCGGCGCTGCGGCCCGTTCTCCATCGCCAGGCGGATATGGAGGCCTTTGCGAGCGGCTACCTTCCGGTAACGCGCGTGCTCGATCTGTCGGACTGGGTCCTGCCGGAAGACCAGCCGGCCGTCACTGAAGCTGCGGAGGCTTACCGCAGGCAAGGTGTGTCAGTGCCGCGCGTCATGCCGCCCGAACTGGCATCGTTCGTGCGGCTCGCCGCCCGGTATGCGCCGGACCCCAAAGAGCCGGCGCGGTTCATTCCCGACCTATCGGCCGTACGCACCAATGTCCGCCGGCCGGCCAATGGCCGCGACGTTCCGCGCTTCTGGTACATGTTGCCAGCCTTCACCGCGCGCCACCTGCCCGTGATCTTCACGCCGCGGATCAATCACGGGACACCTGCCGTTGCGCTCAATACCCAGCCGCCCATCCTGATCGATGCCAATTTTTCAACCCTGTGGGCGGAAGAGAGGCGATGGACAGTTCACGCGCTCTACGCCCTGTTCCACAGTAGCTGGTGCCGGGCAGCGATGGAATCCGTCGGCACGCCGCTTGGCGGCGGCGCGCTCAAACTCGAAGCGACGCACATCCGTCAGGTGCCGATTCCGCCATTGTCCGACCGGGACTGCGAAAGACTCGCCACGCTCGGAGAGCAACTGGCCGCGGCAGTGCCGTCGGCCCAGCAACAGATCAACATGTTCATTCTGGCGGCTGCGTTGCCCGGCATCGATGGACGCGACCTCGAAGAGGCGGCGCGTCATATCGACTCCCGGCTCAAGGCCGCGTGCGCCGCCCGACAAAGGACCGTCCATGACAGCTGACCTTGCCCGCATTCGCGAAACCATCGGTCGCTGCCGCATGCTGCGGGACGCGGGTCGCGTTGAGGCGGTCCTGCGCAGCGAGTTCCAGGGGCGGTTACGGCTCATGTTCCCCGACAGCGCGCATGAAACCTGGATCAACAACTACACCGAAGGGACCGAGGCGCACACCAAGGTCGGCACGAGATCGGGCAAGGCCGCGTCCCGGTTCATAGACAATCTTGTGGGATCGACCACGATCGAATACGAATCTGACCTGCGCAACACGGCCAAGCGCGACACCGGCTACGCGCAGGTGCAGGAGCAGGCGGCGGGACTAGTCCGCGCAGGCATGCCGATTTCCACGGTCCGGGGCGTGCTGTCCGACACAGTCGAATGGTGCGCCTACGATGCCGTGCTTGCACCGGGTGTCGATCCGTCCGCCTGCACCGCTGCCGATATCACGCTCGTCGTTATTGAAGAACTGACGCTGGCCGATGACAGCGTCTTGTCCGCCGAACAGCTCGGTGCTTTCATCAGGAAGCATCTGGCGCGCGAGCAGTCCCGGCCCCTGCGCGCGGAGTTCCTCGCTTCCGATCTTGGCATGGACTCGGCCGCGCATAAGAGCAGCGTGGGGCCTTTGTCGCTGTTGGTGAACGAGGGGCGCGCGGCCAATCCGTCGGCGAGCCTAGCGACCGACCTCTGGTCTCGCTTCGTCGATCACCTGGAGGGGCCGGCGGGAACCTTCCGGACCGCCGCGTATGTCGATGAAGCCTATGTGACGCTGCTCGCGCGGCTGCTGAGCGCAAACGTGCTGACGGCCAAGGCGCTGCTCAGCACGGACGAAGAACTGAAGGCGGTGCTAAACGGCGCATTCTTCCGCAACAATTTCCAGCTGGAGAATGTGGTCGAGCAGGACTATTTCGGGTGGCTTCTCGGCCCGTCCTACATCGACCGGCTCGTCGCGGTGGCCCGCGATCTCCAGCGCGATCTCTATGCTTACGATTTCGGGTGGTATCCTGAAGAGGATCTGTTCGGCCGCCTCATGGCGCAGCTGGCCCGGCGTAGCCAGCGCAAGCTGCTCGGGCAGGAATGGACCCCGCACTGGCTCGCACGCCTGCTTGCCGACCGTTGCATCGACGGCCTCCCGACAGGGGAAAGCCCTCGGATCGTCGATATGTGCTGCGGGTCCGGCACGATGATCGCGGAAATCATAAAGGCGACGCGGGACCGGTTCGGCTTTACCGCGATCGAACAGCTCGCAGACGTTGCGACCGGCTTTGATATCGACCCACTGGCCGTCAGCCTCGCGAAGGCGACATGGGTCGTGAGCCTGTCGGCCGAGATCAAGGCGGCGACGAAACCAATCGTCATCCCGGTCTATCACGCGGACTCGCTGTTCGCCGTCACGCCGGTCTCCGCGTCAGTTCCCTTGGTCGGCGAAAGCGACACCATTCCGGTTTCCCTCGACGGCGCGACCATCCAACTGCCGACGGCGCTCGTGCAGCCCGCCTACCGGGAGTTTTTCGACCGGATCGTGGACTGGGCTTACGACGAAGCGCGCGACGCGCAGCGGCGCGGGACCGTCGCGGGCTTTAGCAAGGCCGACGCGGACAGCTTTCTCGATGGCACGATCGAGGCGTTCGGGATCACATTGCCGCCGGAGCTTTACAAGCAGCTTTCAGACGCGCTTTTCCCGCTGGCGCATCGCATGGCTGAACTGGCGGTCGCCGGGCGCAACGGCATTTGGGCGTTCATCCTGCGCAATACATACAGGCCGGGACTCCTGACCGGCCACTTCAACGGGCTTGTGTCTAATCCGCCGTGGCTCGCCATGAGCGGATTGGCCGACAATCCCTATCGGGACCTTCTGAAAGGCAGGGCGAAACTCTACGGCATCCAGCCGGCGGGACAGTCCTTCCTTCATCTTGAGCTTGGGACGATGCACCTGCTTCACGCAATCGACCGCTATCTCGGGCCGGATGCCTGCGTCGCCTGTCTCGTGCCTGGCACTGTGCTGAACGGAAACCATCACGAGCGGCTGCGGCGGCATGACTTCCTGGCAAGCGACCGTCCCGTGCCATTCGACATCGCCGAAGTCTGGCAGGTAGCGCCCGGCACCTTCAAGTATCCCGGCGCGGCACTGGTCGGACACAAGCGAGCGGACACGACCGGGCTTCCGCAGAACGCGTTCGCCGGCTTCGTCGCGACCGATGCGGGGCTGGATGCCGCAGGCTTTTCAGTTCGCACCATCGGGTCGGCGCGCAGCGCCTGGGTGCTCGAAAAGGGAGGCGGCGCGGCCGTGGCCAGCGGCGGGGCAGACCTGCCGCAGCAGGGGGCCGATCTAATGCCTCGCACGGCGGTATGCGTGGACATCGTCCAGAATGCTGGGCCGGAATACCGTGTCGATACGCCGACCCGCGCTTCCGCTTGGGGGTTTACGATCAAATCTGCCAAGGAGATGGCGGCCGAGCGATTTCCCGGTCATGTCGCCCCGCGCTTTATCTATCGCATGGCGCAGTCGGAAAACCTGCTTCCATTCGTTCTCGGTGCCCACCGCGCGCCCATGGCTTTGCCGGTGCTGCGCGCGGCCGACGGGACATGGAGCATTCTTGACGAGACTGGAATCCGCCGCTTGGGATTTACCCAGACCGCGCGGCGCTTCGCCGCGATCAACCAGAAGCTCAAAACGGTCGGGAAAGGAAAAACGCTCCAGCAGCGCATCGACGAACGGGGCAAGCTGTCCAAACAGGTGTTTGGGGCAGCCGGGCATCTCATTCTGGCCGGGGCTGGCGGAAAGATAATCTGCGCGGCGTGTCTTCCGGTTGCGCAGGCCCAGGATCTTGTCGTCGATCAGACCCTTTACTGGAAGGTCGTGGCCGACGCAGACGAGGCCTGGTACCAGGTCGGCATGCTCAACAGCGTGGCGCTCACCAACGCCACCCTCGCGTTCAACCCCAAGGGAGATTTCGGCGAACGGCATCTCCACACGCTGCCCTACAGGATGATGCCCGCATACGATGCCAGCAACGGTGACCACCGGAAGATCGGGGCCCTCGCGAAGGACATTGCCGTACTTGCCGAGGGCCACTGCACGACCGACCCCTATCTGGCCGACCCTGCCAAAGCGCTGACAGCGCGCCGCCGCAAATTGCGCGCGCTGCTCGAAGGATCGCCGCTCCTGGTGCAGCTTGAAACGCTGGCCCGGTCTGCTCTGGCCGGAACATCCATAGCTTCGACCAGTGGGAGCGGCAGCGGGGAGGAGGCACCGAAGTGCTGATCGTCCAGAACGCTGCGGAACCGGCGACCCTGCGCAACGCTCTCGTTGATATGGTAACGGCGGGGGCGGTCGAAATCCGCGTGGCCTCGGCTTACGTCACGCTCGGCGGCGCAAGCATACTGCTGTCCGCCGTCGAGAACGCTGTGGGTCCTGCCGCGTTCGAGGCGATGCCCAAGACACTTGTTACATCCTTCGATTTCGGCCTTACCGAACCACAGGCGTTGCAGCATTGGCACGCGCTAGCGAACGCTAGGGTTTTCGTCTCCGGCGCGCAGCGACTGGCACAGGGTTCGCTTATGCCGCAGCGTGCCTTTCACCCCAAGCTTTATGTCTTTGGCCGCAATGCCCAGACATGCAGCACGCTGGTCGGCTCGGCGAACCTTACGACCCGTGGCTTTAGCGTGAACACAGAGGTGGCATGGGTGCAGCTGAGCATTCCACGTGCCGATGCCGATGCTGCCTTTGACAAGGCGCGTTTTGGAACGACAGCTCTAACCGACGACTTGCTTGCAGCCTATACCGCTCTGCGCCAGGCCCAGCCGCCGCCGCCCGAGATCGAGCAGGAGGCGCAGCCTGTAGCAGCGCCGGCACCCGTCGCCGCTGCCGCGCTACCCCTGTTCAGGGTCGCAATCGCGAATGGAGCCATCAACCCGGCTGATTACGCGGCCATGTGGGTCCACGGTGAGGCCCTTCAGGGCGGATCGAGCAACCAACTGGAACTGCCGCGCGGGGGCCATCGGTTCTTCGGCTTTGTGTTCGACCAGTACGACTATCCGCATAATCTCACGATTGGTGAGCCCGTCCTTCGCAGCGGCGCGCGCGTATGGGCCGACAGACGATTGACGTGGCACGGCAACAACAAGATGGAGCGGATGAATCTGCCCACGTCCGCGCAGGGAGGATTTGAGTATGCCGACACAGCCGTTATGTTCCGCCGCCTGACCGATGGCTCGTTTGAGCTCATCGTGACCCCTTGGGAGTCAGACCTCGCCCGTTCATGGCGGCTGGCCTCGGCCCAGCGGCAGACGCTATTCCGCTTGGGCACCGTCGCAACTAACCGGATCGTGGGGCTAATCTGACCATCGATCGACAATCATAGGTCAAGTGGGCATGGATCCTTCACGTGTTCGATGCCAGACCCGACCGAGAAGGGGAAGGAACCGAGAACCTGCCCCACGGGGTGCAAATAAATTAGTCATGCTTTTCAATATCATAAGACTGTTCACCGGAAAGCCATCGGTTAACAGGTCCGGAGAATATGGGCCCGAAGAGAACGGGTGTGCGCCTTCGGCGGTATGGGCCGGTTAACAGCCCCTGCCGCATAAGCCCCGAAAACAACGGAAAAATCCGGCCGCAGCTGGATCGAGAGAACGCTTTCGCGAGGGCAAGTGGCGGACAGAGAGGGATTCGAACCCTCGAGACGGTTCCCCGCCTACACACTTTCCAGGCGTGCGCCTTCGACCACTCGGCCACCTGTCCGTGGGCAGCGTCATACGGCTTGCT